>PLHQ01000214.1 GCA_003138975.1 Acidobacteriaceae bacterium | reverse complement strand
AATCAAACGCTGACGAACACTGGCGGAGCAGTTTAATTGCGCGGGATCGTTCACGTACAGTAGTCGGTTTGAACGTTGCGCTGTCGGAGGTATTATTCGCACACGAGATCGCCTCCCATGAAAAAGGCGGGCGGCAGGAGTCGAATGTGCACCACACCCCTGATTCAGCGTATGCGGCTGGTGCTTTTTTTAAAAACCGTTCGCTCGGTGACTCAAATCACAGTGCAGCCGATTGCGCTGGGCTATCGTGTACAAGGGCAGGTGACCCTATGCTGGGTCCGTCCGTCATTGAAGGTTTGGTAAGGTTAACTTCGAAACAGTTGCGCGCTGCCCTCGCAAATTTCCTGCCCAAAGAAGCCACGGCCGCCGAGCAGACCAGTGCCATTGAAGCGGGGCTGCGAAGTCCGGCGGGCGGGGCTTTGCGGGACGCGATGGCGAGATGGATCGTCGACGAGATTGTTCCGGTGGAGAGGTTGGTTCCACAGGCGTATGTGAAGTGGCGTCCACCAGTTCGGGATGCCATGATGTTCGTGGTGACGCGGCTCTCGCCCGCGCGGCTTGCGCCGAAACTGCTGGAGCAACTTGAGCTTCCGTTGAAAACTTCCGCCGAAGTGCGCTTGCTGCGGCTGATCGCGAAAGTACCCGGCCTGCAGAAACTCGGGCAAGTTGTAGCACGCAACCGGAACCTCCGTCCTGCGCTGCGAAATGCACTCGCGCGTCTGGAAAATGGAATTCGTGATGTCCGGCCCGAGGACGTAGTCGCGATCATTCGACAAGAGTTGGGGCCACAGGCCGAGAAATACGCCGTTCGCATCGCGCTGGCTATCCTCTCGGAGGCCAGTGTCAGTGCGGTGGTGCGCTTCACCTGGCGTGACCCGGGCAGTGGAAAGCGTGAACGCGGTGTCTTCAAAGTCTTGAAGCCTCACATCCCGGAGTACTTTGCAGAGGACATGGAATATCTGCGGGGACTGGCTCAATACTTCGGGGACCGCCACCGCAATTACGGGTTCCCTGCGCACCTGATTCCCGATACCTTCAAGAAAGTCCGGCGCTTGCTGCGGCACGAGGTCAACTTCGTGCGCGAACAGAAGACGTTACTGGAAGCATGGAGTCTGTATCGGTCAATGAAAGGGGTTCGCGTGCCACGGCTGATTCAGCCACTGTGCACATCCAGAATCACGGCGCTCACTGAGGAGCGGGGGATCAAGGTGACAAATGCGGCGGCCCGCCTACCAGGCGCGCGGCGCACGAAGGTCGCCGAACAACTCATCGAAGCGCTGATCGCAGTTCCGCTCCTGGCGGCGCGAGAAGATGCCATCTTTCACGGTGATCCCCATGCTGGCAATCTGCTCTACAACAATCGTACTGGCGAGCTGACGATCCTCGACTGGGCGCTGAGAGAACGCTTGAGCCGGGATCAGCGCCGGCATCTCGCGCTCCTGTTTTTGATGGTGAGCTTGCGGGACCCGGTCGGTACCTGCAATGAAGTGTTGGCACTCAGCCAGCAACACATCAGAAGCGCTTCGCCGAGGGGGCAGATGGTTGGGGAGATAGTCGCGCGCTTTATCGACGAACTGCCGGTGGTGCGTCTGGCGAGCGGCGCGGATGCGATGAGGCTCCTGGAGCGCGTTGCGATGAAGGATATCAAGTTTCCCGGACCGTTGATTATGTTGTCGAAGGTGATGTTTACGCTGGATGGGATCCTGGAAGACGTCAGAGGATCTGGCAGCAGTATGGGTTTCACAATCGCGCGTCACGTGGCGCAGCATTGGATAAAAAATCGCAAAGAGTTCCGTTCGCCTTTGATCACCAAAGACTGGATCACGCTGCAGTGCAGCGCCTTGCTGTATACCAGCCGTTTGTGGCTGCAGAGTGAGCAGGCACTCTTGAATCGATTGCTGCCCGCTGGTGCGTCGATCCCGACTGCGTCTGCATGAAGAAGCTTAGGTGGCATCGCTCCAGGCTTGATCGTTCCAATCTGTCTCTGCTGCTGGAGGGATAAAGCTCATCGCCCGTTCGGCCAGCGCGGTGATGGTCAGGCTGGGATTGACGCCGAGGTTGGCCGACACCACGGATCCGTCACAGATGTACATATTCTTGTAGTTGAAGACACGGTGATGAGAATCCACGACGCCGTGTCTGGAAGAATCGGCGATCACACAACCTCCGATGCAGTGCGCAGTGCCGGGAACATCGAAGAGGATCTCAGGAAGCATGCTCATTGCAAAACCTCCGGTGAGTTGCGCGAGTTTCTGCGCGAACTCGTTGGCCTTCGGAATGTAGGTAGGCACCTTCTCGCCGCGGCTGACGAGGAACTCTCGGAACGGCCAGAACCAGGGGCGTTGCCAGCGCATCTCGATCTCTCCCTCCAGTGTCTGCATGCAAAGCAGAATCACAAACTCCCGTGCCCAGCCCAACGGCTGCAGCACACGCACCGTCCTGAGCGGATGGCGAAGCAGTGAAGAGGCGACATTCTTTAGCCAGAGTGCAATGCGCTGCGGCCCAGGGCGGCCATCGGTAAGGATGGTGGTGAGAAATCCCATAGCGTCGGAGCCCTTTGGATAGCGGACCGCTTCGATGTGCGTGTGTTCGTCGATATAGATGCCGGAGCCGATCGCGATGCCCTGCGACACGTCTTCGGAATAGCCCGGTGTGCGCGCTCCGATGAGCGATTCGGAATTGGTGCGCACATGTTGGCCCAGTTGGTTGCTGATGGCCGGCAAGGAGCCTTTTTCCTTGAGCTGAAAGAGGAGTTCCATCGTGCCCAGTGACGAGGCGGAGAAGACGACCGCGCGGCAGGTGAATCGCGTGGGCTGGCGGCGAATCCACGCAGTGGACTTCACTGTGCATACTTCGTAGCCGGTGCCGCCATCGCCAATTCCATCCAGTGGTTTGACATCCACTACCCTGGTTTCTGGAAAGATCCGGGCACCGCGCTTTTCCGCCAGATGCAGATAACCGAGGTCCAGCGTATTTTTCGCACCATACCGGCACCCCATCATGCAGCCGCCGCAGCCGATGCAGGTAGTTCGCGCCGGACCTTCTCCGCCGAAGAATGGATCAGGAACGGTCTGACCGCCCGGCTCTCCATCGGCGGGCTGGAAGATGGCAACCTTCGTGCAGTAGAAAGTATGTCCAGAACCCGCAGATTCCGCAGCTTTTTTCAGGAGATGGTCGGCCGGTCCGAGAATTCTGTTTTCCGTCACTCCGAGCATCCGCGAGGCCGTGTCATAATGCCGTGGCATTTCCGCTTTCCAATCGGCCAAGGCCCTCCAAGAGCCCGCTTCCCACACTTTCGCTGGAGGAGGCAGCAATGTACACGCATAAGTGATTGATCCTCCACCTACCGCGCAGCCATGGAAGATGGTTGCGTGCCTGAAGAACCGGATGTTAAAGAAGCCACGCAGGCCGAGGTTGGGACGCCAAAACCAGCGATGAAGCGACCAGCTGGAGCGCGGCAGATTGTCAGGCGTCCAGCGCCGACCCATCTCCATGACCCCGACTTTATACCCCTTCTCCACCAGTCGAAGAGCTGAAACACTGCCGCCGAAGCCTGAGCCGATAACGACAAAGTCGAAATCGAAATGGTTGTCGCAGTGTGCCATACAAGCGCCCTACACACTCACACTTATCTCTTACACGCAGCAGCCGGCACTGTCGAAAACGTGAGACCGGACGGCTAAAGGAATTGGCGAATCTGGCGGCGGAGTGGCAACTACGGTTCGGAGGATGTTGTGCGTGTGTTGCCACCAGCCGTGGAAAACCCGACCGCCGGTATAACTCACCAGTAGCGGAGCCCAGCCATCGGGGGCCAATGAAGCGGCAAAAGGTCTAACAATCACACAGCGGGTGTCGAGCCGAAGCCCCGCGTGCAGCGCTTTGAGCGCGCTCTCTTTCGCGCTCCAAAGCAGAGCCAGCAGCCGATCGCGGTCCGCCGCAGATGCGCGTGCAACCAGCGCTTGTTCTTCGACCGTGAAATAGTCAGCGACAAAAGCATCACTGCGAGGCTCGACTATTTCCAGATCACAACCCATCTCCACTCCGGACATGGCCACGGCACAAGCTGCGATGCCGGCGCGGTGGCTCAGCGAAATGGTGACCGCAGCCGGCTGTTCGTCGAAAAAGGCCTCGGGCGCCCCGGACGCCGCGGGGCGTATGTCCATTTTCTTGAAGACAACGGGATGAGCAGGCACATTCAGAAAAACGGACAGCGCGCGCTTTGCCGTCCAGCGTCCCAGCAGCCATTCGGAACGGCGCTTGGAAAAATGCATCCCCTTCACGCAGACCGCTTCGTCTACGCTCAGCCAATCATTCTCCGCCGGTACATCTGCTTCACCTTGCTCCAACCAATACACGTTCATCCAATTCACCTCGTCGAAGCTAAGCTGCTTCCGACATTCTGCCTTCCGGCTTCGCCGATTCCGACTCTTCCACTCTCCCAATCCCGCGTTGGACCGCGTGGATTAGGTAAGGCCGCAGGTTCGCGGGCGGAATAATGTAATTGAGAGCACCCACATCGAGAGCCCGCTGGACGCTATGAACACGGTCAAATTCGGATGCCATCTCGCCCAACTTCTCGGAGTGTACGACCTTGAAAAGTTCGTCCCACTGGGCGCGTAACCGTCCTTTCTCCGCACCTTCAGCCTTAGCTATCGCCTCGCTCAACGCCTGCAGACGCGCATCTTTGCGAGCTTTGGCTTCGACTTCACCAGCGAAGACCACTGCCGCCGCCGGTGCGCCGCCGATCACGGAGGCATAGGTTCCGTCCAAGGCTGCCACTTCGACGTTTTCATTCAGGGCCCGCGAGAAGACCACGTAAGCGCCTCCGTGGTAGCGGGAGATCACGCAAAAGACGATGGGGCCTTTGAAGTTCACCACGGCCCTCCCGATCTCAGCGCCGTACTCGAGCTGCAGCCTGCGCATCGACTCTGGGGAGCCGTCAAACCCCGACAGGTTGGCCAGGACCACCACCGGTCGATTGTTGCTGGCCGCGTTGATCGCGCGCGCGAGCTTCTTGGAGGATTGAGGGAAGAGTGTGCCGGAAGTCCATTGATCAGGCCCGTCGGCCGGAACAAATCCCAAGCGGGGCAAGGGCCGGGATTCGATACCGATCAGACAAACGGGATAACCACCGAGATGGGTATCCCAGACGACCGCGGTCTCCGCCGCGCGCATGCCCGCCCAGCGCTCCAGCGGCGCATGGTCTTGGTCGATGGCCGCCATCATTACTTTCCGAATATCAAAAGATTTCTTGCGGCCGGGGTTGGTCTCGTCCGACAGGATATCGCCGATGAGTTCGAAGCCATCTTCACCATTGCCATTTTTCCCGTGCGGATAGACTCGCACATCGCGATCAACGGGATCGCAAGTCGCGGCCTGACGAGGGAAACGCTCGCCTGGGACCACGTAGGTGTGCTCGTAGTGACGCAACAGAAGCTGGCAGGCTTCATCGATATCTTTGGCCCAGTACTGCGCCTGGCCGTTGAGACCCATGATGCGGTCGTAGCCGCCGATTCCTTGGTTGTCCTCGGCCGAGACGGAGCCTGAGAACTCCAATGCACGCTTGCCGGTAAGCACCATTGCAGCTTTCGGCGTCATGATCAGAACGCCCCGCGTGTGCATGAGCATGGTGGCCTCAGCGTTCCAATAAGGTTGAGCGCCGACGTTGATGCCGTTTACCACCAGATTTATTTCGCCGCCGGCCTGCGTGAACTCGATCAGGCCCCGGAGTACGCGAGCGATCCAATCCATGTTTTCCACGCCGCTCTCCATCGAGATCTTGGCCCCGGCAGAGATGGGAAACCATTCCAGGGGAACGCACATTTCCTGGGCCAGATTCAAAGCTCCGAGGATGCGCCGGCATTCCGGCTCTGCGATGGCACCGAGATCTTTGCTGGGATCTCCCAGCACCATAACGCGGGTCATGCCGTCGGGATACTTGGTCGTAAAGTTGCGGATGATGCCAACGATGATGTTGGCTTTATTTTGACCATAAGGACGATTTACGGGTACCAGACGGCCCGCAGAGTCAAGATCATGTTCGACAAAATCGCCGTAGGGAAATTCCGCCCTGGTTTGGTCCGGAGCGGGCGTAAGCATCTTGATGATTTCGTAAGGGTAGATAAACCCGCGCTGGCGCATGCGTACGACTTTCTGATCGTACTCGGGCAAAGGCCGGATGGGCTGCACTTTGTCGGCGGGACGGAAGGTAATGAGCACACCGCTATCGCCCGGGCTTGAAATGCGCACTACCATTTCGCGCAATTCTCCGGTCGCCGGATCCGGGATGCGGGCGTGCACCACGACTTGTTCCAGTCCCAGACCCTCCGTGGCAGGCGCAAGTTTGTGGACAAGATCACGCAATTCATCTGGATCGAGATTGAGCGGGGGCCAAACATTCAGCAGGATACGATTCCAATGAAGGCGTTGATGGTTTGGCCGCTTCGACTGGAATAGCCGGATGCCGGCCAGCGCCTCCGTGAACATGCGCTCCAGGTGCGGCAGTTGCACGATCCGTCCGCTCTCGTCGCGCACCGGGGTTACATCGCGAACCTCCGCGCACGCGAACAACCGCTCGTCCTTGGGGTTATCGCGGGCAACGGCGTAGAGCAGGTATACATCCTCGACGGAGGGCAGCCGGTCAATCTTGAAATTGTCGAGCCGCCAGAGATGCAAGCGTTTTCCCATCATGGGATGGATTCCGCGGAAGAATTTCTCCTCTTCGTATGTGTTCCCGCTGGGGCGAAATGTAAAATGCTGCGTGCTTCCAACGTCGTGATTATGAGCGGGACCGGTGACAGAGGCTACAATGCGCCGGATCGAGCGCGGGAAGCCGGCCTGATTGATTATCGATCCGACTTCTTGCTGCATCGCTTCAGGATCGGCCAACCCTGCGGCATGAAAAACGTAAAAATCGATCAGGATATCATGATCCTTGGGTACTTCCACGATCAATGGAAACATCGTCCGCACTGCCTCGGGCAGGCGGGAAAACTCGGCATGCGTAGTGAAGACGTGAAGGCTCTTTCCCTCATAATCGTATTCAGCCGTGGCGCAGCATTGCTCATCGTTCAATGCCACGGAGCGAAAGTTGGTGAGCTTTCGAATCCGGTAGTAACGCCAGGTTAACGCTTCCAACATTAACTGGCGCATGTCCTGGTCAGCGGTCGCGAAACGGCCGGAAAACAGGCTCACCAGTGGCTGCGGACATTCCACTAATGCGTGGACTCTCTCAGGGCGGTCCTCGGCATTGGGGTTGGCCGCCATGTGAGCAAGGTGGTTCTCCATCTGCTCGTAAACTTGCCGTCGTACTCGCTCAAACAGCGGCTGATCGAAGCAGCGATAGCGCAATTCCCGGGCCAGATCGGTGACTGCGGGAAAGAGGCCATTGGTGACGGAGATCGTTCTGTCGAGAAGAGTCCGAAGAGACTCGTCACTGCGCGCTGATAGCGTCTGGATCTGTCGCAGACGCAGCTCGAGGAGAACCAGAACTGGCGCGATTTGCTGCTCCACGCGTTGGTGCGATTTGTAGATCCAGAGCAAGCTCTCTTCCAGTTGGGGCGAGCGATCCAGCGTTTGGACACCGTAGTGAGACAGAGCGCGGCGAAGCGCTTTGACAAAGGTTGGCGGGAGTCCTTCACCACGCGTCTCCAGCATGCGCAAGTAGGAGAACAGATAAGCCTCGGCACTGGGTTCTTCTCCGCTGGCCCGATGGTTTACCTCCGGCTCGCGCTGGAACAAGGAACATATGTCGACAAAGATGTTGAGGATCTCATCTTCGCTCTGTAGCATTTCATCGCTGTCCACGGGACAAATGTGGCTCCATTCGGCAAGCAGCTGCGCGGTGTGCTTCGGATCTACGTCAAAGCCCAACATGAGCTGGCGGAGTTCATCCAGGCTTCGACGGCAGCTCGATTGGATCGCTTCCTGGTTTCCGCCCGGAGCGGACGAGACACCAAATACCACTTGCTCTGAGTTCGTGGCGGTGTCGTCATCTGCGACGGGATCAATCTGCAGGAGCGGGGCTCCAGCGTCCACCTGCACGTTGGGTATGGTCATCACTTGCCGCACTTTTCCGGCAAATGGGGCGACGACCTGCATCTCCATTTTCATGGCCTCGAGAACGGCTAGCCGGTCTCCGGCCGCAACCGTGTCGCCCGGTTTGACGACGATTGAAACAACCACAGCGGGCGACGGAGAGTGCACCACGCCCCCGTCATCGCGCTCGACCTGGTGCGACACACCTTCCACTTCGATACGGTAATTTAATCCCTGGACCACGGAGACGATTCGAAAGCGCCGCCCGAAGACTGTGAGGCGACATTCGAACGGACCCAAACGGTCGACCCAGGCATCGATGCGCTTCCCGTTCGCCTCCACGCGGTATTGCCGCGGACCAAGGCGATAAGTCTTAGGCGAGTAGCAATGGCCTCGATAACGTAGTTCCGCAATCCGGCCCACCTCACTCCGCACCTGCGGTCGCCCGCGCACCGCCGATGC
Source organism: Acidobacteriaceae bacterium (assembly GCA_003138975.1). Lineage (GTDB taxonomy): Bacteria > Acidobacteriota > Terriglobia > Terriglobales > Acidobacteriaceae > Sulfotelmatobacter. Next base: position 21,330 of record PLHQ01000214.1, on the reverse strand, counting down.
ATAGAACTGAGTCTGCTCCACGGCCAGTTGGGCATCGTAGGACTCGATGGCGGCTTGAACCAGAGCGACATCGGCGTAACGGCGGGAGAGGTGCTCGCCGCTTGCCGCCAGGTGATCGAGCCAGCCATTGTGGGCTTCTCCGCGCTGGACCTCGGGGCGATTCAGCAATTCCAGCAGAAACGCTTTGTTGCTGGCTCCGCCCTTGATGACGACAACGGCCTCGCGCAGCGCCCGCTGCAGGCGGGAAAGCGCTTCTTTCCTGTTCTGGCCGTAAGCGATGATCTTGGCGATCATCGAGTCGAACTCCGCCGGGATGGTGTCGCCTTCCGCCACGCCGGTGTCGACGCGCACGCCTGGCCCGGTCAGAATCCTGAACCGCTCAATCGCGCCCGGAGCCGGAGCAAAGTCGTTCTCCGGATCTTCGGCATTCAGACGAACCTCAATGGCGTGACCGGTCGTACGTGGTGGTTTGCCTTCTAGACGGCCACCACGCGCAACATGAATCTGAAGCTTCACGAGATCGAGCCCGGTCGTGCATTCGGTCACTGGATGTTCCACTTGCAACCGGGTGTTCATCTCCATGAAAGAGAAGCGTTTGATTTCCGGTTCGTAAAGGAATTCGACTGTGCCTGCGTTGCGATAGCCCGTTGCTTTACTCAAGCGCACCGCCGCTTCTCGCAGCGCTGAGTCCTGCTCGGGAAAAAGCGCTGGCGAGGGTGCTTCTTCCAGGATTTTCTGATGGCGTCGCTGGATGCTGCAGTCGCGCACGCCGGCGGCCCATGTTGTCCCGTACTGGTCGGCGATGATCTGGACCTCGACGTGGCGTGGGCAGTACAACAGTTGTTCCAGGAAAACGGTCGAGTCTCCGAAGGCTTTGAACGCCTCGGCCCGCGCGCTGGCAAAGGCTTGCGAGAGTTGGGCTGCTGAACGCACCAGGCGAATCCCGTGACCACCGCCTCCGGCTGTGGCCTTAACCAGGATCGGATAGCCTAGGCGCTCGGCATGACTGCGCGCTTCAGCGAGCGTTTCAACCGGCCCATTGCTCCAAGGCACTACCGGAATCCGCGCCTGCTCGGCCAATCGCTTCGAGGCGATCTTGTCGCCCACACGCCGCATCACATCGCCATCCGGACCGATGAACACGATCCCCAGCTTGCGGCAAAGGTCCGCGAATGCGGCGTGTTCCGCCACAAAGCCCCATCCCACCCAGACCGCATCTGCGCGTGCGGCAGCCAACGCCTGTTCGAGGCGAACATAGTCGACATAGCTGCTCTTAGTCTGCTGAGTGTCTGGGTCGACGACCTGAGCGGGACCAAGACACACCGCCTCGTCGGCCTCCCGCACGAACATGCTATGACGGTCAGGCTCGGTGAAAATGGCGATCGTGCATAGCGATGTGCCGTATTCTTGATTGAAATCGCAGGCCGCGTGGATGAAACGCATGGCAGCTTCGCCGCGATTCACGATAGCCACCCGTTGGAATTCGTGTTCCATAAGTCCTCCGATCAGCAGATCGTTAGGACAGGTCATGTTCTTATGCGGCGACGGTTTCCAGTGACATCGCAGCCTGGAGTGCCTTCAGCCGCTCGGCATCCAAGGCGCCGGCAAATGCCACGGTGCGATAGCCGCTAATCTGCAGGTAGCGGTTTCCTTTCGTGTCTACAATGTCGGCATCGAAGCTGCTGCGACCCTGGTCGGAAGTGACCACGGCGTATAAGCGGGTATCGTCCGACTCCGCGGCTGGTAATAATAATGAGGAAACGCGGTCAATGTGCCGCGGCAGACCCATCCGGCCCTGCACGCCCATCTCCCAGAGACCCGCAGTCTGGAAGCAAAGCTCAATGAGACGCGGCGCCATGAGCGTCGGAGGCTCGGATGGCAGATGGTTTGCCGGCAAGCTTCTAGCCATCAGCCCGACCATCCGGTGTCCGTCCCACCATGCCCGCTCGACAACTTGGTAAGCGGGTCCGTGGAAGTAGAGGCGATAGATGTCGGTGGCTTTCATGACGTGTCCAGCGGTCAAGCCCGGTACCGGCACGGTCTCCGCTTTGGGCGCCTGTTTTGCGAGCCGCACCCGGGCGGTAAAGTGTGTCGTCACTTGTGGCTCGGACTGGTTAGGGAATGATCTGCGGCCGGTCAAGCGGCAATCTGCCAGCAAGGTGTCGACCTGTGGATGGATGGTTGTCTCGACCGTCACCGCGCGCGGTTCGTTCCGATAGAACTTGAACGGCGCCAGGAAATTCACATCTTCGATGGCTGCGACGTGCCAGCCGGGAAGCAAGCACAACGCCGCTTCGGCAAATGCCTCAATCCCCATGACTCCCGGCAGCACGGGTGTACCGTCAATTTGATGATCGTGCAAGAACGGCTGAATGGCTGGGTCGAAGGAGGTTTCGACCGTGAGGCCATTCTGGAGGCCAATGCTCGCAACCTTGCCAATCATTGGTCCCAACTTCGATAGTCCTTGCTCTGATGATCGCAGCAGAGTTTCAGCAGCGGATGTATCCAGACCGCCGGTGGAATCCCACTCGTTCTGCAGAATTCCGAGACCCTGGCCGATGACAATCTCACCCTTGGTGGCGCCGGTGGTGAGTTCGCGGCGGATCAAAGGAATCCCCGCCTCGGGCGGTAGCATATCGATACCCGCGAGTTCCATCATTTTAGGAATGGAACCGCGCGTGGCCATGCCGATGCCGCCCCATGCCGTCCAGTCGATGACGATGCCGCGCGTTGCCGGCCGGGTGGTCCGGAAGCTCGAGGTGATCTTGCACAATAGATCGTTGGCCGAGCTGTAATCCGTTTGTCCGGCGTTGCCGAAGCGCCCGGCAATCGAGCTGAACGCCACGGTTGCTCCGAGTGGCATTTCGCCGAGGGCGTGCAGAAGATTGAACCAGCCATCGCTCTTGACGTTGAAGACAAGATCGAATTCACGCTGATCCTTGTCCTGCAGGAAGTGGCTACGCTCGGTGCCGGCGGCATGCAGGAGCACATCGATCCGCCCGCTGTGCTCGCGCACTTGTTGGATGACTTTGGCTACCGCGTCAGCGTCGGTGAGGTTGACGCTGAAGTAATGGGCTTTACCGCCTGCGGCTCTCACGGCTTCAATCGCACTGTGTGCCGCTTGCGCTCGCTCCAGGGCTGCCAGCTCCTTTTCCACCAGGGCCGGCGTAGCCCGCTCGCCACGCGCCTGGATACGTGCGAAAAGATCACGCTTAAGGCCTTCCTTGTCAGTCACGAAGCGTTTGAGATCCGGGTTCTCCGGATCAGGCTCGCGGACGAGATCAAGCAGGTAGAACGTGCCTCCTGAGGCGGTCGCCAAATCGGCGGTGATGGCCGATACGATGCTCCCAGCTGCGCCGGTAACGACAAAGACGGTGTTGCTGTCCAGGGTGAGACCGGGCTGGCCATCGGCGGCAGGCTGTTCTTGTAGGCCAACCGTCCAGCGCAGTCCTTCTTTGTATCCGAGTTCGATTGCGCCAGGATCGCGCAAAGTTTCCTCAATCAGGATGGCAGCGACCTCTGACGGTTTTTGTTCCTCTTCAAAGTCGACCGCCTTCACCAGCGCGTCGATCCGCTCTCGCTTGTAGGTTTTGGTGAAGCCCACGACTGCGCCACCCAACGGCGCTGTCGCGCCGGCCTGATCGTAGCCGTGCTGTCCACCGAGCCGCGTTGCCGATATGAGAAATGTGCCCGGTGCCGCAACCTGTTCGTACAAAACGCGCATGGTGGCATACAGTGATTTCAAACGTACTCGCAGGGCTTCATGCCAGCCCGCGAGATCCACATCACTGAGATTTCCCTCGTCGTCCAGCGCGGACAGCCAGTAAACTCCGTGCACCGGTCCCGAGGCCAGCCAGTCCTTGAGGCGATTTTGCAGTGTATCTGCATCGAACGTGTGGTTGATGCGGAGAACTTCTACGCCCATAGTTTCCAGCCGTTGCGCCAGCGCGTCTCCTACTGCAGATTTGTCCGGCATGATGACCACTCGCCGGCCGGAACCGAGCGTTACACCGGTTGGCTTACAAAACTCAAGCGATGGGCGCAAGGTGGGAACCGGCACTCGGCGTGGAATACGATTGACGGCATCGAAACTGGCGGGGATCGGACGCGCAGGCGTAACTACCTTCGAACCCGAAGATGCCGACAACACCGGCTTTTTCTGCGTCGGCTCTGATCTTACCGAGGGCGTTGCAGCGGGCGCTCCAGCCAAGCCCGGCTGCCTGTCGTGAGCGAACTTGATCACATGGGCCAAGGTCGGGAAGTCGCGCAGCTTGAGATGCTCATCGCGCGGAATGTTGTACGCCGCTCGCACGGCCGCGAACATTTCCGCTTGTTTGACAGTGTCGACTCCGAGATCCGCTTCGAGGTCCAGATCCAAGTCCAACATATCTTTCGGATAGCCGGTTTTGTCGGCCACGATCTCCAGCACTTTCTCCTTGATGGAGTCATTCGTGGCCTCTTGGACTGCAACTGGAAACCGCGCGGGTGTTTCACGAGGCGCAGGAGATGGCGGAGCCACCGAAGCTGCGGAACCCGTGCTGGCCAGCTCGGGGCGCTTCTCATATACGAAACGGATTACGTGAGCCAGCGTCGGGTAATCGCGCAGCTTCCGGTTCTCGTCGCGTGGAATGTTATATGCGGCTCGGATTGCGGCAAACATTTCCGCTTGCTTGACGGTGTCGACACCGAGATCCGCTTCGAGGTCCAGATCGAGATCCAGCATGTCTACGGGATAGCCAGTCTTCTCCACTACCAAAGCGAGGATGCGATACTTCACGGAATCGCTAGAAACAATTTGCACAGATGTCGCAGCCTGGGCTGGTTTCTCGGGTGCAGCGGTCGGCGTCGTCGCAGGTCCGATTTCTTCTTTCGCTGCCGCAGAGATTGGCACGGCCAGGTCCGGACGCTTGTCATACACGAAACGGATGACGTGCGCCAGGGTTGGGTAATCCCGCAGCTTGCGATTCTCCTCGCGCGGAACGTTGTAGGCCTCGCGGATCGTGGCAAAAACTTCCGCCTGCTTGACAGTATCGACGCCCAGATCGGCTTCCAGATCAAGATCCAGATCGAGCATGTCAACCGGGTAACCGGTTTTCTCGGCAACCAGAGCCAGTACCTTCTCTTTCACCGAATCTCTCGTCGCTGCTGGCTTGGGCGGCGCGGAAGGGGCGGGAGCGGCGAATCGAACGTTGGGTGCTATTTCAGCGACGGCACCGAGCGGTGGCGGAGCTTGCGGCGCATGTACGGATACCGACACTGGTCGCAGCTCATCGGCGCTTTCCGCGACCCGCGTTGCCGATCCATGATCGCGCACGCGCAGCGTGCGGTGGACTACTTCAAGATCGGCGACCCGATACCCTGCGACGCTGCTCAGCCACGCGCTCCAAGCGGTGGCATCGGCGATGCGATAGGCATAGCCCAGATCATTCGGGCTGCGACGAATCCCGTCTTTTGTCTTGACCCAACGCAGCAGCATCATGCTGATCTGCGAACCGAACCCCGCTCCTAAATGTATAGCGTAGTCGACGGGATACATGCCGCCTTTCGACAGGTTCAATTGTCCCAACTCCGGATCAACTTCCTTAAAGTTGGCGACCGGAGGCACGCAACCGGTTTCCAGCGCTTTGACCGCGACGACATCTTCGATGCCGGTGGCCATGGCGTGACCAGTGAAGCCCTTGGTGTTGGCGATCACTATGCGATCCGCAGCATCGCCGAAGACGCGGCGCAGCGCGTGAATTTCGGCGGAAGCACTGCCGCCGCGCGCCGGTGTATAAGTTTCATGGGAAACAAAAACTGTCTGGGGCGCGATCTGGCGACGCGAAATACCGCTGCCGACTTCAGCTTTGGCCACCAGAGCTTCCATCACTTGGCCAATGTGTTGGACATCGAGACGAGTGCCATGGAAGGCGCTGTTGGCCGTCACTGTGGTCAACACTTCGCAGATGGGCTGTATTCCTCGTTCCCGCGCGGCGGCGGCGCTTTCCACGACCAGAGCTGCGGCGCCCATTCCGATGATCATGCCGTGGCGCCGGCGGTCGAAGGGAACAGCGGCATCGGTGACCACTTCGTCGGTGGCTGCCGCTCCACTGGCGAGGAAACCAGGGCCCATCCACTCGATCATGTGGTCGGAGGTAATGTCGTCGGCCGAGATGACGATCACGCGGCTGCACCGCCCAGCGTGGATCCAGTCCTCCGCCAGGCCTACCGCCTGCGTGGTGCTAGCGCAGGCAGAGTTGAGTTGCGTGTTGGGACCGCGGGCGCCGATGAATTCGGCGAATTGCGAATGTCCCATGGACAAGACCCGAAGCAGGAACCTGCGCTCGAAGACATACGGTTCTTTGTCGATGGCGACGCGGATCTCGCCGATTCGCCGGTTGATCTCCTGCACCAGAGTGGAATGGCCATTCGCCTCTACCTCACGGGCGAGCAGGCTTTCTAGCATAGCCAACTGATCGCGGCGGGCGTGGTCTGCGTAGTAGCGCGCCATCTCATCGGCGAACGAGTCTAGCCCGGGGAAGGCGGAGGCAAAAATCACGCCGGTGGTGTCTCGCAAAGCCTCGGGCAATCCCCAGCGATCCGGTAATTGCGTGCCTTTGCTCGTGGTCTTGTAGCGCATGACCAGCGGGATACCGGCGTCGCGCAACGCGTCAATGCCTGCGGCGATCGCCAACTGAGTGTCACGGTCGAGGGCAGACACGCGTTCGCGGGGAATTCCGAATTCATCTTCCAGATTAAACGCGCCTCCGCGGCCTGCCAGCTTGATGACGTCGGCGACACTGGTAATGGTCTCGAACGTGGGCTCGCCGTTCTCGCTCTTCACCAGGCGCGTGATGTGTTTGTCGAGCATGGCGCGCCGGAAGCGCGTGGGGATCGAATCGATAAACTGATCGCCCCGCAGAATGCGGCCGATGTTGGCATCATCGAAGATGTGCTCGGTTCCAGGTAGGCCTAATGCCGCTCCAGTGATGACTACCGGGACGCTCGTGGAGACTCCACTCCGGCCGTGGTAGATCTCGTAGCCGTGATCGAGAACATCGGCGAACAACCGGCCAAGCTGGTTGTAGCGATCGCCGTTCGTCGGAGTGGAGGGTGCGGTAGATGTACCTACCGCGCGCGCCGTAACAGGGATTAGTTTCGTCGGTTCATCAGTTGAGGGACTGTCTGTCACCGAGGGTTCACGCAAAACTTCCGCGGTGCCGTGGCCCAGTCCCGCCGCGTAAAGGCCACACAACGCTTGATTGAACGCGGCGACATCGCCGACTTTCGGATGATTGGTGAACAGCGAAACCGAATCGCTGCAGCTGCCGAGGACATCCTCGGCAAATCCCTGCAGCGCTTTCTTCGGTCCAACTTCAATAAAGACGCGAGCGCCAGCGTCGTACAGCGTGCGCAAGCCCTTAACAAACTGGACAGGAGAAGCGACCTGCTGCGTGAGAATGTCCAGTATCTTCGGCACGACGCCAGGCCCCATGGGATAAAACTCGCCGTTCGTGTTGGCGACGATGGGCAGACGTGGCGATTCGAGATGCAGGCGCTCCAGAACTCGCCGCAGCGGCTCGCTGGCTCCCGCCACAATTGACGTGTGGAAGGCGTGGCTGACCGTTAATGCCGCCACGTCATAGCCCGCTTTCTGGAAGGCTTCCATGGCCTGCTCGACTGCCTGGCTCCCGCCGCCGACCACCGCCTGACGGTTGCTGTTGACGTTGGCGATCACGACGTAGCCGTCGATCGTCTTCAGAATTCGCTCGATTTCTTCCAGCGGAGCAAACACCGCGGCCATGCGGCCGTTGTCTTTCATCGCTACCTGGGTCATGCCACGGCCGCGGGCGCTGACAGCTTCGAGCGAGTCAGCAAAAGGTAACGCGCCGGCCGCGACCAGGGCTCCGTATTCGCCCAGGCTATGTCCCATGGTGAAGTCGGGTTCGATGCCGTAAGCGGCCAGAAGTCGCGTCAGCGCGAGGTCGGTTGCGAGCACGGCGGGCTGGGTAATTGCGGTTTGGCGTAGATCGTCTTCGGCCTTGGCGACGGCATCGGCGTCAGCATTGTCAACAAAGATGAAGTTGCTGAGCGGCTTGCCCAGCAACGGCGTCATCACGCGATCGGCTTCGGCAAACGTTTCAGCAACAATCGGTTCCTCCGCGCGGAGCGCCTGCAGCATGTTTACGTACTGCGAGCCTTGACCGGTATACAGGAACGCGACCTTGGGAGCGGGACCGTGACCGCGAAAAATGCCTTGTGCCCGTAGGGCCTTCCACATCGCCGGTTGATTTGCCGCCAGCGCTTTGAGTGCATTCGTGGCCTTGTCGGCAAGTTCGGCGGCGTTCGCGTAGTCGATGGCCACGCGCTCGGGTGCACGCAGATCGGATTCAGCCGGAGCAGTGGGCACCGGTGCTCGGCCGGCTTTGGAGTCTTCCACGACGGTGCGCAAACGCTCAACCAGCGCGGCTTCCGAAGCAGCACCGATTACCAGCGCTCCGCGTAACGGAGCTTTGTTAACGGAGGAGTTAGCAGTGAGAGAAACATCTGTCGTATTCATAATTGGCGCTGCCACTTTCGCGGGCATCTCACTGACCGCCACTGACCGCTTGCCGTTTCCGTTCAGCCTGTGTGGAATGTATTCTTCGAGCACCGCGTGGAAATTGGTGCCACCAAAACCAAAAGCGCTCAGACCGGCGCGGCGCACACCATCCGCCGGCATCGTCCACGGTTTCAGTTCGGCGTTGACGTAGAGCGGAGAGTGGGCGAAGTCGATGTCCGGATTGGGGTGCTCGCAATGCACGCTGGGCGGCAGTACCTTGTCCCGAAGCGCCAGAGCCGTTTTCAGCAATCCGGCTGCTCCGGCTGCTCCTTTGAGGTGTCCGAGGTTCGATTTAACCGAGCCCAGCGCCATTGAGCGCGCCGGAAGATGAAAACTGCTGAGCACATCGATCAGGCTCTGCACTTCGACCACGTCGCCCACGCGGGTGGATGTTCCATGGCCTTCGATCAACGTCGCGGTAGCCGGCGATAATCCGGCATTCTCCCAGGCGCGTTCGATGGCGAATTTTTGGCCGATCGGATTGGGCGCGGTGATGCCCTTTCCTTTACCATCGCTCGAGCCACCCATTCCACGTAGCACTGCGTAGATTTTGTCTCCGTCGCGCTCGGCATCCGCTAGACGCTTGAGCAGAAAGATCGCGGCGCCTTCGCCCATGACGAAGCCATCGGCGCCTTCAGCATAGGGACGAGTGCCGGTTGCCGAGAGCGCGCCGATCTTGCAGAACTTGATGTAGGTCGAGGCACCCATATTACGGTCAATGCCGCCGGTGACCGCGAGGTCAAAATCGTTCTCCACCAACCCCTCAATCGACGCACTGATGGCCGCCATCGCCGACGCGCAAGCTGCATCCACGACATAATTGGGACCGTGGAAATTGAAAACGTTGGCAATGCGGCCGGCAATGCAGTTGGCCAATTCGCCGGGCATGGTGTCTTCGGTTACATCGGGAATGCGCTTCGCCATCCGGTCGTGCAATTCGCGAGTCAGGTCGCGGCGCAACGCTTCCGGCAGCTCGGCGAAGCTCGCACACTCGGCCAGTTCATGGGCGTATTCCGGAAAGTAGAGGCGCAGCGCGGTGAAGTAATGTTTCTCCCCCGCCATGGCATTGCCGAGGATCACCGCGGTGCGGTCGTTATTCAGCGGCCGCTTGGGATAACCGTAGTCTTCTAACGCTTCGCGAGTGCAGGCGATGGCCCACTTCTGTGACTCATCCATGGCATCGACGACGCGCGGCGGGACCGGCAAATGCCACTTGATCGGATCCCACGCGAAGTCGCGCACCCAGCCACCGATCGTGGAATACGTCCTATCCGGCGCGTTGGGATCGGCATCGTAGTAGAACGCTGGATCCCAGCGGTCGGGCTGAACCGCAGAGATGCTGTAAAGACCGTTTCTCACGTTTTGCCAAAAAGTCGCGACGTTCGCGGCGTCGGGCAGAACCGCTCCTGCCCCTACAATTGCGATGGCTCGGTAAGAAGTGTTTTCCATGGCGAGACTCCTACAAACTCTTCGTTAAACGCTACGCCGCCAGGACCGTGGCCTTGGCCGTGCGGCCGTACAGTACGTCTGCTATGTAATCTAGATCCGAAATCAGACCCAATTGCGCGCGGTGAATGGCGGGCAATCCCAAGCTCGTTTCAAACCCGGGTATTTCGGAATCGCTGATGCCCCCGGCTCCGATCACCCAGCGCAATCCGTCTTCGGCCACCTTGAGCGCGGCGTCGCGGGCAAAGATCCGGCTGAGCGCTGCCAGCGCCGTCGCGTCGAAGCGCCGGTTCGCCTTTTCGTTCAGCTTCCCTTCGGCCAACAGCATGGCGCGGCGGGACAAACTACCCGCGCACTCGGCAAGAGCGATTAATTCGCCCAGGCGCAGGAGAATATGCTGATAGCGGGTCAGGCGCGCAATCCGCGCTTTCTCCATAACCTCCGCCAATGCGTGCAAAGCCAGGGCCGCAATATCAGCGCCCACGTTCGGATGGCGGGCATGCAGCGCTTCGAACTCTCTCGCTCGCTCGTGATAATGCTGCCCGCGCGTCTTCAGGTGAGACTGCCAGCGGTCGCGGCTGATGGTCATCTCCATGATCTCGGAGGTGCCTTCATAAATTGTGGTGATACGAACATCGCGTCTGATTTTCTCGACCATGTATTCATGCGTGTAACCGTAGCCACCAAGTGCCTGGATACTGGCGTCGGCGGCAGCATTGCCGGCCTCCGTTGCCATGTACTTCGCGATGGCGCCCTCAGTGTTCAAACTTCCTTCAGTGCCCGCGTCGATGCGCTCCGCGGTTTCTTCGATATAAGCGCGGGCAGCCTCCAGGCGGGCTACGTGCGGCACGATCAGCTTGTGCGTGTATCCCTGCTTTTGCGAGAGCGGCGCCCCGGCCTGGATACGCTTGGTGGAATAGGGAATGGCTCGGTCGAGCGCAGCCCATCCCGCTCCAAGGCCGAACGCCGCAACCATCAGGCGCGTATAACCGAACACGGCCTGCGCCTGATTCAACCCTTGGCCTTCGACGCCACTGACGAGCCGGTCGGCGTCGACATAGACGTCGTTGAACGCAAGTGCTGCGGTGTTGCTGAGGCGGATGCCGTGCTTATCTTCCGGCTCGTCGTGGGTGAAACCCTTTGCGTCCTTCTCCACGATGAACCAACTCGGGCCGCTGGGCGTATTTGCCAGAACTGTGTAGGCGTCCGCCACTCCGCCGTTGCTGATCCATTGTTTGTTGCCATTGATCTTGTAACCGGTGACGCGGCCATCCTGGGTGACTGGGTCCGCCGTAGTGCGGAGCGCCGCTAAATCGCTGCCGGCTTCCGGCTCCGTGGCGCCGTAGGCGAACAACAATCCATCTTCTGCAATACGCGTCAGCCAGGTTTTCTTCTGGTCCGGAGTGGCGCCGACCGTGATGGGATCGCTGCCCAGAAACGTGGCCAGCACGGCCGTGGCAACGCCCAGATCGATGCGCGCCATTTCTTCGCAAACGCAATACACATCGAAGGCGCCGCCGCCCATCCCGCCGAATTCTTCGGGGATGAACAAGAGCTGAATGCCCAGTTGGTCCGGACTGCACATGTGACGGACAATATCGAGCGGGCATTCGTCCGCGGCATCCAGTTCCAGGAGCTTTTCGTCCGGCAGACGTTTCTTGGCAAAGTCCCTTAGCGACTTCAAACTTAATTTCAATGTTTTATTCGTAATCATTGGCGGTGCCTCACTTTGCTGCGACGGTTCGCATTTCACGCACTTTGTTGGTCAGTGCCGGCAGGAACTCCAGGACGTCATCGACAATGCCCACATCTGCCACCTGAAATATGGGAGCTTTCGGGTTCTTGTTAATAGCGATGAGTAAAGGGCCACCTTTAATACCAGCTAGATGTTGGGAGGCTCCGCTGATACCGCACGCCAGATACACCTTAGGCTTCACGGTTTTTCCGGACGAGCCTACCTGACGGGACTTCTCCATCCACTTAGCGTCGACGACGGGTCGCGAGCAGCTCACCGCGCCGCCCAGGGTGTCGGCCAGTTCCTGTGCAATGGCTACATTCTCTTTTTCCTGGATGCCGCGGCCGATAGAAACTAAAATGCTGTGCTTGGTGATGTCCACATCGCCAGCTTCAGCGACCACCGTTTCGAGATAGCGTCGCCCCGCTATCAGAACATCGACCTCTCCTGATTTGTCGACGATGACATTGCCTTCCGAAGCAATCTCTACCGCCTTGAACGCTCCCGGACGCATCGTGATCACTGCGCCTGATGAAATCTCGCAACGAACGTGCGCACTCACCTGTCCTCCAAATTCCTGGCGGACTAGCTTGAGGTGAGTGCCGTCAACCCCGGCGATGTCCAATACATCGGAGACGAAAGCCGAATTCATCTTGATGGAAAGGCCAGGAGCCAAATCGATTCCGAAATGATCATGGGGAACTAACACGATGCTGTTGCTCGGCAGCACCTTCAGCAACGCTTGTCGAACCAAGTCAGCATTGGGGTAAGCCAGTGCTTCATTCGCGATTTTCCAGATCCCAGAATAGGAAGCGCTGACCGAACGGCACGCAGCGTCGAGGTCCGCGCCCCATCCAACAACAATGGCCGTCGGCGGTGCAGTCGCATCGATCATTCGCGCCGCCGTCGCCAGTTCGAATGCGGAGTCATCGGGGACGCCGTCCTTATGCACGATGTAAGTAAAGATGCGAGCCATCATTTCGGCCCTCCTTTAGCCGCCACTAACTCCAGAACTCTGTCGATGTTCTCCTCGCGGCTGCCGTGCAGGATTTCGGCTCCCGTACCGAGTTCAGGCACGAAGTAGTCCACCCGCTTCACTCTCGCCGCCGGTTCTCCTACAGAGCACGCGTCCAGACCCAGGTCCGTCACGCCATAAGTTGGGATGGGCACAGAGGCTACTTGCCGGATGCCTCGCATACCGACATAACGCGGTTCATTGATGCCGGTCTGAATCGAGAGCACACAGGGCAGATCAATCTCATTCATTTCCTTGTTGCCGCCAGCAATCTCCCGGCTGATTTTCAGTTTCTTGCCTTCGAGAACCTCAATGGAGTTCACCAGAGAAGCAAATGGATAATCGAGCAGCGCCGCCAGCATTCCGCCGACTTGAGCGCCCCCATCCTCGGCCTGCACTCCAGTCAGAATCAGGTCGTATTTGCCCTTCTGCACAAAGGCTTTCAGTATGGTGGCGATGCCCCTGCCGTCCGATCCACTGAAGGCCTCGTCAGTAATCAGCACGCCATGGTGCGCGCCCATGGCCATCTCCCGGCGCAGGACCTCCTCGTCATCTTCGCCACCAACTGTAGCGACCGTGAGGCTTCCACCGACTCGGGCGACGATCTGCAGCGCCTCTTCAACTGCATAGTTGTCCGGTTCATTGATGGAATAGACCAACTCATCACGCTCGATGTCATCTCCCGCGCTATTGAGCTGGATCTCGTTTTCTGAAGTATCGGGCACTCTGCGTACGCAAACTAGAATCTCCACATTCACCTCCAGAACTTCTCACGCCACTTTCTGACTTTCGCGGGCAATTTGTTGATCAACCAGTTCCGCCAGGTCGATGGCAGTCATCTTTCCTTCCAGTCCTGCGACTTTGATCGCATCTTCCATATTCGTCATGCAGAACGGGCAGGCGGTCACAATCACATTGGCCCCGGCTTCGGCGGCCATCTCGACCCTCTTCACGCCCATTCGCTGATCTTCTTTCGGTTCGTAGAACAGCATCAGTCCACCGCCGCCGCAACAGAACGAGCGGTCGCGGGAACGGCTCATTTCGACTCGCTTCAGACCGGGAATCGCATCCAGCACATCTCGAGGGTCGTCATAAATCTGGTTGTGCCGTCCCAGATAGCAGGGATCGTGGTAGGTGTATACGCTGTCTTCGTTTTTTATTGGATTGAACTTGATCTTGCCGGCTTTCACTTCGCGGGCAATCACCTGGCTGATGTGCTCCACTGGCGGAAGATCTTTGTAGTCATGCTTCAGTGCGTTGTAGGCATGCGGGTCGGCCGTGACGATCCGTCGAACTCCGGACGCTTTGATGGCATCCACGTTGTGGTCGCGCAGTGCCATGAAGAGCGTCTCTTCGCCGAACCGCCGGACTTCATGGCCGCTATCTTTTTCCGCACTGCCCAGGATTCCGAAATTCTCTCCTACATGGCTGAGTATCTTCGCCGTTGCTCGCCCGATCGACTGCATGCGGTCATCGTAGGAAGTGATGCTATCGACAAAATACAGAGTGTCCCCGCCATTGCGGTGGTCCAGTGTTTTGACGTAGCAGGTTTGCTGGAATTCCCTGGCGTTTGCCCAGTCGGCCTTCTTCTTCTCCATCTTGCCGTATGGATTGCCGCGGCTCTCCAGCGCCTTCAGTGGTTTCTGCAGGGACTGCGGTACGTTCCCTTCATCGACCATCCCCCGCCGCAAATCGACGATCTTGTCGATATATTCCACGAGCAACGGGCACTCTTCTTCGCAAGCGCCGCAGGTGGTGCACGACCAGATTTCATCCTCGGAATAAATGCCGCCGGAATCTCTGCCGCCGACCAGTGTGGCGCCATTGTGCGCGCGTCCAAAGACCGGATAGTGTTTGAAGGCGTAGTCTCTCGCCTTAATGCTGATGAATCGTGGCGACAACGGCCGCCCCACAGAATTAGCCGGGCAATTGTCGGAGCACCGCCCGCAGTCAGCACAGGAATAGAAGTCGAGCATGTGCTTCCAGGTGAAGTCTTCGAAAGTCTTTACTCCGAAAGATTTCACCTGATCCAGATGCTCATCGCTGACGCCCCATCGCACCGGCTTCAGAATCTCCCGGTCCAACTTAGCGAAATAAATATTGAAGAGAGAGGTTTCCACGTGGAACTGGATTCCAAAAGGCCGGTAGCAGAGCAACAAGTAAAAGGTCAGTTCATGGACAAGATAAGCGCCGAAATAGACACTCCCGAGAGTAGGCAAGGAAGCGGAGAGCAGAGCCTTTTGCAAAATCCACGGGAGTGAAAGTGCCGCCAATACTTCGACGGGCTGGCCTTGCTGTAGCTGGCCAGCAGTCTTGGCGGCTGCGAAGAGGCTGTCGGCAACCATCAGGAGTGCGATCAACGACAGAAGGAAAATGGCGTCGGCCGTGTGGCCTGTACCGTACCTTGTCGGCACAGCGTACCGTTCTGGCTTGAAAACCAGGCGGCGAATTACTGCAATCACCATGCAGAGAAAAACAATGGTGGCGGCGTAATCCGTGACGATGTTGTAGACAGGTCCGGCTCTTCCTGAAAGGCCGGGCATGACGAAGTTTTGGGAGACACCGACAATCAGCACCGTGAAAGCGCGAAGTGCCAGGACGATGAAGCCCGCAAAAATGAAGATGTGAAGGATTCCTGCGGTCCTGTAGCGCGGATGCTTCCACTGCCCCAGCCAATACTTGAAAACCCTTCCCAGTCGCACTAGCGGACGGTCAAAACGAAAATCACATTCGCCCCGCAGAAGTGGGACCAAGCGCCTCGCCACAATGTAGGAAAAACCCACGATGCCCAGAAGATGAATGGATAGGAAGAGGGTGCGGCCCGGGACCAACCAGGACATTAACTGCGCAGTTGACTCGGGACCTACCACGTCGCTACTCTCCTGCTGACGATCGCTAGGCGATCAATTGCGTCAAGACTTTCTCCTCCCTAACCGGAGATTCTGCTGCGAATGCTGATTCGACCGAAGTGAGATGCGGAAGGGGAATGGATAAACCAACTGACGCTGGCTCGGATACCGCTGTCGATGCAATCTTCCCATTCGCCTTCGCGTGCATCTTCTTCGATTTTTTCTTTTGCTCTTTCTTGCGCTGGGGCCGGGCTACGGCGGCTTCCCGCAGTTCAATGAAACTCAACTTAAGCAACTTTTCCAGACGTCGCAGGTCCGGTGCGGCGTGAACATCTCCGCTGAAGCCGAAATACGCCATACCGTTGTAGGTCAAAATGGCACAATTGAGCGCCATTTCCCCACCCACCGGGACATAGGGATAACAATGCAGCATCTTGTGGCCGAGCAGGTAGAGCGGATATTGCGGCCCCGGCACGTTTGTGCAAACCATGTTGAACGGCGTGAACGGCACTCTGCTGATGACGTGGCCCGCTACTGCCTGTGCTGACGTCGGCAGCATGCCGATCAAGCCACCGGCCAAGCTTACTAGTTCGGCAGTGTGTGCGCGTTTGAGAAATTCGGTTCTTCGATGGACCGCAGCCAGCAGCTTCCGGGGATCGCGAATATCCAGAGGAACGGTCACCGGAACCAGGGAAATGCGGTTCCCCAGTTCGCCGGGATTATCGCTGCCACGCAGATTCACCGGAACCATCATGCGGAAAAGCTGCCCTTTCACTCTTTCGCCATGCAATTCGAGATAGCGCCGGATGGCCGCCGTCACCAACGAGAGAATGACGTCATTCACACTGGCGCCACAGGCTTGTTTGATGGCCTTGATTTCTGCCAGCGGAATCTCGGCGCAGGCAAACTTCTGCGGGCCCCGGTACATCACATTGAAGCGCAGCCGCTCGGTGTTCGCGGTGAGTTCTGGAAACAGACGGGTGAACTCGTCCGTGTCGAAGTTTCCACCATTCGCCACGACGCGCTCCGCCATGCTCGATAGGTCCGCCAGCGCGGCGATAATTCGTTTGACGAATTCAGAATAGGAATCGACACATCCGTTCGCGATTGAAGCCCATGGATCAGGAGGTGGTGGAACCCGGAGCCGAAGCTTTCGTTTGGGCAGGCGAGGCGCCGCTGGATCCGCATCCATGAGCACGTTCATGATTCCAACTCCGGCGATGCCATCGGCGAGGCAGTGATGCAGGCGGAAGATAAGCCCGCTCCGATTACCTTGCACTCCGTGCACCAGAGTCATGTCCCACAGTGGGTGCTCCCGGTCCATCACCGTGCTTAGAAGTTTCCCAGCAAGCGCCTTCAACTCTGCGTCGGAACCGTACTTGAGCGTCGCCTCGCTCAGGTGGCGGCGGACGTCGAAGTTTGCGTCGTATTCCCAGCTGGGAAGACCAATATTAAGCGGCGGCAGTACCACGCGCTTGAGGTAGCGGGGAATAAGCGGCAGCTTCGACTCGACAAACTGCACGCAAGCTTCGAAAGGGATCTCGCCCTCAAACACGCACAGGCAGGCTACATTGAGGGGCATGCCCTCGCGTTCAAGATGGAGGAAAACGGTGTCGCCCCAGGAAAGGCGGTCACCTTGCTGAAGCTTCTGCATGTCAGCTCTCCTAATCAGTGCGGATCTTCAGTCAAACGATCACATCTCAGCTCACGAACGAAAATCGAGACGCAAGTTTCACCAGCTTTAGCACTTTGTAAACATCGACGTTGACGCCGCGCAGCACGACCTTGACGCTCTTATCCTCGGCCATACCCGCGAACTCTGCCATCGCCCGGACCGCGCTCGGATCGATCCGGCGTACGGAAGAAAGATCCAACGTCACTTCGCCCTCGATGCCGTCCAGTTTTTCACTGGCCTCTTGCAATGCTTGCACAACGCGTTCTTCCTCAACTTTGAGCCACACGGCGATCATTGCCATACGCACCACCATCCGCTATGCGGTTTGTTGCCGTACTGCATCGGCCATGTTCCCCAGGCCTCGCCCCTGATAGGCCTTCCAAAACAGTTCGGCCAGTTCGCTGATCAGCGGCATACGGGGATTCGATCGCCAGGAAGGATCGTCAAAGGCGAGCTTGGTCAGATCAGGCATTGCCCGCTCGAATTCTTCCTTCGAGATTCCCAGGTCCGCGATCGAACGCGGAAAACCCAATTGGTCAAGTAACTGTTCTGTCGCTGCCACCAGGTTCTTCACCTTTTCGTCAATCGTGTGACCGCCGAGACCCAGCAAATCCGCGATAGTCGCGTATTTCTTGTGTGCGACGTATCCCTTCTGGTATGGCGATGGCAGGAACTTGGTGGGCACGGACGCGTTATAGGCAATGACATGGGGCAACATGAGCGCATTGGCCCTACCGTGCGCCACGCCGAAGCGCGCTCCGAAGGCGTGCGCCAACGCGTGATTGACACCCACCGAGGCGTTGGAAAACGCCATCGCCGCAATGCAGGCAGCGTTGTGCATCATGCAGCGCGCCTCTTCATCGCGCGGATGCTGATAAGCAATGGGCAGGTACTTGAAGGCCATCCGGATCGCCTGCATGGCGTTGCAGTCGGTATAGGCCGAAGCGTAGCTGGAAACTGCAGCTTCCAGCGCATGGGTCAGGCAGTCGACACCCGTGTCAGCGGTAAGGCCCTTTGGCATGGACATAACGAATTGCGGATCAACAATGGCTACGTCCGGGGTCAGCGAGTAGTCGGCCAGGGTCACCTTGCGTGCTCGCTCTTTGTCGGTCAGGACGGCAAAGGGAGTAACTTCGCTCCCCGTCCCGCTGGTGGTGGAAATGGCAATCAACCGGACCCGGTTGATTTTTTCAGTCGGGTATTCGATCACGCGCTTGCGCAGATCCAAGAAGGGCGCTGCCAGCTCTTCCAGGTCAGCCTCCGGAGACTCGTACTTAAGCTTCATGATCTTGGCCGCATCGATCACCGACCCACCACCGAGCGCGATGATTTGATCCGCCTTGTAGAAGTTGAGCGCCTCCACTCCTTGCATCACCACTTTCACTTCGGGCTCCGCATCGGGAATGACTGAAACGTGGACGTGGGTTCCTTCCGGAATGTAACGCCGGACAAGGTCGACGTGGCCGAACTGCTCCAAGGACGGATTCGTAACGATGATGGTGGAGCGCGATGCGAACTGGTGCACATTCGCCACCGCGTTCATGTTGAAATAAATCTGATTGGGAACTCGGAACCACATATGGGCTTGTGTCCTCCGAGCCACACGCTTGATATTGAGGTAGTGATAGATATTTACGTTGTCGGTTGTGCTGTTGCCGCCGCCGGTGCCACAACCGAAGGAGAAAGTGGGCGGGAGATCGTTGTAAACGCCGCCCACTGCCCCCACTGAGCCGGGCGAGTTTACCAGGATGCGTCCCGCGTTCATCAATTCGCCGAACTGGCGGATCACGTCATCGTTGCGTGAGAAAATGACCGCCGTATGTCCCAGCCCACCGGCATGATTCACATCAACGCACACCTTTAGCGCCTCGTCGACGGATTTCGCTCGATAGACCGAGAGCACCGGGAACAGCTTTTCAACCGACAAAGGATGTTCGCGGCCGACGCCTTGAATCGGCGCAATCAGGAGTTTGGTGCCTGGATTCACGGAAAGGCCGGCAAGGCGGGCGATATCGATAGCCTTCTGACCGACTGCTGCCGCTTGCATAAAGCCAGTCTCAGGATCGATTACTGTGCGGGCCAGCAGTTTAACTTCCTTCTCATTGCAGATGTGCGCACCCAGCGCCGCAAATTTCTTCAGCACGAGATCATAAATCTCATCGTCGATCACCGCCGTTTGCTCGGAGGCGCAGATGGTGCCGTTATCGAAAGTTTTGGAAAGGATGATATCAGTCACGGCTGTATTGAGGTCCGCCGTTCTTTCCAAATAGACTGGCGTGTTGCCCGGCCCTACACCCAGAGCTGGTTTGCCCGAACTATAGGCGGCTTTGACTGCACCGGGCCCGCCGGTGGCATCAATCAGCCCCACGTCTTTGTGGTGCATCAGGTAGGCATTGTCCTGCAGGGTATGCGACTCCAGGCAGGCAAAAACTCCTTCGGGCGCGCCGTGCTTCAGCGCGGTCTCATACATGATCTTCACGGCTTCGGAGCAACATCGCCATGCGTTAGGATGAGGACTGAAAATGACCGCATTGCGCGTCTTGATGGCCATGATGCACTTGAAGAGCACCGTGGAAGTGGGGTTCGTAATTGGCGTGATCGAGAAGATGACCCCGATCGGCTCCGCCATCTCTACTAGATTGCGCTCCGGAAACTCGCGAATGATGCCGACCGTGCGTTTATCCTTGATGTAGTTGTAGGCGAATTCCGTGGCCACCATGTTCTTGATGACTTTGTCTTCCATGACTCCGAGCTTGGTTTCTTCGACCGCTAGGCGCGCGAGATGTTGAGCTTGGTCCAGGCCGGCCAAGACCATCGGCTTGACGAGGCGATCAACATCCTCTTGGGTGAATTGTGTAAAGACGGCTGCGGCGGTTCTGGCCTGACGGACTAGTCTTTCCAGGTAGGCAGTGCGTTCTTCCGTGAGGCTTTCGGCGGAAAGCGGGATCTGAACCCGCTGCTGCATCACGTCGCGCGTGACCATTGCTGCCCCCTGTAACTATCTCTCGGAATATGAGGAGCACGCTGAGTCTTATATTTCAGTCAACTGCGAGGAGCGCGGACCACTGACGGTCGATAAAATATATCCTCTATGCGTAATCGATGGGATGCTTGGTCAGCCACTGCTCGTCGCGCACCCGGCCAATGTTCTTTAAAGCACCGCCAGCCGCGCTCGCAGTTAAATGTCGGCTTTCCCAAGCGACGCCTGCGCCCAGGCCGATTGCACCGCCCAGTAACCCGCATGCCAAAGCTCGGCTGATGGATTTCGGTCGGCATCCTGGATAACTCCCCAACACACCGAGGCACGCCCCAACGGCGGCGGGTCTCAACGCTCTTCGGACGGATTCGCTCATAAACGGTGTGAGCGGCTCGCCGTTAAGAAATGCTTTTCTGCCGGAACGCGCTCCCTCTATTCCAGAATTGACAAGCTTTCGGCCATAGTTAGCATTTGATTTCGACCACTCGCGTAAAGCCATTGGATTTTCTCGCTGTCCTAAATCGGGAACACCAAAGTCACTACAGCACTAAAGTGGGGCTGAGTCCGTAGCCGCTATCACACTCTGTTGTGAGCGTGGTTACAGAGGACAGTGATGGGAATGAGATTTTTGCGCAGGTAGGCGAGACGTTCTCTGATCCTTCATCTCCCGGCGGGAACGTTTCGATTCTGAAATGTGTCTTGGCTCCGTTGGGGTCAGGCCTCCTCGTGCGCTCCGGGGCGGGCACATCAGTCACCCCGCGAGTGTTGCGGCGCTGGTGCGTATCTGCCGGCTTCGATCACTCTCGTGCGATCGTCTGTCGGAGAGCGCGGCATTAGAAGAACGCCGTCATCTAGTTGAGCCGCGTAGCTTTTGATCGGCCACTCTCGTCGCCATGAGGGAGAGGCGACGATCTGGCCAACGTGCTCTCCGGAGAAAAGGGCACGTTGGCACAGTCCGCTTACGGTTCCACCGTCGGGCATAGGGCCCCCGACCAGCCCTTCAGCAGTTATCAGGCGTGCGCGACAGCCGCTTTCTTTGGTGATCTTTTCGC
>PLHQ01000200.1 GCA_003138975.1 Acidobacteriaceae bacterium | reverse complement strand
CTAGCAGCCAGTCGCTATAAGGTTGTTTTATGCGCCTTTTCGTCGCACTCGATATTGACGACGACATCCGCGGCCGGATCACTCGCTTCCTCGACGACGTGCGGAAGTTTGCTCCGGAGGCGCGTTGGGTGCGGCCTGAATCGCTGCACGTCACTCTGAAGTTCATCGGAGAGAAGTCCGAAGCTGAGGCCGAGAAGATTAAGCTGACTCTCAGAACGATTGAGGCCGCAGCGATGGAAATGAACTTTCGCGGCTTTGGATTCTTTCCAGAGGCGCGGGCGCCGCGCGTGTTCTGGGTAGGAATTGAGGCAGGTTCGGCACTGACTTCTCTGGCGGAAACGATGGATAACAGACTATCCTCCCTTAACATCCCGAAAGAGGGGCATGCTTTCAACGCGCATCTCACGCTCGCACGAGGCGGTCGCGGGTCAGGTTCGGCACGCTGGCGGAAGGGGGATGGTCCGAACCGCACCTTTCAGCGCTTGCAGGAAAAACTGGCGGCACAGTCTCCACCGGAGTTTGGAACGATGACGGCCCGCGAGTTTTTTCTTTACCAAAGCCAGCTTTCGCCCGGCGGTTCAAAATACATGAGGCTGGCGGGATTTGGGTTGCAGTAGCGCAGCAGAAATCTAACGCACCTTGCCAACGCTCCTCACCATCGCCGCTCTGAGCTACCTGCTGGGATCGATTCCTTTCGGGTATCTGCTTGTACGCATCTTTCGTGGAGAAGATGTGCGCAAGAGCGGCAGCGGAAATATCGGTGCCACGAATGTCTCCCGCAAATCGCCGGTACTCGGAGGTCTAACGCTGTTGCTGGATGCTCTGAAAGGAAGCACCGCAGCCGGGCTGGCATACTACCTCTCAGCTCAAATGGCCGGTGGTGTTCTGCCTTATCAGCCGATGGCAATGGCTGCGTTGCTTGCTGTTCTCGGGCATATGTTTCCCGTATGGCTAAAGTTTCGCGGAGGCAAGGGAGTTGCCACGGGGTTGGGATCCTTCATTGTGATCACTCCAAAGGCTGTGCTGGTAGCAGCGGGTATTTTTGTCGCAGTGGTAGTCGTCTTTCGTTACGTATCGCTTGGATCGATCCTCGCCGTTGCCTCTTTTCCATTTCTCGTCCACAGAATGCACGCCTATGGCAACGCGCCATTGGCCCTGACATTCATGGCGGCCACTTCCCTGCTCATCATCGCTAGGCATCACGAAAACATTCGCCGCCTGCTTACCGGCACAGAAAGCCGCATGGGAGCAAAGCACGCATGAGCGAGATTGCAATTATCGGCGCGGGAGCCTGGGGTACGGCGCTTTCAATCGTCCTGGGACACAAAGAAACTCACCGGATTCGGCTCTGGGCTCACGAGAAGGAAGTTTGCGACACCATTGCACAGCAGCGCGTAAACGAGAAGTTCCTCCCGGGCTTGCGAATACCAGCCTGTGTAACGCCCTGCAACGACTTGGCCGAAGCCCTTGCCGAGGCGGCTATCGTCGTAAGTGTGATGCCATCGCAACACTGCCGCCGCATGTTCGAGCAGATGCGATCGCATCTGCTCGCAGAAACCATAATTGTCAGCGCTACCAAAGGGCTGGAAGAAATCTCCCTGCTGCGCATGACCGAGGTGATCGTGCAGATGACCAAAAGCGGCGACCGGCTGCCACGGATCGGTGCACTCAGTGGTCCTTCGTTTGCTCTCGAAGCCGCCCGCGGAGATCCGACCGCAATCGCCATCGCGTCGCAGGAGGCTGAACTTGCGCGCACCGTACAGCAGGAGTTCAGTCACGCCAGCTTTCGCATTTATACCAACGATGACCCAGTCGGCGTGGAGCTTGGCGGCGCGCTGAAGAATACCGTCGCGATCGCCGCCGGCGTTTGCTCGGGCCTTGGCTTGGGACACAATTCCGTAGCGGCCCTCATCACGCGGGGGTTGGCGGAGATGACGCGCCTCGTGGTGGCCTGTGGAGGTAAAGCAGAAACCATGGCCGGCCTCGCCGGTCTCGGCGACCTGGTGCTGACTTGCACCGGCGGACTCTCCCGCAATCGCAGTGTGGGGGTCGAACTGGGCCGCGGACGCAAGTTGCCGGAGATTCTTGCCGGGATGCATGGCATGGTTGCAGAAGGAATCTTCACCACGGGGGCAGCCGTGGGACTGGCGCGCACTCACGGCGTCGAGATGCCTATCACGGAACAGATGCACGCCATCTTGCACGAGGGCAAAGCTCCGCGCGAAGCAATTTATGAACTGATGACGCGCAGCGGCAAAAGTGAAACCCTCAGAACATAAGCCCGCCGTTACGTTTTGTTGCCAAATCTGCGCTAAAAGCCGGCTTTGAGCAACACTTTGGTAATGGCAAAAACAACGGTTTCCGGCTCTTTCTACACCGGCCCCATTAAAATTCTATAGATACCTGTGAAATCCGCCGCCACTTCGATCGACGGCGCTTCCGAACTGAGTCAGGGGAGGAGCGATTCGTCTTCCACAAGGCCCACTCCGGCGCGTATTCCCATTCTGTATGTAATCCTCGGCGTGCTGCTGGTGATCAGCATCGTTCCGATGTACTTCTACTCCGCTCAAGTCGAGGCGATCAACCGGGACCGGCTGAAGACTAACGAGATGTTGCTGCAGAATACGGTGACGCGGTCGCTGGCTGACGATCTCTCGCAGCACGAGCGCTCTTTACGGATGATGCTGGCTAACCTTTCGTCGGCCATTCAGGTGGCGAGCGGCGGCGACATTGGCAGCAAGAACATTGAAGCGCCGGAACTGCGCGCCCTGCTGGAAAACTTCGTTTCTTCCTCTGACGAACTTGCCTATGCCACGCTGCTGAACTCTGACGCGAAGGGCATCTCTGCCGGGCGCATTGCCCCGGACGCTTTCCTGCAGCGCGAGTTGCAACATGCCTATGATGCAGCCCGCGACGGCCGCGCCTATAACGGGCAAGCGCTCCAGGTGGAAGACGGCAAATCCTCGCGGACCGTCGTGCTGGTCAGCAGTCCCGTCAGCTACGGCGGTCGTTTTTTGGGCATGGTGGGCGCCGTCGTGGATCTGCAGTTCCTGATTCGCCGCCTGCACGACGTTAGCAACGGCGGTCTAATTCCTTATGTCGTCGACGCTCAAGGGCGACTGGTGGCGGCGGGCACTCCGCAATATGTGACCGGCCAGGACATGAAGAGCCTTGAGATCGTCCGCAATTTTGTGGACGAGGGCAATAAGGCGCAGTTGGCTGCCACCAAGGAATTCGCCGTCAAGGAAGGCAAGAACAGTGTGGAGATGCTCGGCACCTATAGCCCGGTGATGGCGCTCGATTGGGCGGTCGTCGTGCAGAAACCGCAACGCGAGGCTTACCGCGGAGTTTACGAGATGCAGCGCACCGCGCGCCTGTTGGCTCTGATGGCAGTCCTGCTCAGCATCGCCGTGAGTATTTTCGCCGCCCGCAGAATTACCAATCCCCTACAGATCCTTACCCAGTCCAGTCGCGCCTTGGCGCGCGGAGACTTTTCACAGCGTGTGCACTTGTCGAGCCGGACTGAGATCGGCGAATTGGCCGGGACCTTCAACACGATGTCTCAGGAACTCGAACAGTTCGTCGAAGATCTGAAAGGGGCAGCAGAGGAAAATCGTGCTTTGTTCCTGGGCTCCATTCAAATGCTCGCGGGCGCGGTCGACGAGAAGGATCCTTACACTCGTGGTCACTCTGATCGCGTCACACGTTACTCCATGATGATCGCCAAAGAATTGAACTTGCCGGCCGCTTTTATGGAGACGCTGCAAATTTCCGCCCAGCTCCACGACGTAGGCAAGATTGGCATCGAAGACCGCATCCTCAGGAAGCCGGGCGCGCTTACTGCGGAAGAATTTGAGGTCATGAAGACCCACACCACCAAGGGCGCCAATATCCTGCGCCCGGTAACCCAACTCGCCGAGATGCTCCCCGGTATCGAACTTCACCATGAAGCGCTCGACGGCCGGGGCTATCCTTACGGCCTCAAAGGGGATCAGATTCCACAGCTGGCGCGCGTCATCGCGGTGGCCGACACTTTTGATGCACTGACCACCAATCGTCCTTATCAACAGGCGCACACTCCAGAGGAAGCATTGAAGATCATTCAAAATCTTTCCGGCAAGCGGCTTGATCCCCTCCCGGTGGCGGCGCTGATGGCGGTTTACGAGCGGGGCGAGATTCGTATCCAGCGCCTTGCTATCAGGAGAGCAGTGTCAGCGAGTCCGGCCTCGAATGTCCCGGCGCCTGTGCCCGCTCCCGCGCCTCCCGACTCGGATCCCGTCAACCTCGAAAGAACCCGCGTCTAAACATTTTCGCCCACCTCTACCTGCAGCCGGGAGCGCGACCTGCTCTGACCGCTATAATCAAGTTTCGGGATTTCTCATGATTCAAACTCTGTTCGGCAGCACGGAAGAAAAGAAAACTGGTCTCTTCGAGCGCATGAAGGAGGCCGTCACTCGCACGCGGGAGAACCTCGCCGAGCGTATTGAAGAAGTCGTCTCGTTTGGCAAGGAAATCGACCGGAACACACTTGACGATCTCGAGGCCACGCTGATCGGCGCCGACCTGGGAACCACGACCACCCAGGAAGTCCTGGGCAAGCTCCGCGACAAAGCCGACCGTAAACAAATCAAGGATGTACAGGAATTGAAACGGCTCCTTAAAGAAGAATTGCTGGCCATTCTGAATGCCGCGAATACCCGGCCCGTCCAACGAGTAGACGGCACGCCTGAAGTGATTCTCGTTGTTGGCGTGAATGGCACTGGCAAGACGACCACGATCGGCAAGTTGTCGCAGGTATTTCGCTCGCAGGGCAAGGATGTTTTGCTGTGCGCTGCGGATACCTTCCGCGCGGCGGCGATTGATCAACTGGAAATTTGGGGAATGCGGACCGGGACGGAAGTGATCAAGACCAAGCCCGGCGGCGATCCCGCGGCCGTGCTGTTCGACGCATTGCAGGCCGCAACAGCGCGAAAGACAGACTACGTGATTGTGGACACGGCAGGTCGGCTGCACACCAAGACCAGCCTCATGTCCGAACTGGAGAAAATGCGCCGCACCGCTCAGCGCATTATCCCAGGGGCGCCGCACGAGACGCTGCTCGTCATGGACGCGACTACCGGTCAAAATGGCTTGCAGCAGGCGCGGCTATTCACGCAGTCGGCAGGCGTCACCGGCATCGTGCTCACCAAGCTCGACGGCACTGCTAAAGGTGGCGTCGTGGTGGCCATCTCGCGCGAGTTAGGACTCCCAGTACGATTTGTCGGCGTCGGCGAGAAGGTGGGCGATCTGCTCCCGTTTGACCCGAAAGAATTCGTGGATTCGCTGTTCGAATAAAAGGTCTGTTCACCAGGAAGCACTGAGCCAAGGAGAAGACCAACGCTAAGATGTCTTTCTCCGTTACTCCGTGTCTCTATGGTGAGTTCTCATGATCTGTACCTATCCCAGATGGCCGACCATTCGACTGACGAACAATTCCTGCACCACGCGCTTAATCTGGCGCGCCAAGGCATGGCTTTGGCGTCGCCCAATCCTTACGTCGGCGCGCTGATCATTGACCCGCAAGGAAAGATCGCCGGCACGGGCGTTTACACTTACGATGGCGTGAAGCACGCCGAGTTGCTTGCCCTCGAGCAAGCCGGCGACAAGGCTCGCGGCGGCACGCTCTACATTAATCTTGAGCCACACTCGCACCAGGGCCGCACGCCTCCCTGTACCGACGCCCTAATCGCTGCCGGAATTCATCGCGTGGTGGCTTCCATGCCCGATCCCAATCCCAAGGTGAGCGGGCGAGGCTTCGAGAAGTTGCGTACCGCGGGCGTTCACGTGGAAGTTGGACGGTCGGAAGCGGAAGCCCACCGCCTGAACGAGGCTTTCGCACGCTATATTCGACACGGCGTTCCCCTGGTGACACTGAAGTCCGCGATGACGCTCGATGGCAAAATCGCTCCGCCGCCCAGGGCTGAGTCCAAGAGCGCGGTAGGAATTCCTGCTGGCGGATGGATCACCGGCGAAGCGGCGCGTGCCCACGTCCACGAACAGCGACACCAGAGCGATGCGATCATGGTCGGAGTGGGAACGATCCTCGCTGACGACCCGTTGCTCACCGACCGCAGCGGGCACCCGCGCCGACGTCCGTTGTTGCGGGTAATTCTGGATTCGCACTTGCGACTGCCGTTGGAATCGCGCCTGGTGCAGAGCGTCGCGAATGAGGGCAGCTTCAACAGCGATGTGCTGATTTTCTGTTCCTCAGGCGTGGAAAAGAAGAAGAGAGAATTGGAAGCGCGTGGCGTTCGAGTCGAACAATTTCCTCCTGCCACGGATGGACGCCCGGATATTCATTCGATCTTGCGCTGCCTCGGACAACTGGAACTCACCAGCGTGATGATCGAAGGTGGAGCGACTGTAAACGGGACGGCGCTAGCCTCCGGCATCGTTGACAAAGTTTTTCTGTATTACGCGCCGAAGATCTTTGCGAGTGAGAGCTCTGTTCCATTCGCCACTGGCGCAAGCTTCCGCCATATGGATGAAGCGCCGCTGGTAAACCATCTCCGTTGGCACCGCTTCGCAAACGATTTTGCTGTGGAAGGGTACTTGCGCAATCCGTACGAGGAGTGAGGCTTTCGCGGTCTCACCGCTCACTTGCTGGCAAGGGTCAGCTTAAGGCTGTCGAAGACACACTGGAACCCCTCGCCCTCCGGAGCTGCGCACATGATGCCAACGTCGGCTGAGGCTGAAGGAACCAGATAACCCATGCGCACCGAAGTAAAGTTCTTGCCGTCTACCGAACAGAGCGTCTCGAGAGAATCCGGCTTGCGAACAACTTTCCACCAAACGCGTCCGCTTGTTGTCAGATCCTTCATCGTCGACCAGTCGGAGAATTGCCGAGTGAAGACCACGCTGGCGTGGCGGGTGCTGTCGAAGAATTCAGTTCCGCACTTGACCCAGTTCTGGGCATCGATTCGAACCATCAGTCCCGCCTGGTCGTAAAGCGCCGCGTACTGACCGTCGATCCGAGCCTCGAAATCAAAATCCCCGCTAACCGGCAGACGAAAGAAATGCCCGTTATCTGTGACATATCCATAAAATGTCTTCCGCCAGAAATCCGTCTTCCGACGCGCCCGTACGACGAGTCTATCCCGTGAAATGGTTGCTGAAGCTGGCTCATTCAGCCATTTCATGCGACGGAGCAGTTCCCCGCTTGACGGCGGCTCGTCCGCGAATGCCTTGGCCCGAAAAATCTTACTGCCCAACAACACTCCTCCAGTGAGCGCGCACATTTGTGTGGTGAACTGGCGGCGACTAGTATGGTGCATGTGATTGCCCCCGCTCGACGTGGCTTCCTGGAAACAAAGATACTCGTTTTGAAAGCAGAAACACAGAGTCGCAGGAGCCCGACATATTGCGCCGCGTGTGGCTGACTCAGAGATGCATTTATGATTGATAAGTTATTTCGGAGGTCCTCATGTTTACCGGAATCGTTGAAGAAGTAGGACGCGTGACCCGCATCGAACAGCACGGCGAGAATCGCCGCATCACCATTACAGCCACAAATACTCCGAAGGAACTGAAGCCCGGCAACAGCGTCGCGGTCAGCGGCGTCTGCCTCACAGCGCTCGATATCAAGCCCGGTTCATTCTGCGCCGATTTAGCGCCCGAAACCTGGGTGCTCACATCCTTTTCGTGCATGCACGAGGGAGCCCTGGTCAACCTGGAACTGCCCATGAAAGCCGATGGCCGCTTCGGCGGGCACATCGTGCAAGGCCACGTGGATGGCGTCGGCAGGCTCATCGCCCTGGAGCGCATCGCGGACTCGGAAAATTGGTGGCTCCGCATCGAGTTGCCAGGTGAGATAGAGAAATACACCGTCTACAAGGGCTCGATTTCGATCGAGGGCATCAGTCTTACTGTCGCAAAGCTGGAAGGCAGGAGCTGCACCATTGCAATCATTCCGCATACCGTCGAGATGACAAATCTCAACTCGCTCCGGCCTGGGGATCCCGTCAACCTCGAAGCAGATCTGATTGCGAAATACGTAGAGAAAATGATGAGCAGCGAGGCGGTGGAGAGTTCGCTTACGGTCGAAGAGTTAGTGCGACAAGGATTCTAGGCGAACCCACGGGCATGCACAATCTCGACGTATGTTCTCCGCCAAAGAAGGAAACAAGAACTCGCCGTACCCGGGATTGTGCGCAGACTGCGTGCATGCCCGGATCATCAAGTCCGACCGGGGTTCGATGTTCGTGCAATGCCAGCTTTCGTTCACCGACGCGCGATTTGAGAAGTATCCGCGCCTGCCGGTCGTCACTTGCACCGGCTACGCCAGGAAAACCTGCAAGGAATGAGTTGAATTTCCGTGGCTCACCCTGCTTAGCATCCCAGCTTCAGTTCGTCCAAGTCCAGGAACTCCTGCACGATCGGCTCAGTGGATTTTTCCATCTCTGCTGACGTTCCAAAGAAGATCGCCTTGCCTTCGTGCAAGAACACGACCCGGTCGGCCAATTTCTGGGCCAGCCGCATGTCGTGAGTGACAACGATACTGGTGAGGCTCAATTGCAGCTTGAGTCGCTTGATCAGATCGCCGAGCAGTTGGGCCATCAGCGGGTCCACCATCGTGGTGGGCTCATCGTAAAGAATGCATTCCGGCCGCGCAGCCAGCGCGCGGGCAATCGCGACAGACCTCTTCATCCCGGTCGAGAGGTCGGAGGGCAACAGGTCTCGCATTTCCTTTACGCCCACCATTTGTAGCAAGCCATCGACGATCTGGTAAATCTGCTCCTCGGACAACTCCCGGGTTTCGCGCAGCGCAAACGCCACATTCTCGCCCACCGTGAGTGAGTCAAAGAGCGCCCCGTTCTGAAAGACCATGGTCACTTTTTTTCGGATCGCTTCCAGTTGTTCTTCAGAAAAACCGGTGATATCTTCGCCAGCCACGATAACGCGCCCGGAATCCGCCTTGAGAAACCCCATAAGAAGCTGCAGCGAAACCGACTTGCCCACGCCGCTGCGCCCCAGGATACAAACGGTTTCGGCGGGCATCACGTTGAAACTGACGTGATCCAGAACCGCGTTTTCGCCGAAAGCTTTTGAGACCTCGCGGAATTCGATGTAAGGCTGGTTCACAGTTTCAGGCATTCGGCTGGCTCTCAGGAATCGCGCTTATACAAACCGCTTTCAAGTCCTTCGCTTCCCCAACTCTAATTCCTCGGGAGTATTCAAATTGCGGAAAATGGCGCGCGCGAACCCCTCGCGTTTCAACTCTTCTTCCTCAATCACCCGGGCTTCAATCTTCGGATAAAGCAAGTCAATCCGGTTCCGGCCCGCCAGCAATGCCTTTTCAGCGGCGTCAGCAAAGTTCCGTCGGTAAACGGCGCACAGTGGCTCCCATCGTCCATTATCGCGGGGAACGACTGCGATCGCCCCAGGCGCAGTCCACGCCTGGTTGATCAAATACTTCAAGAACGCTGCAGAGACAAGAGGCATGTCCACCGCCAGCATCAAGTTAAGGTCCGTCTGCGAAGACCGCAAGGCAGCATGAATTCCACCCAGAGGGCCGCAGTCGTGGAATATGTCTTCCACCACCGGGGCAAACGCCGCAAACTTCTCGCGACTTCCCACAATGCGTATATCGGTCGCAACCGATCGCGCCAAGTCAAGCATCCGCCCCAGCAAGGTTCGGCCGTCGAAGTCTACAAAAGCCTTGTTCATACCCATACGCGTGCTCTTGCCTCCAGCCAGGATAAAGGCGGTCACGTCCGGCGCGGTAGCGCTTCCCATGCCGCGATAATACACTTTGCACCCCACCGTCAGTTTTGAGGAAATCGTGAGCCGTCACCAGAAGGGAGCTACGCCGTGACGATACCGGCCAATGACCTGAGAGGAATGATTACGAAGTACTTTCAGCGTACTCCGAAGGCGTGCGGGAGTGTGTGCGGGAATGCCTACGAACGATTAACAGCCCAATCAGAACCGCGCTGACCAGCATAATAACTCTTATGTAGAGGCCGGCGTGAAAGGTCTGATCCCCGGCAGCAGTTCGCAGAAGGCCTGAGCTGGCGCTGACCGTGCAGAATCCGAAGTAGAATTTTTCCATCCATCCGCGGGAAATGAGGAGGAGCCACAAAAGAATGGAGGAGACAATAGCAAAGACTCCGCAGAGGATCCACGTGCCGGTGGGCACCGTGGAAGGCAACCAAATGCCGGCGGCGGGGTTGGCCGCAACCATCTGCCGCACCGCAACCAGCAGGAACACGACAGAGTGTGCCAGAGCGACGATGGCGCGCTTGCGGTTGGTAAGAATGGAAAATCCACCCATGAGTGCCCATACTCTACCGAAATTGGCGGACATAAGGCTGTGATCCAGATCACGGGAGGCGCGCCCGTAAAGCCAAAGGCAGAGCTCAAAACGCTCCTGGAGGACTGTTTCTGGGCTCTCAAGCGATCGCTCCAAAGGCGGCTTTCTAGCACTCTCGGGCCATCTGTCCCCATATCGTGCCATTGTCATGGCATCCTGAGTGCCTCAAGATAGCTGCGTGCTAAGAGGCCCCCAAGATCGAGGCTATTTCGCAAGGGCGACCCGAACCCCGATCGAAAGAAACGCAATGCTGGACGTGAACCCAAGAGCGACGCTTCCCAAGCCTCAGGTTGGTCACGCCAGTCCTCAGGTTGGTCGCGCCACCAAGGAACGTAGCCGGCTACTGATCGCCCTTACTCTTCTGGTGATGGCCCTCGCCGTCGTCCTCGTGAAGGATCGCGAATTCTGGTTTGGCTCGGACGAGGCGCTTGAATCTGATGCTTCATACTCGGAAAGCGTTCCGAAGGCGCAGTCGGCGACTGCTCCTGCCAAAACCGCCCAAGTGCCCGTTGCACCGGCTGCGACACCAAAGAGCCATCCTGCACCGAAGGCTTCCACCGCATCGGCCGTTCCTGAGCCGTCTAATAAAGACGCTGCTAACTCAGAGTCTCCGGCAGTCGTGACGAATCGGGCCGCCCTTCCGCCGATGGACGTCGAAGTGGTTGCAGGCGACACGCACCGCATCATCCATCCCGGAAGTAACGTCGCCAAAGTGGAAATACCAAGCGATTCAAACCGCGTCTCAGCGGTTGCGACTTCAGTGGTGGCTCATCCTACGAATGCTGCGGATCGCGAGCGACTGGCTTCGGTCGATTTGACCTATCCTTTGTTGGGACAGCACATGAAGGTGCAGGGTTCCGTGGTGTTGCAGGCGGTCGTGGGCACTGACGGCACAATCCAAGGCCTACGCGTGCTTAGCGGCCCCGCTATCCTGACCGCTGCGGCGCAGCAGGCAGTGCGCGAGTGGCACTTCAAGCCTTATCTCCAGAACGGCCAGCCGGTCGAGACCAAGGCCACAATTGTTGTAAACTTCTCGATTCGAGTCGCCGATAATCCGGCCAAGACAAGCTAGAGCCTGCGCTACGGCCAGGGAAGCAATATCTCCCGCGACTACCGAGTGAGGACTATTTCCCGTTCCGCAGTTAGGGTTCTCCTGAAACGTGAGAAAAATGACACACTATTGCCCTACACGAAAGTAACCTACCCAAGAATCCGGGTTCGGGAGATTATGAAATTGCCTTCGGCGCTCCCTGTTTTGGTCCGAAGTTAGGTCCGCAAGTAACCATCATGCCGCAGAAAATCATGGATGTTCTTATGCTAGGCCACTGCTCGCACGAGTTCTCTTGGCCCCGGCGTGGCTCTGACGGGGACTACTACCAGGTCTGCCTTTTGTGTGCGGCCGAGTACAAGTATGACTGGACCACCATGCGCCGCACCGAGCGCGTGGAGCACGCGAAACCGGAAACCGGGATCCGGCGCAGTCATACCCGCGAGAAACGGCCTTCCTGGACACCGCGTGCGCGGCGCTTGAAGCTTGACGTAGCTCTTCGCTACCGCGTCAATAACACGAGCGCATGGTACGAAGGCACAATCGAAAATCTCAGCCAGACCGGCCTTCTATTCCACGGGCCGCAGCAGTTGCCCGTCAACGCTTTGATCGAGCTGGTGTTTGAAATGCCCGAAGAAATCTCCGGCCAGAAGAACCGCAACGTGCTGTGTCAGGGCCGCGTAATACGCTCCCGGGATCAGGAAGCGAACGCTCAAGACGCGGAAGCCGGTACCGGCCTTCTAGCTGCCTCGATCGTCGACTACAAGTTCATACGCTAGAAACCCGGCAGGAGAAGTCTCTCTGCCGGATCAAACCGACCGCATATCGCAGCCTGACGTGCAAGATCCGGTTCGTCCAGTCAACCAGACTTCCACCTGGTTTTTCCAACGGGCTATACTGTTGACGCGCGTTGCGGACTATACCCACTTTTTGGGAATCCGGTCATGCACAAACTCTCGCCAGTTTTCGTGTTCGCTCTCGCGGCAATCCTCGCCGCAAGCCTGAGCTGCGCCAAAAAGCCGGATGACGCAAAAGTTTCCAGCGAAATCCAGGGCAAGTACAGTCAGGACTCCGGACTGTCGAGCAAGCAACTCACCGTGCAGGCCAGCAATGGCGTTGTAACCCTAACGGGGTTCGTGGACAACGATGCGCAGCGCGCGGCCGCGGCGCGGCAGGCAGCGTCCGTAGAGGGTGTTAGAGAAGTCATCAACAACCTGCAGGTGGGAACTGCCTCGAACCCCTCCGCAGCACCTCCAGCACCGGCCGCCAAGATCGCCGACGCCAAACCTGCCAGATCAATGCCGGGAGGGAGCCCAGCGAGCGCCAGAAAGCCCAGTCGTTCTCGCGTCGCTGAAGATCCGGCCATGGGAAACGACTCCGCCAGCAGCACACTCGCTGAGGGTTCCCAACCACCAGCGCCGACTTCACAAGACGAGCCTTCCGCCGGCGTGCCCCCGTCATCACCACCTCCGCCTCCCGCACCACCGCAACCGCTGAAGGTGACGATTGAGCAGGGCACATCGATCTCAGTCCGCCTCATCGACAGCATTGACAGCGAAACGAACCAGCCCGGGGACTCATTTCACGCCAGCCTGAACGCACCACTCTCCGCAGAAGGATCCCAAGTGATTCCCGCAGGCGCCGACATCACCGGACACATCGTCGACCTCAAGAGCGCCGGCAAATTCGCGGGACAGTCGCTCGTTGTCTTGCAACTCGACAGCATCGCGGCGAATGGCAAAAGCTACAACCTTCAAACCGATCAGTTCAGAAAAGAAGGCAGTTCGCGAGGCAAGAACACAGCGGAAAAGGTGGGCGGCGGAGCCATCGTGGGCGGCATCATCGGCGCCCTCGCGGGCGGGGGCAAAGGAGCTGCGATCGGCACTGCGGCGGGTGCCGGTGTAGGTGGCGGCGCACAGGCTGCCAGCAAAAGCCAGCAGATCAAGCTGCCCTCAGAAACCATACTTACGTTTACCCTGCAAGCTCCCGTCACGGTGATTAAGCAGCAGGACCCGAATGCTGGCCGCCAGAAGCTAGGCGATTCGCCGTAGGGACACTCTCAATACGCCCTTTCGCTCTTAGAGAACGTGCGTCCACGCCTTCGCTCTGGCTTCGCTTCTCTCACTTACGCCGGAAATCCTGCTCCTTGGATTCGCCGCCTTCGTCTGCGTCGTCGTAGACTCAGGAAGCACCCTAATCCGTCCCTAATGCCTCCTATTACGGCATTGCTGCATACTAGGAACGACGCCCGGCGCCTGGGTCGGGCGCTGGAGACGCTTCTTCCCTGCGCCGAGCTCCTGATCGTGGACCATTTCTCGACCGACGCGACCTTGCGCGTTGCACGCGAATACGGCGCGCGCATTGTGCCAGCAGACGGCCAAGCCACGACGAAGCATTACCTCGACCGTGCACGCTACGATTGGATCCTTTGTCTGGACCCATCGGAGTCCATCACCGAAAGACTCCAAGCCACATTGTTCGAATGGAACTCGTTACCTGGCGACAGCTTAGCCGGCACTACCGCTTTTTCCGTGGTCGTGCGCGAACAAGTGGATAACAATTGGCAGGACCTACCGGCTCCCCAAACCCGGTTAGTTCCCCGCAACTGGACTCGTTGGAACGGACTCCTGCCCGCTCATGAACGTTCGTCCAAGGCACTGGAAGGCAAGTTGTTGCAGATTGCTTTTCCTTGATTGCTTTTCCTTGACCTCCATCGTCCGTTCGGACAGTGACTTCAGTACCTTAGTCCCGCCTACCCCCGTCGCCTTATAATCCACTCAAGAATCAGCATTGCCCGCGTTCTCAGGAAGACGTGCGTTTGGAATGCTATAACCGCGCTTTCCTGTGAAACGCCACAAACTCAGTGGACCCTTTTTACGCATCGTCGATTTTCTTCCTCGGGCTGGCCTTTGGCAGCTTTCTGAACGTGTGTATCTATCGCCTGCCCTTGGGTTTGTCGGTGGTGACGCCGCGATCGGCCTGCCCCCGCTGCAAGCACCCAATTGCCTTCTACGACAACATGCCGGTCATCAGTTGGCTGCTTCTGAGGGGCCGCTGCCGGCACTGCAAAACAAGAATTTCCCCGCGGTACCTTTTCATTGAGTTGCTTACCGGCGCTCTCTTCCTAGCCTGTTACGCCTACTTCGGGCTGACCCTGGCCACGTTGAAGTACTGCGTCTTTGGATTTCTCCTGCTTGGCCTCATCTTCACCGACGCCGAAACCAAGCTTCTGCCGGATAAGCTGACGTTCCCCGGCCTTGCCCTCGGCATAATTTTCAGCTTGCTGGTTCCAGTCAATGACGTGGCTTCGCAGTTTCTGCCTGGCATCATTAACCTGCCCTTCAGCGCCGACTTCTCAGCTCACCTGGTCTCTTTGCTCGATTCCCTGTTGGGCGCGGCCTTGGGTGCATCGTTCATCTACGGGGCGGGGGCCGCTTACTTGCGCTGGCGCGGAATGGAAGGCATGGGCTTCGGCGACGTCAAGCTGATGGCCATGGTAGGCGCGTTTCTCGGTATCAAACTCACCATCTTCACTATCTTCACGGCATCCCTGGCCGGGTCGCTGTTTGGCCTTGCCACCGTGCTGATGGTCTGGATCAAGCGCACCCATCGCTTCATGCGCCGGCTGGCCAACTTGCAAGCTGCGCGCCGCCGGGGATGGCAATCCGCGCAAATGGTTTACCGCCATTACCAGATGCCCTTCGGCGTTTTTTTGGGCAGCATGGCCCTGCTCGCGCTTTTCGTCGGCAATCAGTTCTTGCACTGGTATGGGAGGCTTTGGTGGTAAGACTGCTCGCCAATCCGCTGGTGTGGCGCGGCACGCTGGTGCTGTTTATGGCGGGATGCGCGTTCGTGTTCGCCATCTTTCTGATCCGCCGCTTGCGCCGCAATCTGGCTGCTGAGGCCGATCTCGATTCCGCCACCCCTCACACTCTGGAGGCTTTGCCGGTCCATTTGTACAACACTGTGATCCAGCAACTGAAGCAGCAGAAGCACGAATTACAAGTACAAACGCTCACCGAACAGCGCCGCGCTCGCGTGACTGAAAATTTCAGCCAGACCGTGCTTTCCAATCTTCCTTCCGGAGTGCTGGTGTTCGCCCTCAACGGATTGGTGAAGCAAGCCAATCCCGCAGCCAAAGAAATTCTGGGTTTTCGCTCTCTCTCGGGGATGAGCGCGGAAGATATTTTCCGCGACGCGGCAGTTTGCTCGCCGAAGTCCACCGTCCGTTCCGATGGCCCGGCGGATTTGCCCGTGCGGCTCGTCGAGGAAGTTCATGCGGTGTTGCGTGAGGGCAGCAAGCGGCGTCAACTCGAGGCCGACTACACCACTCCCGCCGGAGAGAAACTTCACATCGCAGTTACGGTTTCCGCCGTCCCCGCCGTCGATGGCAGCCTGCTCGGAGCTGCGTGCCTGATCAGCGATCGTAGCGAGTTTGAACACATCCGCCGCCAACAACAGTTGCATGGTGAAATTTCCGCGGAGATGGCTCTTGAGTTACGCACCTCTCTGAGCACTATCGCCGGGTATGCGCAACAACTGGCGCGTAATCGCGATCCCGATCTCACCCCGCAACTCGCCGCCGACATCGCAGGCGAGGCTGCAAGTCTGGACCGCCGCATCGGAGGATTTCTGGCCGCGAAGCGCACGGTAGATGCTGGCACTCGTGCCAATACGGCCGCTCGAATCACCTGACCATGAAAATCAACAGGAAGAGCCTCTCAACGGATCAACCTATGAACGCAGTCAAAGGATGGAAGCTATGAAGCGCATCACACACGTCGGATTCGTATTCGCGCTGTTCACGGTCCTGGCCGGTTCTCCGGCCGCGGCACAGACCACAACGCCTGCTACAACGCCGGTACCGGACCAATCCTCGCTGGGCGACTATGCCCGCAAGGTTCACAAAGATCCTAGCGGCAAAGCCAAGCCCAAGGTCTTTGACAACGACAATCTTCCGAAAGACGACAAGCTCTCCATCGTCGGGGAACCCGCACCCGCAGGTGCAGACGCTACTGCTTCCGCGGAATCCGCCTCAAAAGCGGCGGCCGCTCCAACCGACAGTAAAGACGCCGCCGGAACGAAACCCGCCGATGACGAACAGGCCAAGAAACAAGCCGAATGGAAAGCCTGGCAGGAAAAGTTGTCGGCTCAGAAAAACTCCATCGACCTGGCCTCGCGCGAACTCGACGTGCTCCAAAAGGAATACCAGCTCCGCGCCGCCGTCATGTATGCCGATGCAGGCAATCGTCTGCGCAACTCCACTCAGTGGGACAAAGAGGAAGCCGACTACAAACAGAAGATCGCCGACAAACAAAAGGCCGTCGACGACGCCAAACAGAAACTCGATGACTTGGAGGAAGAAGCCAGAAAAGCTGGCGTTCCCGCCGCCATGCGCGAACCGTAAATACAAGCTTTCCGAACCGTTCGCAATCGGACGTCAAATGCCGTTTCGGGCAAAACAAAACGCCGACCAAATGGGGCCGGCGTTCTTAATTGCTTTTGCTTCCGCAACTCAGCACAACGTTCCTTCGTGCCTCGCCTGTCGGAGCAGCCTTTCAATCTGCTTCACATGATGCCGTCCGTGAATCCAATGAAATTTTCTCCACTGCGCCGCAGTCAACGGACCCAGAATCGGGTGGTCCAGTACTTTTCCGCGCCCGAAGCGAGCCTCGCACTGTGCGATGATCTCGTCCATCGCCGCAATCTTCAGCCCCACCTCGGCTCTTACTTTCTCCACCGCCAAACCGCGCGGAACAGTTTGCTTCGGCGCCTTCCTTCCCGAAGGCAGGTAGCCAAATCCCAACACCACGAATGCCCGCCCGCGCTGTCTCATCGATGCTCGAGCCGTTATGGGTTTACCCGCGTCCAACAACCGCTCGAATCCTTTCACCGTTCCTGTATAGGTTAGATACAGATGTTCCAGCACTTCCGCCGCGCACCATTTGTCGGGGGGATGCCACTTCATCTGCTCCTCCGACATGCCTTGTACCGCCGACTCCAGAGCAAGCTTCAACTCTCCGAGTAAGGAATCCATGCCGCCATCTCGCGTTTCCGCGCGCTTCAGGTAAAATGTTGCGCGACTATGAATCATCCCAGTTATAACAGGAAGGTCGTGATGAAGATGCGGGATTTCGTTCAGCCAAGAACCGTTTTCGCAGAACATACCACGCTGAAAATGCACCCCGCACGTACCGCCGCCACGACGATTTCCTCGGCGTTGCTCCTGGTAGTTCTCGCGCTGCTTGCGGCTTGCAATTCCAACACCGCCACGCCGCCCGAGGCCAAACCAGAGTCCAAGGGTCCTGAGCTGCTCTCGGGACGCGCTGCTTTTCAAAAGGTCTTCATCGCCGCCCGCAGTTACGCTCCCGACGCAAAACCGTTCCGCATCGAGTCCATTCCCACCAGCGATGGAGATGGCCACGATGGTAAATCGGCAGTCTGGCGCGCCAGCTTCGCTTCGCCCACGCAACGCGGAGTCAAGCCTTTCATCTGGTCCGGCAGCAACGCGCCAGACGCTCCCTCCCGCGGAGTTTCCCCCGGCAACGAAGACGTCTACAACCCCGGCAATGCGTCTACACAGATTTTTGACGTCGGCTTCCTTAAGATCGATTCCGATCAAGCCTTTGCT
This sequence comes from Acidobacteriaceae bacterium, assembly GCA_003138975.1. Taxonomy (GTDB): domain Bacteria; phylum Acidobacteriota; class Terriglobia; order Terriglobales; family Acidobacteriaceae; genus Sulfotelmatobacter. The sequence continues at coordinate 20,455 of PLHQ01000200.1, read as the reverse complement.
GTGGGACAAAAACAAGGTGGGGACAAAATTCTGGAAAAAGACCCTTCCACGCCCGTGATTTACATCTGCGACTGGAACCACAACACCAATGAACTTGTCTGGCACGTTATCTACGGATCTTCTCGCGATACCGCCAAGCTGACGGTCGCGGTGAGTGCCACGACCGGCGAGTTCCTGCGAGTGGAGAAATAGACGCGAGTTGCGTTTTCGGGAGATGGGTCGCGGAAAGAAAATCAAAAATAACGCTGGCGGTTTACTCCTGCTGCTCAGCTTGCCTGAGCTGGTCCTCGAGCGAGGAGAAAAAGCGGCACAGCGCGCCGGCGGAGGCGATTGCACCTTTCAGTGCCTCGCGTTCCCCGAAGGAGATAATGTCGGCTGCGGAATACTGCAGGCGGAGTCGATCCGTAGCGCATTGCGCGCTCAGCAGTTCGATTTTCGCCGTACGCAGGTCCGACGCTAGCCGGGCAATACCCGCCTGCTTTCTGAATTCGTCGTTCAACATCTATACTCCTCGGTACCCTGACGTCTGCTGGATCGGCACGTGCCTGCCGGAGCCACTCGGCTTGGGGGAAGGCTGTACAAAACTTTCTCAGGCTCCGGCAGGACACAGCCTGCGGGATTAACTCACTTGCTTAGTGTGAATATATTGTACATTGTTACTTAGACATTGTTCAAATTATTTTTTTGGGCCCTTGCATTGAACCTCTTCATTCCGGAGTCGAGCCCTTGCCCAGACAAGCCGATCCCCAACTCGAACAACGCATCCTGGAAGCCGCCGGTCGGCTGCGCGCCAGGGGCGGAGAAAAGGCCCTCACCATGCGCGCCGTCGCCAAAGCCGCCGGCACCACCACTCCCACCGTTTACGAGCGGTACCGCGATCGCGACGATATCCTACGCGCTCTGCGTCTCCAAACCCGCTCCGAGCTTTTCGCTACCCTTCGCGATTCCCGCACTCTCGCGCAAGCGTGCCAGGCTTATCTCGAATTCGCCCTCCAGCATCGCCACGCCTACGAGGTCTTGTATGACAAGTTCGCCGAGCCCCCGTCCCTGCACGAACCGTGGCCATCTTTTAATCTGTTGCGCGAGCGTCTGACGCAGCGCCTTGGAGGAACTCCCCGCCAACATACCCGCCTCATGCTCTCGCTCTGGTCGCTCATGCACGGCACCGCAATGCTTCTGATCCGGGGAGGCGCTGTGGGCCCGCTGCGCACGCAAATGTTCCACGCCTGTCTGGATGCCGTCGAAGCCGTCGTAGCGGAAACTGCTCGATCAAAAGGCAAAACCCGTTCCGGTCCTAAGTGGCCCGCAAACTTGATCCTGGGTGAGGAAGGTGAAAGTAAGGTAGTCCACAGCGAGGACGACGGAAGTACAAAGCGTGCAGCCCAGGCAGGACAAAAGAAACAAAAGCCAATGCTCGCAGCCCGGACTCGCAGCGTCCGTACCCCTCTATGATCAAACTACGCTCTGACTATTTTCCTGCCGTCTGTGCCTTCAGCCGGTCAATCGCCTTTTGTGCCTGTTCGGCTTCTGGTCCATGCGGCAGAATCTTCAAATAGCTCTCATACTCAAGGCGGGCGTCATCCAGTATGCCCAGCTTTTCCAGACTCACCGCCAGGCGAATCGTCGCCACTGCGTCGTTGTCCTTGTAGCGCAGGGCTTCTCGGTAGCGCTCTTCCGCCGCTCTGTAGTTCTTGCGCTTGAAGTAAAAGTCTCCCACTTCAATACTTTTCGCGGCCTTGTGCGGATCCCAGGTGTGAAACTCGGTAATCCTGCTGCTGCCGCCCAATATTTCGGCTTCGGCCTCAGCCATCGCCGCCGAACTCTGCGGGTGCGTCTTGGCATCGTCCTCCGGCGGTGCCAAATCCATCTGCGTATCTCTGCTCGAGCTCTGCCCCGTCGCGGATCCCAAATCATCCACCTGCACGCTATCCGAACGCGGTGGCGCAAAGCGGGGAGCAGCCTGCCGCGCGCTCGGCTCAGCCGCTTTCGACCCGTTTGAGTCGGAAGGACTTCCCTGCTGCGCCCATGCTGCCACTGCCAAAACTAGACCAGCGAATCCAAACCACCGTGAAACCATGTTTCCTATTTTAGCCTGCATCGGCGATTGATGAAACCAAGATCCGGGCAAACTTGGAATCGCTCTACGACATGCCTAATGAAGACAGGCCCACATACGCGGCGCCTTCGTGGTTTTGTCTTCAATCCGTATGCGCGAAGACAAAAAGCAGGCCGCTCTGGGGGAGGATAGAGCGGCCTGTTGGTAAAGTCCTCCGGAGAGGAGGAAACTGTTTTACATCGACGATGGATTATTCTGTCCTGTCGTCGCGGGCGTCGTCGCCGGCTGATTCGTATCGCCCACCGTGTTGGTCATCAGGCGGACATCCACGCGCCGGTTATCGGCGCGCCCTTGTTTCGTTTTGTTAGAATCCACCGGCTTGTCCTTGCCTAGCCCGATCACATAAATCTTGTGCGCTGGCACGTTGTATTTCGAAGCCAGATACTGAATCACCGAGTTCGCCCGCCGCTGGCTCAAATCATAGTTGTACTCGGCCGATCCCACCGAATCCGTGCTGCCTTCCAAAGTAATAATGTAGCCCTTGGTGCTCGAAATGCTTCCCGCCATCTGGTCGAGCGCATCTTTCGCCTGCGAAGTGAGATTGTCTCGGTTGAACCCAAACTTCACTGACGTCTCGGCTACCGGACGGTAGTTGTCCAGGTTCGCCACGGTGTTTGTTAAAACGCCTACGCGGCCATTGGCTGCGTCCGCCATCTGCTGCGCCGAGGCAGCGTTCTGACCAGCGGTCTGCGCCTTCTGATCCACTTCAGCCGTCTTGGCGTTCACGACCTGAATCCCGGCTTGAGCCCGCGCGTCAACGTCCTTGATGTCCCGGCTGTTTTTCGCCGTCATGTCATCAAGTTCGTTGGTTTTATTGATCAAGGGCGTTGTTTGTTGCTTTACATAATTCTTGCTTGTGCAGCCGATCGTGGCTGCCAAGCTAACTGCGAGGAAAATTGTCAACGAAGTGCGGTTCATAATGGAGGAGCTCCTTGTTAGTTCTCTCAGCGCGTCTGGGATTCTCCCGCGCGCCTACGCTGTGCTACAGGGCCTGGGGCATCAAACTGTCTACAAATCCCGTTCCTACTTTTGCACGAGACGTGCCAGTTTCCCGTATCGACACTGTCAGCTATAAGTATATCCGTTTTCAAGGATTTGCGGGTGTCGACTGCTGACCGCCATTAACTCACGTGGACCCACGCAACGCAAACCCCACATAGCCAATGGAAATTTTATACGGTGAGGGGTCAGATTCAGCGCGTCTCCCGAGCCTCTCTTGCTCTGACTCCGTGGGGCGTCGCTGCATTCATTGCACCATTGGCGCTCGGTGGCTCCTTTCGTGGCTGCCGTAAAAGTCGCCGTCGGCTCATCGAATAGAATAGAGCAATTCCGCTAATGGATCTTCTCCAAAAAATCCGCACCATCCCCACCGAGCCCGGCGTTTATCTCTACAAAAACGCCGAGGGCGAAGTGATCTACGTGGGCAAGGCAAAGAACCTGCGCAGCCGCGTGGCCAGCTATTTCCACGAAGGCCGCTGGGAAGATTCGAAGACTGGCACTCTGGTGCGCGAGGCGGTCGACGTCGACTACATTGTCGTCGCCAACAACAAAGAAGCGCTGGCGCTCGAGAACAATCTCATCAAGCAGCGTAAACCGCGCTTCAACATCCTGCTGCGCGACGACAAGACTTACCCTTACGTAAAGCTCACGCTGGGCGAGCGCTGGCCGCGGGTCTACGTCACGCGCCGCCTGCGTAAGGACGGCAGCGCTTACTACGGCCCCTACTTCCCCGCTAATCTGGCTTATCGCATCGTCGATCTGATTCACCGTAACTTTCTGATTCCGTCGTGCAAAGTCGACCTAACACGCTTTCATCCGCGTCCGTGTTTGCAGTATTACATAAAACGTTGCCTGGGCCCATGCGTGAAGGACCTAACTACGCCCGAGACGTATCAGGAAGCCGTTCGTGACGTGAAACTTTTTCTGGAAGGTCGTCCCACGGATTTAGCTCGATCGCTGCACGAACGCATGGAGCACGCTGCCGCCGCGGAAGAGTATGAGCGCGCTGCCCGCTACCGCGATTTGATTTCCACCGTGGAGCAACTCCAGGAGCGCCAGCGCATTGCCGCCGCCGAAGGCGATGACGCCGACGTCTTCGGCTACCACTATGAAAACGGCATGCTCGCAGTAAATCTATTCCACATGCGCGGCGGACGCGTCGTCGACCGCCGCGAATTCTTCTGGGAAGATCTTCCGGAGTTCGCATCGCCCCCGGATGTCGAGTCTTCCTCTGACCCTGTGGCGACAGCCGCCCCCGGCTCTCGGGCCGAGCAAGGCTCGGCTACTCCTCCTGTCGCTAGCGACTTTCATCCCGGTGAGTTCTTCTCTGCTCTGCTCAAGCAGCTCTATATCAGCCAGCCCTACGTGCCCCGGAATCTCTACGTGCCCGTCGATTTCGAAGATCGTGAAACTCTCGAAGACTTGCTCTCCGAGCAGGTAGCGGCTTCGGATCCCCGCGCCGCGCACGTTCACATATTGGTCCCGCAGCGCGGCGACAAGCGTGCCCTCATCGACCTCGCCGGAACCAACGCCAAGCAATCCTACGATCAGCGTTTTCGCGTTCTCAAGCCCAACGCCAAGGCCATCCAGGAAGAATTGCAGGAAGTTCTAAGCCTTCCCGAACTGCCCAAGCGCATCGAGTGCTTCGACATCTCCCACATTCAAGGCGCGGAAACCGTGGCCTCCATGGTGGTCTGGGAGGACGGCAAGATGAAGAAATCGGATTACCGCAAATTTATTATCCGTACCGTCGAGGGCGTCGACGATTTCGCTTCCATGCGCGAAGTGGTCACGCGCCGCTACAAGCGCTTGCAGCAGGAAGAGAAAACCATGCCCAGCCTGGTGCTGATCGATGGAGGACTCGGCCAGTTGCATGAGGCCGCCGCAGCGCTGGAATCGCTGGAGATCATCAACCAGCCGCTCGCGGCCATCGCCAAGCGCGAGGAGATACTCTACGTTTATGGGCAAGAGAAGGATCCGGTCGTTCTCGATCATCACTCGCCTGTGCTGCATCTCATTCAACTCATTCGTGACGAAGCCCACCGTTTTGCCGTGACGTTCCATCGCAAACGCCGGCAGATGCGTGACCGCTCCACCGAGCTAAGAGAGATTCCCGGTGTAGGCGAGAGCACAACCCGCCGACTCCTCGAACACTTTGGCAGTTTGCAAGCGGTAAAGCAGGCGGACGCAGCCGCGCTCTCGGCGGTCGTTACCCGGGTCCAAGCGGAAGCAATCAGTAATCACTTTCGGAAATAGCTGATTCTATTTCGACGATTCCGTACTCGCATTCCCCATGTCTAAAACAACCTTCCAGCTGCCATCTCTCTGCTTCTTCCAGATGCTGGTGTACTTACCATGCTCAACGACAGGATTGCCGTCTTTGCCGACTGCGCGAAATTCGTAAGTACCGTAGGTGTACCCGAGATCGCCCGAGGCTGAAATATCGGCGCCCACCGGAGTCCAGCTAAGATGGTTGTTCTTGTCGTCGAGAAATCCCATGGTCTTCGCGATGTTTACTTTCCCCGTAATGATTGCCGCGCCGTTGGGCACTTCAACTGCATCGTCGGCGTAGTAAGACATGTATCCCGCAGAGCCATGCTCCGCCGCGGCCTTCATGAACTCGCCTTCCAACTGCCGCAGCGTCTCCGCACTGGGCTTCGCCGAGGCAGAAACGAATGGACGAGTATCCGGCACTACGACCGTCACAACCAGCAACGTGACCACCAGAACCAGCAGAAGCGATTTCATGCAGCCTCCACGAATGAGCGAATATTCTACACGCGTTTTCTTCTGTGTTCCCCTGCACCCTCTGGGGCAATGTTCTGAGCTTTGCTAAACTGGCCCTTCGTCCATGAAATGAATCTATGCTGAGCAACCAGGGCACGCTCATCGTGACCGGCTCGAGTCGCGGAATCGGCGCGGCGATCGCGCAACGAGCGAGTGCGCGCGGATATTCTGTGGCGGTTAATTTTGCGACCGGTGAGGCCGAAGCGCGGGCGATCGCAGAACAGATCGTATCCGCGGGCGGGCGTTCTTGTGCGATCCAAGCAGATGTTGCCCGTGAGGAAGATGTCGTCCGACTTTTCGAAACTGCCGAACGCGAACTGGGCGCGATCAAGGCTCTAGTCAATAACGCCGCCATTACCGGAGGATTTGCACGAGTGGAATCGGTAAGCGCAACAACTCTCGCGCAAGTCATGGCGGTAAATGTGACGGGAGCGTTTTTGTGCGCACGCGAGGCCGTGCGTCGCATGTCAACCCAGCGCGGCGGAACGGGCGGTGCGATCGTAAATATATCTTCGCGCGCGGCGCGCACCGGCTCTGCCGGAGAGTGGGTCCACTACGCTGCGTCCAAGGGTACGATTGACAGTTTCACGATTGGACTTGCGCGCGAAGTCGCAACGAAGGAATCCGCGTGAACGCAGTTGCTCCCGGACTGATCGAAACCGGCCTGCATGCCGCCAATGGCGCGCCGGACCGGCTGGACCGGCTAGCAGCAACCATTCCAATGCAAAGGGCAGGCACGCCGCTCGAAGTAGCCGAGGGCGTGCTCTGGCTGCTCTCCGCTGCGGCCTCCTATACCACGGGCGCCATTTGGAAATCGGCGGCGGACGGTAATGGTACTTCGGAAGACTGAATCCTACTTCCTTTCCTTCAGATTATTGTGCAGGTAAGCCTTGATCTTCTCCGGCAAACGTGATGTGTGCAGAATGTCTCGCAGAAGCGGTGGAGGAAGAGTGCGGGCAAACTCGAGGGCCCGGGCGAGGGGCGTATGTGGACTGCGCAGCAACGCCACGCGGATCTCGCGCCGCGGCGACCACTTCGGGTGATGGCACACCGCCTCGACAAAAGCTGACCCGTTCGGCCGCAGGAGTGCTTTGATGACAGCGGCTTCCGTCAGCCGGGAATTTTCCAGGGCGGTGTGCGAGACGCGGGATTCTGTGTCGAGCAACAGCGCGGCAGCGACGGCTTGCGATCCGCGCCGGGCTAGCGTGAGGCGTTCCCCCAGCGTGACGGAGGTCAGGCGCGCGATGAGTTGCTCGTCGGCCACACGTTTTAAATCGGCGGCGACCGCCGGATGATGCGTAAACCGCATCAGATCGAACGTGTAGAACTGGCGAATTAGCCGGAGCGCAAGATGCCGCGGCGTGTGGGGATGAGCGGCGAGAATGACGCATACTTTTCGCGACTTCAGCGCGGCTGGGTTCTGGCTGAATTCCTCCAGGGTCTCCGGAGGCACGTCGCGGCGCTCGAGTAGGGCTAGGACGACATCTTCGGTTAGCGGCGGGATGGGGTCGGGAGTGTTTGCGTCCGCGGCAGTGCGCAGCCGCACTGCCGCGGGCTCAGCGACCGGGGGAGGCTGCGTGCATTCAGGTTGGATTCCTCCCGAATCCATGATCAATTGCGGCGCTCACGAAGCGGCTCTCCGTGCCAATTGCAATGCACCTTGAACCGGTTCGACCACTTCAGGATTCAAAACGACGTGTGGATGCGCCGTGCGAACTTCATTGTAGAAAAGCTCGCGGATCATCGGTGCATGACGAAAGACGCCGCCCGCCATGGCCAGTGGGACAGTCGCATGCTGCTCAGAGAAAAGCCGCCGCATAACGATGCTGGCGAGTCGTGCGAGTTCTCTTCCCGCTTGCGCGAGGACTTGTTGTGCCAGTTCGTCTCCGGAATCGGCAGCGGCCAAGATTGTGGGCAAGAGCGTAGCAAAGTCCGGATTGGAGTTGGCAGTGCCCGCCAATTCCTCCAATGATTCCAGCTTCCAGATAGATTTCATCTCGCGGAATAACGGCGAGGTTTGCTGAGCGCTTAGATCAGATTGATCGGCTGAGCGAAGCACGGCGGCGACCGCGGTGCGGCCGATCCAGTGAGCCGAGCCTTCATCAGAAATGGCAAAACCCCAACCTCCGGCACGAGCAGTTTTTCCCTGCGCATCGCGACCGAAGGCGATCGAACCCGTACCCGCGATTACGATTACACCCGGCCCCTCGCCCAAAGCGGCTTGCAGTGCAATCTGCATATCGCCCACAACCTCGATTTCTCCAGGAATCACTTCTGCAGCCATATTACGAACGACGCTGGCAATCTCTGCCCGTCCTGCTCCGGCGGCGCCGATGCAGGCATACCTCAATTGCCGCGGATCGATTCTCGCGGCGGCGCACGCCCGCCGTATCGCCTCGTGCAGCGATTCGCGAGCGCGAACTTCTCCAACCCGAGTGATGTTGCTGGGGCCTGACTGGGCGGATGCTAGGACTGAAGATTCACTGCCCACCACGCATGCTGTCTTGCTGCCGCCACCATCAACGCCCAAAAAGTAATCCACGGGTTATTTTTATCACAGGAAGTTCTCAGCTCTCGGTTCTCAGTTTTTTCGAACACTTTTGCTTAGAGGTTCATAGACTCTCACTCGCGGGAAAGCTGAAGTACGGCCATAATGGCTCAATCAAACGCGGCAGAGCGCATGGGCCTCGACCAACTCGATCTGGCGATTATCGCGTTGTATCTGGTCGGCATCACCCTGTTCGGACTGCGTTTCCGCAAGCGGCATCGTACTCTGCGCGACTACTTCCTGGCGGGACGCGATATTCCCTGGTGGGCCATCGCGCTTTCCATCGTTGCCGCCGAAACCAGCACGCTCACCATCATCAGCATTCCCGGCCTGGCCTATGACACCAATCTCACTTTCCTGCAAGTGGTGTTGGGGTATGTTGTCGGACGCGTCGTGATTAGCTTCGTCCTGTTGCCGCATTACTTTCGCGGGGATCTCTACACGGCGTATGAATTGATTGAACGCCGCTTCGGGCGCGGTTTGCGCTCGCTGACTGCCGGACTTTTTCTGCTGACGCGTACTGCTGCGGAAGGCGTGCGCGTCTATGCCGTATCGATCGTGGTTGCAATCGCACTGGGCACGGGCGAAGTCGCCTCGATCGCCATCATCACTGCATTGACGCTCATCTATACATTTGAGGGCGGACTGGCGGCGGTGATCTGGACCGACGTGGTGCAGACCGTGATCTACGTTGGCGGAACGCTGGTCGGATTGTGGACGATCCTGCATCTGGTTCCGGGTGGGTGGAGCGCCATCCATGCCGCCGCCGCAAGCGCGGGCAAGCTGCAGGTGTTCGACTTCACGCCGAGCTTGTGGATTCCTTATACGTTCTGGGCCGGCGTGATCGGCGGAACTTTTTTTATTACGGCCAGCCACGGCACCGATCAACTAATCGTGCAGCGCCTGCTCGCGGCTCGCAGCCGAAAGCAATCCGTGACGGCGCTGCTTTCGAGTGGCGTCGCAATTCTGTTTCAGTTTGCGTTATTCCTGATTGTGGGTGTAATGCTGTGGGCCTACTACCGCGTGCCCTCGGCGACCTTCGGGAGACCTGATCGAATTTACCCTACGTTCATCGTCAGACAGATGCCGCACGGGATCTCCGGCCTGCTGATCGCCGCGATTCTAGCGGCAGCCATGTCGAACCTGAGCGCGGCGCTGAACTCCCTGTCATCCAGCGCGATTATGGACTTCTACCTGCGCCTTTGGCCGCAAGCGGACGAACAGAGACGGATGCGCCTTTCGCGGCTGGCCACGTTCTTTTTTGCGATGGTGCTGTTTGGCCTGGCAGTTTTGTCGCTTCACAAAGCTGGACGCGTAGTCGAAGTCGGGCTGCAAATTGCATCGGTGGCCTACGGCGCGCTGCTGGGAGTCTTCCTGCTCGGCGTGTTGACGCGGGAGGCCAATCAGCGCGGAGCGATGGTGGGCATGCTGTTTGGATTCAGCGTCGATTTATATCTGTGGCGTTGCACGCATGTCCCGTGGACGTGGTGGGTAATGATTGGGACGGTTGTAACGTTTGGAGTGGGATACGTCACTAGCCTGCTTGTGCGGGAACACTCGTAAAGAAGACCGATGCGTCCTCTGACGTATACTTGCACCCTTCAACCATGCCAGAACTACTACAGCAAACTACCACCCGTCCTGAGCTTTCTCGTGACTTAGGCGTAAGCCATGCCTCGGCGGTAGTGGTGGGAACGATCATCGGCAGCGGAATCTTTCTGGTTCCCGCCGAGATGATGCAGGCAGTGGGCTCGGCCAAACTGGTTTATCTGGCATGGCTCGTGGGTGGCCTGCTGTCTTTTTTTGGTGCGCTTACCTACGCCGAACTGGGCGCCATGAAGCCGCAGACGGGCGGCGAGTATGTTTACGTCCGCGACGCTTACGGTCCCCTTGGCGGTTTTCTTTACGGTTGGACATGGTTCGTAATCGCGAAACCGGCCTCGGTGGCCACGGTCGCGACCGGACTGGTGCGCATCCTGGGTACGTTCTCCATCTTTTCATTTTTTTCTGGGAACATTTTCCCCGCGAACATCTCCTTTCACTCTTTCCCGGTCACATGGGGACAGCTTGTCGCAATTGCCGCAGCCATTCTTATTTCCGTTCTGAACTACCTGGGAGTGAAGAAGGCCGGAGAATTCCAGCTTGTATTTACGGTGCTGAAAGTGGCAATCATTCTCGGCATCGTCGCGGTGTGCTTCAGCGGCGCCGGCGGCGCGACCGGACGCGGCTGGAGCAATTTTGCCGGAACGTTTACCGGAGCCAAGGGCGGGATCGCCGGCTTCATGGCCGCACTGGTCGCGGCTTTGTGGGCTTACGACGGCTGGAACGATCTGAACATGGTGGCCGGCGAGGTGAAGAAGCCGGAGCGCAACATTCCGATTGCTCTAATCGCCGGCGTAGCCACGGTCGGCGTTCTCTATGTCCTGGTGAATGCGGGCGTGCAATACGTGCTGCCGGCGAGTGTGATCGCGGCATCGCCCCGGCCCGCCTCGGATGCAGTCGCTCTGGTCATGGGACACATGGGCGCAGCCATCGTGTCGGCGGGCATGGCTATCTCCATGCTGGTCACGCTGAACGGCACCGTCATGAGCGGCGCCCGCGTGCCCTTCGCCATGGCACGAGACGGATACTTCTTCCGCGCTCTTGCGGAGGTTCATCCGCGCTTTCACACGCCCTCGGCTGCGATCGTAGTGCAGGCAATGCTGTCGATCATCCTTCTGCTGCTGGGAGGAAACTTCCGCCAACTCTTTTCCCTCGCCATCTTTGCAGAATGGCTCTTCTACATGATCGCCGGTAGCACCATCTTCATCTTCCGCTGGCGCGATCGGCAAGCAGTTCGGCCGTACCGCGTCCTAGGCTACCCTTTCGTTCCCGCATTGTTCATTACCGTTGCCGCCGTCCTTCTCTACTACACCTTTCGCGAAAACTGGCCGAATTCCTTGTATGGACTCCTGGTAATTCTGGCTGGCGTACCGGTTTTCTCCTGGTTTCGCTGGCGCCGTCAGGCAGACGTGGCGTCATGAGCAGCGCTCCTGGCCCATTTCGGGCTCAATTCCCGTAAGAGTTCACCCCTGGTTACCTTAGGTCAAGAGCCGTGGACACGTTTCCGCCCTGTCCTTTTTCCCGTACTGTGAAAGCTCCAATCCCGGTCTGCTCCCTCGGCCTGGGGATCCTTGGAGTAAATACATGGCTACGCCTCAATACAGTTTTCAGCTCGGGATTTTGCCGGAGCGCAAGATCGACAAGCGCGCACTGGCAACCAGCTACGTCTTTATCGTTCTGGTCACTTTTCTCCTGGTGAATCTTGGGATCGTGTTTCCGGATCGGCTTCAGTTGCAGGCGTATCGGGTGACGGAATTGATTCCCCTACCAGCGCTAAGGCCAGAGCCTGCGCCGGTCAAGGTGAAGCCATTGAAGATGAAGCTGCTTCCCCCCGCGCCCGTTTTCGAGCAACCAAAGCTAGTCGTGCCGCATGAGGTTCATCGTGCGCCCACTCCTGAGCGGGTAGAAGCACCGAAGGTCGTAATCAATCAGTTCGCTGCTCCCCAGATCAAGATGACTTCAGGAGCGGCGCGTCCACAACTTTTGCACACAGGAGATTTCTCGGGAAACTCCGTGGCGCCCACGGTGAATGTCGCCGTGCAGAAGGTGCAGACCGGAGGCTTTGGCGATCCCAATGGCTTGCAGGGCACGGGCAAGCAGGGCGCCAAGCTATATGCCGCCCAGGCCGGATCATTTGATATGCCCGCAGGATCGGGGCAAGGCAATGGATCGGGCGGAGCGAAAGGCATTAAAGGCACAGTTGCCAGTGCCGATTTCGGCAGCAGCATCGCAACCGGAAGCAAGGGCGACGGCCGCAGCAGTGCGGTGTCGACCGGCGGATTCGGCGCTGAGCAGGTGGTTCACGGCGGACCGAAGCTCGCCCAGGCTGACTCGGGGCCCGCCACTGTACCAGTGGAGATTACATACAAGCCGCAGCCGCTCTACACAGACGATGCCCGCAGTCTGAAGTTGGAAGGTGAAGTTTTGCTGGAAGTGATGTTCAGCGCCAATGGAACGCTGCATGTCAATCGCGTGGTTCGCGGCCTGGGTCACGGATTGGACGAAGCAGCCGTCGCGGCTGCTAACAAGATGCGGTTCAAGCCCGCGCTGCGCATGGGACAGCCCACGGATTCCACGGCAGTCGTACACGTGCTGTTTCAGTTGGCGTACTAAGAGTTTGGATACACGGAAGGATTCGTCCAGAAGGTTAGTTTCGCGGGCCTGAATCTGCGAGGCAAATCGGGGATGTCGGTCCAGAGAAATATTGCTTTGAAGAAACTGGTTTTAAGAATTTGGAGAGAAAGTCATGCGCACTTCGAAATGGATGTTCACAGCCGCACTGCTAGTCTCGGTGAGCGCAGCTAGCCAGCAGTCGTCTGACTCGCAAAGATCCGCCCAGCCGAATACTCCCGCGCCGACGGTGCAACCGTCCGCCCCGTCCGCTGCCGCACAACCGGCAACGGCTCAGAGCACCGCGCCGGCGCCAACACCCTCGGCTCTGCCTCAGCCCACCACCATGGATCAGGTAGTGGATCGCTTCATCGAACGCGAGCACGGACTCATGAAGGCTCTCTCCACCCGCACACCGGTGGTTGAGACTTATCTACAAAATCTGAGCGCCGATCCGCAACTCGGCCCCGTCCCCAGCGCAGACCATTATTTCCTGGGTCGCATGGATATGGGCGAGACGGTTGACCGCAAAGATTATCTGAAGGAGCAAGACAAGGGCATGGAGACGCGGCTGATGGGCGGCTTCAACAAGCTCTTCAAGGTGCAGTACCAGCCCCTGGGCTTTTCCTGGATGGTTTACGCTGACCGTACGGATTTTGACCGCGAGCACTACGAGTTTCACTATATTCGCCGCGAATTTCTCGGCGACGTCCGCTGCCTAGTCTTCGACGTCATGCCCAAGAAGGGCTCCGGCAGGGGACGCTTCCTCGGCCGCGTTTGGGTCGAGGATCAGGAGTTCAACATCGTCCGCTTAAACGGTACCTACGCTCCGGCACCGCGTAATTCCTATTTCTTCCACATGGATAGTTGGCGCCTCAACCTGATTCCTGGCTACTGGGTACCCGCTTACATCTACAGCGAAGAAGGCGACTTCAGCGCTGGCGTGAAGAACAAGATGGCCTTCAAGGCGCAGACCCGCATCTGGGGCTACGATCTGAAGAAGGAAGGCAAGGACGACGAACTCACGCAGATTCGTGTAGACAGCGTGAAGGACGAAAGCGCGACCACCCAGGATGCTTCTCCGCTACAGGCCGAGCGGGAATGGCAGCAGCAGGCGGAAGATAACGTCATCGAGCGTCTCACACGCGCAGGCTTGCTTGCGCCCGAGGGCGACGTGGACCACATTCTCCAGACCGTGGTCAACAACCTTGAGGTCACTAACAACATCGATCTGCCGCGGCCGGTGCGGACTCGCGTGTTGCTCACCGCGCCACTCGAAACCTTCAGCGTGGGGAACACCATCGTCATCAGCCGGGGATTAATCGACGTGCTTCCCGACGAGGCCAGCCTGGCAGCTGTGCTCTCGCATGAGCTCGCGCACATCGTGCTCGGCCACAATTTGGGCAGCAAGTACGCCTTTAACGACCGCATGTTGTTCTCTGATGACTCCACCTACAGCAACTTTGGATTCAAACATATTCCGGAAGAAGAAGCCTCAGCCGACAAGAAGGCCGTAGAACTGTTGAAAAACTCGCCCTACGCGCAGAAACTCGACAATGTCGGCTTATTCCTGAAGGCGCTGCAAGCCCGCGCTCCTCAGCTCAACGCGCTATTGACCACGCACCTGGGCAATTCTCTGGCCGACAATGGCACCATCACTCGCCTGTCTGCCCTTTCCACGCAAGGCCCGGCGCTCGACAACACGAAACTGGATCAGGTCGCGGCTCTGCCCTTGGGCGGACGCGTCAAAATCAATCCCTGGGACGACAAGGCAGAAATGGTAAAGGCGGCTCCGGTCGCCATCACCTCGGCGCGCGACAAGATGCCGTTTGAAGTCACGCCGTTTTACCCGCGGCTGGCTCGCTACGGCACCGCGAACGCTCCGAGCGCCGCGCCCACTACCGCTGCCAACTCAAACTCGGGCAACTAAGCAAGCTCTACTCCAAGTTGCAATAAGACGCAGGCCGGGATCCGGAATCACCTTCCGGGATGCCCGGCCTTCGTTTTTCCAAATGTGGGGACTGCCGCCCGCGAGTGTCCGACCGGGCGCAGCCCGGTGGGCGAGGCAGTGTGGTAATTGAACCGGCTCCACTTTTCCTTATTTTTCCCCGGCAGCCCTGTCGGATTCTCGTGGGTCCGCTCGCGGAAAGTTCCCCGCAGGCCTGAAGCAAACGAAACGCTCGACTCGCCAAACTTGTCGCGCAAACGATCCGCCGCCGCCAGTACATTTTTCCAACGCTGTTGTGGACCACTTTCAAGCAGACTGATCTGCTCTGGCTGTGCCTCGAATGAAGACGCCTGCACTCCCAGCAGCCGGACCTCTCTACGCTGCTTCCAGTTCTTGCGAAACAAGGCGCGCACTTGCTCAAAGATTTCGCCATCAAGTTGAGTAGGCGCCGGCAAGGTATGTGCGCGCGTGATGGTCGTGAAGTCTTTGTAGCGCAGCTTGAGTTGAATCGTGCGCGCGTAGAGCTTGGCTTCGCGCAAGCGCCGTCCCACCATCTCGGAAAGCCGCATCAGCGTAGCTTCCAGCTGGTTCGTATCCGCCGTGTCTTCGTTGTACGTATGCTCGTGGCTGATGGATCTCGCTGCCGTGTCGGCGCCCACTTCAGCGTCGAACCATCCCCCCGCATCTTCTCCGCGCGCCTTGCCCGCCAGCGCTAACCCCCACTTACCGAATCGCTCCTCAAGCTCAAATTCTTCCAGCCGCGCCAAGTCTCCCACTTTCTTGATACCCAACGAACGCAGATGGCTCTCCATCACCTTGCCTACCCCGGGAATTGCCCGCACATCCAGAGGCGCAAGGAACTTCGATTCCTCTCCCGGCACAATCCACAGCACGCCGTTAGGCTTCGACTGCGCGGATGAAACCTTCGCGATCAAACGCGATGAGCCGATGCCGATCGAACAGTTCAGCTGCGTTTCTTCCTTCATCCGCCTGTGCAATTTGTGAGCCGCCCGCAGCGGCGGGCCGTGTAACCGCGCCGTGCCCGTCATGTCCAGGTAGGCTTCGTCAATGGACGCCATCTCCACCTGCGGTGAGAATGCCGTCAGCACCTTATAGACTTTTTCTGAATACTCGCGGTAGCGCTGCGGATGACCCTCGACAAAAATCGCCTGCGGACAAAGTTTCGCCGCGGTTCGCAGCGGCAGCGCCGAATGCACCCCGAACTTCCGCGCCTCATAAGATGCAGCCGAAAGCACGCCCCGCTCATGCCGCTGTCCGCCCACCACAACAGCCTTCCCTTTCAGCGACGGATCGTACAACTCCTCCACCGAGACGAAGAATGCGTCCATGTCGACGTGGAAGATGGTTCGGGAGAGAGCCGGCAGTTGGGAGGTGACGGCCATGGACGAATTGTAGCAGCCAAAAGAGAAACGCCGCACTCAGCTCAAATGAGCGGCGGCGCTTCCAACCTTCGAACGATCAAATTACACCAGCACCTTCTCCTGCACAGGCGTGGCGCCCCGCATCTGCCGCACCCGCTCATAAATCTTCCCATACTCCCGCGCCGAAGCATTCCACGAGAAATCCTTGTTCATGCCGTTGCGCATCAGCACCTGCCACGAGGTCTGGTCGCGATACGCCTGCAACGCATGCCGAATGGTCAGCAGCAGCGATTCGCCGTTGTACTCCGTAAACTTGAAGCCTGTGCCTTTGCCCGAGCGTGCATCCCAGGGCTCAATCGTGTCGTCGAGGCCACCAGTGGCGCGAACAATCGGCACCGTCCCGTACTTCAGGCTGTAGATCTGGTTTAACCCGCAGGGTTCGTACTTCGAGGGCATCAGGAACATGTCGGACCCCGCCTCAATCTTGTGCGCGATGGCGTTGTCGTAAGCCACCTTCACCGCAATCTTGTTGGGGAACTGCTTGTTGAGACGAACGAACATTTCCTCATACGGCTTGTCGCCCGCACCCAGAGCGATCACAATCATCTCTTCCCGCGCCAGGCGGTCCATGATCTGCGCGATCAGGTCAAACCCTTTTTGCGCGGCAAACCGCGACACAATTCCGATCACCGGCAGCTTCGGATCCGCATTATTCACCCCGAACGCCGCCAAAAGATCCTGCTTGCACTTAGCCTTGCCCGTCAAATCCTGAGGCGAATATTTGGCGGCAATAAACTTGTCGGCCTGCGGACTCCACTCGTCGTAATCCACACCATTCAGAATTCCAGTGACGGTGGCAGCTCGGTCGCGCAGCACGCCTTCCAACCCAAATCCATATTCCGCAGTCTGAATCTCCTGGCTGTATTTTCGGCTCACCGTTGTGACGAAGTCAGAATAGGTGAGCGCGCCCTTCAGAAAATTCACCTGGCCGAAAAATTCCATTTTCGACATGGTAAACAAATCCCAAGGCAGCATGAGTAGCGGCAATGTCTCAGGCGGGAAAAGTCCTTGGTAGCCGATGTTGTGGATGGTGAAAACCGTGCCCACATCGCGGAAGGCTGGATCCTCCGTATAAACCGTGCGCAGCAGCACCGGCACCAGCGCCGACTGCCAGTCGTGGCAGTGAAACACGTGCGGCACGCCCAGAATTTTCGATGCTTCCAGCACGGTTCGCGAGAACAGCGCGAAACGTTCCGCGTTATCCGGATAGTCGCCGGCGGGCGTGCCGTAAAGCGCGTCACGCTCGAAGAACTCGGGATAATCGACAAAATAAAACCGCACTCCAGCCTGGCTGCCGCCTGTCACAACCGCCGAAAAACGGTATTTATCGTCGAACGGAACCGTAATACTACGCACCACAGTCGCCGGATCCGCCAATTTTGTCTGCTTGTAACGAGGCAGGTACACGCTCACCTGATGTCCCAGTGCGGCCAGGGCGCGCGGCAGTGCGCCAACCACGTCCGCCAACCCGCCGGTTTTTGAAAACGGGACACCTTCCGAAGCTACGAATGCGATATGCATGAACCCCTCCCGGACTGGACCCGTTTTTCGCGGGCGCACGTTATGATGGAATATAAGCTGCGGGACCTACCTCCCGCGCGCAATGCACGCGGGCTGAATTGCCAGTCTATATGCCCGAGGAAAAGAGGGTCAACGTGTCGAAGGCTGTTTCCACGCGCCGCCCAAAACTCAAGCCCAAGTTGGGACAGCATTTCCTCGCCAGCGACAGCTTTGCCTTGCAGATTGTCGACGCCCTCGGCGACGTCTCGCAAAACACCGTCCTCGAAATCGGTCCCGGACGCGGCGCCCTCACTTCCCTTCTGGCCAATCGCGCACGCCGCCTGATTGCCGTAGAACTTGACCGCGTGTTGGCCGCACAGCTTCGCCTTCGCTTCGGCATGTTCCCGAACGTCGAGGTCATCGAGGCCGACATTCTTTCCATCGATTTCGATTCCCTGTTCGGCCCCAAGCCCGGCCTGAGCCGTCCCGGCATCGAATTCAAGCCTACGCCGACACGAGTGATCGGGAATCTTCCCTACTACATCACTTCCGATATTCTGCTGCGCCTCTTCGATTACTCCAAATATTTTGAAACCCTCGTCATCCTGGTACAGCGCGAGGTTGCCGATCGCATCGCCGCCAAACCCGGCAGCCGCGACTACGGTCTGCTCTCCGCCACCGCCCAGCTCCACGCTCGCGTCGAAAAACTCTTCACCCTCCCGCCCGGCGCCTTTGCCCCGCCGCCCAAAGTGCATTCCACCGCCCTGCGGCTTACCATGGCGCCAAGACAGCACGAACTCGGCCTTGACGGGGACCGCCAAATCGCAGACGGCTTCATCGACTTCCTCAAACTCTCGTTTGGCCAGAAACGCAAAACTCTGTGGAACAATCTCAAGTCCACTTATCCCGAGCCTCATCTGCGGTCCGCTCTGTCGCAAGCTCGAGTGAAACCTGCCGCCCGCGCCGAAACCTTAAGCCTGCAAGAAAGTGCCGCCCTGTTTCGTGCCTTGCGCCAGAACCACGACGGCTCGTAGCATATAGGGAGTCGGCGCTGGTTCGGTGGAACACTGGTCGCTGGACACTGATCGTTGGACTATGTTCGCGGAGGAATATCCATGACCGCGACTCTCATTCGTCATCCTGCCGTGGCTGGACGATTCTATCCTCGCGATCCAGAAACTTTACGCGAAGAAGTTCGCACCTACCTCTCCCCGACTCCCGCACAGAAACCAGTTCGCGCCCTCGGCTGCATCGTCCCCCACGCCGGCTACGTCTACTCCGGCCATGTTGCAGGCGCTGTGTTCGCTGGATTGGAGATTCCGGAGCTCTGCATCGTGATGTGTCCCAACCACACCGGGATGGGCCGCCCCCTCGCGATCGTAAGCGAAGGCGCTTGGGAGACGCCACTCGGTGATGTCCCCCTCGACACCGATTTCGCTGCCGCTCTCAAGCGGCAATGCCCGCTTCTTCAAGAAGATTCAGCCGCCCACCGTTCCGAACACGCCGCAGAAGTCGAGTTACCCTTTCTGCAAATGCGCCAGCCCAAACTCAAGTTCGTTCCCATCGCTCTCGGCAGCGGAGAGTTCGAACCGCTTGAACAACTCGGCCTCGCCCTCGCAGATGTCATCGCCAGACAGACTCAGTCCGTCCTCATCGTCGCCTCCAGCGACATGAATCATTACGAGTCCGACACCATAACGCGCGTGAAGGACCACCTGGCAATCGAGCCCATTCTCCGCCTCGATGCTGGCGCCCTGTACGACGCAGTCACCCTGCATCACATCAGCATGTGCGGCTTCGGTCCAGCCGTGGCTATGCTGACGGCAGCAAAAAAGCTCGGCGCAACTACCGCCGACCTGGTCAAGTACGCCACCTCCGGCGATATTTCCGGCGAACGCGACGCCGTCGTGGGCTACGCAGGCATTGTGGTTCGCTAGCGCCGCGACCGGCAAGAATCGTTCTGCCGAGCCCGGTCGATATTGTAAATTGTCCCCATGATTACATGCGAGCACTTGCTGGCTCTCTTCCTGTTCGTTGGCGTTCCTATCTGGGATGTACTGGAGACCCGCGCCCTAAAGACCGGCACGAATCCACGCAGAAAAATCTTGTGCTACCAAAGAATTATCGTCGAGTGGATCGCCGCGCTTGTCGCCTGGATCGGCCTGCGATCTCAGGTTTTTTTAGTCTGGTCCGCAGTCCATCGGTCCGCCCTGCAGAAAATCAACCTTTCGTTTGTATTGGGCTTCGTGCTCGCGTTCGCAGTTGGTTCCGTGCTGCAGGCCTATTTCACGCGCCGCAACCTGAAGCTGCGTGACAAAACGATGAAGGCCTTCAAAGGTCTGGCTTTCATCCTCCCGATCACTCGAGAAGAGCGCGCTTGGTTCGTGGTCGTTGCCGTCACAGCAGGTATTTGTGAGGAAGTGTTGTACCGTGGATTTCTGATCCGTTATCTCTCCGATTTCCCGTGGCACATCGGGCTATGGATCGCGTTGTGCGTTTCGAGTATTGCCTTTGGGATGGCGCACGGATACCAGGGCCTCTATGGGATCATCGGCACCGCACTGCTGGGAACAATCATGGCCGTGATCTTTATCGTCACGGGAACTCTGTGGCTGCCCATGGCACTGCACGCTGTGATCGATCTGAGAATTCTTTTTCTGCTGCGGACCGGAGAGCTGATGTCATGAGCGGACCTCCCGGTGCTCGAAGGCTAAGAGGTATTATCGAGGGAAGTCATTGTGGAGTGCTCCGCAGACGCGTGAGCCGCGGTCGCTATAGGATCTTCTTTCAAGATGGAGCCTACCTCCCGTTCTGCATTCGAGCTGGCCAGTAGATGCCGTATTTATCGGGGCTTAACCCTCCAAAACGCGCGAGGCTGCTAATCGGCATAGGGGAGCGGGTCA
>PLHQ01000081.1 GCA_003138975.1 Acidobacteriaceae bacterium | reverse complement strand
TTTTGAGCGCTATCGCCTGATTTCGACAGTCGACCTCCGGTTAGCCCATTTACCGCCAACAATCCAAAAGTCACATTGATGGATTCCGCTTCGGGTTGGCCTGCTTCGTGATTAAGACACTTTGAACGTTTTATGGAACAAGACGAGAATGAAGGACGTAGAACTACGCAGTGTGTGCACAATTTTGTTGGCAGGACCCGTCTAATGCACAATCCCTGGTGGATGCATGTTCTCCTCGCTTCGCATATAGTTTCGGGCGTAGCAGCCTTTGTACTGGCTCCGCTTGCTCTGATCACGGCAAAAGGTGGAAAGGCGCACCGGCGCTGGGGCAAGTTTTATTTCTGGTGCATGGCCGCCGTGGCTTTCACGGCGCTGGTGATGGCTCTGTGGCGGCCAGTTCTGTTTCTCGCATTGGTTGCGATCTTTAGTTTCTACGCGGCTTTCGGAGCGTACCGTGTGCTCGGGCAAAAAGTCGCATCGAGGGGGGAACCGGTTGTCCGCGCGCTGGACTGGTTGGCGGCCATCCTATGCCTCGGCGCGAGTGCCGCTCTTGTAGTGCTGGGAGCGATCCAGCCGCAACTGGTCCAAAACCTGAGGATCCCATCCATCGTTTTTGGATTGGTCGGTGTGCGCATTTCCGCGGCCGCGATATGGCGCTTCACCCATCCGCCCATGGACAAGATGTTCTGGTGGTACGTCCACCTGCAGGGCATGATCGGCAGCTATATTGCAGCCTGCACCGCTTTTTGCCTTGTCACTCTTGGCCCGCTCCTGCATGCCGCCTGGTGGCTGTGGCTGCTTCCGATATCGATCGGATTGCCGGCGATCTTTGCGACGAGAGCTTATTATCGGCAGAAGTTTCGTTCAAGGCAGGATGCGCAGCTGGTCTAGAGCCTCTGCGAATAGGCTATGTTGTTGCCAACAGGGGCAGCGCCCATTGACAGGTTCTGAGCGCGCTCTCGGCAACCCGAAAACTACCCCTCAATTGGTGAAAAATCCCGATTAATTACACTCATTGTCCCCGCGTGAGGGGGTTTTGAGTGGAATCGCCTGATAGCGACAGCTACGCGGTCGGCTTCTTATGGGGATTGCCTTAGACCATTGAAATGAACGGTAATAGCCCCTCCTGAAACTTGCCTGAAGCAATTTTCTCCCACTTCAGGCGAGTCGCCGAAGAACCTCTGGTACAGAAGAAGGTTAGAATACGCTACGGCTGACTGCCCGGATTCGTACCAATTGTGCACTGTAATATTGCCGCGCACAGTGATCCATTCTCCCGGTTCCAGATTTATGGTCGTATTCGATTTCCACGTAGACCCGTATAATTCCAACCACCCCAGCCTAATTGTGCCGTTCGGAACTCCTGCCATGAGCGGCAGGCTGGCAGTGTAACCAAAGCCGTTTTCGGGATGAAGATCCGCAACATCACTGCCCACAGGCAGTACGATCGGAACCTTGCCGTAATTCTCAACTTTCAAAATCACGGATATTTGCTCCTTCGGGTGAATATGTGTTGGAGCAAGGGACTCCACAGATACCCGCACAGCCCTGAGCGCTCTTGTTCCTTCCTCCGTATCACAGTTCATGGATCTGCCCAGCGTTGGCGCTCTAAAATCTCGGTTTTCTCTAACGGCAGTGAGATCAATCTGCTGAACCTCTTGGGCGGATAAGAGGGCACCGAAGAAAAAGCTGACGAAGAGGACTGCCTTAACTGGCATGATTTTCCCCAACAGGAAGTATAGATTACTGTTGAAACATCCCGATTACACTCACCATGGCCTTGCGCTGGGCCCTTGAGTGAAATCGTGGCTTCGTCAACGGTTGGACTCCAGCGAGAGCGTTTCGGCATTTCTTCTTCTTCTCAACCCAAAACCTCGACCCTAATCATCGGCATCAAGTGACTTCGCCTTGCCCTCCTGTAGCGCAAACAAGGCCCGGCGTCATTTAGCCGCAGATCACTCGCTCATCGCACCATTTCACGTCAAAAGTCCCACTCAGCGTTTCATCACCCTTGAAGTGCAACTCGTAGCGGCCTGAAGCGCCGGAGCCCAGTTCATATCGGTCAAACGTGATCGTGCCCGATTGGGCTCGTTCACAGGTGCCTTCTTTCTTGCAGCGTGAGGCAAAGCCTGCGTCCGATCCCGGAGCGAACTTCACCACTTGGCCTGACTGAACGGGCAGCCCCCGCCATATTCCGACGGAAATGAATGGCTCGCTGGTTCGCTTGCACTGCGCTGGCTCGTTGGTGAGCGTGATGCCAATGGCGGGGCCGTCCCACGGCGCGCAGGAGCTTCGAATTGTTCCATAAGAGAAGGCAGCGGGCGCCGAGGGCGCGGTTGTGGCTATGGCGACAACTGCAACAAAGGTTGCAAGCACAGCCTGTTTTCGGCAACGCATTGTACCCGCCTCCTAACCTTCTCTCTTTTCCAGAACGATACCATGAACGAATCTTTGCACATTAGGAGGTAGTCCGTGCTCCGCGACAACTCCAACTGGCAGGCTATCTTGTCAATTGGCGAAAAAT
>PLHQ01000199.1 GCA_003138975.1 Acidobacteriaceae bacterium | reverse complement strand
TACATCGGCAATGTGCCGGGACATCCTGCGCAAAATACCTACTGCCCGAAGTGCCGCCGCATGTTGGTGGAACGCGTAGGGTTCACGGCGAGCCGGATGCTGATCCGGAAGGGCAGTTGCCCATTCTGCGGGCAGCCGATCCCTGGTGTTTGGCACGCATGAGAGCGCGAGAGGACTTTTCGTATATGAATATCAAGATGCGATTCAAAATGTATTGGCTGGCGGCTCTATTCATCGCGATCCTGGCGATTGCGGCACTGCAGCACGTCCGTGCTGCCGGTCCGCAGAGCGTGAGACAAGCCGCTGTCGCCGGTGGTTTCTATCCGGCCGACCCAAGAGCGCTTTCGGCGATGATTGATGACATGCTGGTGCATGCGTCTCCGCCGCCGATCAACGACCCGATCCTCGCTGTGGTCGCACCTCACGCCGGTTATCAGTTCTCCGGCCCCGTCGCTGCCTACACCTACGCGGCGCTAAAAGGACGCAAGTTTTCGCGGGTGGTCGTAATTGCACCGTCGCACTACGAGGCCTTTGATTTCACTTCCGTCTACGAGGGCGACGCTTATGCGACGCCGTTGGGGATAGTTCCGGTAGACAAGGCGTTTGCAAAGCAGCTGGCTAGTATGAGCCCGACGATCCGACTTTCCAGCCAGGGACATGTTCCCACACCGAAAGGCGCTGAACATGCGCTCGAGGTGGAGTTACCGTGGTTGCAGCGGGTGCTGGGTGACTTCGAACTCGTGCCCGTCGTCATGGGAGATCAGAGTTATGAAAGCAGCCGTGCGCTGGGTGTGGCTCTGGCGAAGCTGATCCAGGGCAGCGATACGCTGATAGTGGCCAGTTCCGATTTATCGCACTATCACCCCTACGATGAAGCTGTGACGATCGACCATAAAACGCTGAATGCACTGCAGGCGTGGGACTACCTCAGCATGTCGCGGAACTTCGAGCAGCGGATATGGGAAGCCTGTGGCGGCGCGCCCATCGTAGTCGCAATGATTGCTGCCGAGCGCATGGGAGCGAACCAAGCCCTGGTGCTCAAGTACGCCAATTCCGGCGACACCACAGGCGATCACTCGCGCGTAGTCGGATACAGCGCGGACGTCTTTTTGAAAACTCCAACCGCAAAGACACTGGAACCGCAATTCTCACTGAATGGCCACGAGAAAAGCGAACTGCTCGCTCTGGCGCGAAAGTCGGCGGAGTACGCGGTGCGGGAGAAAAAGATGTATGAACCAACCGCGAGCGCAAGCGAAGTGCTGAATCAGGAGCGCGGTGCTTTCGTGACCCTGCGCAAATCGGGAGAGCTGCGGGGCTGCGTCGGCTACACCTCTGCGGCGAAGCCTCTATACATGGCCGTGCGGGACACGGCCACGTTGGCCGCCCTGCGTGATTCCCGATTCCAGCCGGTATCGGCCTCAGAGTTGCCGCAAATCGATTATGAGGTCTCCGTACTGTCGCCCCTTCGGCGCGTGCTGGATATTCGACAGATCAAGGTTGGCCAGCACGGTTTGCTGATGAAGAACGGCGCCTACGAGGGCCTTTTGCTTCCGCAGGTACCGGTGGAAGAAAAATGGGATCGACAGACGTTCCTGGACGAAACCTGCGCCAAAGCGGGTATGCGCTCCGGTTGCTGGAAGGATGAGAACACGGACATTTTCATGTTTACCGCGGTGGTATTCGGCGAGAACCGGCCGCAAGCGCTTACGCCCGAGCCATCCTTGCCTCCAGGCTTATCCGCGCGGCCAGGAGGGCCGGCGCCAGGTTTACCGCCGCACTGAGCCATGCGGTTTTCCAGAAACCAAACACTGGGATGAGGTAACTGCTCAACAAAAGCGCGCCCGCACATCCGCCCAGCAGATCGATGGCATAGAGTGTACCCAGTTTTGATCCACTGCTGCGGTCATGAAGGTAGATCTCCGTCGCGATAGGAAATTGGTAGCCGCCCAGCATTCCGCAGAGAGCAGCCAACGCAGGGAAGACGAACTGCACCGCCAGCCATGTTGCCGCCATCCCGGAAGTCTTCGACAGCAGGCTAACCACAAATATCAGCGCGGGACCAGAAAGGGCGAGCAGGAACTGGGTAGTTGCAAGGGCGCGGTAAGGTGGACTCTCGCTGGAACGAATGCGGCGCATGCCCAGCCAACTTCCGCAGGCAATGCCTGCCATGCACATGGCGATGAGGATCGCGAGCTGGTGGTAAACGTAACCGTAAACGGACTGAAATGCCAGCAGCAGGAAAATCTGCAGAGCCATCAGGGTGAATCCGGTCGCAGCCATGCAGCACGCTGCGGCAGAACGGGCGCGTTTCTCGCGAGCGGGCACAAACGCCAGAAGAACCGCCACCAACAGTAAGACAATAAGGACCGTATCGATGACATCGTTGAAAGCGATGTGCGCGGCGGCCCGGAACCAGCGCGAATAGCCCAACTTGAACTGCGTGCTCCATAGCACCACGTCGAAGTAATAGGCGATCGGCTCGAAATCGCGATTGACGGGCGTCGAGGTCAGCGGCTGCAGTTGCTCGCGCACCTGCTCCATGCGATCGGGCATCATGCGGAACGGGATGAAGTATTCCCGAACATACCGTGTCTTCAGATTCCGTTCCTGCAATCGTGCCATCAGCGTTTGGGGATTGTCCGTCAGAACATCGGGTCGTGTAGCGGCGAAGAAGTGGATCGTTTCACCGGGGATGGCGACAACGTAAGGGAAGACTGTGCGCAGGGTGTGGTGAATGCAGCGCAGGAATTCCGCCAGGTCGGGGCTGATGTAATCCTCCGACGAGCGCAGTTGCAAGGCGAGCAGTCCGCCTGACGCGAGGTGATCGCGAGCGGAACGAAAAAACTCAGCCGTGTAGAACCGGTTCAGCTGCGCAGTCTGCGGGTCGGGCACATTCAGAATGATCACGTCGAATGTGTCGCCAGCCGTTTTGAGATAGTTCCTGAGGAAGTACCGGCCATCCGCGTAGTGCATGTGCACCCGAGGATCCGAGGCAACAGGAGCAGACTGCACGGGGAAGAACTGCCGCGCCATGCCGATGAGCGCGGGATCCAGCTCAACATAGTCGATCTGCTCCACTGCGGGATGCTTCAGCGCTTGGGCGATGCTGCCGTTCACTCCACCGCCAATCATTAGAAGCCGCCTCGGCGCCGCGTGCTCCAGCAGCGCGTAGTGAACCGCCTCTTCGGCGGCATTCTCGTCCGGCGCGGTGGCCAGGATCACGCCGTTCTCATAAATGCTGCGGATATTGCCGGTTTCCGCATTACCCGTTTCAATGACCGCCAGGTTGCCGTAAATCGAGTCGCGCGATCCCACCAGGTGGAATCCCCGCCACAGGTGCGCCTGCGCGGATCTGTCCAACGACGGCGCAAAGTATACAAGGAGAAGGATTGCAAGCAGAACGACCGCAAAAAGCGCCGCGGCCACAGTCGCGGCCCCAACCTGCTTGCGGCTCATCCCGAACAACAACACTGCTGCCATGCACAGGTTTAGGAGGGTGACGACGGCCGCGATTTGGAAAGACCCAAGAAAGCGCAGCAACACAATGCTGGCCAGAATCCCTCCGCAGCCGGAACCAGCCGCCTCCAGCAAGTAAGCCGAGCTGGCAGCCACGCGAGCCGAGACGGCGCATTCCTGTTCGTACATCCGGGTTGCAACCACGAAAAGCGCCCCTGCGGCAACGCAAAACACGCTCAGACATGCCAGGGATGTAAGCAGCATCGGCACCGGACCAACCAACTCGCCCGGCACTGTCTGAAAAAAAGTTTTGGAGGCGCGCAATGCCCAGATTGTTGGCAGCAGGCTGACGCCGAGCAAACATTCTAGCGCGGCGACCGCCCGGCGAGCGTTGTTCCCGCCCAGCGCAGAACGGCTGCTCAGGCTGCTGCCCGCGGCGGTCCAGAAGAGCCAGGTGGCTAACATAATTCCCAGCGAAATCTCGTTGCCGTTGAAGACGACGATGAGCTCCCGCATGAGAACGATCTGACCGATGACCGCGCTGAATCCGATCAGCGTCAGAGCCACCCGTACGGCAGACGGCGATTGTTTCTCACACGGCATTGTGACGGGCTGCATAGGTGCTGTCACTAGAACGAGATTAGAATTTAGTTGTCGCGCAAAAGCAAAGAGGTCAAAGCAATATGCCGTTGACCGAGAGCGCCATACTCAACCGTCGTGAAGCGTTAATCAAACTGCTCCGCCTGGGAGGAGTCGCTGCCGGAACCGCAGGCCTCGGATTATGGCTGAGCGAACACAGCCAGCACCCCGAGCCGGAGCTGGCAATCAATTTGAAGCGCAGTCACGCGGTGGCGGTTGATCCGGTTTTGCCCGAGATGGCGGTTATTCAGGGAGATGATCCCGAACAACTGGTGCGGACTGCCATCGAAGAACTGGGCGGCATCCATCGCTTCGTCTCCCGCGCCGACATCGTGTTGGTGAAGCCGAACATCGGCTGGGACCGCACTCCAGAACAGGCGGCCAACACCAATCCGAGGATCGTCGCAGAGATCGTCCGGCAGTGCTGGAACGCAGGGGCAAAGCGTGTCATCGTGACGGATGTGAGCTGCAACGACCCGCGCCGGTGTTTTCAGAGGTCGGGCATTGCCGAGGCAGCGCGCCGCGAAGGCGCCGAAGTGCTCCTGCCCGATCCCGCCAGATTCAAAGATGTAGACCTGCAGGGAGACGTTCTGCGAGACTGGCCAATTTTCGATCCCTTCCTGAATGCCGACAAGATCATCAACGTCCCGATCGCCAAACACCACAGCCTGACCGGCACGACTCTGGGGATGAAGAACTGGTACGGCATCCTGGGTGGACCACGCCACCAGTTGCACCAGAAGATCCACGAAAGCCTGGTGGACCTCGCTGATTTCATTCGTCCGACTCTTACCCTCATCGATTGCTATCGCGTGCTCATCCGGAACGGCCCGACTGGCGGCAACCTTGACGATGTCCTGCTCAAAAAGACGCTGGTGGCCGGAACCGATCCGGTGGCGCTCGACGCTTATGTGGCGAAGGCCTACTGGAATTTGGACGTTTCATCTCTCCCCTATTTGAAAATGGCGTCCCAGCGCGGTCTGGGAACCTACGAGTTCGGGAACATCCGTACACGCGTAAGAAGCAGTGCATGAGAAGGAAGGTGGAGCTGAATTTGCTAAACCGCGCGGAGACAGCACTCCGGTCGTTAATTGTCCGCCGCGCATCGAACAGGTTCTAGAACTCGCTTATTAAACACTCTTCTCGCGGCCGACTCGATACTCTAAAACTCGAACTCAAGTTCTTCCAGCTAGGGAATCGTCGACGCATCTACGATTGGAAAGCCGGCGGCTGGCCAAGAATTTCATCTTGCCCTGTTCGACGTCCACCACTACGCGGTCGCCGGGGCGTAGCTCGTCATGCGTGGCAGTCTGGTTGGAATCAGCGCCGAGGCATTGGAGGAGAGCGATTATCGTCGCCTGATCGACGCGGGGTTCGGATCGCTGGTCGTGGACCCGGTGATGATCGCCAAAAGTGGCGCTCCTCTGCTGAAACCCGATGGCATCGCGGCGCTCAAGACCAAATTGCTGCCGCTTGCAGAAGTTACTCTGGTAGACCGTCGCTCTCAGAAACTCATTTGGAGGACTACAAAATCCTCCGCCTCTGACAGAACCATATTGGCAGATGACATTATGGAGCAGCTCAAGCAGGACTGGAGAAAATCGGCCATTGCTTATTGAGCCGTGATCCGAGCTGACATTGCAGCCCGAAAGCCCTGAATGAGACGCTTTTTGAAATCGCTTTTGAAGTGATCACCGACGTCCACCAACACGATGGGCTATAACGCACGCCAAGATTTCCAGATGGAAATGCGTAATGCTTAGCTCAACAACTCGCGCTCCAGGGCGCATGATTCGTCGTCCGTGTGCGTGCATTGGACAAGAAATGTGATCAACGCTACCCCAACCGACCCAGCACGGGCGGGACCACAGGAAGAGCCCCTCAAGGTAGACTAAACATCTTTCGCATGCATTTTTGCGGGAACTTACCTAAAAGTGATGGCCAGGCTTTCAACTGTAAGTGTCAGAGCAAACACATAGTTGACAGATTGAATCCGCAGCCAGCCTGACTTCGCCGCTTGATCAGCAAATTCTCAGGCGCCAGTCTTCGTTCCTTCGTCCAGGGCGGATTACCGGTTTGCCCGTCTCGGCGGCATCCCGCAAGTCGCCGACGATCTCCGTGCGCGCTGTCAATTTTGCCAGTTACCGAGGCAGTACGGCTCTCCTAGCAGCCCGTGGCAGAACCANNACTTGCACCACAGGCTGCTAGACTAATGAGTCTTCATATACCTGTTTTAAGGGACATGAGCCGACTGAGTTCCCTAGCCCTGTCGTCAAATCACGTCGACGGGATGGACCATGCGGTTCGGCGCTCATATCAATGAAAGTCATTAAGGGGAAATGTCGGTGGGTTGGCGAAAGCCACTTTCATCACATGAAATGAGGAGAAATTATGGCGACAAACAAACCGAATACTAGCGCAGACCGTGATCGTTCGACGCTCCCCCTGCCGGAATTGCCCTTCCGGGGCAAGATCGGCAAAACCTATCTCGAATCCGAAGGGGACTGGCCTAGGCTTCCAGCGCCACCGGAAGGTGCGCCGAACGTCGTCGTCATCCTGCTGGACGATGTGGGCTTCGGCCAGATCAGCACGTTCGATGGTCCCGTGCCGACACCGCGACTGGACAAACTCGCCGCGGAGGGGCTGCGCTACACGCGCTTTCACACCACGGCGATCTGTGCGCCCTCGCGCGCCACGCTGCTCACGATACGCAATCATCACAATTGCGGCTCCGGCTTTTTGACAGAGTGGGCCACGGGCTTCCCCAGCTACAACAACATGATTCCGAAAAGCACCGCGAGCGTCGCCGAGGTGTTGAGAGGCAACGGCTACAGCACTTCTTGGTTCGGCAAGAACCACAACACGCCCGACTGGGAGAGCAGCGTAGCAGGCCCGTTCGACCGCAGTGGGCTGGGGCGTCTTGGCTCCTCGATGTTGTAGAGTTCCCAGGTGTCGTTATCGAACGAAAATGAACCCGACGTGGGAGCTGCAACCCCCACTGCTCGGCGCGTCCGCTTTCCCTCGAATCTTCACCAGGGAATCGGTTGGCTCTGAGAGTAGTTTTACGAACTCCAATCAAGACGACCATGAATACCTANNAATAGCCGGGTAGCAGATCTTGTCTTGCCGCCCGCGATCAAAAGGCAACTGAAGGATAGGGCGAAGGAAGTTTCCCTGAAGAATTTGAGGCCCGAAACAGCCGCGATCCAGTGATTTGGAAATTGGGGACTACGCCAGTAGTCCCTCAAATCGGTCCAGCCCGGAGACATGGGTA
>PLHQ01000041.1 GCA_003138975.1 Acidobacteriaceae bacterium | reverse complement strand
TCTCCGCTATCGAGATGGATGTACGCGGCATTCATGTTGACCGTGCCGACTCCATGATGGTTCGGGCGCTGCTGGTAGATGGCCCGGGCGGCCTCCAGGTGCTCAAGCGCTTCGCGGCGTAGATGGGCCAGGCGACCGCGATAGTCATGCTGGAGCGAATCCTGATCGCGAGAATCCTGATTTCGAGAACTAAGGTCCGTTGCGCCGGGCTTACCTTGACGGTCCGCCGAGTTCTTCCGGTGCCGCTGGGCGTCGCGGTCGATTCTTTTCTGCAACTGAAGAGCGATCCCGCGCTTGGCGAGTGCCATGTTTGCCAACGATCGCGCCAGGTTCGGATGCCGTTGATCCCGCTTGCCATAATAGCGAATGGCGCTCTCGAAAAACTCAATCGCTTTATCGAAACCGCCTTCCCGGCGCGCCATTCGCCCATAGAAGGATTGAATGTTGCCGAGCGTCACATAGTCGTCGGTCTCGCGCAGCGCGCTTTCCGCCGCATGGGATATGCGCATGGCTTCTTTCCACCTGCCCTGCTGAAACAAAAGCCAGCTCTCGAGCACTTGCATCACCGCCGCCATTCGCAGATGGCCTAAAGCAAGCGCAAGGACTTTTCCTTTGCAAGTGTGGATCAGGGCTTCGTCGTAGTCGCCTCTTCTCCGCAAGCAGCGCCCCTTCCAGAAATAAACGATGGCCAGCAGAAAGCGGTCGTCCAGCTCTTCCGCCAAGCTCAGGACGAAGTCAAAATGACCAATTGCCGTTTCCTCCGCTTCTTCTGCCATCGCAGCCATGCCCTCGGTCATGCGCAAGCAGAGGTAGTCGGCGATGGAGAGCTTCGAGCGCAATCCCGGTTCCAAGTGTTCAAAGCGTTGCAGAAGCTCCCGGAGGGGCGGCCCGCTGAATCCGATGTCCGTCCATATCGCAAGATGCGCCAGCAGGCGAGCGGCATTCTCCTGGCCGGGATCGAATTTGGCGATCAGGTCCTGGTGCGATCGAAGACATGCAATCCCGCGCTCGATCTCACGCGCGGCAACATGTTCCTGTAACTGCGAGAGGAAGTCTGCGTCAATCTGCAGATTGGCGGGAGTACTTCTGGGTGCGCCCATGCATAGACGTTCTAATCCAATAAATCATAACTGGCAAGCGTCAAGAACTCCGCAAATTCCTGGCTCGTCGTCAACTCTTCGAGGACCTTGGCCGCCTGCCGCAGCTTTTCGTCGTTGCTCAACTCAGCGCCCAACTCCGTCGCCCTCTGACGGATAATATCCCTTGCCATGCCTTCCGTCACCGGCCTGCCATCCTGAAGGTGAGCGCCGTGTTTCACCCATTGCCACACCTGAGCGCGGCAGATTTCTGCGGTCGCTGCATCCTCCATCAAGTTGTAAATCGGAACACAACCAGACCCCTGCAGCCACGAATGCAGGTACTGTAATCCCACGTCAATGTTCCAACGCAAACCTTTCTCAGTGATATCGCCCTTGGGAACCGCGAGCAGGTCTTGCGCTTGAACCGGCCGGCTGGCTCGCTCCCTCGATTTCTCATTTGGAGCAATCTGATTTGGTTCGGGCATGTACGCATCGAAAATTTCCTTTGCCACCGGGACAAGGCCAGGATGCGCAACCCAGGTGCCGTCATGGCCCGCGTGCACTTCCCGAAGTTTGTCGCGCCGCACTTTTTCCAGCGCCTGTTCGTTGGCAGCCGCATCATTCCGGATCGGAATCTGCGCCGCCATCCCACCCATCGCATGGATGCCGCGCCTGTGGCAGGTTTGAATCAGCAATTCGACGTAGGAACTCAGGAAATGCCGCTCCATCGTGACCAGCGACCGATCCGGCAGCACGAATTCCGGATGCGCCTGAAACTTTTTGATGAAACTGAAAATGTAGTCCCAGCGCCCGCAGTTCAGCCCCGAAGAATGGTCGCGCAATTCGTAAAGGATCTCGTCCATTTCGAACGTCGCCAGAATCGTTTCGATCAGAACGGTGGCCCGAATCGATCCCCGCGGAATGCCCAGTTCGTCCTGGGCAAAACAGAACATGTCGTTCCAGAGCCGCGCCTCCAGGTGATTCTCCAGCTTCGGTAGGTAGAAGTAAGGGCCGGTGCCTTTGCTTAGCAAGGTCGCGGCGTTGTGAAAAAAGAACAGGCCAAAATCAAACAGCGCCCCCGAGATTGGCTTCCCGTCCACCAAAAAGTGCTTTTCATCCAGGTGCCATCCTCGAGGTCGCACCACCAGCGTGGCCAGATTGGACCCAAGTCGGTACTGTTTTCCCTCTGGACTCTCGTACCGGATCGTTCCTCGAATCGCGTCCCGCAGATTCTGCTGGCCTTCAATATTGTTGCTCCAGGTCGGCGAATTCGAGTCCTCGAAGTCGGCCATGTAAACATTGGCTCCCGAGTTCAATGCGTTGATGATCATCTTGCGATCGACCGGTCCGGTAATTTCCACGCGGCGATCGAGCAAATCCTTCGGGATTGGCGCCACTTTCCACTCGCTTTGGCGAATTTCAGCCGTCTCCGACAGAAAGTCCGGAAACTTGCCGTGATCGATCTCCTGCTGCACGGTTCTCCGCCGCGTCAGCAGTTCCTGTCGACGGGGCTCGAACCGAGCCGCCAGCTTCGACAAGAATGCTAGGGCTTCCGAGGTAAGAATGCCAGCCTGCGTCTGGCTCTCAACAACATTGTTCTCAAGGACAGTGGTGGCCTTCATAGGACAACATCATAATGCCGTTCTTAACGTTCTTGGGGCGCAAATCGTGCGCGCTAGGTCATTTCGGACCAGTGGGTCCGGGCGGACAGCACGGTTTGCCTGGACGCGCAATCCGGGGTCTACTGCATCTGGAGGCAAACTCCAGACGCAAATTTTTGAGTGGGGATGAATACGATGACGACTTCGACTTCCAACCGGCACACCAGCAACATCAACGACACAATCGTGGAGGCGGCACACAGCCACGATATTGCCACCTCTGCGGCTCTGTACTATCCGTCGTTGATAGGTAATTGCTGGGACGACGAACTGCTGCCGTCGGGAGATTAGTAGCGGATCGCGCCGATCCTCTGGGAACGGCGCCACTTTCCCAATGGCAAACCAGCCCTCCGTGGCGCGGTATCGCGCGTCCGTGCAACCAACACGATGTCAATTGAAGTCAATAAGGGGATGCCGGGTCGGAAATAATTCCCACCATAGGGCCCTGAAGCCGCGGTTGCCATTGGCAGAACGGCTGGTTACATAGAAGCAGCCCGGCTGTGCTGGACTAGGAAGAATACGGCAATTTTACTGATACGGCGAAGGACACGATTTTCCATGGAGGCGGCAAGTGCTTATCAGCGCTGAGAGCCAGGAACTATGACGATCTTCGACCAACAGGTCGCGGCCGCGACGGAATGGTTCGCGAGCCCCCGATTCGACGGGATCGTCCGTCTCTACTCCCCGCGCCAGGTAGCCGAGCAGCAGGGCACGCTTTTCGGCGACTACACCGTCGCGCGACAGGCAGCCGAGGAGTTCTATGCACGGCTGCGCGAGCTCTACAAACAGCGCAGGCAGATCACTACCTTCGGTCCCTATTCGCCAGGCCAGGCGGTGACGATGAAGCGCATTGGGATGGAAGGCATTTACCTGGGCGGCTGGGCGACGTCCGCCAGGGGATCGCTGGCAGAGGATCCTGGTCCGGACTTGGCCAGCTATCCGCTCAGCCAGGTGCCAGACGAGGCCGCCGGACTGGTGCGGGCACTTCTAACCGCCGACAAGAACCAACACTTTGCGCGCGCGCGCATGACCGAAGAACAGCGCACGACGACACCGGTCGTCGATTATCGCCCTTTCATCATCGCCGACGCTGACACCGGTCACGGTGGGGACGCGCATGTACGCAATCTGATCCGCCGCATGGTCGAGGTCGGGGTGCCGGGCTACCACATCGAAGACCAGAAGCCGGGAGCGAAGAAGTGCGGCCACCAGGGCGGTAAGGTGCTTGTGGCCGGGGACGAGCAGATCAAGCGCCTCAACGCTGCCCGCCTGCAGCTCGATATCATGCGGGTCCCAGGCATCATTGTGGCCCGAACCGACGCGGAGTCCGCGACCTTCATCGAGAGTCGGAGCGACGAGCGCGACCAACCCTTCATCCTCGGCGCCACCAACATCGATCTACCCAGCTACAAGGCCGGCTATCTGGCCATCTTGAGGAAGCTCTTCGAACTGGGCGTCGAAGAGGTCCGCGGTCATTTGCTTTTTGCCGTGTCCGAGACCGAGTACTCGGCGGCCTTCGATTGGCTCGAGCGGGTTGGGCTCATGTCCATAATCACCAAGCGTGCCCCCGCTCTCAGGGATATGCCGGCAACTGAGCTCGACGCGGCACTCGACAAGATAGACACGCGCTATGTGGAAACCTGGCAGGCGGAAGCGGGGATGAAGACCTATGGTCTCGCGGTCGCCGAGGTGCTGGAGTTCCGCGCGGCCGAGGGCGAGCGTTTCGACATGACGCCCGAGGAATGGCTGGCGTTCTCGAAACGGGCTTCCTTCTACGAGGCACGCGAGCGAGCAAAGTCGATTGGCGTCCACGTGATCTGGGATTGCGAGTTGCCCAAGACTCCCGAAGGCTTCTATCACATCCAAGCTGGAATCGATTTTGCCATTGCCAAGTCGCTAGCTGTGGCGCCGTTCGCCGACGTGCTGTGGATGGAAACCAAGACGGCGGATCTCGAGGACGCCGAGAAGTTCGCGCAGGCCATTCATGCGCAGTTCCCCGACAAGATGCTGGCGTACAACCTCTCGCCCTCGTTCAGCTGGGACACCACCGGGATGAACGACGAGCAGATGAAGCGGTTCCCCGAGGAACTCGGCAAACTCGGCTTCGTCTTCAACTTCATCACCTACGGTGGCCACCAGATCGACGGCTTGGCTGCCGAGGAGTTCGCGACCGCATTGAAGCAGGATGGCATGCTAGCACTGGCGCGCTTGCAGCGTAAGTTCAGACTGCTGGAGTCACCGTATCGGACGCCGCAGACCCTGGTCGGAGGGCCCCGGCTGGACGCCGCCTTAATGGCTTCGTCGGGACGCACTGCGGCGACGAAGGCGATGGGCAAAGGCTCAACCCAGTTTCAGCACCTGGTTCAGACCGAGGTCCCGACCAAACTGCTGGAGGAGTGGCTTGCGGAGTGGAGCAAGCACTGCGACTATCCGGCGAAAATTCGCGTCCAGCTACGTCCGCACACGGCCGGCTCCGAGCTGCTGGAGCTCAGTGTGCTGAACCAGCTTAGCGGAGAGAAGCTCGCCAACGTGGTCTTCGCCTACATCCAGGATCGTCGCGGACGCGGCATCCTCTCGATTCGCGACCAGAACACCCTCGCGCCGGTACGCAAGAAGCGACTGATGACGGTCGTCCAACTGTTCCTCATCCACCGCTACAATGCCAGCTCGGTGCACTACGTCACCCCGACCGAGGACAACGAGTTTCAGACACAAAGCATGAAGAGTGTGGGGATTTTCTCGGAGGTGCATACCGAGATTGGCCAAATCATCGTCGCGCAAGTCAGCAAGGAACACGTCGCCGAACTGCTCAAGCCTGACCGGGTACTTCTCTTGGAGATAATCCGTAAGACGTTGCCGGGCCAACCAGCCCTGGCTGTCCCAGCACGAGTCAGAGACCTTGGCTTTAGTCATTAAAGTAGTGACAAGCAAGAGCAAAAGGGCGGGTTTTATCCAACACGGTTTTCGCACTACGAGTAGTGCCCGTTGGCGAGAGACATCACGTCGAGGTGTGACCCAGGTCGCTGATCCTTGGTCAAGCGAGCCAACTACGGCTTTTGTAACTTTCCACTTGTAACTTATCCATAGGAGAATGTGGCCATGGATTCCCCCACTCTGTTGTGCATCGACGACCTTCCACAAGCCCTGCGGTAACTGTTGATAAATCCCCTTTACAGTGCGCCGGGATGAACCGGCATGAAGCAGAGAATGAAAGAGTCTCACGAGAAAGGACTAGCGATCTGCTCGGCCTCGAGTCTTGCGTTGCTACCGCGAGGGACCCAACGAAGCGTAGACAGAGGATAGGCGGGGTGGGCATCCAGCTCCGAAAAGATGCAATCCGGACGCCGACGCCTTTGTAATGCGCGGAAGGCAACATGAGCAGGAGCGCTAGCGCGAGTTCCTGTTCAGTCCGGCGTAGTCGAAGACCCCAGACACGCCTAGAAGCTTCATGCACG
>PLHQ01000028.1 GCA_003138975.1 Acidobacteriaceae bacterium | reverse complement strand
GCTGCAACCCGCTCGAACGAGAATAAGGCGGCAAAGCCTAAGGTGGCTCGTACGCCCACTGAATCCAACAAGGAGCCTGCGGCTCATGCGCAGCCTGCTCCTCATCCGGCAACGACAGCTCATGCGCAGCCTGCCCCTCGTCCTGCGAAAGAAGCTCCCAAGGCCGAAGAAGGCCCTCGCAAGTAGCAAATTGACTGGGAGTGTGTTCGAAGTGTAAGAAAGTCGATTAACTCTTATATCGGCGCGGATCCAATCCTTGGGCCCGCGCCATTTTTTCCTGGCGGCACGCAGTGATCGAAGTGATGTCCCGCATATCGTGGAGATGCGATCCGCCCAGGGTCATCTTCCGAGTCCCACGAGAGAATTGATCTGTCCTTTCGAGCATTTACTGTTCACTGAGCAGTTTTGACCATTAAGAAACCAGCGGAGCGTCTATAAGGAAAGCAGACTCGCACGAACAAAGGAGCCAAAATATGCTTGGAACTATATTGATCGTGATCCTGGTCTTAGCCCTGATTGGTGTGTTGCCACGCTGGTCGCACAGCCGGGAATGGGGTTATGCTCCGACCGGAGGCTTAGGGCTGGTCCTTTTCGTCGTTGTCGTTCTGCTCGTTCTCGGGCGCATTTGAGCCATGCGCCACCCGGCGATCTCGAAAGGTGCCGTGGCCAAAGGTTGGTGCTTGCCTTCTATCCAGTCCGCGGCACTTCTTCTCGTCGTGCTGATGTGCAGCGGCAGTTTGTCCGCGTACTCCGTTCTGACGCACGAGGAAATCGTGGATCTGTTGTGGACCGACGAGATCCGGCCCCTGCTCCTCAAGCGATATCCGGGACTGTCGGAAGACCAGCTCAAAGAGGCGCACGCCTATGCTTATGGGGGCGCTGTCATCCAGGATCTTGGCTACTACCCGTTCGGCAGTAAAGAATTCAGCAACCTCGTGCACTACGTCCGCAGCGGCGATTTTATTCGCGAGTTGCTGCTCGAAAGCCAGGATGTTGACGAGTACGCCTTCGCGCTGGGCGCCCTGTCGCACTACGCATCGGACATTACCGGACACCGGATGGCAGTGAATCAGGCAGTGGCCATCGAGTATCCAAAGCTGCGAGCGAAGTTCGGCAAGACGGTGACGTATGCCCAGGATAAGACGGCGCACTTGAAAACCGAGTTCGGCTTCGACATGCTGCAGGTGGCGAAGAATCGTTATGCATCGCAGCAGTATCACGATTTCATCGGATTCGAAGTGTCCAAGCCCCTGTTGGAGCGGGTCTTTCCGGTGGTTTACGGAGTGGAGTTGAAAGACGTGCTTACCCACGAGGATCTGGCGGTGGGTTCGTATCGATTCGCTGTCAGCCGGATGATTCCGGAAATGACCCAAGTCGCGCTGCAAACCCACAAGAAAGACTTGATGCGCGAAACGCCAGATTTCGCGAAACGGAAGTTCCTATACCGTCTTTCGCGCTCTGATTACGAAAAGCAGTGGGGGAAGGATTACGTGAAGCCAGGCGTGGGTACCCGGATTCTGTCAACGCTCTTGAGATACATGCCGAAGATTGGTCCTTTCAAAGGCATGGCGTTCAAGAGCCCGACTCCCCAAACGGAGGACCTGTATTTCAAAAGCATCAACACAACCGTCGATCACTACCGGGCCTTTCTCGAAGAAGTGCGCACCGATTCGCTGGCGCTTCCCAATTGTGATTTGGATAGCGGCAACGTAACTAAGGCAGCGGAATACTCTCTGACCGACGTTACCTATGCAACGTTGCTCGCTCGGTTGTCAGACCGTAAGTTCGATCGGACGTCGCCAGAGCTGCGCGATAACATCCTGCAGTTTTATTCTGACCTCTCGGTGCCGATCGAAACGAAGAC
Organism: Acidobacteriaceae bacterium; assembly: GCA_003138975.1. GTDB lineage: Bacteria > Acidobacteriota > Terriglobia > Terriglobales > Acidobacteriaceae > Sulfotelmatobacter. The sequence continues at coordinate 21,264 of PLHQ01000028.1, read as the reverse complement.
GGACCAGGTTCACTGGCAAGGCGTGCTGACTGCGCTGGACCAGTTGAAGTCCGTGACGCCGGCGTCGATGGTGGCGGGCACCCCTGCACATTGATTCCCCGTGCGGTTACTCCACTTCAAGAACGCGGCGGTCAATGTGGTTCGCGACATGGAAAAGAATCACACCATGCGTTTGCCGCGGCGTTGTGCCCTCAGCCTACCGAACAGCTGGCTTTTGTTGCGTCGGGATCGCCCCAGCCTCTGAGGGCGTTAGTCGAGAGGGGTCGCAATAACCATAACCCTTCAGACAGGCCGTGTAGTTGCGTCTGTGCTCAATGTCAGCCAGCATCTTGGCCTCGGGTGGACTCAGTTTCGAGTAGTCACAGGTTTCCTGGCCATCCTTGCAAGCGGAGAGATTGCGCTGGTGTTCTGATTTGGCAGTTTGGCCTGCTTCCACTGCAGTAAGTTTAGAGTGGTCGCAGTCGTCCCATCCGTTCTGACAATTCTGCACATTGCGCTGGCGTTCTGCGGTCGCCACTTCCTTCGTTTCCGAAGGAGTTAGTTGGGAATGATCGCAGAGTCCGGAATCGTTCTTACAGTCGGATGCATTGAGCTGGCGCCTGGCTAGGTTCACTTGCCCGGCTTCCGACGGCGTCAGTGTTGAGTGATCGCAGGCGCCCACTCCGTCCTTGCAGTCGGCGATGTTACGCAGGCGCTCCGCGGTGGACGAATCACGCGCTTCGGCAGGCGTCAGTTTGGACCGGTCGCAGGACTGCATCCCGTCGTTGCAATCTGAGACATTGCGCTGATGATCGGCTACGGCCAGCGCCATCGCCTCAGGTTCGGAGAGTTTCGAATGGTCACAGGAATCGTAGCGGTTCCTGCAGTTCGCAACGTTACGCCCGTGGACGGCGAGAGCAACATCCGCCGATTGCGACGGACTTAGCTTGGACTGATCACAGACATCGCGGCCAGCCTTGCAGGCCTCCAGGTTTCGCGCAAGATCCGAGGATTGAGCAAACGCCAAAATTGGCCACAAGCTGAGGCAGGCTAGTGCACAAAGACATTTGCGTGGAATAACTCTCATAGTCTGTCCTTTCTGCGGACGATCGATCACGTTGGCAACGAAAGCTCATCCTCCGAGAACGTAGCCACACACTCGGTTCACTGATGGGCAACTACTGCTTGTTGTCTTCTCTGGCTTCCGCGATGTGGGCCTGGTGGCCGGCTTCGGACACAGCCTTCACAAACGCGTCTGCGCTTGCGGGAGTTGACGCATGGCCCGAAAGAATGTTGCGGAACATCATGTGGTGGCCATAAATGGCGCGAGTCGAGTCGTTGTCCTGCTCGATTACCGCGCCTTCCAACGTCAGGCCGGCAAACACGCCTTTCGAGCGCGAATAAGTTAGGACTTCAGTGTTCAGCAATATGTCCGTTCCGGCCGAAGTGTGACGGCCAACCGGGCCCGCCGCTACCGATCCTTCGCCCGTAAGTTCGAGCTTGCTGGAGAGCAGATGCTGTAAACCACGGTCGTTCATAACCAGCATGACCAGATCCACGCCTTCGACGCCGATCTGCAATCCCCAGCTTCCACCGCCAACGGAGACGAATGCGGGGGCGCTCCAGCCGTCAGGCGTGCGGCAGGAGGCCACGCCACGGCCATGCTTGCCACCAAAGATGAAGCCGCCCTTGATCAAGTTTGGCACTACTACGATGCACTTTGCACCGCTCAACACTTCTTCCGGGATACCTTTGTCGGGAGTTGACATGATCGATTGCAGAACCTCTACGGATTTTTGCATGCGGTCGACCGTGTCTTCCCGGTCCGAACCTGCCCACGCGTAGGTTCCAGCCAGGCCTAACAAACTCATCAACATCAGTGAAATTGTCTTTTTCATGAATTGTTCCTTTCGGAGCTGCGGAACTAAGGAGAGACAACTTCAGATGGGCTGACTTAGTTCAGAAGACCTGAAAGAGAGAGAAGAGGTGCTCGTCTCTAGCGTCATGATCGCCCAGGCATCCGACAATAGCTGATCTGAATTGCTCACTTCCGCCTTGGTCGCTACGCCAAAATTGGTCGATCTGCGCCGTGCCAGTTGAAGAGTTTTCTCAGAATGTGAGCAATCCTGCACAGCATCGTCCGCCTCGGCCTGTCATGGTTGACTCGTTCGGGTTGTCTTGCAGGAGATGCGAAACGAATATTTCTGCGAGAGCCTCCAGCCATTTATACGGTGACGGAACAGTCCCGGCGCGGTCTGAGAGGCTTCCGGAAGATCACGGAGCGGGCCCGGATGTTCGTTACACGTCAAACCACGGTTTCGTTTAGCCGCATCCGGGGCGTCTGGTCAAAATTGGACACTCCCATTCCAGATGACTCGCCACACTCCTCGCGAAAAGGGCGCGTTTTCTGGTCAATTGCGGCTTGAGGAGTGTCGGCCTGGCGACCGGCCCTCCCTTCCCGCAACCTAACGGCACCTCACGGCACGTCGCAGACGTGCTGGCGTTTGAGCCTTTAGCTTTCCTTCGCGACGCTGAGCCGGCTTCACAGCAGCATGAAGTGGACGGTCGCCAACAAGAAGTGGGCCCCGTCCGACTTGGTCACCAGCGCATCGACCGACTTCAAGCACACCAATTGAAACGACAGTACCTTCACCTCAGAGATGTCGGACCAGCCATCCCGTTGCGAACACCTATGCTGCTACTGCTTCGGCCGTGTGCAGTATGGACGGGATCTCATGACATGCAACACGTGACTCCTGAGCTTGGTCACTTGTCTTTCGAAACACGTTCCCCAGATTACCCATCCTTGAGTTTTCAAGTTTTCATGCGATCCCGAGGCGCCTGAATACGGGGACTTTGACAATGTCCACCATGAGGGCAAAGAGAGCTGCTCCCAAAAGCGTTCCTGCCATCACAAGCAATGGCAGAGGTGCCATAGCGATCCCTCGATTCGCCAGCGTGGAGGCGATCAACAGATCGACTACCGACGAAAGCACCAGCCAGGAGCTGGGGCGGGTCGACCAGAGGCTCTGACGAGTTCGATTCGTATACATCGTTGCTTGATTGCCGAACACGATGACCAGGAAGGCGAGAGTTCTCAGTGTCTCCATTCCAAGACCCAAGCGGAATTTGCCGATGGCCAGTACCGCGGTGCAAAACACCAGCTCGGAGATGCCCATGAAAACGCCCGCGATCGTCAGGTTGCCAACTCGCCATGCACTTGGCATCGGGGACGGTCGCACATTGTCCGTTGTCAAGGACATGCCTAGGAAGTCGCCGGTGATCATGATAATGACCATCAACATTGGGGTCAGGATCGCGTGTCCGGTTATGATCAGACCCACTGCCAGGAAGAGCACCTGCACAATCTTCTTTGTAACCGAGTTCAAGGTATAGGTCAGGATGCGCTGGAACGTTACTCGGCCTTCTTTTACTGCGGCCACAACACCTTCAAGTCCTGGCTTGGTCAGCACGATTCCAGCCGCCGACTTGGCGACGTCCGTCGCAGTCGAAACCGCAATCCCCATCTGCGCCTGGCGCAGCGCGGGCGCGTCATTGGCGCCGTCGCCGCACATGCCTACGGTGTGGCCGCTCTTCTGAAATGCCTGAACCAAGTGATACTTGTCCTCGGGAAGGACTCCGGCAAAGACCGCGAAGTTTTCTGGACGGACATTCTCCGGGATTGGGCCGGGCCGACAGATCGCTCCGTCCAGTCCCACCGCTCGCGCGATGATCGCCGCCGTCGCCGGTGCATCCCCGGTCACCATCACGGTGCTCACACCCAAAGTGTGCAGCTCCTTGATAAGCTCGGCTGCATCCGTGCGAGGTGGGTCGCTCAGCGCGATGATTCCTGCAAGGCGCATCGTCGCCGGTGTTCCCACGGCAACTGCCAGAACCCGGAAGCCCTTCTCCTCGAGTTCGTGCGCCGTCGCGGCCGCTGTTGGTACTGGTTCGATCAGTTTGATCACCGCCGCAAACGCCCCCTTCACGACACGCAGCGTGCCGCCGTTTGCATCCACCGCTGCCGCCTCTGACATTTTTGTCGCTGGATCGAAGGGAACGAACTTAGTCAGTTTCGGCAGATTGGCGGTGGACGTTTTGTTGGCGGCAGAACGGATGGCTGCGTCTACGGGATCCTCTCCGCCATCGGAGCTAGCTAAAGCCGCCATTGCCAGCACGTGCTCTTCATCGAAGCCGGGTTCAGGACGGATGGCAGTCAGCGCCAGTTCGTTGCGAGTTAATGTCCCGGTTTTGTCCGTGCAAAGAACGTCCAGCGTTGCCGCCTCGTCCACAGCCGACAATCGCGTTGGAAGCACACCCAATCGTGCCAGGGCTCTTGCGCCGAGTGCCGCTGCAAGCGTAAACGTGGCGGGCAGCGCCACCGGGATCGACGCTAGAACTGCGGTGAGAACGAGGGGGATCATCTCGCCAATCGGCATTTTATGGGCACGGGCGTACGCTACCAGCATGACGATGATTACGCCATTGAAGATGGCAAGATTTCGCACCACGCGTACAACGGTTTTTTGCTGGGTACTTTCGACATGGGCGGTGCGGACGAGTTCCGCGGTGTGACCAAACTTCGTGCTGACCCCGGTCGCGGTGACGATCGCCGTGGCTTCTCCGCGTCGCACCAGCGCTCCTGCATAAGTCTGCAGGCCTGGTCCAGCTTCGATAGGGACGGATTCGCCGGTAAGCATGGATTGATCGAGTAGGATCGACCCCTCGACCAACTTTACGTCGGCTGCAACCACGCCACCGAGCGACAGTTTTACGGTGTCGCCGGGCACCAGTTCAGTAGCGGGTATGTTCTTCCAAGAGCCGTCGCGCCGCACCGAAGCCGTAAGAGCGAGCCGCGATTTCAGCGCGGCAAGAGTAGCCTGTGCGCGTCCTTCTTGGAAAAATCCCAGAGCAGCGTTGAATACTAGGAGCCCAGCGATGACTGCAGCTTCGACATAGTCGTGGAGGACCGTCTGCAGGATGATCGCAGCTTCAAGCATCCATGGGACCGGCGCCCAAAATTTGGCCAGCGCCATACGCCATGCCGGTATCGTGGTGTCCGGCATTGCGTTTGGGCCGTACTTCGCTAGCCGTGCTCTGGCTTCATCGCTGGTGAGACCGCGCGACAGGTTATCTTGACCGCTAGCTTGTGGTGTGCTCGCCAAAGCAATCGCGTTGGCAGTTCCGGAAGGCATCGTTTCACCAGGACTTTTGAACCTGGAGATTCACGGTGGAGAATGTACGCGCCCTCATGGTATGCCACACGATCAACCTCATCAACGATGCGCGTCATTCGTGAGAACCACTTTGAGGGCGCCCTCTTTTGCCGCGTTTCCCAACATGTCATACGCCTTCATGATGTCATTCATCGCGAAACGATGAGTCACGAGCTTGCCCGGCTGCAACTTGCCCGAGCGCACGACTTTCAGCAGCATTGGTGTGGTTACGGTGTCCACCAAGCGCGTAGTGATTGAAATATTGCGGTCCCAGAGTTTCTCCATGTGCAGTTCCACCGGTTTCCCGTGGACGCCCACGTTCGCGATGCGTCCGCCGGCCGCGACAATCGCCTGGCAGATGGCGAAGGTGGCGGGAAGCCCGACTGCCTCGATGGCCACGTCGACGCCGGCACCCTCCGTCAGTTCCATTACCTGATGAGCGGCGTGTCCATCCGAGCTGTTGATCAGAGTGGTTGCACCAAACTGCTTTGCGACCGCGAGGCGCTTGTCGTCTAGGTCGATCATGAAGATTGCCGCCGGTGAATAGAACTGCGCCGTTAGCAGAACGGCGAGCCCGACGGGCCCCGCGCCCACGATGGCAATTGTGTCTCCGGGCTTCACTCGCCCGTTCTGGACGCCGCACTCAAAGCCGGTCGGTAAAATGTCGCTAAGCATCACCAGTGCTTCTTCGTCTTCAGCCGGCGGGAAGCGGTAGAGACTTCCATCGGCATGTGGGGTACGCACGTACCCAGCCTGGGTTCCGTCGAGGGTGTTGCCCAAAATCCAGCCGCCGCGCCGGCAGTGGGAATACATGCCTCTTCTGCAGAAGTCGCACTTCAGGCAGGCAGTGACGCACGAGATGATGACCTTGTCTCCAATGTGAAACTCTGCGACATCAGTTCCGACTTGCTCAATGACACCAATGCCTTCGTGGCCCAGAATGCGGCCTTCGGCCACGGACGCGAGATCTCCCTTCAGAATGTGAAGATCGGTTCCGCAAATCGTGGAAGTGGTAATGCGCACGATGGCATCGCCCGGATCCTCGAGCGTGGGGCGCGGCTTGTTTTCCCATGCCCGCTTGCCTGGACCGTGATAGACCAGCGCTTTCATGGTAGTGCTGGTGCTCGGAGTTGCGGCACTGGCGGTCGTCAGTTCGAGCTCAGCGATTGTCATTAAAAAATGACTCTTGTTTTCTATTGTCCTTGGGATTCGAGCTTAGCAGTGACTCTGCCACTCTTCTGAGCAAGAGTGATCACTCTCGCCCGGCCAATCGGATGTAGCTACACGCCAGGAGAAGACGTTGATGGCACCAACCACTTTGGCCAAGAAGAAGTGCGGCTTCGACCCGAAAAAATTCCTCGCTACCTTCGCCGCTGGCAAAATCCTGGCCTCTCCCAAAGAAACAAACAATCCGCAGGCAGGGGCAAGTGCCTGATGCAGTTTGCAGGTCTGCAGTTCACTTCTAAATGTCGGTCTCCACGATTAGCTGGCACCCTGCAATCCCACAAACAAACTTCAGACAGCGATGAGCAAGTCAGGCATTTGCTGGATCTAATCCGGAGAACGGCGCGACTTTCGTCGCAACCAGCACCTCCAACAACGTGGCGGTGTTACGAACGCTTCCTGAAATAGTGATGAGTGCTTCTGTGACGAGGGGATGTTGCTCCGCCAGCAAGTCAAGACGGTCACTCACGTTGTAGAGTTGCTGAACTTCGCGCAGGATCGCATTCGAATGCATGGGGTACGCGGCTTTCTTGAGAGGCTAAGGAGAGAAAACTTCAGATGGGCTGACTTAGTTCAGGGAACCTGAAAGAGGGGAAGGTGGTAACCACCTCAACTTCATCATATCACGTGGGGAGTCTCTCCCCCGTGGAGCCACCCTGTTAGGTTCGCTCACTTGCCTCGGCAGTACTGTGCAGAATCGCTCACTTTCTGAGGGAGTACGTCTTACCGGCCCTTCGGGAGTCTCTGCTGGCACTCCTCCCACTCTCGTCTCAGGTGGCAGCTCCGATTCAAAAGACGATCAATTCTGACCAGCTTTCCGAAGCCTAGAGTTTGATACTGGACATCACAAGGTTCTGACGAGAAGGAGAATCTCGTGAACCAACCTGGTTTTGTGGAGGTTTCAATGAACCTAAATCTGCTGGATCCAAAGCTCATTGTGCTCGCCGCGGTGGTGATTCTGATCATCGCAGTTCTTGCTTGGCTGTACGTGCGAAAACGCAGGAGTACGACTGCAGATCTGCGAAAGAAATTTGGGCCCGAGTACGATCGGGCGGTGCAGGCGCATGGGTCAGAACGAAAAGCGGAAGCGAAATTAGCGGATCGCGAGAAACGGGTTGAAAAGCTCAACATTCGCGATCTTGATCCGATGGAGCACGAACGCTTTTCGAAACGGTGGGAGTCCGTACAGTCTCGTTTTGTCGATTCCCCGAAGGGGGCAGTCGCAGAAGCCGATGACTTGGTGTCCTCTTTAATGAAAGCTCGTGGCTATCCCGTATCCGATTTCGATCAGCGGGCCGCCGACATTTCTGTCGATCATCCCCGAGTGGTGGAGAACTACCGGTCCGCGCATGAGATTGCGCTGCGGGTTGGCAAAGACCAAGCAACCACGGAAGAACTGCGAACGGCGATGATTCACTACCGCTCTCTATTTGAGGAACTGGTACAGGTGCCAGTGGCTGTTGAAAGGAAGGAAGTGGCGTAATGGCGCTTGGCGACTACGCTCTGGCAACGGAGTGGAGACACAATCGAACCTTATTGCAAGAAGAAAGGAAAAAATGATGAAACCAAGCACGCAAGACCGGACCGAGGGCAAACTCCACGAAGTGAAGGGAAAAATCAAGGAGGAGGTTGGAAAGGCGACGAACGACCCCGATCTGGAAGTCTCAGGGGACGCGGAAAAGAAAGCTGGCAAAGTTCAAAAATGGATCGGCCGTGCTGAAAAGGCCGTCGGCGAATAAGGAAGTATCAACACCGGCCGTAAAGGGCACAGGAGGGTACCATGTCACAAACCGTAGTGGAAAGAACGGCTGAACACATCGCCGAATCAGCTCACCAGGCTTCTCGCGCAACCAGTGCGATTGCCGATGCAATAGAGGATGGCGTGGGAGTAGTGAGGCGTGCCGCAAAGCATGGCGGTGATGCTGCCGAAGAATTCTTGGATGACACAACTCAGCGCCTCCAGCGACACCTTCTGCTAACTGTTGCGACGACGTTTGCGGCAGGCGTCACCGCAGGAGCACTGATCGGCTGGATGATGAAACGAAGGTAGATCAAAGCCCTTAAACCGACAAAGATCTACCGAGCGGTCAGAATAGCGCCGCCAGATCCTTTAAAACGAATGTTGAAAAAGAAGAATTTGGAAAAGGAAAACGAAAATGACGACAAATGAGCGGATAAAGTGTGCGCACCTACCGTGCCACTGCTTGGTTCAAGCTGGCGACAAATACTGCGGTCAAGCCTGTAAAGATGCGGGATCCAGGGAGGTGGAGATTGCGTGCCAGTGTGACCACGGAACTTGCCCGCTTACCGCATGAGGAGCAGTAACCGCTTGTTGGCGGGACTTAGATTAACCGAGGAGGAATCGACATGAAGATGCGCAGACTTATGCTTTTGTTGTTGGCAACTGCGGGCCTCGCGGCCCTGCCAGTGCCGGCGAAGGCGCAAGCACTTGCCGATTCAGGAGACACCTCTGGCACTGTTGCAAGCACAGCGCCGGCGCCGCCAGATCTGATCTACACGCGTCCGACAGAGAAAACGAAGATCGAGAACTATCTCTTCGATGCGTTCGGCCCGTATCCAGCTGCCGGCGCAGCGTTTGCGGCTGGCATCAGCCAAGCGTATAACACCCCACCGGAGTGGAAGCAAGGCGCTGAGGGCTATGGCAAGCGATTCGGATCGGACTTTGGCATCGCAGCGATCAGTACGACGACGCGCTATGGGCTAGCGGAAGCGTTCAGGGAAGACACGTTGTACTACCGCTGTGAGTGCAAGGGCGTGTTTCCACGGCTGCGCCATGCCGTGATCTCGACCTTGACGGCGCGCCGCGGCCAAGACGGCCACAGCGTCTTCTCTTTCCCTGCGCTCGTCGCGCCATATGCCGGCTCTATGACTGCCGTCTATGCGTGGTATCCCGGCCGCTACAACGGCAAGGATGCACTTCGGATGGGTAATTACACCATGCTGGGATATGTGGGTGGGAACATCGCCCTTGAATTTCTCTATAGCGGACCTCACTCCCTGCTTCATCGCATGCACCTGAACAATGGGCACGCCGCGCCCAACCCTGGTTCAAACCCGTGATCGACCGGAAATTAGTCGCGGCCGCAGGCTTGGAACCCACCCTTCCGGTGCCACGGACCCCACTCATGCCGCCCACTGTGAGTCCCTCCAGGGGCCTGGGCCTGATCAACGAGTTTTTCGAATGGTTCGGCGATCTGGGGATATTTTTCTGGCGAGTTGTGCGGGCTGCGGTGACTCCGCCGTTTGAATTCCGCGAATTATTTCGACAACTCGACGAGATCGGATCAAAGTCCCTGCCGCTGGTCGCTTTGGCCGGTGCCGCCACCGGGGTTGTACTTTCTTTGGAAGCCCGTTACAGCCTGACTCGATTTGGTGCGAAGTCGCTGCTTCCCGCCGCTATTGTGTTCTCCGTGATCCACGAGACAGGGCCGATCATCACGGGTCTGGTAGTGAGCGGTCGAGCGGGTGCTGGCATTGGCGCGGAGTTGGCGTCCATGAAAGTGACCGAACAGATCGACGCCATCGAGGCGTCCGCAGTGAATCCCTACAGGCTGTTGGCGGCAACCCGCATCTTGGCTTGCATCCTGATGCTCCCTTTGCTGACCCTCGCTGCCGACTTTTGCGGCCTGCTGATGGGCTGGGTTACGCAGGCATTGGTTGAACCGGTCTCTTTGCACCAGTTCATCACTACCGGTTTTAGCGGCGCCGATTTCAACGATTTCCTGCCGCCCACGCTCAAGACTGCTGTGTTCGGCCTGATCATTGGGCTGATCGCGTGTTTTCAGGGAATGCGGACACAGGGAGGCGCTGCGGGGGTGGGCCGCGCGGCCACGAGTTCGGTAGTCTTGTCTTCGCTGTTCGTGATCCTGGCCGATGTCGTGCTGGTGAAACTGATCATCATATTTTTCCCGTGAACATCGATTAAACAGCCCGCGAAACAAGTATGAACACAATCGATCAAATTGCGATGGAGCGAGCAGAAGCTGAGGAGCACGGCAGTGCGCCAGTTGTCGCCGTCGAGGACTTGCGTAAGTCCTTCGGAAGTCAAAACGTCTTGAGCGGGATTACCCTGAGTGTGAAGCGCGGCGAGACCCTGGCGGTGTTGGGGCGCAGTGGTACCGGTAAGAGCGTATTGCTACGGCTCATCATCGGCCTCGAAAAGCCCGACTCGGGATCGGTTCGCATCCACGGTCAAGACATCGGCGGCCTGGCTCTCGACCAACTCGGCGAGATCAGGAAGAAAATGGGTTTTCTGTTTCAGCACGCCGCGCTCTACGATTCGCTAACCGTCGAGCAGAACGTCGCTTTTCCGCTGCAGCACCATAAGAAGGAGATGTCGAAGTCTGAGCGGGGCGACCGGATCACGCAACTGCTGGCGGAAGTGGGCATGGAAGGCGACCTTGCGAAGATGCCTTCGGACATTTCGGGTGGCATGCAGAAACGAGTAGGGCTGGCACGTGCGCTGGCTTTGGAGCCGGATATTCTGCTGCTCGACGAACCCACCGCCGGCCTCGACCCCATCAGCGCAGGGGAGATTGATGACTTGGTTCTCAAGCTCCAGCAGGAACATCACGTGGCATCCATCGTAGTGACTCATGATCTGCACAGCGCGAAGACGATTGCGGACCGGTTGGCCCTGCTCAATGAAGGGGAAGTGGTGATCGAAGGCAGCTTTGAAGAGCTTCAGAAAAGTGACGACGAGTTTGTCAGGGAATTTCTGAGGCATTCGTAGGAGGATATATGTCGAGAGCGGCGCGATTGGGAGCTTTCATCGTTGCGACACTGGCAATTCTAGTGGTCGGTGTCTTCATCATCGGAGGCAAGCAGTATCTTTTCAGCTCAACATACCAATTGAAAGCGCAGTTCGACAATGTGGTGGGCTTAGACGCTGGCGGCGATGTGCGCGTGGGCGGCGTTCACAGTGGGACTGTGCACAGCATCGTGTTGCCCCACAAGCCGGGCGAAAAGGTAACGGTAATCATGGATCTCGGTAAATCCACACACGAGATCATCAAGCAAGACTCCGTGGCCACAATCGAAACCGAGGGGTTGTTGGGCAACCAGTATCTGGCGATCTCGTTTGGATCCGCTGGCACAGCCGACGTGCGGGATGGTGATACCATCGCCAGCCAGCCGCCACTCGAAATGTCGGACCTGCTCCAGAAGACAAGCGGCATTTTGGATAGCAGCCAACAAGCCATTCAGAACGCAACTCGGGCGGCAGCGAATCTAGACTCGATCAGCGCCAAGATCGATGGGGGTCAGGGAACCGCAGGAGCGCTGGTTAACGACAAACAGCTTTACAGCAACCTCGAACAGACGACGAGTGCCATGCGTGACACGATGGTGGAGGCGCAAGCCGGGGTTACCGACTTCCAGGAGAATATGGAAGCCATGAAGCACAATTTCTTCCTGCGCGGGTATTTCAAGAGCCGCGGATACGAAGATTCGGCCGAACTCGCCAAGAATGAGATCGAGCGGCTGCCGCAAGGCACGCCGACAAAGCAGTTTACCTACTCAGCGAAGCAGCTTTTCGATAAGCAAGATTCGGCCAAGCTGAAGAACCAGAAGTCTCTAAACGCTGGCGGCGAGTTTTTGGCGAATAACCAATTTGGCTTTGCGGTGATCGTGGCATCCGCAGGCATGGAAGGCGATACCCAGAAGGACTTGGTCCTAACTGAAGCCCGAGCCATGGTCGTGCGCGAGTATCTGGTTGAAAACTTCGGATTTGATGATAGTCAACTTAAGACTCTCGGAATGGGCAAGCAGACGGAAGCGAATTCGGATGCTGGCTGGGGTGCGGTGCAGATCTTCATCTATCCAATCGGGACCGAAACTCCACCCAACAAGCAGACGCAGGCGGCTATCCCATCCAAAACAACCTCAGACCAACCAGTTCAGGCTTCCGCAGCCGCAACACCGAAGCCGCAGTAGAGGTTGCTGGCAAAAATACGGCCCAATTCGGAGAGCTCGAAGCGCGGTCATGGGTTAGCGGCGGAACACCGACCACTCGGATCCTCACGACCGAGTAGCTCACTCTTCAGGGTGGATTCGAAGCTTTCATCGAGTTGGCCGATTCATTCCCTTTTCACCACAAGGACTATGGGATGGATGCTCGGAACTGAGCTTTTTTGAACAGATTTCGACATCTCCGGAATGAGAAAGTTCTGCCAGAACCATTTGCGAGCGAGACGGAGTCCGCGGTTATGTTTCGTCCGAAAATCGGCCCTCAATCCACGCAACCCGTGTCAGCAGGGCATCACCGAGCAAGCGAGGGATGATGGGCCAGAGGAATCACAATGTATATTCGTTTCATTCGTACGCTTTTGTTCGCGCTCGTCGTGCTGTCGATGTCGGCAGCGTCGTTTGCGCAAATTGGCGTGGCCATCAGGATCGGCCCGCCCGCGCTGCCTGTCTATGAGCAGCCGCTTTGTCCGGGGGACGGTTATCTCTGGACGCCCGGCTACTGGGCCTACGATTACGACGTCACCGATTACTACTGGGTGCCGGGCACATGGGTGATGTCGCCGGAAGTTGGTTTCCTGTGGACTCCAGCCTATTGGGGTTGGGGCGGCGACGGATTTGTTTTCTATGACGGCTATTGGGGGCCGCACGTAGGCTTCTACGGCGGGATCAATTACGGCTTCGGTTATTTCGGTGTGGGCTTTGAAGGCGGGCGTTGGGATAACGGACACTTTTTCTACAACCGTTCCGTGAACAACGTGAACATGAATGAAATTCACAACGTTTACAACACCCCCGTACTGAACCACAACGACAGCCACGTCAGTTACAACGGTGGCAATGGCGGAATCAGCGTGCGTCCGACACCTGAAGAGGAGGCTGCGGCGCGTGAGAGACATATCCCGCCGGTAGCGGCTCAAACTCAACATGCGCAGGCGGCCCGAGCCAACCCGCAGGAACGCGCGTCAGTGAACATGGGCAAGCCGGGCGTGGCAGCGACACCCAGGCCCGGAGATTTTAATGACCGTGGCGCGTTACCGGCCAAAGAGGCAGGAGCGCCTTATACTCCAGGCAATCGGGGAGGAAATCAGGGAAGTTCAGAGAACAACGCCGCACGAACCAGCACGGCCGTCCATCCTCACGACCTTCCGCCCTTGGCACGGAGCGCTCCAAATACGGGCAACCCGAAGCTGGACAAGAAGTACCAGCAGCAGCAGGATAAAGCTAGTCGCGAAGCAGCAACAGGAACGAGACAAACTCCAGCAGCAGCAGGACCAGGAGCACGTGAAGCTGGATAAACAGAAGGCGAATGAGGCGACACAAGCAGCAGGTAGAGCAGAAGCACCAGCAACAGACGCAGCAATTGCAGCAAAAACACCAACAGCAGACGCAGCAGTTGCAACAGAGACAGCAACCCGCGAGCCGGGAACCGGCCAGGAGGTAAGATCGCCCTCCACGGGAAAGTCCTAATCGTTCACTGAACGAGCTTCATTGAAGGAGCATTGCGGGACGAGAAACCGCCGCAGTCATGAGTCATATGAAGGCGGAGGGATTGATCCGCGTCCGTATAATTGTGCGATCTTGGTTAACAATTGGCTGGCCAATCGATCCTTGGCTATCAGGGCGTCAACCAGGTTCAACGCCTGCTCCGGAACTTTCACTGCCCCGGTGAGCATGATGATTGGCGCGAGCGGCCTGAGCCGCTTTATCTCGACGGCAAGTTCTTGCCCGTTCATTTCCCGCATAGGGTAGTCGACAATTACAACGTCAACCGAGTGCATAGAGGCCAGCTCCAATCCTTTGCTACCGCTTGGAGCAGTCAGAACCGTATAGCCGAAGCTCTCGAGGAACGATTTCTCGCATTCCAGCACATCCTCGTTATCGTCGATGCAAAGAACGACTGCGCTTTGGAGTGCCGGATAAGCCTCTACGGGCATAGTTCACCTTGGAACCCATTTTCAATACTCGGGGTCCAGGAAACTGTTCAAAATTGCTCACCTATGTTCCTTGCAACACTGCTTGCCGATCACCCTCCTATCCACGCCCAGCGGTTGACTTTTTGTGGAACGCACGCGCAATCTCACCCGAGCCGTTGCTGTCTGGTTTCTTGAGGGATTGCGCTGGGAAGAACAGCTAGTCGTGCAGAACTACATTGAGCAGCGAGCTGTGGACTTGCAGCCCGCCGTTGTAGTGAATAAATCCCAATTTCCTGAACCGGTTCATGAAGAAACTGACTCGCGAGCGGGTTGTGCCGATCATTTCCGCCAGCATCTCCTGACTGATCTTGGGCACTACGGTTTCGGGTATCCCTTCCTTGCCAAAATGAGCGAGCAGCAAAAGGATCCGGGCCAGCCTCTTTTCGCTCGAATTGAAAAGCTGATCAACCAGGTCTTCTTCATAACGGATGTTCCGCGACAACAAATACGCCACGAACAGGTCAGAAAAATCGTGCTCCCGATGGAGCGCTTCCATCATGGCTTTCTTGTCGATTCGCAAAACTGTGCAATCCGTTATTGCGGTTGCAGAGCCCATGCGGAGAGCTTGGCCCGCAAGCGAACCTTCGCCGAAAAAGTCTCGCTCCCCTAGTATGCCGATCGTTGCTTCTTTGCCAGTCTTCGAGACCACGGTGAGCTTTACCTTGCCCGTCTGGATATAAAACACCGCATCAGCGGTATCCCCTTGGGCAAAGATTCCTTGTTTCTTCTGGAAAAGCACAGATTGCCTGCCCTCGCCGATGGTTGCGAGGAACGCTTGGGCATCGAAGTCGCGCCCTTTCTTGGCCTTCGCACTTGGATCTACGGTCTTACGCTCTGTTTGGAATGCCGGGGAGGTCGAAGTTTGGCGGGCGATCTTCCCTTTGCGTGGAGAACCACTCGGTTGGCCAGCAGGAGACATAGACACCTCCCTCAGCCTAAACAACGCCGTGTTCATTTTATCGCTTTCCTCGACAGCGTGAATAGCCGAAAAATACTACTTAAATGGCTGAACGGTTCCCAAATCACGCGGATTTAGGGGAGTTTGTTTGAGAGCTCACGAAATGAGCCGTTCTGCACAGTATTGTTAGAGCAAGTGAGCGAATCTAGTGCCGGCGTACAAATTGAGGAGAAAAAATGTTTTTCGCTAGTAAAGCCGCGTGCGCTGGGATTGCCTTCATATTGCTGGCGACGGGGATCTCGGGACCACGCCCGACGCCGCTCGCTTCGGGACCCAACCGCAGCAAAGAAGTGCCAGCGGTCGCGCATCGGAACGATGTCAAGAAGATGCAGCAAAGTCTGCAGGACAAAGGACACTACAGCGGAGTGGTCGATGGTGTGTTCGGTCTCCGAACCAGGGCGAGCATTCGCGGATTTCAGAAAGCTGAGAATCTGCCAGTCACAGGGCAGCTTGATGCCTCGACGGCCATTAAACTCGGAGTCACACAAGAGGTTCGCGAGGAGACGGGCTACGAGACTACACAAGGTAAACCTTCGGCAGGCGTGAAGTGGTCTCATGGTTCGGGGCGAAAAAGCAAGACACCACGGAAAGCAGTCAAGAGAGTTACCGCTCCTGAGAGCGGCCAGGAAGAGAGCGAGAAGACACTTCAAGCCGAGAACGACAAGCACCCACAATAGTTTGAGTTGTTCCCAGTGGAGGAGAGCCAACAGGGCGAGTCTCCACCCGCGGACTTATTTCCAGCCCAGCTCGCCATCGTACTGTCGGATAACGCCGTAGCACTCGCAGGCAAAGTCTTCAAGTTTCTTACGATTCACGATCTTCACTGCGCCACGGGTATACTCGATGAGCCCCTTCTTCTGCAAGACACCAGCTGCCAAGCTCACGCTAGGCCTATCTGTCCCTAGCATCGTTGCGAGAAAATCATGAGTGATGGGTAGCGTCCCTGAGTCCACTCTGTCCTGAGTCATTAGCAACCATCGCGCAAGGCGCCGCTTAATATCGTGCAGCCGATTACACGCAGCCGTTTGTGCAACCTGCATACCCCGAATTGCGGCATAGCGGTTCAACATCATTTGCAGGTGTGGAGCGGATTCCAACGTATCTTGCAAAGCCCCAACTTTTACCCGAAATCCGTCCCCCGTAACTTGTACCACCGCCCGCAGCGGTCCCCTGNNTCAGGCCAACAGCCGCCGGTGTTCCTGTAAAGCCCTCATTGCCAACTACGCCAGCTTCGGCGGTTTTGCCATCTTTCATTACGACGACAAGAGAAATCAAACCTCGATTCGGAAAATACGCAAAGTCCAGCCTTTCACCTGTTTCGTGAAGGACCAGATGATTTGGCAAGCGGACGTATTCGAGGTGAGGGCGCAGTGAGTTGTACTCGCTATCGGAGATCGATAGAAGTATTTTGTTGCCGACTGGCTTTCCTGCGGCATTCGTCCGCTCGCCAGACTGCACGACTTGGAGGTCCTTGCGTGCCACAAGCGAGAAGCGAAAACCCTCCCGGACGCGGGGATGAACCCACCCGTCGTGGTGTGTGAAACAGGAACTCTGCTTATTCGCGCTACGCAGAAGATTGTACCGGGTCTAAAACCGACGCTTCTGTAGGGTATCTTACATTGGCCTCACCGCTGCGACGCGCAAGCATCGCGGCGCATGAAACGTGACCAACACTCAAAGCGATTCCGCTTCACTTCAAACCAGGCCCCGAAATCAGACGTTCCCACGAACAAAACTTCTCCGGGCATGTAGGATGCCCGACAGACCATCCGAATTAGCGCATGTAGACTTTGCCCATCTTTCTTGTGCATCTTCCGCCACGCCCAGACTGGGCGAGGGTTTTCTGCTGCGATCAGGCAGAACGCCGCTGTGAAAGGAGAACGCTTCGTCCCTTGACGGCAAGCAGTTACTAGGCATGCGGTCAGACAACGTTGGGGCGATCTAGGCGGCCATGAACCGGAAGCTGGTATGGATTGAGCAACAGCGTTTCCGGGGTTTTGGTTGCTCCGAATGTGGCTGGCGGTTCGAACCCTCTGGCTCGCCCATCGGCACGTCTTTCGATGAAATGATGCGCAACTTCGAGTTGCAGCGCGACAAAGAGTTTACATCCCATGTTTGCGCCGATTACCCAAGAGCCAAGAGCACAAGGAGCAGGGACGATGAATAATTCACACTGCCGTACGTCCTAGCGCGGAGGGCGCCACCCAGGCCAAACACTCCACAAAAGTTACGTCACGCAACGGCGACACTTACTT
This sequence comes from Acidobacteriaceae bacterium, assembly GCA_003138975.1. GTDB lineage: Bacteria > Acidobacteriota > Terriglobia > Terriglobales > Acidobacteriaceae > Sulfotelmatobacter. Next base: position 3,671 of record PLHQ01000028.1, on the reverse strand, counting down.
CTTCCCGTATCGGTGAGCTCCTCCAAAGTGCAGCCGAGACAATAGAGTTGCCTTTGGCCCTTTGGTCGCCCAATTCTCAGTTTATGTAAATCGCTGATTTCGACAGTTGAGTTTCCTCTGCTTGCGCGGGGGTTAGGCTGGGAGCATGAAATCGTGTTTACCCGCGTGCGTTTGGCAGGATTCTTGGCCGATGGCTCAGGTCCGCCTACTTTGCTAGTTACCCCGGTCACTTTCGAACCCGCACGGCACACCGCTAGCATTCTCTTTAGAACCCTGGGCTGTTAGGGATGCCGCCGAATGGGAGCAAAATTAGGCGGGGGAAGCTCCGCAAGTCGGAGTGGCCTGCGAGAATCCTTCGCTCGACCGGAAACAGCCCACTTCACTTTCTGAGTACGCACATTCGCTTCAAATTCTATTGACCACGTGCTGAGCGCCCTCGCCTGAATTCGTCACCATACTCCCGATACCGTCGGATGCGTAAAATAAGTAGGAGATGCCGTATAGACTTTGAGAGGTACAGGGGGAGCGAGTGGCCATGGAAACACATAGCGAAGGCAATCCCGAGCAAGATCCAGCCCAGGCAGCAGCGCATATTGCAAGTGCTCACCAGATTCTGAAGGCCCTGCAAGAGAAGATTGGAAAGCATCCAGAACTCGGCGCGGCCATTACGAAACTGGAAATGGCGCTGAATGTTCTGGCGGTAAAGACCGGCGGGATGCTGTAACGGCGAGCATGGTGATGGACGGGCACTCATTAACTGGGATCGTGAGTGTAAAGGTTTGATTGCGACATCGATCTCCGGTGGTCAGCGCAAGCCGCAAGTTTCTATCCACACTTGGCTGTCCGCTTTGCATGCTGCACCGATCCAGCAAGCCCGGTTTTCAAAGGGGGTCAAAATGCAAGCTGGATTGGAGTCGAAAACGAATCCGAAGGGAAGTATCCAATCCGTTCTTCTCGGAATGGTAAACAACAACAAACCTTGCGCCGTTTGTTTTGAGGCTCAGTTCGGTAAGAACTAATCGTTGCGACTGTAAGCTTTCAGGGCCTCCAGCGAAGAGGTGGTCTCCTCGTCAAGCGGCGCGTCGTATTTCTGGACCGGCGAGAGATTCCCCCCTTTCTCTTCGTTTACGCGAGGTCGCACACCCACGTCTGCGGGACTAGAATTGTTATCAGCGTCAAGGGCGGGCGCGCAAATCCGCCCTGATTAGGTTCCGGTTTGTAGAAAACAAAAACGAGGTCAAAAATCATGAGTTCTGGACGTTATGAATCCTCCGACAGCAACAGTGTAGGAACAGCTATCACCTTCCTGCTGATTGGAATTGGGGCGGGGGCGCTCGCGGCACTGGTGCTTGCCCCGAAGACCGGCAAACAATTTCGGCGCGACCTGAAACGCGGCTATGAAGATGCAAAAGACACGCTACAGGATTGGACCGAAGAAGCGAAGGACCGGGCTCGCGACGCCAAAGAGCGTGTGCGCGACGTAGCGGAGCGCGGCGCCACCCTGGCCGACGAGCTGCGCGAAAAAGTGGAACCCTTGCGGCGAGCCATCAATCGCGGATAACTTCGCAGCCGGAGCGCTGGATCCGTCCAGCCTGATCCATCACTGAAAGATCGTGACGAAAAACCCCTTGAGTCGCCGGAGAAGTCGGCGGGGGCGGGAGCCGGGCTGAGTCGAATTCTGGGATGCGGCTGGCGCCGGTTCGATCTGTATCTCGAGTTGGGGCGGCTTTTGCCCTTCCATCACGGGCAGCGCAGCAGCCTCATCGACAGCTGTCGGCGGGGCGACGGAGCTTTTCTTGCCACGAAATACGAAGGGTGCGTCGACCTGAACGTGAATGTCGTTCGGCTGCGAAGGTGGCAGGGGCCGAGTCTCAGGCCCGCTGGAAAGTGTACGAGGTTCGTTCGTTGTCGCATTCCCCTGCGCGCTATCTTCCGCCTTCGTCACCGTTCTTGAGGGCATCTCGCCTGGCGTAAGTGTGGTATTTGCGGGTAACTCAGAATTCGAAGCGGCGCCTGAGTCGGCCCTCATCACTGGAACCGGCGGAGGGCAACCGCACTCCAGCGGAACATTGCCGTCTACCTCGTCGATCCGTCCCGAACGAAAGACTGCCTGCTCGCTCGGTTCCACGTGATAGATGCGGTTTCCCATCAGCTCGGAAACGATCGCAGAGGAAGTGTTCCCCATCAACGCTCGTACGCAAGTATTGCCATGCGAGTCCGTGCTGACGGCAAAGTCGAATTCCCCCGGCCCTGCGAACAGGATGCGGAAGTCCGGAGTCAGCACAGTATCGGACGATTCATCGAGTGCATAATGGGTCTCCAGCGCACCCGTGCTCATGCCCAGCATTAAGTCCTTCGCGTTCTTGGAAGCCGTCACCGAGACGGTGGTGCCGGGACAGACGCGAACCTCGCCGCCTCTGGCTAAGTGCAGAACGGTGGTATCGGAGCCGGCGGTCAGGGACGATCCAGCGGCGAGACGGCTATCTGCCAGTACGACGTTACCGGCAACTCCAGTCACTGGCACGACGGCCGGCGCGCCCATCGAGCCCAGCGACAGCACCGCGGGTGGTTGAAAGGGTGACTTCTTGCCTGCCGCATTCATATCCTCCGGCGGCTTCAGCCGGACCATCAGCCGGTTACCTGCTTCGTCCCACGTGTATCCGTACGGAGCGAGCAGGTCGAGGACAATCCTCGTGACGGGAGGGCTTGTTTGAAATTGCTCGGCACGGATGCCGAGAATATTTTCCTGCTGGACTGCGATTCGCTTCTGCAGGAGTCCCATGCGAGCATGAGGTAGGTCGATGACTAAACGCGGCGGCGAATTCAGAAACTGAATCGACGGTGCTGCGGGGCGGGTGGCAAGAATTTCAAGCGCCGGGACTCCTCGCTCATGAACAACGCGTACGCTGGTCACCACCGCGGTCTCTGGCTTCGTAGAACCCAGGCTTTGGATAGCCGTGCCCATCGAACGAACTTGCGACACGGCGCACCGTCCAACCAGCGCTGCCAATAGCAGGGTATGAAGAAGTCGAACGCGCCCTCGCAGCAAAGAAATCCCCTCAAATCCCTCTGAAGGGAACCTTATCACTTGATGCGAAAGCGGGGAAGTGACGCTCTGTGCGAACGAGCGTAGCTGTAGCGCGGGCTATTGAAGGAAAATCGGAAGACGCTCTTGCTTCAACTCTCGGTAAGAAACTCGTACTCCTCGATGACTGCGGCGACCGTCATTTTGCCCTCATCAGCGGAGCTCTCGACCCGCACGACGCGCCCTTTACACTGCACGCGGATGCTTTCGGTGAGCGTGATTTCCGGCGGAAGTGTGAGGGTAAAGCCCAAGGGCGAGCCCTGCTCGATGGGCGAATCGAGATAAAGGCAAATACCGCGCGCGCTCACATCACGGAGTTGCGCGGGTTCGTTGTGATTTGAGTTTTCACCTCGGGCGACGGATACCGGAATCCGGAGCGCGAAGCGTCGTGCAGCCCTTTTCTCCTGGGCTTCTGCCATGCGTTGCTCCAAGCTATTGAAGTGGCCGATAGCTATATTCTTCGCTCAAGGATGAGGGTTAGGTGCCTATCTCGTCAATACCACCGTTGGGGAGGGGGATGGCCCGTTCCGGCGGGGACGCGCCGCGACTATCTTCGAGCAAGCCCCTAGCTACTTTCCATCGCAAA
>PLHQ01000049.1:15320-23873 GCA_003138975.1 Acidobacteriaceae bacterium | reverse complement strand
ACATAAGCTTGACCATGTTCAATAATGACGAACGCACACAGTTTCTCAACGGGGAAAATGATGGCAACCTTGCGTTGGCTTCAGAAGGAACATATGCCGGTGGAGCGGCAGTTGAGTTTCAGGCTACGCGCCATGTTTACCTCCACGCTCTCGCCGTGGATACGGAGGGTGCACAGCAGAGTGGCATCGAAACCCTCGTTGATCGAAAGTACATGGAAGCGGCAGAGGTGGGCTGGTTCTCCGGTTCCCCCGGTGAGCAATACCGGGACTATCGCGTCGGCATGTGGCGTGACGACACGAAGACCCTTGGGAGTGGATATGGCGGCGGCTTTGCCTTCGAGCATGAGTTTCCCAATGGCTGGGCGCCCTTTGGGAGATGTGGCTTCGCGAGCGACCGTGGCACCTCTATCAAGCGAACCGATTCGATCGGGCTGGCTCAGGTCCATCCCTTTGGACGGCGCGGAGATATGTTCGGCATTGCATTCAACTACACCGAACCGACCCACACCGGCAAACATCATGAAAGCGTCTTTGAGTCGTTCTACCGCCTTCGTTTGACTCGGAGCATGGACCTAGGCCCGGACATGGAAGTTTCGATTCACCTACGCTAGCAAAGCTTACACAACAACTCTGGTGAGTATGAGAATGCGGATTATCCTTTAACGGGCAGAGAACAAGTATCCTCCGGCACAGCCAGAGGTATTACGATTGCGAGCCCGTCCCAATGATGCGCAATGGAAAATCGCTATAGGTGAGAGGCGATGCGAAGCTCAATGCAAGCTCCATGGATAAGCGACTACGATCTGTATCTGCTGGCGCAAGGCACGCACTGCCGTGCCTACGAGAAGATGGGGGCACACCTCGGCGAGTTCGCCGGGCAGCGCGGCGTTCATTTCGCCGTGTGGGCGCCCAACGCCAAGCAGGTCAGCGTATTCGGGGACTTTAACGGATGGAACCCGCAATCGAATGCCCTCGAATCGCGCGGAGGAACTGGGGTATGGGAGGGCTTTGTACCGGATGTGGGGCCGGGGGCGCGGTACAAGTATCACATCACGTCCCAATATCGGGGTTATGAAGTAGATAAAGCCGATCCGTACGGATTTGCTGCGGAAATCCGGCCGCAAACCGCCTCCCGGGTGTGGGACCTCAGCACATATTCGTGGGGAGATAGCGAGTGGATGGCGAACCGCGCAAGAAGAAACGGCCTGGGTTGCGCCGTCTCTATTTATGAAGTCCATCTCGGCTCCTGGAGGAGGGTGCCAGAGGAGGGAAACCGTCCGCTGACCTACCGGGAAATGGCTGTACAACTCGCAGACTATGTGCATGATGCGGGTTATACGCATGTCGAGTTTCTCCCGGTCATGGAGTACCCATTCGATGGCTCCTGGGGGTATGAGGTCATTGGCTATTACGCACCAACGAGCCGATTTGGCACGCCCGCGGATTTCATGTACCTGGTGGATTGCCTTCATCAACGTGAGATCGGAGTGGTCGTCGATTGGGTCCCGGCTCATTTCCCCAAAGACAAAGCCGGGCTCGGTTATTTCGACGGCACCCATCTGTACGAACATTCGGACCCGCGGCAGGGCGAGCAACCCGAGTGGAATACGTTCGTATTCAACTATGGGCGATCCGAGGTTCGAGGTTTTCTGATCGCCAATGCCATATTTTGGTACGACAAGTATCACGTCGACGGCCTGCGGGTGGATGCCGTCGCCTCGATGCTGTACCTTGATTACGGACGCCGCAAAGGACAGTGGATACCCAATAAGTATGGAGGCAAAGAAAACATTGACGCGCTTCAGTTCCTGCGGCAAATGAACGAACAAGTGTACGCCGCATTTCCCGATGCAATGATGGTTGCCGAGGAATCCACCGCCTGGCCGATGGTGTCGCGACCCGTGTATCTCGGCGGTCTCGGCTTCGGCCTCAAATGGAACATGGGTTGGATGCACGACACTCTTGAATACATGTCGATGGACCCGATTTATCGCCGTTATCACCAGAATAAGATCACTTTCAGCTTGGCTTACGCTTTCACGGAGAATTTCGTATTGCCTCTCTCGCACGATGAAGTGGTCTACGGCAAGGGTTCGATGGTTACCAAGATGCCAGGCGATGACTGGTGTAAGTTCGCGAACCTGCGGCTCCTTTACGGCTATATGTGGGGCCATCCTGGAAAGAAGCTGTTGTTTATGGGCGACGAATTTGGGCAATGGGGCGAATGGAACCACGATGGCAGTCTGGATTGGCACTTGTTGGAGCATCCGCTGCATGCCGGGTTGCGGCGGTGGGTGCGCGATTTGAACACCTTTTACCGGGGGCAACCGTCACTGTACGAGGTGGATTTCGAACCCTCCGGATTCGAGTGGGTGGATTGCGGCGATAGTGAACGGAGTGTGATCTCTTTCCTGAGACGGGCAAAAAATCTTGCTGATATGACTCTCTTCATCTGCAATTTCACTCCCGTGCCTCGGCACAACTATCGCGTTGGGGCGCCCGTGAACGGCGATTGGAGAGAAGCCCTGAATAGCGACGCTCTATTTTACGGTGGCAGCGGCCAGGGAAACGGCGGCCGTGTGAAAGCGGTTCCCCTGCCGCTGCATGGTAGACCCTACTCGCTAAACCTGACGATTCCGCCCCTTGGCGTCCTGGTTCTCAGGCCGGGGGCCCGAGACTTATCCTAAACCGGCGGATCGAGAGCGTATTGCGGTCACTTTAGGCAGCTCTGGTTCTTATGGGGGAATCTGGCCTGCAGAAACGGTGACAGTCCAAGCGGGCGAGCTGGTTTGTGTTGCCAGAGCGCTTGCCCGTTGCCGACGATCATGGATTTCCTTCCCGCCGTCGCCCGCGATGCCCGCAGGACCGGAATGAACAAAAGCTGGCGTCAGAGGCTTACGCAGACTGTCTAATATGGGACAGATTGGGTTGATTCGTGCCGGGTATTATTTGGCTGATTCGCACTTTCATGAATAAAAGAGGTGTGCATGGCAGCCTTGGCGGACTCTCCGTTCGGGGAGAAAGCTTCTCTGACCAGCGCCGAGTTCCTGGAGGCGCTCCTTGCAGACTGCCCGAAGCGAGATTTTCAGGTTCGTTTCTGGGACGGCACTAGCTGGGGAGCAGAACGGCAACCGCGCTTTACGTTGGTGCTCAAGCATCCGGGAGCGTTGCGTGCGATGTTCTCTCGCCCCAGCGAACTCACGCTTGGAGAAGCCTACGTCTACGATGACTTCGACATCGAGGGCGACATCGAAGCGATCTTTGAGTTGGCAGATTATCTGCTTCAGCAGGAACGCAGCTTTGGGACGAGTTTTGATCTTGCTAAACGACGACAGAAGTTGCCGGTAAACAACCGCGCTCATAAGAACCGGGAGCCGGCCAATTTCCGCGGCTCAGTTCATTCTCGAGATCGTGACCGGCAAGCCATCAGCTATCACTACGATCTTCCGGCCGACTTTTACGCACTGTGGCTCGATCAGCGCATGGTTTACTCCTGCGCCTACTTCGCAACGCCGAAAGAAGATTTGGACTTGGCCCAGGAGCGCAAGCTGGATTACATCTGCAGAAAACTGCGGCTTCTCCGGGGTGACCGTCTCCTGGACATTGGTTGTGGCTGGGGCGGATTGATCATGCACGCCGTCGCTCACTATGGCGTAGAAGCGGTAGGAATCACACTAAGCGTGCCGCAGGCGAAACTAGCCCAACAACGACTGCGCGAATCGGGTTTATGTGACCGCTGTCGCGTGGAGGTTTCAGATTACCGCGACATGCAGCTTGGTCAGCCGTACGACAAGATTGTCAGCGTGGGGATGTGTGAGCACGTGGGCGAAGCGTTCCTGCCGGAATACTTCAGCAGAGCGTATGAGCTGTTGCGGCCCGGCGGGGTATTTCTGAATCACGGGATTGCCTATTCCTCCACCTACCGCCGACAAGGACCGTCTTTTAGCGACCGCTATGTCTTTCCCGATGCCGATTTAGTCCCGATCGACGTCACCATCCGAGCGGCGGAACTGGGTGGCTTTGAGGTCAGGGATCTAGAGAGCCTGCGCGAGCACTATGCCTTGACACTCCACCAGTGGGTCCGGCGTCTGGAAGCTCATGCAGATGAGGCGCGCAGGATCACGGATGATAGAACTTACCGGATATGGCGCCTCTACATGGCCGGTTCTGCTCATGGATTCGGCACTGGTCGCTTGAACGTGTACCAAACGCTGCTCGCTAAGCCACGGGGCGACANNCCCACAACTGTAAAGAAACCGCCATGGGATCCTGCTAAGGCTGACCGTTACGCGAATGGATTCAACGTGAGCAATGTTGAGCATCTTCCGGCTCTGGAGCGTCGCATGATTGGGCGGTGAAAGCGAACAAATTCACCTTGGGGAAGATATTGCGCGTGCTTTGTCCTGATTGTGGCGCAGCGATCGGGGAATTTTGCGACCTGCACACTGACGCCCTGCGCACCGAGCCGGAGTGCGTTGAAACGAAGCCAGATCTACAAGAGCCGATGAGGCGCACTAGCTGTACATCGCGTGCTTCGTCCTGATTGTCCCTTGCGGCTTCAAAGTTCCAGGCGACGGGCCGCAAACTCTTTCCGCAAACTACATGGGATTGGCTGACGCGAGAGTGAGCACTCTTGCTCAGAACAGTGCTTGCGCCGCTGCTAAGGTCGAATCACAGAGAATCCGGAGGGCAAAGACTAATGTTAAAGAATGCGAACCATTTGAAAGGTCTTGTGATTCAGGCCAGGGATGGAGAGATTGGAACGGTAGACCAATTATATTTCGACGACGAGTCATGGGCGATCCGTTATCTCACGGTTAAGACCGGCGGCTGGCTGGAGGACCGGGAAGTCCTGATCTCACCATTCTCTGTGACGAACGTGGATTGGCCAGCCAAGCGGGTGGATGTGGCGCTGACGAAAAAGCAAGTCAAGGACAGCCCCAGCATCGACACGCAACGACCCGTTTCCCGACAATACGAGACCGAATATCTCGGCTATTACGGCTATCCCAATTATTGGAATGGATCTTACCTATGGGGACAGGACGCCTCTCCCGCCATGACGACTCGGATCGATTCTCCGAGGGAAGTGCTGGCGGAAAGGATCCGTCGAGCGTCGATGGACTCGCATCTACGCAGTACTGCCGCCGTCAGCGGCTATCACATCGAGGCTATGGATGGCGAAATCGGCCATGTGGCAGGATTTTTCATGGACGATGAAACCTGGGCTATCCGCTACGTTGAGGTGGCAACGCGCAATTGGTGGCCGGGCAAGAAGGTACTGTTTTCACCCGCGTGGATTCAAAAGGTCAGTTGGGAGAATTCCAAAGTGNNCTACCGGGATGCGATCCAGACGGGGCCTCTCTTCGTCGACTCCGTGCCGCTCACTCGTGAGTATGAAGACCGGCTCTACCGTCACTATGGCCGGCCCCCTTATTGGGTGCACGAAGACGAACACAAACCTGTTTTCTCCCTAAGCGGCGCTTAAGCGATGCATGGGCATCCGGTAAAACGGCTGCCCATGATTTTCGCTTGTAGCGCAGCGTCCTATCGCAACTTGACCGTTCCCTGTGGAGACCAGCATGAACAACACCGAACACCTGCATCCGATGGGCGAGAGTCATCATAGCCATGGCCACACTCCTTACTGGAGGCGTGCGCATCATGATTGGCGCTTCTGGTTCGGCCTTATCGCCATGCTTGTGGCCATCGGTATCTACGTCGGAACCAATGACTTGTCGATGGTGCCTTCTGGCCGCCAGAAGCAGATGCCGGCTGGTAGCCGGGTTCCGTAGTGTTGTGCGATTAGCAACCAGCACGACGGACTACGCAGGCTCAACACACAGTGGAGGCTCTAAATGGCGAGTCAGATGGGCGTGCTGACGGAAGACGAGAAGAAACAAACCGTTCCGCAAGTAGCTCTGTATCCATTGCGATTCGAACCGATCTATCAGTACCGGTTGTGGGGCGGACGGCATTTGGCGGACCTGCTTGCCGCCCCTCTACCGAGTGGACCGGTCGGCGAAGCGTGGATACTCAGCGACCGCGATGACCATCAGAGTCAAGTGGCCGATGGAGCTCTCAGAGGGCAGACGCTTGGTCAATTGCTGCAGCAGTTTCCAGAACAGATGCTGGGAAGGCTGGCCCACAAGTTTCAGCGATTTCCACTGCTGCTGAAGTTCCTCGATGTACATGAGATGCTCTCAGTTCAAGTGCATCCGACGAAAGCAAACAAGAACTTGTTACCAGCGGGTGAAACCGCGAAGACCGAAGCCTGGGTCGTGCTTGAGGTGGGGCCGGAAAGCCGCATCTATGCAGGCCTGAAGACCGGGACGACTGCAGCCGGTCTGCGACTGGCGCTGATGAGCGGGACGGTGGTGGACCAGCTCGCAGAGTTCACTCCGAAGCCCGGCGACGGAATTTTCCTGCGGGCTGGGACGGTTCACGCTCTGGGCGGCGACATCGTGGTGTTCGAAATTCAGCAGAACAGCGACGTGACCTTCCGCCTGTATGACTGGGACCATCTTGACCCGAAGACGGACAAGCCGCGGTCACTTCAAGTCGATCAGGCGATTGCCTGCATTGATTTTGCGGAGGGACCCGTCGGCCGGGTTGCGCCGGCGGTGGAGGCAACGACGCCGGTGAAACGCGAGAAACTGTTTCACGGTGAACATTTCTGGTTATGGCGCCTGCGCGGACAGTCGCCGTTTTCCGTCGGCGCCGCAGGTGTGCCGCGCTTGCTGGTATGCATCGGCGGCGCTGGACAGGTCGAGCACGGAGGTGCCACTTACGCTGTCGCCAAAGGCGACGTATTTCTGTTGCCGGCGATGATCGGTGCGTGTACTTTTCGACCCCGCAGCGCAGTGAACTTATTGGAAATTGCGCTGCCGGATTCAAATAGCGAGAATTCAGAGGCGGAAACGGGGAAACATTGTGAAAAAGCTAATCGTGTTTGATCTGGACGGCACTCTTGCCGAAAGTAAATCGGCTGTTGATCCCGAAATGTCGGGACTGCTGCACGACCTTCTCGGAATTGTCAAAGTGGCCGTGATTTCCGGAGGCGGTTGGCCGCAGTTTGAAAAGCAAGTGGTCTTCAAGCTTCCTCATGACGAACGCCTGAGGGAGCTATCTCTGCTTCCTACCTGTGGAACAAAGTTCTACCAGTACTCAGGGGAGTGGAAAAAACTTTATGAAGAAGATTTCACCAGGGATGAACGAGAGAAGATACTCAATTCTCTCAAAAAGGCGCTGGGAGAAGCTGGTTACAAAGTCGCAAAGGTCTGGGGAGAAGTCATCGAAGACCGGGGAAGCCAGATAACATTTTCCGCGTTAGGTCAGCAGGCGCCGTTAGAAGAAAAAAATAAATGGGACCCCGATTACACCAAGCGGAAGAAGATCAAAGCGATTCTTGACAAAATTATTCCCCAGTTTTCTGTCCGAATCGGCGGCTCGACGTCGATTGATATCACGAAACCTGGCATTGACAAGGCATACGGAATCGGAAAGCTGCGAGACCTCCTGCACATTTCATTGAAGGAGATGATTTACATCGGCGATGCCTTGTTCGTGGGAGGGAACGACTATCCCGCCGAAAAAGCAGGCGTGGATTCTATCCCAGTTAAGGGTCCCGAGGAGACGAAGCGAGTTATCGAAGCCATCATCGCTTGCTTAGCAGATCGCGATCAGGCGGCGTGATGAGAATCGCTGAGGCATTGATGAGCGAATTCAAGTTGCGGCGTCTGGCAATGTTGATGGAGCCGGAGACGGGTAATCGCCAGGAGATCGAAGGCGTCCTGAATCCGGCTGCAGCTCGTGGCCCGGACGGTGAACTTTACCTGTTCCCGCGCCTGGTTGCGCGGGGGAATTACTCGCGCATCGGCATTGCCCGAGTACGGTTCAATGAAGCCGGCGATCCGGCAGGCGTTGAGCGGCTCGGCATCGCACTGGAGCCTGAAGCCGATTATGAGCTGCACCTCGACGGCAGTGGCGGCTGCGAGGATCCCCGCATCACGTTTGTGGAACCGCTTCAGCGTTACATAATGACTTACACGGCGTTTTCTTCCCGTGGCCCACGGATCGCCCTAGCAATATCGCAGGATTTGTTTCACTGGAAGCGACTGGGGCTCGCGACCTTTGGTGAATTTCAAGGCATCGATTTCGTTCACGTGGACAACAAGGATGCCAGCCTCTTCCCCGTCGCCATTCCCAATCACGCCGGGAAAATGCAGATGGCCATCCTCCATCGACCGCTTTTCCCTGGCACTCGTCCCGAAGAAACCGCGTGCCAGGCCGCATCGCGGGTGGTGGACCTTGATCATGAAAGCATCTGGATTTCCTACTGCCCGATGGCCTTGGACGGCCTCGAACCTGGTCACCTCGGCTTGTTTAATTCGCATCATCGGCTGGCCGCCCCAGTATCGCCGTGGGAGCGGCTCAAAATCGGCGGAGGCGCTCCGCCCATCCTGACGCGGCACGGCTGGCTGATCGTCTATCACGGCGTCAGCGAAATCGAAAGAGCAAACTACGACGAACACCAACTGTGCTACTCGGCCG
>PLHQ01000049.1:0-15287 GCA_003138975.1 Acidobacteriaceae bacterium | reverse complement strand
CGTCGCGACGATCTCGGCTTACCGAACCGCTTCGACGTTTACTACGGGATGGCCGACTACCGGATCGGCGTGGCACGCCTTGACCTGCCGGATGTCTTGCCGCCGGAAGGCATTGCTGACTCAACGGAAGCAAGAGTGTAAGCGTACCTGAGTTTGGGAATTCAAAACACTTGCGCCACTGGTACGGAGAACTAGCTTTCTGCGAGAGGTGGGAATCTTCGTCTGTCGGGGTTCTCCTGCTTGGATCATCAACGGGAATTGTTGTGCATCTGCTCTGGCGCTTCTCATTTCTCCGCGAGATGCGAAGGCGAGCAAAGACAAAATCCGCGATATCGCAACTTCCAATCTCAGCGGCGACGCCTGAGGGCCGCAAGGATACGGCCACACGGCCGGGCGCAGTCCCCGGGACTGCTTCTCGCATCCCCGGAGTCTCTGCCTCCCAGGGATGAGCACTCTTGCTCAGACGACTCTCGCCTGGAGTGCTACCGTCGAGGCGTGCTTCCAAGTTGCGCGTCATGGATCACCTTTACCCCAACATTTTGGCAAGCCCACAAAGCAGAAAACAGTTTACGTTCAACCTGCATGTAAGAACTGTATGACAGCGGTTCTCAATAAAAACGGACAGCCGACCCGTGACTCGAATCCTCTTTGACCGTATCCTTTTTGCGACCGATTTTTCACCAGCCTCGACCGCAGCGCTGCCCTACGCCACAGCCATCGCCCGACACTTTGGCGCAAAACTATACCTGGCGTACGTGATTCCCCCCGATGCGTATGACTTGATTCCAGTGGACGAGCGAGACCCCGCCCTGGAAAATATACGGGCTCACGCGGAAGAACAGATGGCCGCGGTGCGAGCAACGCCGCTTCTCAAAGGACTTTCGCACGAGGTGCTTGTCGATCAGGGGGTTGTTTGGCCGATGCTCTCGGCAATGGCGGAAAAGCAGCAAATCAATTTGATTGTGATCGGTACTCATGGCCGACGCGGGGTCGAAAAGATGCTGTTGGGATCGATTGCCGAGGAAATCCTGCGGTGCGCGTTACGTCCGCTGTTAATGGTTGGGCCAGAGAACTCGGCAGCCCCGGAAGCAGAGGCCCGGCTGAGGCGCATTCTTTACGCGACGGATTTCTCCCCGGAGTCCGAGCCGGCGATGCATTACGCGTGCACTTTAGCCAAGGAATATAACGCCGCGCTTTTCTTCTTACACGTCGCCGAGGATGTCTGGCAAGAGCCGCTCTCAACCAGGATGCAGGCTGCCGACTTTTTCCGCCTGCGCCTGACGGAAAAGCACTGGGCATTGGAAGAAGGGGTCGCACCGGAGTTCCACGTTGAGTTTGGCGTGCCCGCCGAATTCATCTTGGAGACCGCCGGCAATTTACAGATCGAACTGATCGTGCTGGGTGTGCGCGGTACTCGCTTTCCGCGAGTGGCTGCTCATTTGCCTGGACCAACAGCCTACGATGTGGTTTCTCATGCGCGCTGTCCCGTGTTGGTCATACGGGGCGGACCTCAACTCGAGAAATGAGGCGCTGCATCCGGAGCGGACTGGCGACGGATTGAAGGATAAAACGATGCAACATCCGATCGAACTTCTTCCCCATGTAGATCTGGTAGAGGCATGCATCCGCCAGTGTGAAATGCTGATAGCGTGAGGATAAGCATAAAATTATAGGAGGAGCTGATTGCAGTATCGGCCTCCAACGCTACCAGCGAGGGACAATAACACGATCAAACTGGACAAACGAAAGTGAGGCTACTCATGTCTAGACATGATAAGAAAAGAGCGTCACAAGGAGATATTCCGGCTGTCACGTCTCAGAAGGAAACACGTTCCAACGTAACCTCCGTTCCGAGCACCTCGCATGAAGGCATTCCCGATTCTTCGACGCCGGGGCCCGCTGACCACATCATTCGTCAGCGTGCCTACGAGCTGTACGAAAAACGGGGACGCGAGGACGGCCATGCGGAGGAAGACTGGTTGCATGCTGAAGCGGAGGTCCTGGGTACAGTTTTCAGGAGAGCAAGAGTTGGATAGTGCTGGCACCCTGGAACAAGCAAACAAGCGTGCTAGTCGGCGGAAAGCAACGCTGTGGATGGCCTTTGGAGAAAGGACTATCCGGGGCCTCAACGGAGGAACTTCGTCGGCTGGTTGAGCCGTATCTTAACTCGGTTGAGGCCACGGAAGCGCGATCGAAACTGGCAAAACGGAGAACGGAGGCGAGCACTCAACCCCTCTTTGCGAAACCATAAACATGAGATCAAGAGAACAGCGGTGGCCCTTCTCTACCACCGTCGCGTACAGGGCCGTAGACGGCCTCGCAACCTAGTTGGAGGTGGAAGCGATGAAATTCAATACCAAAGCCCTAGCCTTGACGTCGGCGATCCTGTGGGGATTGGCGATGCTAGTGATGGGCGTAGCCAATTTGATCTGGGGTAACTATGGTCAGCAGTTCCTTCAGACAATGTCGTCGGTCTACCCCGGCTACCATGCAACTCGCAGCATTGCAGAAGTTGTCATCGGGACGATCTACGGAACGGTAGATGGACTCATCGGTGGCGCGGTCTTTGCCTGGCTCTACAATCAGTTTGCCAGGCCCGGCGTCTGAGCAATAATGGGCCCGCTGAAAGCGGAGGCCGCTAGGATTCGCATGTGAGCGTTCCAGAGCCAAGGAGTCGCTACCTTGCGCCCTGAAGAGGCGAAGCATTTCTATGACCACCTTGGCTCTGGGCAGGATTGGCAACGCCTTTACGAAAATCCCGCCATCAGCGAACTGATCGCGCATCTTGCTTTCGACTCGGCGCACTCGGTATTCGAGTTCGGGTGTGGAACGGGGACTTTCGCCGCCCGCCTATTGCAAAGAGATCTGCCCGCAGACGCACGCTATGTGGGGCTCGACATCAGCAGCACAATGGTCTCACTGGCGCAGCAGCGTCTGAAGCCTTGGCCGGGACGTGCGCGTGTCTACCAGACTGACGGTTCCCCACGCATACCTGAGCCCGATCACAGTTTCGACCACTTCGTTTCCACCTACGTATTCGATCTGCTTGCTCCCGATTTCATAGAGCAACTCTTGTCAGAGGGCCGCCGTCTGCTCGTCCCCGGAGGCAGGCTCTGCCTAGCGAGCCTCGCATTCGGTACGTCTCGGTTCTCTCGTGCAGTGTGCTGGGGTTGGCAAAGCTTGTGGCAACTCAGTCCGAGCATCGTGGGTGGCTGCCATCCCATTGAACTCTTGGAATATCTGCCGTTCAAAGATTGGAATCCCGTCCACCGGGTTACATTGACAAGCTAGGGCGTCAGTTCTGAAGTTCTTGTAGCCTGCGCGAGGTAGCAAGCAGGCTCGGCCTGCAACTGATGCCAAGCCGTCAAATCTGTGTTTGAGAAAGGCATAATCAGGAACGCGATACAGGACTGGTCGATAAGAACGATGGCCGCCTGCTTGTGAGACACTCTTGTCAACTGGGCACGAACAAAAGCGTCACCACGAGCCTCTGTGCACAGGAGGAGGGCGTGCGATGAACATATCCCGGTTTCGGCTGATCACGTTTCTCGCGCTTTCGCTCTTGGTGCTTTTTGCCGTCGTAGTATTCGGAAGCTGGTATGCGCCGGCTTTTGGGGATGCTGGACTGCGATTGCAGCACTATCTGTTTCAACCACTATTCAGTCTGGGCGGGCTGCCGATAACCTTCTTCTTTTTTCTCAAAGCCGCGATCTTTATTGTGGTGCTGGTCCTCGCGTCTCATTTCAAGATGCTCTTGCTGCAGAAGACAGTTCTTACCCATATGCCCCTTGGAAGTGGGCAACAATATGCCGTCGCAAGAGTGATCTCGTATTTAGTGTTTATTCTCGGCTTGTCGGTTTGCAATACTCCGAGGGAAAGAAGTAGGAAGACGTTACTGTGTGAACCTTTCGGTATGGAAAGGACGATCTTGCAGTGACCATGAGTATACAAGCCACACCGCCGCCCGGACCAGATCGCCTGCAATCCGGCCAACGCACACCGCAAGCGCGGAGTGGCGGCTGGCTCCGTCTGTTTCAAGGCATATGGCCGGTTACTCGCGCGGGAGCGGTCCGCGATGCCTTGGCCGGATTCCAACTGGCGGCGATGAACATCCCGCAGGCGCTGGGCTACACCAAGATTGCCGGCATGCCAGTAGTCACGGGGTTTTACACGCTGTTGCTTCCGCTGCTGGCATTTGCTGTTTTCGGTTCGTCGCGCTACTTGGTGGTCGCTGCCGATTCGGCGACCGCTGCCATTCTTGCCGGGAAGCTTGAGGGTATGGCGCCCGTCGCAAGCGCGAGATATGTGGCGCTGGCATCGACGGTCGCTCTGCTCACCGCCGGATTTCTACTGCTGGCCCGAGTGCTCAAGCTCGGCTTCCTGGCCGACTTCTTGTCGCAGACTGTGCTGATCGGGTTTCTCACCGGAGTGGGATTTCAAGTAGGCATCGCCGTGCTGGGCGAGATGGTCGGCCTGGAAGTACACTCCAACGGGACGGTGGGACAGCTCATCGGGGTCTTCCGCGGCCTGCCCCAGGTTCACCTCCCGACCGTGCTTATCTCGGCAGTGGTCGTGACAGGCGTCTTTGCCTTCAGCCGGTTTGCTCCCAAGGTGCCTGGCCCGCTGATTGCTGTCGCCAGCGCAATCGCCGCGAGCGCAGCTTGGAATTTCGCAGGGCACGGCATCACGATCGTCGGGCCGGTCGTTGGCGGGCTTCCGCACTTGGGGTTGCCCGATGTGCACTGGAAGGACGCCGTGCCCCTGCTCGGCGTGTCCGGCTCCTGCTTTGTCATGATCGTTGCCCAGAGCGCGGCTACCGCACGTTTCTACGCGGGGCACCACCATCAGCACTTGGACGAAAGCGCAGACCTGGTCGGTCTGTCTGCGGCCAACGCCGCGGCGGCGTTGAGCGGGACGTTTGTGGTGGACGGAAGCCCTACTCAAACCGCGATGGTCGAAAGCTCCGGCGGTCAGAGCCAGCTTGCCCAGGTAGCCACCGCGATGACGGTCGTATTCGTCCTGCTCTTTCTGACCAAGCCTCTGCAATACTTGCCGCGTTGCGTGCTGGGCGCCATCGTATTTTTCATTGCTGTCCGTCTAATCGACGTGCGCGGCTTGCGCGAGATTCGACGCGAGAGTCCCGGAGAATACGCTCTGGCCGTGTTTACTGCGGCCGTCGTGGTGCTGGTAGGCGTTGAGCAGGGCATTCTGCTGGCCATGGTGCTGTCGCTGCTCCGGGTTGTGCGGCACAGCTACCGTCCTCACACCGGGGTCTTCGTCGTAAGCGAAGGCGATGCCTGGCAGTTGGTCCCGGCTGTTCCCGGCGCAGTAACGGAGCCGGGGTTGGTGATCTATCGCTTCGGAGCAGCGCTCTTC
Organism: Acidobacteriaceae bacterium; assembly: GCA_003138975.1. Lineage (GTDB taxonomy): Bacteria > Acidobacteriota > Terriglobia > Terriglobales > Acidobacteriaceae > Sulfotelmatobacter. The sequence goes on along the minus strand of PLHQ01000049.1, from coordinate 9,911 downwards.
TATGCCAATGCCAGCCTGTTCGCAGAGGAGGTTCGCGGCTTGGTTCAGCCAGCTCTTTCGCCCGCGCGCTGGCTGGTCGTCGATGCCGAAGCGATCACGAATGTGGATTACACAGCCGCCCGGGTGGTGCGACAACTTCACAAGGAACTGGCTCACGGCGGCGTCGTGTTGGTGCTCGCACGCGTGTCTCTCTCGCTGAAGGCAGACTTAGACCGGCACCTCTTGACGGAGGTCATCGGCGCGGCGCGGTTCTTCGACCGCCTGCACGATGCGCTGGCGGCATTCGCAGAACTCAAAGACCAACCGGCACAAACGGCGTCAGGGAGTCAATCAGTATCAGGCGAGACCTCGCTCTGAGCACAACCTGATTCGGTGCATAAATCGGGTAACAGCAGGCTGGTAACGTGGCGTGGTTAATCTCGTTCTCGCATTCGCGGCCAGTGTACCTGGAAGAGAATCGAGGATTCGTCTCAAAGCGTTTATACTCTTTGGCCAGGCATGTGATTGAGATCACTGCCGCATATACGTGATAAAGAGAGAATTAAGAGGGAACACTCGAAGGCAGCGGGGAGACCTGTTGATCGTGTTTCCTCACCGGCGTCCGCAATCGCGGCGAGCTTTCAGGGTTGACCCTGTCGTTCAGATGGAACTGACGTAGGCTATAGGAAACTACAAAGAACGAAAGCAAGTTGTGGCACCGCCTTCTCAAGGGAGGTGTTCGATGTGTACGCAGGTCACCCCAATCGGCATTTCACTCCAAAACATCCTGTTGGCTACTGATTTTTCTTCTTGCTCGGAGACAGCGCTATCGTATGCCGTTGGCATGTCCCGGCGTTACGGCGCCACCATGTACACGGTGAGTGCAGTCCCTGAGGAGTTTAGCGATGTGCAGCCACCAGACCCGTTTTACCTCAGGCATTCTGCTGAGAACAAGATGGCAAACTTTGTAAAGTCCGATGTCTTCCAGGGAATCAAGCACCAGGAATTGGTCAAAGAAGGCTTCATCTCAGAGGTGCTTTCAGAGCTGATCGGTAGACTTGAAATTGACTTGATCGTGCTTGGCACCCATGGCCGCGGTGGAATCAAGAATCTCGTGCTCGGCTCGGTAGCGGAAGAGATTGTTGACTCTGCGTACTGCCCCGTGCTCACAGTAGGGCCACATGTCTCTTCGAAATTGGAGCCGGAACTGAGGCTGCGGAGAATCCTGTACGCAACCGACTTGCTGCCCGGTTCGGCTAGAGCGCTTACCTATGCGCTGGGGCTGGCGGAGCACGAGCACGCCCACCTGACTTTGCTTCATGTTCTCAAGATGCCTACCGATGTTCCGTTGGGTTCTCGAGAAGCGGAGAGAGACACTGCAATGAAGCGCCTTGTGCAACTGCATCCGCGCGAGACGACCCTTTCCGTGGAAACAGAATTCATCGTGGAGATCGGCGCGCCGGCGGAGCACATCTTGAAGGTGGCTGAAGATCAAGGTGCAGACTTGATTGTGATGGGACCGCACCGTACTTCCTACGCTCGGGTCTCCGCGCATCTGCCATGGGTCACGCCTCACCAGGTACTTTGTCATGCCCGGTGCCCCGTCTTGACGGTGCGGGATTGATTCTTTGAGAACTCGTTCCACGCACGCCATTGCAGAGGAAACCTCTCGGGATGAGTGATACCCGCAAGGAGACGGAAAGAGTTGGTGGAGGACCCCGCTGTTACAGCAGATACCCTCTCTCCGGCAACGTGAGGATCAAGTATTCCTTGTTCTAATGCTGGTGATCGGTGTCTTGACGGGCCTGGCGGTTGTCGCTTTCATCTTGCTCACTGAACGACTGGGAATGCGGCTCTATCCCGTGGGTGGCGCTGCCTGGCGACGGGTGCTAACCCCGGTTGCGGGCTCGCTGGGCGTCGGGTATCTGCTGTTCCGCTGTTCCGCTACTTTCCGGACGCTCGAGGCAGCGGCGTACCGCAGACCAAAGCTGCGTTGTTCGCCCGCGAAGGTGTGATTACCATAGGCACGGTCCTTGGAAATTCTTTTGCACCTCAGCCACACTTGCCAGCGGAATCCCGCTGGGGCGCGAAGGACCTGCCGTCCAAGTTGGCGGTGGCATTGCCTCGGTGCTGGGACGTCATCTGGGACTGCGACCCGAGAAGGTGAAGGAGCTCCTACCAGTCGGAGCGGCGGCAGCAATTGCAGCCGCGTTTAATACCCCGCTCGCGGCAGTGCTGTTCGCGCTCGAGGCAGTCATGGGAGATCTCCACGCACCGGTGCTAGGCTCGGTGGTGCTGGGCTCAGCAACTTCCTGGGTAGTGCTACGCTTGCTTCTCGGCAATAACCCCCTCTTCAACGTGCCGTCTTGGAGTGATTTGCCAGCCATTATATGCCGGGTGATGCGATAATTTTCGCAACCTGCGGAGGGACAACCAATGTCGAAATACGCAGAACTCAAAGGCAAGAAGGTAGCCATCAAGCTGTCGTGGTCTATTCTGCCAACTATAGGCACGATCGTAGCAGCCGAGGACGAAGGGCTTTGGCTCACCATGGAAGTGGGAGTATCGCCCTCTGAATTTTCGATAGAACTCCCCGAGGCGGTCAAGAGCAGAGTCTCTGCGCTTGAGAATGGGGTGTATTTTATCCCGCTGTCGCATATCCACTACGTTCTTACCGAACGCTCAGTGCCTTCAGGAAAAAGGTAGGTAGTTAGGTTGGCGCTCGACTACCCTTGAGGGGTTTCAACGCTCTTTTCACTTTCCACCGTTGCCTGCTTGACTTGGACCGGCTTTGTGGTACCCGTAATACATCTCGTCCGCTCGCGATTTCCGTGTAAAAAAGAAGAGGACTTTGGCCTGAGATTTCATGGCAAAATGCTTAGGAAGCCAGATATTTTCCGCCACGGGCATCTTTTGTAGTTCGAAGTGTGTGCCGGGTTCCACCTGCGCGAGAAAACCTCCAATTGAAACCGGGCGTATGACTCTGGCTTCAACCTTAACCCACTGAAAAGTCTTTTCATCGATCCAGAGCTTGCCTTCCATGCCCGTCAACACCTCAGCCTCGTAATTGGGGGGCTCATAGCCGGGACGAGGAGTCGCTTTAAGCACGTAAACCTTGTACGGCCCCAGTGTTTGTTCGCCTAGGAGCTTGAAGTCGAGGGCCCTCGTCACCTGTTCCATCATGAGGTGATCGCGCTTGCGCTCTTTTTCGTACTTCGCGATACGCTTTGCCCGTTCCTGTTCAGATTCTCTTTGGCGTTCGACGATAGCGGCCTCATACTTTTGTTGTTCTTGCGCTTGCTGCTCCGCTGACAGCGGCTTGCCGTTCACGGCCACCGGTCGCTCATAGGGAGAACCGAGAATCATGAGCTCTTCGTATGTCCTGGTTCCTCCACCTTGTTGCACGTCACGCTCCAAGTAGTCATAGTCAGGAGCCGCTTTCCAATCGGCCGCATTGGCCTCGACCGAACGGCGGATGATGGTGTCCGCGTCATTCTGAGCAAAGCAAGCGGCAGCCAGTGCTCCAATAAGAATCACTTGCTTCATCATGCTCTTCATCTGGTTGCACGTTTACGGCCCCACCCCGCCATTGTGGCAATCGCTGCAGGACACCTGGGTGAGATCCCCGATGTCCACTGGATGCTCGAATGGAATTCCTTCTTCGTGCTTGATCAGCGGCACGCCGCTCTGCAGCTGAGCCAGCACCGTGTGGCAGGTATCGCAGTCCTTTGGGATCACCTTGCCATCTGAGCTGACGTGCTGCCCGTCATGGCATCGGAAGCAGCCCGGCGTGTAGAAGTGACCGATGTTGTTGGGGTGCGTCCGCCAATCCACTTTCATGTAGGGAAAGATCGTGGATTGATAGATGTGCTGAAGATCAGCAATCGCAGCCTGGATCGGGGTTCCCCGGCTGGCGTACACGTCAGCGTACTTGGTGCTATAGAACCGCTGTATGTCCGCAGCGATTCCTCGCAACGCTTCGTCAGTGGTGTTGTAGCTCTTGGTGAGCGCCAAAACCCCTTGTTGCTTGATGAAAGGCAGTGATCGGTCGATTCGCCCCGCCAGCAAGGAGTCGTCCACGGAACGATCCGGCGGCGTGAAGATGTGGCTCGGGCGGTCGTGGCAGTCAATGCAGTCCATCAGATGTTTGGTTGCCTTTCCGATCTGCTCTGGTGTCAGGCTGGAGTCCTTCGCCATGTACACTGCGGTCCTGCCTTGCATGTCCCTGGATTGGACCCACGGAATCACCTGATGTTGCGCGTCGGTTGCAATGTAGGTGATGCGGTTTTCGATATTCATGTGCCAGTGGATACCAGCCGGGAGGCCAGTATTCGGTTGGGCTCCGCCGGTGTTGATCAGCATGCGGATCTGGCGAGGTGTGTTCTTTTCGTCGTCGCCATAGTGGTAAAAGACTTTGAGCTGCGCTCCGTAGAACTTCCTTGGCCAGTGGCATTGCTCACAGGTTTGCTGGGCCGGGCGCAGATTCGCGACGGGCGTCGGTATCGGCCGCGGGTACTTATGAAAGATTGCGGCATAGACCTGATAGGAACCGGAAAGCTTGGAGTGCACATACCATCCAGCGCCGGGCCCGACGTGGCACTCAACGCACTCAACTCTGGCGTGGGGCGACTGCAAGTAGGTGGTGTACTCAGGTTGCATAACCGTGTGACAGGTCTGCCCGCAGAACTGCACCGAGTCTGTGAATTCGTAGGAACGGTAGCTGCCCATGGCGCTTATCAGCACGAACACAGCAGCGCAGCTAACAAAAAAGGTAAATGCGTTGCGCTGCGCCGGGACGTTGAGGTCAATCCTGGGAAACCGCGGAATCACCCCCGGCTTTCCTTTGCGCCTTCTCCGCCTTTCCAGCAGCAATCCGAGGAGGATGAGCAGAAGGCCCAGAATCAAGAAGGCTGGGGCTACCATGAAGAGAAGAACGCCAATGTAAGGATTCGGTCGAACGGAGACGAAGTTTACAAAGAATAGGAAGGCAATGGTCGCGAGGCTGGTTGCCGCGAGGGCTGCCCCAATCAGGCTGACAGGATTGCGGATGAGACTGATTTTGCGTTCCTCTGGTCCTTGGAGCTTGGGCCGCTCAGTGCTCATCCGGTTTGCTCCCGGCATTGGTCATGCAGACAATGCCGTCCTACAGCCACTTTAGAGAGCAGTGCCCCATCGCTGAATACCATGTCAGTCCTCCGCTCGACATCTCACTTACCTTCTCCGCCCAACGACGATTTCCCATGCCGCATTGTTCGCTTGGCAAGACCGATCTGAATTCCACGGCCGTGCGGACATTCTCTTCACCGCGTGCGTTCCTCTTCGAGCGACCGAGCTCCGGTGAGTCTCGGCGCTCGAACTGAAACTCGGCATCGTCCTACTTCTCATGAAATAGCTGTGATCCTGATGTTTCCTGCCAGGTAGCGCTCCCACCATTGTTCGCCCAGATTCGGTGCCACGGTCGTGATGACCTATTGAAGCGCAGTCACTCAAATAGGAACTGCGAGCACAGGACAAGATCCTAGCTGTATGACTCGATAAATTGTGGAACCAAAGACTGCCGTGTCCAACGCACCGCGCCCCCGCACTCCCATGATCACCAGGTCGGTTTGTGCTTCAAGGGCGAGTTGAATGATCTGCTGGTATGGCTTGCCGGTCCGTACCATCACGTTGACGATGCACGCCTCGCGCGTTTTAGGCGCAATGGATTCTTCCAGCTGTTTCACCACCTTCTCAGTTGCGGTTTGAAGGTCTGTCAACCCCGGGACATCTTCCAGCACGTGCAGCAGCGTAAGCTCAGCGCCGTACTCCTTGGCCATCGAGACCGCGTACTCCGAGGCGTGATGAGCATGGGCTGAACAATCTGTACAAAGGAGCATCTTTCTTAGGTGGACTGGCTCCGGATCGTTCACGGAGCTTGTGACATGATGTGCAGGCTTTCGTACCGCTAAGACCGGGCACCGCGCCCGTCGCAGTACCCTGTCTGTCACGGATCCCAGCATCAGCCGATCAATTCCTCGCAACCCGTGAGTTCCCATCACGATCAGATTCACTGCCTGCGATTCAGCCAGAGAGAGGATCAGATCCGTCACCGACCCATCTTGCGCGAAGCATTGTGGCCGAATCTCGGTCCGCGTGTGGCATTTGGCAAACTCCTGGAGCTGCTGCTCAACGTCTGCGCGACGTTTCCGACAGATTTCTTCATAAGAGTCTGGATAAATGTCCCAAAAACCGAAGGGCTTCAGAGAGTACAAAACGTGCTGCAAGAACAACTGTGCCTTGTAGTGCCATGCGAGCGACTGTGCGTACTCATACGCATTAACTGAAAACTCTGAAAAATCGACGGGGCAAAGAATAGATTTAATTTGCGGCATACGAAGTGCGCACCTCGAAGGATCTTGTCAGCAATAAAGTCGTATCTACCATCATCCTTACGAAATAGCGTTGGCCTCATGTTTCGCTAACATGCCGAGCCTTCCGAGCAAGCCCCTTTCCTGAGGGTCAAACACCCGGTAGGCTGCCAGCTTGATGCGATCGTTCACGAGGAACCAGGCTAGAGCATATCCCCAAATGAAGAGTGCCCAACCCCATCCGATCGGGGCCATGAAAATCCCATAGACGGCAATGAGTGTCGCGATCACCTGAGTTCCGACCACTGCTGCCACGAGGATCGGCGCCGGCCGAATTGACCAGAAAGCCCGCCGGGTTCGCGTGACGAAGATCGTGAGGTGACCAGCGACAGACAGCTTGAGATACATGAACGACTGGATCACTTCACGGTTGAGATGGAAGACCCGTTCCCCCAAATAGAAGAGTCCAAAAGAAGCAACGACACCGGCGACGCCCAAGACCGTGGCGATGCCGAGCACCAAATGCATATTCCACGCCTCTGGGCGACTTGCGTACTGCACTCGATCATAGGCAATGGAAAGAATCGCTCCATCGTTCAGAATCGCCAGCAAAACGATCATCACCGCGGTAACTGGGTAGAAGTTGAATACGAGAATCGACAGCGTCATGAACAGCAGCACCCGGATCGTTTCGGCAATGCGATAGATGGCATAGCTGTTCATGCGCTGGAACATCTTTCGGCTTTCTTTAATGGCATCAATGATCACAGACAGGCCGGGGTTGAGGAGGGCAATGTCGGCAGCGGCGCGAGCAGCATCGGTGGCTCCGGAAACCGCAATTCCGGCGTCAGCCAATTTGAGCGCCGGAGCGTCGTTTACGCCGTCGCCGGTCATGCCTACGATGTGTTTTTCCTTCTGCAGCACACCGACAATGTGAAACTTGTGTTCCGGAAAGACCTGAGCAAAGCCGTCGGCCTGCTCGATGGCTTGCTCTAGCTGGCCAGCCTCGTAATGCTTGCTCTCCGCAAGAATGGAGGCGTCCACGATGTTCTGGCCCAAGCCAAGCTGGCGTGCCATCTCCTTGGCAATGGCGATCTGGTCGCCAGTAACCATCTTCACCTTCACGCCCATTTGTGAAGCGGTCGCGATTGTGCTCTTCGAATCTTCCCGTGGCGGATCGAATAAGGGCAGAACACCCAGAAACCGCCAATGGTCTTTCTCATCGGTGCGAGCCACACCCAAAGAGCGAAAGCCCCGAGCCGCAAATTCATTGACTGCGTTCTCGACTTCCCCTGGTACCTCCCCGGCATCGGCCGCCATGTCGAGAATCACCTGGGGCGCGCCCTTTGTGACTCGAAACTGAATTTTCTCCGGCCCTTCGACAGTAGACTCTGTGCGTTTGTGTACTGAATCGAAAGGCTGGAAGTGCACGATCTGGTAGCTGTCCAGAGCATGTGTGTCTTTGAGACCGCTCAGGACAGCCAGGTCGATGGGGTCCTGGTTTTCGGCCCGGGAAGCGAGCGACGCGGCGAGGACCACTTCTTCCGGCCGAACCCCGTTCACGCAAAATGCATCGCCCAGTGTCAGCTTGTTCTGCGTCAAAGTACCGGTTTTGTCCGAACAGAGAACATCAATCCCGGCCAACTCTTCCATCGCAGCCAACCGGGTGACGATGGCTTTCTTGCGTGCCAGGGTTCGGGCGCCCACCGCCATCGTCACCGAGAGCACAGCGGGCATGGCCACGGGGACCGCAGCGATCGTCAAGACCAGCGCGAACTGCAGGGTCGTAAGCATTCTGTCGCCGCGGAACAAGGCCACAGCGAGAATGAGAGTCACCAGAGCGACCGCAATGACGATGAGGTAGTCGCCGATTTTTAACACGGCTCGCTGGAAGTGGCTTACTGTGTGCGCCGTCTGCACCAGGTGCGCCGTCTTGCCAAAATAGGTATTCTGCCCGGTGGCATAGACCAGGGCATCGATCTCTCCCTGCTTGAGAATCGAGCCGGAGTACACGGCGTCTCCCGAATTGCGCGTGACCGGCAAGGATTCTCCGGTCAGAGCAGATTGATCTACCTGTAGCGGGTCGCCTTCCAGCAGACGGGCATCCGCGGGAATGATGTCGCCGATCCGAATGCGCATCAAGTCGCCCGGCACCAGCTCCCGCGCAGGGATTGTTGTCCAGGCCCCAGCACGCTTGACCCTTGCCTGTAAGGCGAGGGTCGCCTTGAGTGCGGCGATGGCGTTACCCGCCTGAAACTCTTCCCAGAAACCCACCCCGGCATTCATCAAGAGCAGTGCCAGAATGATGCCGAAGTCCTCCCAATGGTGCACTACAGCAGAAAGAATGGCAGCTACCTCGATCATCCACGGGATGGGGCCCCAGAAATAAGAAAGGAATTTCAGGAGAGGGTTGACTTTTTCTTCGGGCAGTTCGTTGAAACCACACTTCTCCAGCCGGGCTTGCGCTTCGGCCTGACTGAGACCCTCCCCGGAGGCTCCCAACTGGGATTTCACCAATTCGATCGGCATGGTCAGCAAATCGCCGCCCAAATCCCTCTGTGCTGGAATTCTTTGAGCGCGGGCCATTAGACTTGCCTCCTCGGAAGTCCGATCTGACATCAACGTCTTATGACGGACTCTTGCTCTCCGCAGGACGCCGCATTGCGGTGCGGCCTACGATGTTTGTGCCTTCCCCACTTCTGCTGCGTATCGAAGCGTCTACGATGCGACCAGTCCGCCCGAGCCCGCGCATATTCGAATCCACATGGAGCGGTTTCACCCGAACTCGAGAACCGCGTTGGAAAACCGTACGGAACCGGCGCCGTCGCCGGCGAGGAGCATAGTCCCTATGCTGCTGCCCTGCTACGCTGACCCGGTTCGTTAGATCGCAGTGCGAGCCTGTGCGATTGCGTCACTCGTTCGATGATCCGCACCAGCCCTTCCGGCAGTTCGCTCCTCATCACGTATTCATCCACCAACCACAGGATTCGCTCTGGCAACTCGGAGTACGCGGAAAGCAGGATGATCGGCAGGTTGGGAAACCGTTGCTTGATATGGCAGGCTACGGCTTCCGCGTCCATGCCGTCCAGTTTGTACTCCAGCAGAACCGCGGCCACCGACGTTTCCTCCAACATCTTCACCGCGGTGTAGCCGCTCGACGCGATTTTTGCGGAATAACCGTGAGATTCCAGAGTCGCTTTGCGAAGCTCCGACACTTGTGGACGGTCGTCGACGCACAACACAGTGGGGGATTCCATTGCCATCTCCTGTGAATAGTTACGTTTGGGCTTGGGTTGCCGTTGCCCGACGCACATAACACGCTAGAGACAACAAACGCGGCCTGATTGCGAGTTGAGACACACTTCAGCTCTCGTCAAAAACCTTAAGCAACCGATGAACGTCTGTCTGTTCAAAATTGAACACTCCCGCAAGATGTTCTATGGACGTGGTCGCCTTCGGACGGAGAACGATGATGGTGGCTAGGCGAGCCGGCTCTGAGCTACTCGTGCAGGGCAATAGTTAGCGAGCTATGCACCTGCAATCCACCGTTGTAGTGAATGAAGCGTAAGCGTCCGGTCGTGGCCG
>PLHQ01000068.1:151579-151721 GCA_003138975.1 Acidobacteriaceae bacterium | reverse complement strand
CAACAATCTGCCGCCAGTCGGTCCGAGCGACCGATTCCGCCTCCGCATGAACGGCCGCAATCGCAGCCTGCAGTGTGTAGGAGCCGAAGCGGCGGGACTTCAGGGCTTTCTCCAGCAATGCCACTCCCTCCGCGATCTGCTC
>PLHQ01000068.1:0-151538 GCA_003138975.1 Acidobacteriaceae bacterium | reverse complement strand
ATCGCCTCGCCGGTTAGCTCGGCCCGCGTTACTTCCGCTCCCGCCGCAGCAGAGTAGCCCTCATTAAAGACGAGATAGATGACCTGAAGCACCGCGCCCAGTCGCTCCGGCAATTCCTGCGGTGTCGGCACTTCGTACCGAATCGGTGTGTCTCGAATCTTTGCCTTTGCGCGCACAATGCGCTGCGCCAGCGTACGCGGAGTGATGAGGAAGGCCTTTGCTATCTCCTCGGTTGTCAGCCCGCACACCTCACGCAAGGTGAGCGCAACGTGCGCTTCCGGCGCGAGAGATGGATGACAGCAGGTAAAAATCAGGCGCAGCCGATCATCCTCAAGGCTGTCCTCTTCATTGGACCTTTCGGCCGAACTCCATTGCGCTTCGAGATATCGCACGAGCTCGTCTTGAGACGCATCAAATCTTGCCCGTCGACGCAGAGTATCAATGGCTTTGAATCGGGCCGTCGAAATCAACCATGGTCGCGGGTTGCCGGGTACTCCACTCCTCGGCCACAGGCTCAGCGCAGCCGCAAAGGCTTCGTGCATCGCCTCCTCGGCAAGATCAAAATCACCGAGCAAACGGATCAGAGTTGCCAGGATTCGTCCCGAATCCACGCGATAAAGGGAGTCGAGCAATTCGCGTATCTGCTCGGTGGAACGCTCGGACATGACGACGACCTTAGCAAACCAGCTGCCCCGAATCAATTTGGCAAACGGCGGATCGATGCAAAGTGCCCAGGTCGGGACTCTGAAATCTGGACAACAGAACGCTTCCTCGGTTGACTCAAAATCGCCAATGCACTCATTTGAGCTTCGTACAAGCTCCCCGCGTTGCTCTCGAGTCACGAGCGATCCGGAAGTTGAACCACAAAAGCGAGACGGTCAGAATTAGGCCTCGGGGAATCGAGGCATTTATGAGATGGGTTGTAGTTCGCGCTGTCCGTTCAGGACACCGCTATGGCAAATTCGGACACTAAAACGCAGTCCTAGCACTCGGACTGGATTGTTCGCATTCAATTCGCAGATTGTCGGCAAACAGGAACTTGTAATAGATCCTGCCCAAGAATGGCAGTGCGAAAACCGAGCATCCATTTTCTCCCCAGCTATTCCTGCCAGGAATAATCGGTCGTTCGATTGGTGCGTGATCGGCGAGAAGGAAAGCCGTGAGAGAATCCCGGCGGAGAACCCGCCTCTGCAGAACGCTATTGTACGAAATTAAAATGTATCCGTAAACATTTGATAATACACGAGATATTTGTGGAGGCGACGGGAGTCGAACTATCTAGCGTGTTGACAGCACGTAAGTTCTTGATTCCCAGAACCGCCACAACGGCTAAAAGGGCCTCATTGCCTGATCCATTGTACGTTAGCTCTGACGGTCCAAGGACGCACACAGCGAGCACAAGACAGGGATTGAGCGAGTCGCGAAATGTTGCAACGGCGAGATTCACCGTCCGGGCGACATCCGCCGGCTCCAGGATGCGATTTGCCGGCTGGGGATTGAGGAATCCTGGTATCGTTTCGAAGAGCAGCGTTGGAAGAAATCGCGCGTGAATGGCCGGAGACCAAGCATCTGTCAAACGATAGAGAAGGGAGTTGTGCAATGGGTTTTGTGCCGATTCGGATGGATGAGTTCATCAAGCTGCATCGGAAGAGCAATCCTGGCGAGCGGCCCGATGAATTCATAAGTCTTCTTCGCCGGAGTGTGGCAGATGCGCGTCAAGGCGCTCGGTGTCACTGCGGGGCACCCATCTGGGCGATCGGCTCGGCCGTGGTAGGAAACGCTTGTTTCACCTGCATAACTGGCGAGGCTGATCCTTCTTCGGACTACGAAATCGATGAGGTGCTTAAGGGCGGGGGAGGTGAAACGCTTGTCGCGCAAGGTTTTGTGGATGATCAGTCAAGCAAAGTCTTCCGATTGCGCAGAGGGCATAAAACGAGTAAGCCCAATCCGAAGATGCAAGCGTGATCGATGCGCCAGTGCGCCACCGCTTGTCTCACGCCCAGATACAGATCGTACAGAGGCTGACGAATGAACCCGAAGACGCTAGGCAAGGTCGACAAATACTAAGGCCACCTTGGACGCTAGCTTGCCGCTGTGTTCCCGGAATTTGCGGCTCAAAATATCCGGAACCCCATCGCCATCCGCCCATCTGACTCCCGTGTTCGATGCTAAACAAGGTCGAGCGCCATCTTGAGAGCCTCATTCAGATGGGTGACCTTAGAACTCGAAAGGGACCCAATGAAATTCGTAAGATCGGCCTTACGAAGGCTCACAAGGTTGTCACACATGATCCAGCTTGAGTGCTTCAATCCTTCTTCTGGCCCAATCGGGACCTGAGTTGATAGTCCTTCACCATGGGTGAAGACCGGTGCACATATCACTGTCGAAAATTTAGACTCAATAAGCACCTGTCGGCTCACAACGACAAATGTCCGGTGCGACTTTGGATCACCCCCGGGCTTGTGCACACGATAAAGCTCTCCGCGCTTCACACTCGACTCCAGGTAGTCATTCCACAGATGCTTGGTACTCCATTACATCCGCCGCCTCGGCATTGAGTTGATCGGCAGCATGGTTGATTCGTTCCAAATCACGGGCCTGTACGGCTGCCCGCTCACGCTCAAGCAAATATCTGCGGAGCACGCTTTCGATGAAGGCCGAACGGGAATGGTTCGATCCAGCTAAGCGATCGATTCTGGCCAAGACTTCACCAGATAGTGTGATAGATGTCTTCTCTTTCATACTACTAATATACCACCCGAGAAGAATTCATGCGAGCAGGGTGGCACCCGCACGAATCTGTGATTTTGCATTGGCGTCTGATCCAGAGGGCTGGCGGGGACCTCAGATGAGCTCAGGCGTCGGCACTCTCTGGAGGCGAAGGCGAGTAGAACAGCTGTCGTGGTCCGCTGTCATTCCAATCGCTTGCCCGCGATGCCTCTTCGTACCAATCAGCAGTCCGCCCCCTACCACGAAACGGTAGAAGGAGTACCAGCGGAGAATCCGCCTTTGAGGGACGGCATTGTACGGAATCCTTTTTTCGCTGTAAACTATTGATACTAAATGAGATATTGGTGGAGGCGGCGGGAGTCGAACCCGCGTCCGAAAATGTTACTGGTCAAGAGACTACATGCTTATTCGCGTTCATGCCCCAGTCATTAGGCGTTGCCGCCCTGCCCGGGACGTTCGCGGCCCACGCTCAGAACGGACAAGAAACGCTAGCCGCTAGCCTGAGATCTTAACCTCCCCGCCCAGACGTAGCGGGGAAGAGCAGCCCTCTGTGTGACGCTCGCTCACAGCCCAAGGGCGAAGCTGTGGAAAGCGGCTGCCTAATTAATTAGGCTGCGTATGCCATTTGTTGATTGGCAATTATCATTTTGCTCACGATTACGGGTGTGTGCCCCCCGGCATGCCTCTTGGCCGCAAGCATCTCCGTCGAAGCCGTGACGCCCCCACTGGTGGGATTGGCCATACTCTAAAGAGCTACTTCCAATCTAGGTTTCGCCGGACTGGAAGTCAACCTGTTAGATGATGCAGCGATGTTCGTAGTCTCAGCCGCTTTGCTCTTTGCCTGACGCTGCGGGGTGGAAGGCAATTGTTGCGGCATAAATTAATAAAATTAATAAAACACTATTGACAAATTGATTTACTAAATATATTAATTGATTATATTCGGCGTCAAAAATGGATGAAGCGAAGAAATCGTCGACTGACTGGCAAGAGCTGACCCAGCTAACTCGCGGGCAGCGAATCGTAGTGGAGCGGGTTCGGATTGTGGACAAGAACATCGCCATTGAAGGCAGCTTTGAGCTTCCCCAACTAGCTCGACTGGGTTTGGAAGACCAGGTTTTCATCACTGCCTTCGTCCGTTCTCACGGCTCGATTAAAGAAATGGAGCGGATCTTCGGGGTCAGCTATCCGACCATCAAGTCGCGGCTCACTCGGATTGCTGGAAGTCTGGAGTTCGTGGAGACGAACCCCACTCCGTCGAAGAGCGAGATTCTGGAGCGGTTGCGATGCGGAGAAATTACACCGGAGGATGCGATCCGGGAGATGGAGGCGTTGAAATGATTCCGTTTGTGGCGGTTGTCAGTTTGCGCGGCCGGAAAAGCCGCACACTTCGGATATGGGTTCCCCTCATCCTGCTGTGGTTGTTTCTCGTGCCGCTCGGTGTGTTGTTATCGCCACTGGTTTTCATCGTCTTTTTGGCTTGCCGGGTGAACCCTTTCCGCGCGTTCTCCGTTGGCTGGCAGATTTTGTACGCGCTAAATGACACCGAGTTTGAAATTGATCACCCCAGCGCCGGAGTCTCAATTTGCGTTTTCTAGGAGTCAAGAATATGAATGAACATCGCCGTCAAATTCTGCAGATGCTCTCCGAAGGAAAAATTAGTGCGGACGAAGCGGAACGCCTAATCGCGGCGCTTGAGGAACGGCCCGCTGGATCGTCAGAGAATGTCTCCGACTCGGGAGCGAAGGCACGGCCGAAATATCTTCGGGTCCAGGTGGACTCGGAAGATGACGGACATGAAGGCCCGACCAAGGTGAACGTCCGAGTACCCATGCAATTGCTGCGCGCGGGAGTGAAACTGGCTGGTCTGATTCCTCCCCAAGCGCTTCATCGGGCGAACGTTGCGATCCACGAAAAAGGCATACCGTTTGATCTGAGCCAGATCAAGCCCGAAAACCTGGAAGAGTTGATCGACCAACTCAGTGACTTGAGCGTTGACGTCGACCAGAAGGATCACGCAACAAAAGTAAAGGTCAAGGTGTTCTGCGAGTGAAAAACCATTACCTTGAAAACGCCCCGCGCGTCAGCGGGCCGCGAGCTTAGCTTCCAGCCTCCCCTTCACCTCCGGCCACTCTGCATCCAGGATGCTGAAGTAGACGGTATCGCGCACGCGGCCGGTCCAGGTGATCAAATGCTTGCGCAGCGTGCCTTCTTCCTTCGCACCGACGCGCAGGATGGCGTTGCGCGACCTTTGATTCAAGGCATCGGTTTTCAGTTCGACGCGCATGCATTGCCAAACTTCGAAAGCGTGCCGCAACATGAGATATTTGGCTTCGGTGTTGACGGCGGTGCGCTGCCATGCCGGCGCGATCCAGGTTGAACCGATCTCCACTCGGCGATTGACGCGGTCGATGTTCATGTAGCGAGTGCCGCCGATCACCCGTCGGGACTTGCGCTCGACCGTCGCAAACACCACTGAGTCGCCGCGCTCCTGCTCGGCCAGCGCTTTTTCGACAACATGCTCGAAATCTTCGCCCGTGTTCATCCGGTAAGGAATCCACTGAAAGATGTCGTCGAGCGCGTCTTTGGCGGCTTGCCAGAACAGTTCCGCATGTTCGCGGCGAATCGGTTCCAGGCGAATCACGGAACCTTCCAGCGTAACAGGGGTCACGATGTGCAACGGCGTCGCGGTCAATCTCATCGCGCATTTCCTTTCTTGCGAGGCATGCGTACCATTATCTTGCATCTCGCCGTCATTTATGGGCATCTGTACTATGGTTTCGTAGGTTTTGCAGCGACGGCGTTGACCGGCCATGATCTCATCCGTCCAACACAATACAAATAGGCAGTGTCAGGAGTATTGCCGGTGAAAGCGCAGTGTCTTCCTTTTGCTCAAATCCCGCATACCACACGCCTTTTCACCGATTTCCTCGCATATCCCCCCAACGTCCGCCCCTTCTATCCGCACTCGCCACACCTCGGCCAATGGTTGAAGACGGAGGCTTCCGCGCTAAATTACGATCCCGTTCGCCGCCAGAGCGTCAGCACGATTCTTGAACGGCAGAACGCCTCGTGGGACGCTTCGCCGCAGACTTTCGCCAACCTAAGCCGCCTGCGCCGCGGCGCGGCCGCCATAGTGACCGGGCAGCAAGTCGGCCTCTTCGGTGGCCCCATGTTCGCGATCTACAAGGCGCTGGCCGCCGTTAAACTGGCGGAAGAGGCTACGGCTGCGGGCGTCGATGCCGTCCCCGTCTTCTGGCTCGCCACCTACGATCACGATCTCGCTGAGGTCAATCACACCTCAATCCCCGGCCCCGACGGCCTGCTGCGCACGCTCACGACTTCCAGCCACAGTGTGGCGGGTGCTCCGGTGAGCGAGGTGCGGTTGGGTGAAGAGATCTTGCCAGTCGTCGAGGAAGCCGCATCTCTGTTGGGAGAATCTGAAGCGTCGCAATTTCTGCGCGAGTCGTATCGTCCCGGAGAAACCTTAGGCAGCGCTTTTGCCCGCTTCTATGCCCGTCTCTTCGCGGTGTGGGGAGTGATTCTTCTCGATGCTTCCGATCCCGAATTGCATCGTGTTGCGGTTCCACTCTATCGAGCGGCAGTGGAGCAAGCATCCGAAATCGACGACGCGCTGCTGGCTCGCGGACGAGCCCTCGACGCCGCCCACTATCACCAACAAGTGAAAGTGACTTCGTCATCCGTTCTTTTGTTTACTCTGCAAGACGGGGCGCGCACGTCGATTCACCGCCGCGCGAATGGAGGAGTTCCGGAATTTGTGATTGCCAGTGAAAGGACAACGGAGAAGCTTTCACGCGCGGAGTTGTTGGATCGCATCGCCGGGGTGCCGGAAGAATTCAGTCCCAACGTGCTATTGCGACCAGTAGTGCAAGACTATCTTTTGCCCACGCTCGCCTACACGGGAGGGGCTGCCGAAGCTGCGTATTTCGCGCAGGCGGGTGCGGTCTATGAAAAAATTCTAGGCCGCGTCACGCCGCTCGTGCCGCGTTTTTCGGCAACCCTAGTCGAACCTAAGGTGCAGCGCTGGCTGCGGCAGTACGGCATCGCGGTACTAGATGCATTCCACGGGCCTGACGCCCTGCGCCAAACGCTCGCCTCGCGTGCTCTGCCGGCAGATTTGCAGGCGGCCTTCGACCGAGCGAACAAATCGGTAGAAGATTCATTTTCCAGCCTGCAGGACGCGCTGTCCAAACTGGACCCCACGCTGGTCGACGCCAGCCAGACGGGCGCTTCAAAAGTGCGCTACCAACTGGATCGCCTCCGGGAGCGCGCCATGGCCGCCGAATTACGCCGCAGCGAAGTTGTCAGCCGTCACGCAGATGCAATCAGCCAGGCTCTCTATCCGAACGGCGCTCTTCAGGAGCGAGGCATTGCCGGCGTCTACTACGTAGCTCGGCACGGAACCGAACTTCTGAAAAGCATTTACGACTCCATGCGCACCGATTGCCTCGATCATCAGATTCTCGAGTTGTAGCCAAGGCGCGTACTGCAACCGCATCCCCACTCTAGTCCTTAAGCCACGCTTCCAGTTGCACCATTGATTCGACCCGCGGTTCTCGCCGATCGCGATAGGCTCCAGCCACATCAAACAGCAGGGCTTGCATGCCTGCATTGCGGGCTCCCACATAGTCCACCGAGTAAACGTCACCCACATACAAGCTCTCATCGGCGCGCGCGTTCATGGTTTTCAGCGCTGCCTCAAAAATCTCACGACGCGGCTTCTCGAATCCCACAATTCCTGAATCTGTAATGCTCTCAAAACAGTCCGCTATGCCGCAGCGCGAGAGGATATTCTCGATGTTCCCATCGGCGTTCGAGATTACCGCGATACGAGACTTCTCGCGGATTCTATCGAGCGCCGAGCGAGTTCCCGGCAGAATCTGACCCCAGTTCGCCGAGTTCTGGGTATTCCGCACCAGTTCCTGCAACAGCCCATCGCGAGCGCCATCGAGGTCTTCGAGCAGGTAAGTGTGAAATATCCACCAGAAGCTGTGATCCGTTCGACCGCTCTGCATGCGCTCATCAAATTCAGTTTTCGTCCTGTGCTCCAGGGCTTGCCATTGTTCGAGCGTGGGATGTCGATCGCTGGCGATTGGGGCCAGCACCTTCGCCCGGTTCGGAAACAGTAAGGTATTGCCGACATCGAAAAAAATGACGCGCCGCTTAGCCATTTTTCAATCTTACCGAAACTTGGCGGTCAAAACACCGCGAAAAGGCCTAGCGTGGACACGAGTTTTCCCGCTGCGGGGGGCAAGTCGTTGATACCGGTGATGCCTTCGCCTCGTTCCGTCCGTGACCGATGCCGGGAAAAAATGTAATATCCAATCCATCGCTCCAGTGAAAAGGGCGTCTTCTGGCGTGTGACTCGGCGTGCTATGGCTTTTCCTTTAACAACGAGGGTGGTAGCGGGGGTCGCGCGCACAAAGGTCGCAGCGTTCTCCATTTACAACTTCGCCCACGCCCCGCTAATCGCGACCCTCTTGGTGTTCCAACGTCACTCCAGCCGCCGTAACGATGTCTACAATATTCTTTGGGCGGTTGTTTTCGGGTTCGCCACCATCAATATTCTCAGCCTCGCGGCGCGACGCTTCGAGCCCAACCGGCGCGGGCTCACCTTCGGAGAGCTGATGGCAGTGCTCATCGTCCTGCTTTCCATCTTCCTTCTCGGCTGGGAACTGCTTGGCGTTTTCCGTATCTTCCCCATCAAACTCCAGCGCTGAGCGCGGGGGCCATTTTTGCGGTATGATTCGCAAAATGGCGAAGAGTCATCCGAATTTCGAAGTCACCTGTCCTTGCTGCAGCGCGCTTCTCAAGGTGGATACTGAAACCCGCTCCGTAATTGCGCACACCGCCGCCGTGAAGCCGCGCATGTTCAACGACATGGAAGACGCCGCTCGCGCAATGAAGGAACAAGACACTCGCCGCGAATCCATCTTCCGGCAATCGGTCGAGGCGCAAAAACATGCTTCTGAAGTTCTGGAAAAAAAATTCCAGGAAGCTGTGAAGAAAGCCAAAGAATCGCCGGACACGGGTAAGCCCATCCGCGACTTCGACCTGGATTAGTACACCGCCCAGTAGAATCGATCGCCATGCAGATTCGTCCATTACTTCTTGGTCACCGCGGTGCCAGATCTCAGAAGTCCGTTCCCGAGAACACTCTGGATTCGTTTGATCTGGCACTCGCTCACGGATGTGATGGTTTTGAATTCGACGTTCGTCTGTCGGTCGACAGGCATCCAGTCATCTGCCACGACGACAATATCCGCGGTCTCGAAGTTGCTCAGACTTCGGCTCAACGATTGTCCCAGCTAACTCTTCTTGATGTCCTGAAACGATACCAGGCGTCCGCTTTTCTCGATATCGAACTCAAAGTTTCAGGATTGGAAATCATCGCGTTGGAGGCGTTGCGGGCACATCCGCCGGCTCGCGGCTACGTGGTTTCTTCATTTCTCCCCGAAGTGCTACAGGCACTTCAAGGCATAGACGCCTCAATTCCGCTCGGCCTGATTTGCGAGACTCGAGCCCAGTTCCGGCAATGGCCTACGGTGCCGGCCAAATACATAATCCCGCACCATAAGCTGGCTCGGCAGAATACCTTCCGTGAGATCCAACGCGCGGGCAGGAAGGTGTTCGTATGGACCGTGAATTTGGCCTCAGATATAAAACGATTTGCTGAGTGGGGCGCGGACGGCATTATCTCCGACGATCCCGAGCGCCTCGCTGTCATCATTGGTCGCCAATCAGGATTCAAAATTCAGAAGTAAATCTCGAAATATTTGCCTGCGTTAGCTTTAAGAAGTGAGGATGGAATCTGTGGCTTCAATCTGCCGCGGCTTCGAGCGCCGCCTCGGCTTTTGCCGCCGGTCGCAGAAACGCAGCACGCTCCATCTCAAAAGCTTCCAGGTTGGCGCCCATTGTATGGTCATTCCAGCCGAGAACTGCGCCGATGCGCAACGCAGCTTCGCGGCTGCACGACTCCGACCAGCACGCGCTCAGCGCCACTGGCACTCGACGTAACAACACGTCGGCCAACGTCACAGCGTACTCTCTGCGATACGCTTCTACGACTTCCGCGATCACGTGAGAGGTATGTGGACAGATCGGAGCCCGCAACTCCGCACTCACCAGCGCCGTACGCGCGATGTCGGCGGCGCGTTTGCCGTGCCACTCCAGCATGCCCCGCGCCGATTCTTCGCTGACTGCCCCAATCCGGGCAATCTCCAGCACGGCATCGTCCAGCAGCGGATCGAGCGCCGGCCCCGGCCCCATTGCAATCGTATTCGGTTCTGTCGCATGCAATCCGATTCTTCGCGCACAGTCGCGGGCCAATGAAGCCGCAGTCGTCAATTTGCCGCCGATTACGGAAATCATGCGCGCCGCGCCGTCATCCGAGTGATCATGCAGGATGTGCCGCCGCGTAACCGCAGAAGGTCGATTGTCCGGCGAATAAGGCAGCGGCCGGATTCCGGCAAACGCGTGCTTCACACTCTGCCCCGAAATCTTCGCCTTGGGAAACAGTTGCGCCACCGACCGTACAAGGTAGTTGACTTCGTCCGCCGAGGGGACTGTTTGCGCCGGATCGCTGCTATCAGCAACTTCGGTGGTGCCCACTAGAACTTGCTCGTTCCAGGGAAGGACAAAAATCGGACGGCCGTCCACCGCCTCGGTATAAATCGCAGCAGTCGGCGAACCCGAAAACCGGGGCAGGACAATGTGGGACCCCCGAATACCGCCCAGCATCGGCTTGTTCATACGGATTGAGGAGCGCTGGCAAACTCGATCGGCCCAGGGTCCACTGCAGTTGATTACCCAGCTTGCGTCAACGCGTTCGTCCCGGCCTGTAATGTGATCACGCAGTAATACGCCGTGGATCCGGCCATGAGCCACGTTCACCGCGAGCGCTTCCATATGATTGCGGACGACCGCTCCAGCTTCCACCGCTTCCATCAGACATTCCGCTACCAGTCGTTCCGGAAATTCGCACTGCGCATCCTCATAATCGAAGAACGACCAGCGGTGTCCCGCGTCCAGCGCCCGCTCCAGCCGTTTCAATTCCATTTCGGTGGCGCCCGCGCTCGGCGGTTTTCCTGCCATGCGTTCGTAGAGCCACAATCCCGCGCGGACCTTCATCGCGCTGCGTTCGCTGCTTTCGTTCAAGAGCAGCAGGAAGTGGATGGGATGCACCAGGTGAGATTTGTCCCGGAGCAATTTCTCGCGCTCGCGCAACGATTCCCGCACCAGGTTCAGTTCGCCGTGCTCGAGGTAGCGAAGCCCCCCGTGGATGATGCGCGTCGAGCGGCTGGTTACTCCCGAAGCGAAGTCATTCTGTTCGATTAGCAGCGTTTGCTTTCCCGCCCGGGCGCACTCTCGCGCTACGGCCACGCCATTGATGCCGCCGCCAATCACCACCACGTAAAAGTGCTGGCCCTCCAGGCTGGCTCGAGGATTCGCTGCTAAGACCATACGGAAACAACACCAGAGTAACCTCTTAGAAGGTTACCAAAAGTCCGACTTCGTGTACGTACACTGCGACCAGTAGAGTATGCATCGAGTCGTTTGCAGGGAACAGGTCACCTTGGTGCTGCAAACTGCCTGACCAAAAGTCGTGCCGCGCCGTCAGAGAGTTTTGAAAATCTAAGGCAAAAATACACGGGCCCGTTAAGTCGGGCCGGCATCTCGCACTTCTCCGTGATTTATGCGGCAATGCGCTCATTTCTTCTGCTCGCGCTGGCAGCCTTGGAGAACAAATCGATCATCTCGCGATTGGACGCGGGGATGTCGTCAGGCTTGCGACTCGTAACCACTCCGTTACTCAACGTCACTTCTTCGTCTACCCAGGCACCACCCGCATTGCGAGCGGCGGTCTTCAAGGAAGGTCACGAAGTAATCGTGCGTCCCTGCACCGCGCCCGCTTCCACCAGCATCCACGGCCCATGGCATATCGCCGCCACCGGCTTCGCCTGCTCGAAAAAGTGCCTTGAAGCTTTTGATTGCTAGTACTTGGTTGGATGCTGCGGCGGCAATCGCGGCTTGTCGATATTAGAAAAGCGTCGTGCGTGCGCATTGCTCGGCCTACGGCGGCTCGTTTAAAGTGGTTGCCAATGTCCAATACCGGTGAACGCTTCGAACGCGCAGTTTCCATCATGGAGCGCCTGCGGGCTCCGGGGGGCTGCCCCTGGGATCGCGAGCAGACCTTCGATTCCATTAAGCCCTACACGCTGGAAGAGACTTACGAAGTTCTCGAAGCGATCGATAATCGCGATTGGGAGGAACTTCCCGGCGAACTCGGGGACCTGCTGCTGCAAGTGCTCTTCTATTCGGAAATGGCCAGAGAGCAGGGAACGTTTTCCATTGATGACGTTCTCGACCGGCTGTCGAACAAGCTCGTGAACCGGCATCCTCACGTTTTTGGGGATACAAAAGCTGATACTTCCGCCGAAGTAAAGCGCAACTGGGAGGCGCTGAAAACCGAAGAACGAAGGAAACGCCTCGGTGAAAATGCGGATGCGGTGAGAACTGAAGGGAAGACAGCGGTCCCCGCATCGATCCTGGCGGGCATTTCTTCTTCGATGCCATCATTGCTGGAGGCGCATAAGCTCAGTTCACACGCAGCGCGGGTTGGTTTCGACTGGCCTAACATGGAAGGTCTGTTCGACAAACTCGCCGAGGAGACGGCTGAACTCCGCGAGCATCTGCAAGAATTTCCCCTTCCCGGTCCGCGCCCTGAAGGCCGCGGCGTTGCCGGATCAGGGCGGCCGACCATTCCAGAAGATTTACGAGCTCGGCTGGAAGAAGAGGTCGGAGATCTCTTCTTCGTGCTGGTCAACATCGCCCGCTATCTTGCTCTCGATCCTGAGTCCGCGCTGCGCAAGACGAACCGCAAGTTCCGCCGCCGGTTCCAATGGATGGAGCAGCGCCTTCACGATAGCGGGCTCACCCTCGAAAGCGCTTCGATGGATGAACTCGAATCTCTATGGCAACAGGCCAAGCAGCAGGAGAGGCAATCGTGAGCCCGGACGCCATTGTGATACGCCGCTGTCAGGGACTCGACGAGCTGCGTGCGTGCGTTGCATTGCAAAAAGATGTGTGGAACTTTACTGACGCCGAGTTGGTTCCCCTGCGCATGTTCGTCGTAGCCGAAAAAGTTGGCGGACAGGTGATGGGCGCCTTTGACGGTGGCGAAATGGTGGGCTTCGCGCTTTCGGTGCCGGGCACGCGTTCTGACCACGTCTATCTGCACTCGCACATGTTGGCGGTGCGCAAGGACCACCGCAATCACGGATTGGGCCGCCGGCTCAAGCTGTTGCAGCGGGAGGACGCACTCGCGCGCGGCATCGATTTAATCGAATGGACATTCGATCCTCTCGAGATCAAGAACGCTTATCTGAATATTGAAAAACTAGGAGCGATCGCGCGCCGCTACAACATCAATCAGTACGGAATCACGTCATCGCCCCTGCAGGGTGGACTTCCCAGCGATCGGCTTATTGCCGAATGGTGGCTGAAGTCCCGGCGCGTGGAAACTTTGCTGGCGACGGGCAAGATCCCTGCATTTCAGCAACGGGCGGCAACTGAGGTTCCGGCACAGATTTACGAGTGGAAGGGCGCTCCGGAAAGCAGAAGCGTGGCGCAGCAGGTGCAAGAACGCAACCGCGAGCAATTTCTCCGGGCGTTTGACGACGGGCTCGCCGTGTTAGGGTACGAGCGCGACTCAGAAGGCAACGGCAGATTTTTGCTTGGTAATTGGGATGAGACGTGGTCGTACGCCTCGCAAGAATAATTCACCACAGAGATACAGAGGCACAGAGAAAACCTTCACGACAAGAAAAAGTTCGGTTTTCTCTGCGCCTCTGTGGTGAGATCGTTTTTCTTTGTACATTTATGAAGATTGAAGCCATCACCCTGCGCGAGATTCACATGCCGCTTGTCCATTTCTTCGAGACGAGTTTCGGACGGACCTACAGCCGCCGCATCCTGCTGCTCACTGTGCATTGCGACGGGATCAACGGATGGGGGGAATGCGTAGCCGGCGAAGATCCTTTCTATAGCAACGAGTGGATCGAAAGCGCCTGGCTCACCATGACTCACTACCTTGTTCCCGCCGTGCTCGGCCGCGACCTCGCAGCAGCGCGCGATTGCGCGGTTCTTTTCTCCAAGGTTCGTGGCCACCGCATGGCCAAAGCCGCTGTCGAAAATGCTTTGTGGGATGCGGAGGCGAAAGAGAAAAATCAACCCTTATGGAAGCTGTTAGGTGGGACGCGAAGGGAAATCCCTTGCGGAGTCTCCATCGGCATTCAGGACTCGGTCGAACAGTTACTCGACAAGATCCAGATCGAACTAGCTGCTGGCTATCGGCGGATTAAGGTGAAGGTGAAACCGGGCTGGGATGTGAGAGTGTTGGAGAAAATCCGCTCGCGGTGGGCGGACATTACGCTGAGCTGCGATGCCAACTCCGCCTACACACTGGATCAACTCGAGCATCTGCGGACCTTCGATCAGTTCAACTTGCTGATGATCGAGCAACCGCTCTGGGACGACGATATTTTCTACCACGCCCGCTTGCAAAAAGAATTGCGCACCGCCATTTGCCTCGACGAGTCGATCGTCAGCGCGCGGGCCGCAGCCATTGCCGTGGAGACTGGCGCGTGCCGCATTATCAACATCAAAGTTGGACGTGTGGGCGGGTTTACCGAAGCGAAGAAAATCCACGACATCTGCCAGTCGCAGAATATTCCTGTCTGGTGCGGCGGCATGCTGGAATCGGGCATCGGCCGCGCCCAGAATATTGCCCTTTCCACTCTTGAGAATTTCCGTCTGCCAGGAGATGTTTCCGCCTCCAAGCGCTATTGGAAAGAAGACATTATCGAACCGGAAGTGCAGGTTTCACCGCTAGGGATGATTGCGATTGGCGATCAGCCCGGAACGGGCTATCGCATTAAAGAAGACCTGATCGACAAGCTGACGGTGCGCAAGGAAACGATTCGCGCAGGTGCATGAGCCTCGATCGCTTTAGTGCGACCGGCTCTCGGTCTTCATCATCTCACTGGAGCGGTTCTGCGCCAACTTGGCTTCTTCCGCCTTCAACATCTGTACTCCCTGAGCAAATGTAGTGTCGTCGGGCACACGCCGGAAGTCGCTGAAGACCTCATCAGACTTGATCAAAAGATTTTTGAACAGGAGAATCTTGCCGGTGAAATCCAGGGACATACGGGAAATTTCCCATGAATCATTCCCCGCGTCGCACTGTTGCACAAGAAAGTGGCCGCCCCTATCGAGATGCCCCAGAATTCCCCAGCCAAAGCTAACCTCTTTGAACAAAGTCCCGTCGATTTTTGCGAGCCTCCGTGCGACCGGATCGATGACAACAACTCCCTCCATGCCTGCCAATACCAGCTCCACGCGAGAAGGCGGTTGGTAGGCTGGGTTGGGGCGGAATTTCAAACGCACCAGCCGCACTCCGGATTGGCCCAAGCCCGCGGAGCCTTCGTCTTCACCGTCGTAGTCGTAGAGAAAAGCCTCGGGCAAGGCTTTCACGATGCGCAGCGTGTGCTCGGCGTTCTCCTGTTCCTGCGAATGTTTGTGCCTAAGCTGCTCGGGGGTGCCCGCCAGCCCCGCCAGGCGGCTTTCCTCGTACCTTTGTTGTTCTGGCGTGAGCGGCTTGTCGTTATAGGCAACCGTCAAGCCGACCATCGCCTCCCGCGTTTCCAAGTAAAGCCTGGTCTGCGAACCCTGCGGAGTCTGCTTGTGCGAGAGGAACATGTGCTTCGTCGAATCATCGCTGGCGGCCGCGACTTCGTTTGCCACCGTAGCCCGCACGAGTGCCATACAAGAAGCCGCATCTAGCGCATCGACCAGCGGCGGCCGCGTCGCAAAAGAAGTCCCGCCCATCCCGATGAGCATGCCAATCAGCAATACAGCTTTGACGATCGGTCGAGTTATTTCCGCCTCACATCTCATGTCCGGCACCAGGCAACCGACAGCCTTCAGTGTAACAATTGGAGCGGCGAGCAATCTCTACAGGCACTTGGGTATTTCGGCTCGCCGGGCAAGGCTTGCCGCGCAGTCCGTGCCTTGCGTATAGTCGTTGCAGTGAGTGGTTTTCCGGCCTTGCTTAGTAAAACATCGATTCCGGAGCAAACCGGCACTGATCCCGTTGTACCAGGAGCGCGTCCAATGAGCACACCAGCCAGTGGTTTGGCACAAATCGGCAAGTCGGTAGTTATTAAGGGCGAGCTCTCGGGGAGCGAAGATCTCTATCTGGATGGCCAGGTCGAGGGCAGCATCGCTCTGAAGGGTAACAGCCTTACGGTGGGCCCC
Source organism: Acidobacteriaceae bacterium (assembly GCA_003138975.1). GTDB lineage: Bacteria > Acidobacteriota > Terriglobia > Terriglobales > Acidobacteriaceae > Sulfotelmatobacter. The sequence goes on along the minus strand of PLHQ01000068.1, from coordinate 135,470 downwards.
AATGGCCAGGTGAAGGCCAGCATCGATGCGAAAGGCGTTGTGGTGCAGGGAAGACTGGAGGGCAATATTCAAGCCAGTGACCGCGTGGACCTGCGGAAGTCCGCCACGGTCACCGGGGATATCACGGCGCAGCGCATTTCCATTGAAGAAGGCGCTTTCCTGAAAGGCAAAGTCGATATCCAGCGCTCAGATGGGAAATAGTTGCAACCTGATGGCATTGCTGAAGATGAGTATGATGAATCAACAGTTAGGAAGTTAGAGTGTCGTCTGTCTCGCAGACTTTCATGAAACTTTTTCGGGGTTCATCCGGACCGGAAACAGTCCCGGCGCAGGGCTCGCCAAAGCTTACCCGCCGCTCCAGCGGGTTGGGCGAATTGTCTCGCTCTTGGGAATCCGCGGAGAACCTATGTGTGCTTGACCTGGGATCGACCTCACCGGCCAATATTCGCCACTTCACCGAACACGGCCACAGAATTTACAGCGAAGACCTGCTCACTGCCTCGACCGATCCCGAGCTTCTCACCAAAGACGAACAGGGAAATGCCATTCTCGACAGCCGAAAGTTTCTTGCCGACAACCTGGTTTACCCAGCCGCCCACTTCGACGTCGTGTTTTGCTGGAATCTGCCTGACTATCTCCATGAGAGTCTGGTGAAGCCGGTAGTGGGACGCCTGTGGTCGGTGCTAAAACCTGGAGGCATGCTTTTGGCATTCTTCCATACGCGCGACGCCGGCCCGGATTCGCCCTGCCACCGCTTCCACATCATCGGCGCGGACACGCTCGAGATGCAGAAAATTGTGCTGCGCCGCGAGGCCCGGCGCGGTCCTACGGGCGCGGTGCACACCGCCATCTCGGATGGCTTCCAGTTGCAACGCGTATTTAACAACCGTCACATCGAGAATCTCTTCCGCGACTTTGCTTCGATCAAATTCTTTCTCGCCCGCGATAATGTGCGCGAAGTGCTGGTCGTCCGCTAGACTGCTCGTTCTTTTTCGATTCAGGGTTTCCAGACAATCACACCCATGCGGAAAAGGTAATGGCGCGAGATCTCAATCTGCAACGCCGTCTCCGGAGAAAAATCATCCGCCAGCGCCGTCCGAATTTCCTCGGGTACATACGCCCGCCGCACAGAGGTAAGCCCGTCCAGCCAGGCGACGCGGTTGCGCATGATGGGGAAGCCAGCATAGACCAAAGCCAGATGCAGCGGATGACGGACAAGGTCATTGATCAGCAGCGCGCGCTGGCATACCCGCAGACCTTCGCGCACGAATTGTTTCAATCGCAGCGGGTCCAGATGGTGCGCAAAAAGGCTGCAACTCACCAGGTCGAACGCTCCATCGACGAAAGGAAGAGCGAGCGCGTCGGCCACTACGCCTTGATTTCGACCTGCACGGTTCGCGGCAGGATTTCTGCAAGGAAGATGCGAGGGCGCGATGTCCAGCAGGGTTACGTCCAGCGTAATTCCGCGACGCGCTAGATTCTCTCGCGCAATCTCAGGAACTTCACCCAGGCCGGCGGCCACTTCCAGCAGCGAGAAGCGAGTCGTTCCGGTTACCCGCGCCGCGCGTTCCACCATTTTCTGCGTGGTGGCGATCCCGCCGAACCATCGATTGACGCGGCCGATAACCTCTAACGCAGCCTGGGTATCGCAAGGCGAGCAGGCGTCAGAATCGAGAATCTCCGGTGCGTCGATTCGCTGCATGGAATGGTGTTGATTTTGCTGGGTTGCGTCGTTCGTCAAGGCTAGACTTCGGCCAGTTCCTCTTCCAGCAATTGCTTGTTATACAGGTCGCTGTAGTAGCCGTTCAAGGCCAGCAACTCGTCGTGTGTGCCCAGTTCCACGATCTGACCGCCATGCAGCACGGCGATTCGGTCGGCATTGCGGACGGTGGAAACGCGGTGGGAGATGAAGATGGTCGTGCGGCCCTGCATTACCTCGCGCAGGTGGTTGAGAATTTTGTCTTCGGTGTGAGTATCCACGCTGGAGAGCGCGTCATCGAGAATCAGGATGCGAGGGTTGCGGATCAAAGCACGGGCGATTGCGGTACGCTGCTTCTGTCCTCCAGAAAGCGTGATGCCGCGTTCGCCGACCATCGTTTGATAGCGCTCGGGAAAGCTTTCGATGTCAACGGCGATATTCGCGGCATCGGCTGCGTCGTGAATCTCCTGATCGCTGGCCGACTCCACGCCCAGCGCAATGTTTTCACGGATGCGGTCGCTAAACAGGAATGTTTCCTGCGGCACAAACCCAATATTCTTGCGCAGGGACGCCAGAGAAAAGTAGCGGATCGGCCGGCCATCCACCAGAACCATCCCCGGAGCCGCATCGTAAACGCGTGGAATCAGATTGACCAACGTGCTTTTTCCCGAGCCTGTCGGACCCACGATCGCCATGCTGCTGCCTGCCGGAATTCGCAGGTTCAAGTTATGCAGCACCCGCTTGCCGTCGTACTCAAAATTCAGCCCGCGGAATTCGATTTCTCCTTCCACTGGCCGGTCTTGCGAATGCGGCTCGTCCTTGATCTCAGGCTGTTCCTGCAGAATCTCGTTCAGTCGCACCAACGATGCCGTGCCCCGCTGAAAAATATTGACCACCCATCCCAACGCGATGATGGGGAACGTGAGTTGCATCATGTAGATGTTGAAGGCAGTGAACGCGCCGATTTGCATGCGCCCCGCCAACACTTCCCGGCCGCCGATCCACAACACCAGCACCAGAGCCAGGCCAAGCATGAGTTCCAGTGTGGGCCAAAGCATACCCATCAGCCGCACCAGTTTCAGGCTGCGCGCAACGTATTCCTGGTTGGCGGTTTCGAAGGACGCAATTTCCGCCTCTTCCTGCACGTAGGCACGAATCACCCGCGCTCCCGAAAAGTTTTCCTGGGCTCGAGCCGAAATGTCGGAGAACATCGCCTGAATTCTTTCGAAGCGCTCGTGAATGCGCCGTCCGAAATATTGAATGGTAACGCTGACAATCGGCAGCGGCAGAAACGCATACAACGTCAATTTTGGACTGTTTTGCACCATGAACCACAAAGCCGCGGCCGTGAACACCAGCGTATTCGCCGAGTACATGATCGCCGGGCCCATCAGCATGCGCACCGCATTCAAATCATTCGTCACCCTTGCCATAATGTCGCCGGTGCGCATGCGCTGGTAGTAGGAGTAGGAAAGCGTTTCCAGATGGGCAAAAAGATCGTTGCGCAGATCGAACTCGATGTCGCGCGAGATGCCGATCACAATCCAGCGGGTGAGAAACAGGAAAATGCCCCGAACTACCGCTAACGCCAGCACCTGCAGGGTAAAGATCAAAAGCTTGTCCCGGGTGACGCCACTTTCGAGACTCTGGGCGGCGTTGCCGATCACTCTGGGTAATCCCGCCTGAGCGCCGTTGCTCAGAACGATGCAAAGGGCGCCGGCCACAAATCCCCAGCGATAGCGCTTGAGATAGGGCAGCAATGGACGCATGCTCTGAGGAATCATGTGGTTGATGTAGATGAAATTCTAGCAGGCTGGGGTGCAGGTTTTGGAAGGGGTCGCAGATAGAAGTAACACAACGATCGCCCCCGGCCCGGAGATGCGACTCAACCCGTAGCGAGCCTAATGCCGGTCAGATTCGCGGGTTAGCCGGGGAAGGAACGGCAGAATATCCCGCCCGAAAGCGATCACGCTGACCGCCGCAAGGACCAATCCCCAGGCGGTAAAGAAGAGCCATCCAACATCGAAAATCAAGACTTGATCCATGTCCATGGCATCGTTCCTTCGAGTGGCGCGTGTTTAGAGCGGCGGGCCTGGGAGATTCCTGGGCCCGCGATGCAGTTACACAACGCTCGAACAAACCTTCACGCGAAGCCAGTTCTCAGTCTTGCGCAGGAGCCGGGGCGTTTTGCGTATGCTGCTGCATACGCGCTGCGCGGTTGGCCTCGAACTCCTTCAACTTGCTCTGCTGATCCGGAGTGAGCAATTGGAATAGTTCGTTGTGAATGCGGGTTTCTTCCACCTTCAGTTGCACCAGGGTCTGTGCCTGCTGGGCGACCGCGGCTTGCACCTTGGCTGCGTCATAGGTGCCTTCCTCATACGGCTTGAGTTGTTGTTCCATCTGGTGAACTTGCTGCATCAGTGGCTTCAGCGTGGCCCGTTCTTTCTGCATAACAGCCTTCATCTGTGTCTTCTGGTCATCGCTCACATTCAGATACTTGGCGTAGAAGCCCATCAGGTGGCCCTCCATGCCGAATCCGCCATGCCTGGGCGGAGGCGGAGTTGCGTCTGCGGTTTGCGATTTGGCGATGGCGCCGCCCAGCAATACAGCCAGCGCTGCTAAGAGAAAACGAACACGAATCGATTTCATAAATCTCGGCTCCTTAAGAGTGGCTCCTTCGACAACATTCAGAAACTCGGCCTTTTTGCGTACACTCATAGGAACACGATTCGAGCCGGAAAGTGGTAAAAGCTCAGTAAATCCGAGTAAAGTTTTGTCACGAACGGGCGGTGGCTTTTTGACAATTCTTTACCTCGAGCCGTGGGTCGCTTGGTGCACAATGAAAACCAGAAACATGGAACGCATTCTGGTCATCGACGATGATGTTGAGCTCTGCACCCTCGTGGGCGAATACCTGCAGGCCGAGGGCTTTGTAGTGGAAGCTGCTCACGATGGCGAGAGTGGGCTGCAGCGCGCCACGGGTGGCGGTTACTTGCTGGTTGTGCTCGACGTAATGCTGCCCGGCATCAACGGTTTCGAAGTACTGCGGCGGATTCGCGCTACCTCGCGCCTTCCCGTGCTACTGCTGACCGCAAGGGGAGAAGACGTGGACCGCATCGTCGGTCTGGAGATTGGCGCCGACGATTATCTGCCAAAACCTTTTAATCCGAGGGAACTCGTGGCGCGGATTCGAGCGGTCCTCCGCCGCACTCGCGGCGATAAGTCTTCTCCGGCCGCGCCTGACATCGTGCGAGTCGGCGAGATCGAACTCGATCCCGCCACGCGCAGTGTGCGGCGTGATGGCCAGCCGGTGGATCTGACTTCCGTCGAGTTCAACCTCCTGGAAGTGTTGTTGCGTGAGGCGGGACGCGTGGTGCCGCGCGAGCGTCTGGTGAATGCCGTGCTGAGCCGCAAGTTTTCGCCCTTTGACCGCAGCATAGATATGCATGTCAGCAAGGTGCGCAAGAAACTCGGCGACACCGACAACGACGAGCACATCAAAACGATTCGCGGCGTGGGTTACATCTTTGCCCGTCCGCGCGAGAAGGTGGGGGAAAAGGCGAAAGCGACGTCATGAAGAGCCTCTTCCTCAAGATTTTTCTTTCCTTCTGGGTGGCGCAGGCATTGTTTCTTGTGCTCGCGATCCTGGTGATGCTGGCATTCAGGCCGCAACGGAATTCCACCTGGGAAGCTCTGCGCTCGACTGCCCTCACGGATGCCATCAACGCTTACGAAAGTGGCGGGACACCGCAGGCCCACGAATATCTGGAAGGCTTGCAGGTTGCGCAGCATGTGCGCGCCTATGTTTTCGATGAGCAGGGAACTGAGATTTCAGGGCGTTCGAGTCCGGGCTGGGCAGAGCATGTTGCCGCCGGCAAGCCCCTCCCACCGCATCCGGGGATGGTTTTTCCGCGCCCGCAAATCTTAACTGAGTCGAGGGCATCCAGTGATGGACACCATCTCTACACCATCGCGATGGAATTGCCGCCGGGCCCCCGCGTATTTTTCGGACCGTGGGGAATACCCATGCCGGGCTTGATTATTGCTGTGCTGTCTTCGGGATTGGTTTGCTATTTTCTTGCTTGGTATATGACCAAGCCGGTCACGCGCTTGCGCGCCGCCACCCAGCAACTTGCCGCGGGTGACCTGACGGCGCGTGCCGGCGATCCCCATAGCAGAAGGCGCGATGAGATTGCAGGTCTGGTGCGCGATTTCGACACCATGGCTGGCCGGCTGGAGACTCTGGTCAAAGCGCAGTCCCGCCTGCTGAACGACATTTCTCATGAGTTACGATCTCCCTTGGCGCGCTTGAATGTGGCGCTCGGCCTGGCGCGGCAGCGCTCCGGACCGGAGAGCGCTAGCATGCTCGAGCGCATTGAACTCGAAGCCAGCCGCCTGAACGAACTCATTGGCCGTCTGCTCACTCTGGCCCGGCTGGAGGATGGTGAGCAACGCGTGCCGCCCACGCCGGTTCTTCTCGATGAAGTGGTGCTGAATGTGGCCGAAGATGCGGAATTCGAAGCGCAGGCGCGGCACTGCCACGTACGCAGCGATATTCCGTCGGGCGATTGGGGAGTACGCGGAGAAGCTTCCCTGTTACACAGCGCGATTGAGAATGTGGTGCGCAACGCCATCCGTTACACGCGCGAAGGCACAACGGTTGATATTCACCTGGAGAGGAAAGAGAACGCCGACGGCGCGGAAGCAGTGGTGAGTGTCACTGATTGTGGATCGGGCGTGCCATCCGATGCGCTCGAGAAGTTGTTCCAGCCGTTCTACCGCTTAGACGACGATCGAGGTCGGCAGACCGGCGGAGTTGGTCTGGGTCTAGCGATTACCGAAAGAGCGGTGCGGTTTCATAGCGGTCGCGTGGCGGCTTTCAACCGGGCGGAAGGTGGGCTTCTGGTAGAGATACATCTCCCGCTCCTCGCCAACGCAAAAGCCAGGAAAGTGCCTGAACCGGTTCCGGCAGCACAAGAGGCATAATCTCACCTAAGCCTCATTTCACTTCCTTCATTCTCGAGTGGTGAGGCAACTCGCAGTCGTGTCCGCGGTTCCAATGAGCTTGGTGGCGTTTGCTCTTCCCGCTCATTCCTGTTACATAAATGGATGGCAATTCACGCCTTCACAAAGTGTTCCAGCCCGGTTGGTAGCTGCCGGGGAGTGCATCAGCACGTTCACAGGAGATAAAGCGAAGAATGCGGACAAGATTCACCTGGATTTTGGGAATCGCGGCTCTGATTTCGATCGGAGTGTTGGTGGCGTGCAGCACTAAGTACTCGTCCTCCAACAATGGGTTGGTGGTGGTTTCCACGCAGGGCGATGCGGTGATGGATTCCTTCAGCCTTGATCTGGGCAACGGCCATGTTACGCAGATCTACAATACGAACGGGCCGCCCACGAACGGGATTGCAACGTCTGTGGTTCTCGATCCTGCGGGTGCATACGCATACGTATTAGTCACGCAAAGTTCGACGGTTAATAACAGTGCTACCGGAGTGGAATCGTTCCAAGTAGCGTCCGATGGAAAGTTGGGGTCTGGTGCAACGACTGGTCTGCTGCCTGCGAACTTTACCCCTCCTGGCACCAATTTGGTGGAGCAGGTCCCGGTGGTTCCGGTGGCAATGGTTATCGACTCTGGGGGTAAATTTCTCTTCGTGGCAGACGCCAAAACCAGCGATGCCTCGAACAACGGTGTGCCGGGAGCAGTATCGGTTCTTGCTGTGAGTAATGGCAGTTTGACTGAAGTGCCGGGCTCACCTTTTCTTTTGCCGGCGCAAACCGGTGGCACGGCTCCGAGTGCTTCCGCTCTTGCTATAACTCCTACCGTCTACCCTTCCGCGTATGCGATTTGCTCGGCGAACGTCCCTCCGACTACAGAGAACCTCTATGTCACGGATTCCGTCAATTACGTGCTTTTGAACTACTCCGTTTCTTCCACGGGCGCACTTACGCTTGTGCCCACGTCGTCGACGTTGGGAGTGGCGACGGGAACCGTCCCCTCCGGAGTGACCGTCGACCCTTGTAACCGGTTCGTTTACGTGTCGAACTCGCAGCCCAATAACAGCGTCAGCGCTTTCACGATTTGCAGTGTTATTTCGTTGCCGAGTTGTCCCAATGCAGACTTCAGCCTGCTACCGGTTAACGGTTCTCCCTTTCCCGCAGGTAACGCTCCCGGGCCGCTAATGATGGATGCGTATGCCAATTACTTGTACGTACTGGATACGGGGCAGAACGCAATCTCAGCCTATAGAGTCAGCACTACCACCGGCAGCCTGACGCCACTAAGTCCGACACCGATTACCACCAATGCCTACCCCAAGTCGATCGCGATTCGCAGCGATGACAGCTGGATGTTTGTGACCAACCTTAACTCAGCCAATCTTTCACAATATGCCATCACCCCTTCCACAGGTGGATTGACGCCGCAAGCGCCGATCCAGACCGACAACTTTCCGTGGGGAGTAGCGGTAAAGTAGTTTTACCGGCTGGATCGGGCGGCGATCACGTGGGAATTTTCAGAATCAGGTATGCCCCCACCAGGGCGAAGATCAGATCTGGCGACCATGCTGCCAGAGCCGGCGGCAGCTGGCTGAGATCTCCCATGGCTTCGAACAGTCGCGATACGACGGTGTAGACGACCGCAATTCCCACCGCGACCGCTACGCCAGTGATTGCGCCTTTCTTAGCCGCCGACAGGGAAAACGGAATGGCGAGCACGGCCATAATCAGTGTGATCATCGGGAACGAAAGCTTTTTGTTCAGTTGCACGCGGAGCCGTACCACGTCGAAGCCGCTTTGCTGCAGGTCGCGGATGTAACGGCGCAACTCCTCGTAGTTCATCTCGGAATACTGTTTCACTTCCTTCTTGAAATAGGACGGCGCCTCGCTGAGTTCGGGAAAGGTGGAGACCTCGAAGGTGCGAAAGCCGGCGATCGCGGGGCCATGCAGAGAGCGCTGCCAGCCTTGTTCGAAGATCCAGCGGTTGAGATTGTCGGCCCAGTGGGCGCGATCGGCATGGATGCGCTGCGTAATGGCGAAGCTGGCGGGATCGATTTGAAAGATAGTGACGTTGGCGAACTGATCGCGGTCGGGATCGAAGAATTGGTAATAGTAGATGTCGTTGTGCTGCCCGAAGATCCACTTGCGGTCGGGACGCAGGTAAGTTTGCGCGGGCTTGCCCTTGATCTGGTTGTGCAGCGCCTCCTGGCGCTGGTTAGTATGAGGCAGGTAGAACTGGTCCACGAAAAATAATCCGGCCGCCAGAAACGCGGCCGCGGCCAGCACCGGCATGACGATGCGGTAGATGCTGGTTCCGGTGGCCTTGATCGCGGTGATCTCATTGGAGCGGTTCATCAGACCAAAAGTAATGAGCACCGCCAGCAGCATGATCAACGGAGCGACGCTGTAAAGCAGGTAAGGAGCGACGTTGAGAAGATACTCCGCGACCACGAGAAAAGGCGTCTGATTGCGCAGGATGTCGCTCAGCAACTCGAACAACGTGAAAACCAGCAGCAGGACGAGGAATGCGGAAAGAATCATCCCAAGGTAGACGAAGAAATCGCGCAGCACATAGTCATCCAACAGGGTTGGAAAGCTGGCGCTGAAGACGCGGCGGCGGGTGGAAGCGCGCTCGAACGCGTTGACGCTGTCGCGGCGTCCAAGCCGGAATGCAGGCATGTGGCCGTTAGAACGATGACTGTCGCGCTTGCCCCACAGGCGGAACGCGGAAAGCGCAATCGGCCGGCGTTCGGCCTGCCACAACAAAATTGACCCCGCGGCGAAGAATGCAATATTAGCCAGCCAGGCTCCGAGCATGGGGCCGACCCGGCCCTGCCGCGCCAGCGACACTCCGATCAGCGAAACGAAGTAATAAATGAAAACTAGAGCGATGGTGAGGACGAATCCGCCCGACTTCCCGCTTTTTTTCGACGACAGGCCCAGAGGGATTCCGACCATCGCCAACACCAGACAGGCCGTGGGAAGCGCGAAACGGCGGTGAAATTCGATGAGGTACCAGCGCGCTGATACGGGGTCGACGCGGCGGGCATAATCGCGCAGCGCCCTTGTGCTTACGAGTCCAACCGGGACTGGTTCATCTGCCTTGTTCTCCGACGAAGGCAAATCTAGAGGAATGTCAGTCTGCTGAAAGGTGGAGATCTGGTAGTGATCGGCCAGCTTGGGATCAGTTTCGTGAGTGGAACCATCGATTAAATGCAGGTGCAGGCGATCCTGACCCTCGGGGACGAGAATGCCTTCATGAGCCAGCGTAATACGCGGATTGGCGGGATCGGAGATGTCGGCGAGAAACACACCCTTCCAAACCGCGGCTCCTTGCGCGGTGTGTACGTCCTGCACATAGAGCACGACCTTTGGAAAGCCTTCGTAAAAAACTCGGGGCTGGACTTCAAAAGAGACTTGCGAGCCTTTGAGTTGATCCTCCAGATGTCCCAGGGATGCAAGCGAGTACGGGGCCAGGTAAAGTCCGTTGCCCAGAGCCAGCAGCCAAGCGCCCACGACGAAGATTGCCAGCACGCGGCCAAAGTTCCATACGCCCATGCCACTGGCGCGCATGGCGGTGATTTCACTGTCGGCGGCGAGACGGCTCAGTCCGATGAGAATTCCCACCAGCACGCTCATGGGGATGGTGTAGGTCAGGGCGAGTGGGACGGTGTAAAAGAAAATCTCGGCGACGGAGGGCAGCGGCGCACTAGCGCGCACCACGAGTTCCAGAATGCGTCCCAGGTCGCGCGTGAACAGGACAAAGGTGAAGATGGCCGCGCCGATTAGGGCGTGCGAGGTGACTTCGCGGAGAATGTAGCGGGTAAGAATCCGCATCGGGACGCGTCTGACCGCAGTCTAGCATGGGCTTGGACGCGCGCATCGGCAGACGGAGGTGCTATCCAGCCTTCAGAAACAGCGCCGATAGCGGTGGCAGGGTGAGCTTCAGCGAATAGGGACGGCCGTGCGTAGGTTCGGCCTCGGCGTGAACTCCGCCGAGATTGCCGACCCCGGTGCCGCCATATTCCAAAGCGTCGCTGTTCAGCAATTCGCGCCAATAGCCGCCCCCCGGCACGCCGATCCGATAACCGATGCGCGGTATCGGGGTGAAGTTACAAGCGATGAGGACGGTGTCTTTGGGCGATTCGGTCTTGCGCAGAAGCGAAATCGTGCTGGTAAGATTGTCGTTGCAATCCACCCACTCGAAGCCGGCTGCGTTGGCATCGAGCACGTGCAGCGCCGGTTCGGCGCGGTAAAGCCGATTCAACTGCGCCACCCACTCCTGCACCCCACTGTGCACCGGATACTGAAGCACGTGCCATTCCAGGCTGCTGTCGTGCGCCCACTCGCGGACTTGGCCGAACTCACAACCCATGAACAGTAATTTCTTGCCGGGCTGGGCATACATATAGCCGAATAAAAGCCGCAGGTTGGCGAAGCGATTCTTCTCGTCGCCGGGCATTTTGCCGATCAACGATCCTTTGCCGTGAACCACCTCATCGTGCGAAAGCGGCAGCACGAAATTCTCCTGGAATGAATACAGCATGCGGAAGGTGAGCTTGCTGTGGTGATATTTGCGGTGGATGGGATCCTGCTTGAAATACTCGAGTGTGTCATGCATCCATCCCATGTCCCACTTCATGCCGAAGCCGAGGCCACCGAGGTACACCGGCCGCGAAACCATCGGCCAGGCCGTAGACTCTTCCGCCGTGGTCTGGATCTCGGGATGTTCTTTGTAGGATTCCTGATTGAAGCGGCGGAGGAAGTCGATGGCGTCGAGGTTTTCCCGTCCGCCGAATTTGTTGGGAATCCACTCCCCGGCATTGCGGGAATAATCGAGATAGAGCATGGAGGCGACCGCATCCACGCGTAGGCCGTCGACGTGGTATTTGTCGAACCAGAACATCGCGCTCGACATGAGAAAGCTGCGCACCTCGGTGCGTCCGTAATTGAAGATGTGCGTCTTCCAGTCGGGATGGAAACCCTGCCGCGAGTCGGCGTGTTCGTACAGATGCGTGCCATCGAAGTAGGCGAGTCCGTGGGCGTCGGAAGGGAAATGCGAAGGCACCCAGTCGAGGATTACGGCGATGCCATGCTGGTGCAGGTAATCCACCAGATACATGAAATCCTGCGGCGTGCCATAGCGCGAGGTGGGAGCGAAATAGCCGGTGGTCTGGTATCCCCAGGAACCGTAGAAGGGATGTTCCATCACCGGCATGAACTCCACGTGAGTGAAGCCCATGCGTCCCACATACTCGGCCATGCGCGGGGCGGTCTCGCGATAGGTGAGCGGACGGTTGTGTTCCTCCGGAACGCGCATCCAGGATCCGAGGTGAACTTCGTAGATGGATTGCGGAGCGCGCAGCGAGTTGTGGGCGGCACGTTTCTCCATCCACTCGCGATCGCTCCACTGGTAGTCGAGATCCCACACCACGGAAGCGGTGCGCGGAGGCTTCTCGTGCCAAAGGCCGAGGGGGTCGGCTTTATCGACCTTGTAGCTGTGACGTCGCGATTCGATATGGAATTTGTAGAGCGCGCCCCTGGTCACACCGGAGATGAACCCTTCCCAGATTCCGGAGTCGCCCCGGGGTTGGAGAAGGTTGCTTCGCGCGGCCCAGGAGTTGAAGTTCCCGATCACTGAAACCAAGCTTGCATTCGGAGCCCAGACGCTGAACATTGCGCCGGCTTGCCCATCACGCGTAACCAGATGGGCACCCACGGTTTCGTAAAGGCGATAGTTGCTGCCCTCGTTGAACAGGTAGAGATCCTGATCGGAGAGCAGCGTCGGGCGATCAGAAGTGGCGGGGATGGGAGTCTCTGGCATTTGGGGAGTTCTTAGTGTACCCGAACACACGCACGGCGATATACAGGGACTGGGATGCGCCAAAGTCCTGGAAGGATGATGCAGGATTTTTTTCGGGCACTTGCTGCCACGCTCTTTCGTGCGCGGTCGCGGCTGAATCGCCATGCTAGACTGACTCTTCCAACCATGTCCGCCCTGCGTCTGATTCTTCTCTGGCATCAGCACCAGCCCTTCTACAAGGATTTGGTGACGGGCGAATACCGTTTGCCTTGGGTGCGCCTCCACGCGCTCAAGGATTATTACGGGATGGTGAAATTGCTGGACGAGTTTCCCGATATTCGCCAGAACTTCAACCTGGTGCCGTCGCTGATCACGCAAATTCAGGATTACGGAGCGGGCACGGCGCAGGATCCGTTTCTGAATGTGGCGGCCAAGCCCGCCAAGGATTTGACCCTCAAGGAGCGGCACTTCGCTCTGCAGTATCTGTTTCAGGCCAACCCGGCGAACTTGATTGGGCGGTATCCGCGCTACCGGGAACTGTGGGAGCGGTTCCGGGAGCATGGGTTGTCGGCTGAGAAGGCGGAAAGATATTTTCAGTCACGGGACTTCACGGATTTGCAGGTGCTGTCGCAGATCGCATGGTTCGATGAGTTTTTTCTGGAAGATAAGGACGTTGCAGCGCTGATCAAGAAGGAGCGCAACTACTCGCTCGAAGATCAGAGTTTTGTGATTGCGCGCGAGCGGGACCTGCTAGGCAAGGTTCTGCCCGCCTATGCTACGGCGGCCAAGAAGGGATCTATCGAGATTTCGGCGACGCCCTTTTATCATCCGATTCTTCCTCTGATCTGCGACACCAATGCGGGAGCGACTTCCTCGCCGGGGCTGCCTCTGCCGCAGAACCGGTTTCGTCATCCCGAGGACGCGCGCGAACAACTGGTGCGCGCTCTCGATCTTCACCAGCAAGTGTTTGGGGTCCGGCCGCAGGGCGTGTGGCCGTCGGAGGGCAGTGTCTCGGAAGAGGCGCTGGCAATTGCGCACAGTCTCGGTATCAAATGGATGGCCACCGACGAAGGCGTGCTCGGCCGCAGCACTGGTGTTTTCTTTCAGCGCGACGGAAATGGCCGGCTGCCTGCGCAGCTGGCGGAGCGGCTCTATAACATCCATCGCTATGAGAACGGCCAAGCTTCCATGCACATGGTGTTCCGGGATCATACGATTTCTGACCTCATCGGTTTTGTCTATTCGGGCATGGAACCAGGAGATGCTGCCGGACATCTTCTGCGTAACATTAAAGAGGCCGCTCAGCCGGTGTTGTCACAAGGACGGGACGCCGTGGTCTCGGTGATTCTCGACGGGGAGAACGCCTGGGAGTATTACCCGAAGTCAGGGCGTGATTTCTTGCGCCGATTCTATGACGCGCTGCAGCACGAAGCAGGGCTGGAGGCAGTAACAGTTTCCGAGGCGATTGCTCGTCATCGCAACGTTTCGCCTTTGAAGTCTATCGTGCCTGGTTCGTGGATTAACGCGAACTTCGACGTCTGGATTGGAGCTCCCGAGGACAATCGCGCGTGGGACTATCTGCACCATGCGCGCGAATTTTATGCGCAGAATGCGGCTCGCGCCACCGAAGCGCAACGAAAACTGGCCTTTGAAGAAATCATGATTGCCGAGGGCAGCGACTGGAATTGGTGGTATGGTCCGGAGCATCACTCGGCCAACGACCGCGATTTTGACGAACTGTACCGCAAGCATCTTTCCAACATTTACCAGGCGCTGGGAGCGGCGCCACCGGATTATCTGGCGCAGCCGATTACGGGAGGGGAAGTGCGGCCGGCGTTTACGCCTCAAACGGCCTACATTCATCCCCGCGTGTCCGGCGACAAGATCCGCTACTTCGAGTGGATGGGCGCGGCCATCTTCACGGCCGATCAGCGTGCCGGCGCCATGCACGGGAAACAGTTCCTGCTGGATTCTGTTTATGCCGGGATTGATAGCACGTTCGTCTACGGGCGGTTGGACTTTGCCGGCCCGGTGCCGGATATGGAGTTTGATGTGGTGGTGAACCTGGAATCATGGGCGAGCGGAGAAGCGCGGCCGCGGCGGACTCTGCGGCTCGATGGAAAGGTACAAGACCACAATCTAACGGAGTGGAAGGTTGAGGGAGGGGAAGAATCGACGTCCGCTTTTTCGAAGAAGGGTGAGGAGAGCGCCAAAGCGGCGTTGCTCCGCAGTTTCGAGTTCCGGTTGCCGCTGAGCTGGCTGCTTGCGAAACCTGTCTCCGGCAACCGTGCGGGGGCAGTCATTTCAAGTGGAGGGGCAGTCGCAGCGACCAGCAGGCTGAAGTTGCGCTTCAGCCTTTGGCATAATCGGTTGCCCGTGGACGCGCTGCCGGTTGAAGGGTGGATCGAGCTGCAGTTGCTGAGCGAATGGGAACTGGCAGCGGGGATGTAACCGTGGAGTGATGCTTCTCCCCGGAGAAGCAAAACGCCGGGGCAGGCGCCTCCGGCGTCATCAGCTAATTCTTTACTGTCCTGCGTTGGCTACTGCGGTGGTCATCGCCAGGGGACGATTGAGTTCGAGCGTGAGTTCCGTGCCAGCGGGCAGCGTGGCCGAGCGGTGCTTACTCAACCAATGAGCGCCAGTTGAGCCAGCGCCAACGACTCCGCCGATGACGATTCCGGGCGGACCGCCGATGAGGCCGCCGATCAGCATGCCACCGGCTGTGCCGCCGACAGTTTCCATTTGGTCGCGGCGGTCATGACCAGATCCTTTGAACTCACCCTCCTGGTTTACGTCCGTGCCGCTACCGATATTGGTGTCGACCAGCGAGGCATCCAGGAACAGTCGTTCGCCGGTCGGGAGCACCAGGGCTTCGGGCAGAATGCCGATGGTCGGCTTGCCCGAGATGCGGCGCGGTTCGGCTACTTTGGTTACGCGGCCCTCGACCATCGTTCCGGTCGGAATCAATGTCTTGCCATTCAGCACGACAGGTTGGGTCAATCGCGCCTGAAAAGGATCACCAGCCTTGTTGCTGAAGGTGGCGAGAGTGGTTTCCAGCTTCACCATCAGGGCGGTGCCGGCTGGCACCGGGTCGCTGGCTTGTGCCGCCGCCATCGCCGCCAGTAGCAAGATGCAGGGTAGAACTGTCCACTTCTTCATGACTCCTCCACGAATTTACTGCCGCTAAATCTCCCCATCGTTGCTTTGACTCTAGATGAGACGGATGTCTGGAACAACCTCTGGCATTGCCAGGGAACCAGCGAAGATAAGGGTGGGTATCGTTTCGAGCCGGGAAATCAGGAAGCCCGCGCTGTGAGCGTTGTCACGGTGCCGTGATCCTCTATCCGCTATAATCGTGAGTCTCGCAACCACTGCATGGGCAAGACTATACGGGCGTCGGCTATCTGACTGGCCGGCGCCCAGGCACGCTGTGCGGGTGGACGACGTTTTACAGAGAACATACTCAGACAAGGATGGTAAAGAGCAGTATGACAAATATCGGAGCAATTATCGGGCGTGAGGTGCTGGATTCGCGCGGCAATCCTACAGTAGAAGCGGAAGTGCAATTGGTGAGTGGAGCGGTTGGACGGGCCATCGTGCCGAGCGGAGCTTCGACCGGTGAACATGAGGCGGTCGAACTACGCGACGGTGATAGTGCGCGTTTTCTCGGGAAAGGCGTGCTCAAAGCAGTGGAGAACGTCAATGGCGAGATCGCCGATGCACTGGCGAATCTGGATGCTGCCGATCAGCGCGGGCTCGATCAGAAGATGATTGAGTTGGATGGCACAGAGACCAAGGGACGGCTCGGAGCCAATGCGATTCTAGCGGTCTCGATGGCGGCGGCTCGCGCGGCGGCGGCGGATTACGGCTTGCCGCTGTACCGGTATCTCGGCGGCGCGGGAGCCAACATCTTACCCACACCCCAGATGAACATCCTGAACGGTGGAGCGCACGCCGACAACAATGTGGATTTTCAGGAATTCATGGTGGTGCCCGTGGGCGCGCCTTCGTTTTCAGAAGCGTTGCGCTGGGGCGTGGAAGTTTTCCATACGCTTAAAGGAGTGCTGAAAAAGCGCGGCTACAACACGGCGGTCGGCGATGAAGGCGGATTTGCTCCGTCGGTGAAGTCCAATGTTGAAGCTATCGAAGTTGTGCTGGAGGCGATTCAGCAAGCCGGATACAAGCCGGGAGAAGAGATTGCGATCGCTCTCGATCCCGCGGCCAGCGAGTTCTATCAGGACGGCAAGTATGTCTTCAAGAAGTCGGACAAGTCGGCAAAGAGTTCGGACGACATGGTGAAGTTCTACGCCAAGTGGGTGAGAGACTATCCCATCGTTTCGCTCGAGGACGGACTTTCAGAAGAAGACTGGGACGGTTGGCAGAACCTGACCAAAGAACTGGGCGGCAAAATCCAACTCGTCGGCGACGACATCTTCGTTACCAATATCCAGATTTTTGGCGAAGGCATCGAGAAGGGAATCGCCAACTCCATCCTTATCAAGTTGAACCAGATCGGCACGGTCAGCGAAACTCTCGATGCCATCGACCTTGGACGGCGCAACGGTTACACGTCGGTGATCTCGCATCGCTCCGGTGAAACGGAAGACACGTTCATCGCGGACTTTGCCGTCGCAACCGGTGCCGGACAGATCAAGACTGGATCGGCCTCCCGCACCGACCGCATCTCCAAGTACAATCAACTACTAAGGATCGAGGAGGAGTTGGGGCGCTCGGCTCGGTTTCTGGGGCTGAAGGCGCTGAACTACAAAGGCTGAAGGCGTCCATTCTCTGAGGCGGAGGTTCGATGAGATTGAAGTCATTTATCTCTGTGTGTGTTCTAGCTTTGTCGATGTCCTCCGTTGGGCAGACCACGGTTTCGATCGCTCCAGATGCACCCTCCAAGGAAGACGTCAAGAAGCTCTTTGATGTCATGGCAAGCCGCGAACAGATTGGCCAGGTCATGCAGCAGGTGTTCGCGCAGATGCGGAGTCTGAACCGCGAGGAGCTTAAGAAACGGCATCCGGACGTTTCCGAAGGGGATCTCGCGCGCATGGACCGCCAGTCTGAGGATCTGATCAAGAACTTTCCTTTGGACGAGATGTTGAGCGATATGGTCCCGGTCTACCAGCGGCACTTTACGAAGTCTGACATCGATGCGTTGACCGCCTTTTATTCATCTCAACCTGGGCAGAAGTTTCTTCACGAGATGCCCGCAGTGACGGCGGAAACCATGCCGGCAGTGTATCCACGAATACAGGCGGAGGTGGACGCAGCGCTCAAGCGAGCCGAGGAGAAGACGGATTCACCGCAAAAATGAGAGGACACAACTACTCGTGCCATCCCCAATCATTGTGTCCTAAGAGCTAGAAGCTGATTTTATGTCCCGTCCTAAACCGCTTATTCTGATCATCCTCGACGGCTGGGGATACCGCGCCGAAACCAAAGCCAATGCCATCGCGCTTGCCCGCAAGCCGACTTACGACCGTTTGCTGCGGGAGTATCCCAATACGCTGATCCACACCAGCGGTCCTTTTGTGGGCCTGCCCGAAGGACAGATGGGCAACAGCGAAGTTGGACATCTCAACATCGGCGCTGGCCGCATCGTGCACATGGACATCACGCGTATCGACCTGATGATCGAGAACGGCGAATTCTTCTCGCATCCCGTGTTGCTCGCGGCCATGAAACATGCGCGTGTGGGCGAACGGAGACTGCATCTTTTTGGTCTAGTCTCAGACGGCGGCGTCCATTCGCAGCAGGCGCATCTTTATGCTCTGCTGAAGATGGCAAAGCAGAACGGCGTGGATCGAGTTTTTGTTCATGCCTTTATGGATGGCCGCGACACGCTGCCTACAAACGGCGCCGGTTATCTCGAGCAATTGCAACAGAAGATGCGGGAATACAATTCCGGCAAGGTTGCGACCGTGAATGGACGCTACTATGCGATGGATCGCGACCGGCGCTGGGAGCGCATCGCTAAGGCATACAACGCGATGGTCTTCGGCGATGCCGAAGGCGGCAAGTGTGCTGACCCGGTCCAGGGGATGAAAGATTCCTACAACCGGGGCGTCACCGATGAGTTCGTTGTGCCATTTGTCTGCACCGACAAGAGCGGTCAGCCGCGGGCGACGATTCGGGATGATGATGCTTGTATATCCTTCAATTTTCGCGCCGATCGCGTCCGCCAGATCACTCGTGCACTGGCCCGTAACAGCGGGTTGAATGTGAAGGGCGGCAGTGATCTTCCGGGTGCGGCCGATCTCGATGTAGCGATTCCCCGCGATCGCGTTCCGAAAAATGTACATTACGTTTGCATGACGCAATACGACAAAAACTTCAGCCTACCGGTGGTGATTCCGCCGGAATCGATGGCGAACATCCTGGCCAACGTGATGGGTGGCCTCAACATGCGTAACCTGCGGGTGGCTGAGACCGAGAAGTACGCCCACGTTACATACTTCTTCAACGGCGGCGTGGAGCAGCCGTTCCCCGGCGAAGAACGCGTGATGGTGCAGTCGCCGAAAGTCGCAACTTATGACCTGAAGCCGGAGATGAGCGCCGCTGGTATCGCCGATGCTGTCGTAAAGGCCACGGAAGATGGAACGTTTGACGTGATCATCGTCAACTTTGCCAACGCGGATATGGTCGGACATTCAGGTAAGATTGAGCCCACCGTGAAAGCGGTCGAAACTGTAGATGCCTGTCTGAGCCGGATAGAATCCGCCGTGCGCGCCAAGGGCGGCGCCATGCTAATTACCGCTGACCACGGCAATGCCGAGATGATGATTGATCCGACGACCGGGGGGCCGCACACGGCGCATACTACCAATCCCGTGCCGTTTATTGTGGTCGCCGAAGATGCCAAACAGTACACGCTGAAGCCTAACGGTTCGTTGCGTGATATTTCGCCGACCATGCTCGGGATCCTTGGCGTCGACGAGCCCAAAGAGATGACGGGGAGCGACTTGCGCACCTTCCTGAAGAACAACTAAAACTTTAAATTACGAAGTAAGTCCTTCGAGCCTGCTCCATCGCGGCTTCGTGCTACAGTTTTCTCGCGGGCAATTGTTCGCCCGAACACCATGGAACCGCGGCTGATTTGGATCAATCTGCTGGTGAAGCTGGGCGTGGCTGCGGCTGTGTCGAGCAGCCTGGTGCGTTCGGTCGCGTTCAAGTCCCTTCTTTTCCGCGAGGAGCGTTCGTTACTTCAGAAAACTTATCTGGTTCTGTGGTTTAGTTTGCCGATCATGATCGGCACCTGGATTCGATTTTCCGTTAATAGCTTTGTGGCCGGCGACTTGAGTTTCGAAACGGCGCTATTGCTGGGAGTGATTGGCGGGCGCTGGTCGGGGGTTTTGGGCGGCGTGCTGATGGCCCTGCCCGCGCTGCTGCACGGGGAGTGGGCGACGCTTCCTTTCGGAGTGCTTTGCGGTTTCATCGCCGGCCAGTTGCGCACCATGGCGCTCGATAAGGATGATATCTGGTCGTTCTCTCCATTCATCGATCTCAGCATTTATCGCCTGATCCGCCGCAACCTGCCGACCCCGCGCTTGTTCGACTGGCAGATCATGTTCTTTACCACGATCATCGCGCTGCGTTTCGTTCAAAGCCAGCTGGCACGATATTTTGCCCATTCAATTTTCAGCATGGATAGCGGCAATCTGTGGGTTGAGGTGGCGATCTACGCCGCTTCGGCGATGGCCATTGGGATTGAGCTCAAGATCTTTAACAGCGTGCGTATCCAGATCAAGCTGGAGGAGCAAGAGCGTCTGCTGCTGCATGCGCGCATGGAAGCTTTGCAAAATCAAATCAATCCCCATTTTCTCTTCAATACGCTGAACTCGATTTCTTCTCTGGTGCGCTTCGATCCGGATACGGCGCGTGAAGTGATTTCCAAACTGGCCACCATCCTCCGCCGTCTGCTCAACAGCGCGGACTCTTTCGTGCCGCTGCGGGAAGAAGTGGAATTCATCGACAACTATCTTGATATCGAGGTGGTCCGCTTTGGCAAGGATAAGCTGCGTGTGGTAAAGGAACTAGCGCCCGACTCGCTGGACGTGATGGTTCCGAGCATGCTACTGCAGCCGCTAGTGGAGAACTCAATTAAGCACGGACTTGCCTCAAAGGTGGAAGTTGGAAGCATCTACCTGCGCAGCCGCTTGTCCGACTCAGGCCTGGTCATTGAAGTAGAGGACGATGGGGTTGGAATGGCGGCAACCCAGATGCCGGAAGCTGGAAGTACGCGTGGCTCGGGAATTGGCATGGCCAATATTTCCGAGCGGCTCCAGGTGTTGTACGGAGATACCGCGCGGATGACGATAGACAGCCACGAAGGGAAGGGAACGCTGGTGCGGATTCGCTTGCCGCTTCTGCAAACAGCGGGAGCCGTGCCCGAGAGCTTTTACGAAGAGCGTTCGACAACGCGCCGGTAAAAGTCCTCGTATTGAGGAACGATCTTGCTGGAGCAGAAACGCGCCTGGGCGACGGCGCGCGCCGCCTTGCCCATGGTGCGCAACGCACTCTCATCATTGAGAAGTTCAATGGCGTAGCGTGCCATCGTATCCACATCACCCACGTCGACCAGATAGCCACTGGTGCCGTGTTCGATCACTTCCGGCACGCCGCCGGTGCGCGTCGCAATCGGTACCGTCTCGCAGGCCATCGCCTCCAGCGCCGCCAGACCGAAGGACTCCAACTCGCTCGGCATCAGCAGGATGTCAGCGATTCCTAGCTTTTCCTGCACCTGATCCTGTTTGCCGAGAAAGAGGACATCCTCATGAATTCCTTTTTGTACAGCCAGCCATTCCGCCACGGAACGGTCCGGGCCGTCGCCGATCAGTAATAGCTTCGAGGGGATTTTCTTGCGCACGCGATCAAAAATCTCGATCACGTCTGTAACTCGCTTCACCGGGCGAAAGTTGGAGAGGTGCACCAGCAATCGCTCGCCGTGGGGGGCATACTCCGTGCGGAGTTCCGAAGAGTTTTTGCTCCTGCAGTACACGTCACAATTGACCGAGTTATAGATGACTTCGATTTCCTTATTGACATCGAAAACCCGCATCGTTCGGTCGCGCAGGTAATTGGAGATGGCAGTGACTCCGTCGCTCTGATTGATGGAATAGCGCGTAATGGGCAGATAGGACCGGTCCAGCCCGACGAGCGTAATATCTGTGCCATGCAGCGTGGTGACGAATGGCAGCCGGCGCCCGCGGGGGCCATCGGCCAGCATCTGCCGCGCCAGCAGCGCGCTCACCGAGTGAGGGATGGCATAGTGGACGTGCAAAAGATCCAGATCATATAGCTGCGAGACCTCGGCCATGCGCGTGGCCAAGGCTAAATCATAGGGAGGATAGTCGAACAACGGATACCGCGATACTTCAACTTCGTGATAGTGAATGTTCGGTTCCTCACCCCTTAGCCGGATCGGCTGGGCATAGGAGATGAAGTGAATCTCGTGGCCACGTTGCGCCAGTTCCAGTCCGAGTTCCGTCGCCACCACGCCGCTGCCGCCATAGGTGGGATAACACGTGATCCCAATCTTCATTCCGCGAGGTCCGCCCTTTTTGATTTCCCTAAGGTTCTGTAATTCGATGGCTGGAAACACTATAGGATGCAGATTCTATAGGGATCAGGCGGATTTGTTCGGCAGAACCCAGTGATGACCCCAAAAGGCTACTCGGAAGCGCTGCGTCCCTTCATAGAAATGCCAGGATCCACTTTGTCGAGATGGGCCTGGAATCGTCGCTTGGAGTCTTCGGGTAAACCCGTGAATTCGATACCCATGCCGACTCCGGGATCGCGCGTGCGAACCGTTGCGGAGGCCGAGACGTGCTCCTGATCGATCCAGAAATCCACTCGCAATACCGTAGAAACTGGTAACGGCATGACC
Source organism: Acidobacteriaceae bacterium (assembly GCA_003138975.1). Classification (GTDB taxonomy): domain Bacteria; phylum Acidobacteriota; class Terriglobia; order Terriglobales; family Acidobacteriaceae; genus Sulfotelmatobacter. The sequence goes on along the minus strand of PLHQ01000068.1, from coordinate 113,078 downwards.
GTCTCAACATAACAACCGTTGCCGCTGATATCTGTTGCGTTCACCCGCATGGGGGTGTTCACCCGCTCATCGCGGAATTCGAAAGGAAACGAAATTCTGTGGCGTTGAAATCTTCTACGATTGTCAGGAGCAGGCGCCGGCAGGTTGGACTGTACCTCCGCGGGCAACTGGGAAAGCCACGGGCACTCCTGATCAACCACTAACTGAACTCCAACCTGAGTTTTCTTCAGTCCACCGGCTTCCATTACCCAGACAACTTTGCACCGAGCTTTCTTGGTCCCATATTGGACGCCAATGACGTCGCCGACCTTCAACTCATGCTCGAGGCCGCAAATACAAGCTCCCGTGACGCTGACATTCTGGGCATTGGCATTCTGATGGAAAGGTTGATTGTCAGCGCCCATTCCCCACACACGTACGCGCAGGTCCAAGGTCGCACGCGGGGCTGCCCCTGAGGCAGACATGATAAACGTCTCCCAGCCTGAAAGTTTCTGAGCCGAATCTAATGAATCATAACCCGCGGCCGGAACTTCCTAAGATTACTAAGGTCATGGCGAGCGGTGGCTGCGACCAGTACGAATCGAAACTACTGACCTTACTGGCCGACTTCGGCCGAGACTAACTCGCGGTACGAAACCAGAGCAACGCCGCAATTCAACAACAACTCCCGTACCTCGGGCATGGTCAAAACGCGCAACTCAATCTCCCGCGACTCGCGCAGACGAGTGTTGGCCTGCTGGAGGTCCGCATCATTGTAGCCCGGGTGGCAAACAAACTCCCAAGTGCCTTCCGGGATGATCCTTGCAATAGCGCGAAAAAGTTTCTCGTCCAGCGTGCCGGTCGCAACGATGCCCAAGGTGCCGTCGGGAGTATCAAGTCCTTCCCGTCTTACTGCCTCGCGAAACTTGCCGGAAAGAGCGCGCAGAATGCACACCTCGGCGTAGCGCGTCCAGATACTGGGCCGAGCCAGCAATTCACTAGACCTCAGAGGCTTGCGCGGGCCAAACGGATTGCGAATGGCTCGAACTCCGCAGGCGCGCGCGGCGCGCAACATGGGTTGCAAGACTTTTGGAAACAAGTGAGTGTGCTTGTGAGAATCGAGATGAGAAACGCTGATTCCGGCAGATTGAATCTTGCGAATCTGAGCGCTGGTCTCCGCCTCGATCTCGCCGGGATCTAAGCGGCCGGCTAACGCGCGAGCAGCAAAAGATTTCAGCCCATCGCGGAAGCGAGTGGAGCCAGAATTTCTGGAAGTGATCGTGGGCAGCCGAACTGGGTCCAGAACGGGCTCGCCGTCAATCAATACGACATGGCAGCCCACACTTAGCCGTGGAAGCTGTTTTGCCAGTCGCACGGCGTCTTCGAAGGCCGGCCCACGGGCCATCAGCGTGGAGGAAGTCACGATGCCATGAGTGTGAGCTTCGCCGATGGCACGGTTCACTCCCGCGGTGAAACCAAAGTCATCGGCATTGACGATCAGACGTCGCACCGCGACAGTCTAGCAGGGAGAACGAAGCGACGATTGCCTTTAGAGTAGAGTTTTCCGAGGATGCAAGCGTGAATCGTGCATGAAGGCGTCGTCGGCAGCGCTAGCCGTTTGACGGTCTTTTCGTGAGTCGCATATACTCGCTCAGGCTCACTTCATGCGTATTCTCAGGCGGTCCCAAATCGCACGGGACTTGCCCTGAGCGAGGCGAATGAGATCTGATCCCGCAAGAATAGCAGGGGCGGTTAGCTCAGTTGGTTAGAGCGCCTGCCTTACAAGCAGGAGGTCGCAGGTTCGAGTCCTGCACTGCCCACCATTTGTTTTCATGCACTTAGTTCACCTTCGCGTTTGGAGACTCGCTGATACCCGGGGGATTTACCGGGGACCTCTGGTCAATTCCGCCTTCTGCTGGCCTGCTAATGGTTTCAACCGCGCCGCGCAGATCCTCAAGGCCAAAGTGCCCGTAACGAGCGCTCATGCGGACCATCGTTGCCGGGGACCATCCAACGATCTTGGCTACCTTGGCGAGGAAGTTGCCCCGGATTAGTACGGTCGAGAATGTATCCGCGCAATCAACGAAGAAAATGTATTCGCAATCCCGCCCGAAGGTCGTTTGACCCGCCGCGCGTAAACGTTGACAAGCACAGCTTTCGGGTATCCAGTCGGCTACCATCTGCCCCGTTTATTTTTGAGCGAGGTCAGCGATTCTGAAGAATCTCATGGGACGGACCATGTCGGTGGCCACGTCGAAACTCGTCACCCGGCCGTTGCTGTCGCGGTTGAAGTGCATCAGGAACTGGCCTTCGCTAATGTCGCCAATAAATCCATCCGGGAAAGCCGGCTCGATTTCCTCATCTTCGGTCATCCACTGCTGGCGGACGAGCTTGCCTTTTTCCACGACCAGTGTCCACGTGGCCCGCAGTTCGTCGTTGGCATACGATCCGGCGTAATCCGCCAGATGCGAGGATTCCAAGCCGGGCCTGACGGCTTCGTAAGAAACAGGCACTCCCCCTTCGACGGCCTCGAGTTGAAAATTACTGCCATTCTTGACCGCGTGGAAAATGTACCTATCTTTGTGTTCGATATCCGCCTCCAGGGCTTCGAATTGCCCGCCGCCCAGGGGAAGCAGGTCGTAGGTCATTCCGGGAGCCACCATGATCAGTTTGTCGTCACGCAGCACGAACTTTCGAAAGGCTCCGTTTTTCTGGCTCCAATAGGTTCCCACATACTGCTTGAGTTCAGTCAGCGGCACATTCGGCGAGGTCTTTGGAGAGGGTCCGTTTTCTGCTCGCGCAAATTCTTCCGCCAGGTAGACGTCAGCCACACGTTGTGCCATTGTCATTGGGCTCATGCTGCCCACGCAGTTACACAGAACGAGTGTGGAAAAGTGCTGATCCGGAAAGCGGCTCAGCGCTGCACGGTATCCCACCCATTCCCCGCTGTGATGAATCCAGTTGAGGCCGCGATAGTGATCCAGAAAGATGCCCATTGCGTAGGGAATCGTTTGGCCGTTATTAAGAGTGCCCGGCGTAGTTAATTGACGAATGGCGTCGGCGCCACCGACTAGCGGATGATCGAAGTTCTGATCCCACTTGAAGAGGTCCTCGACCGTGGTCATGACCGAGCCGTCCCCGAGCTGCTCGAAGTTGCTCATGTCGATTTCGAAGCCTCCGCCCTTGTGGGGCGCATAGCCTGTCGCCCGCCGCGGCACGATCATGGTGTGGTCGTCGTGGAAATGCGTGCTCGTCATCTGCAATGGACCAAAGATTCGATCCTGGGCGAACTGCCGCAGAGTTTGTCCGGTAACCCTCTTCACAATCTGCGACATGAGGAAATAATTCGTATCGCTGTAGAGGAATTCTTCGCCTGCTCTGAAGTTCACCCCTTTCTGCCGAAGGATCAATTCCATTGCATCGCGATCCGTAGTAAGGTCGGCTTCTGGTATGCCCTGCAGGTCGAATAAATCGTCGTAGTTGCGAAGCCCGCTAGTGTGGTGCAGCATGTGGCGAATCGTGATAGTTGACCCGTAATCCGGCATTTCGGGGAGATACTTCCGAATGTCGTCGTCCAACGACAATCTGTGCTCTTGCGCCAGCAGGAGGATCGCCATCGCGGTAATCTGTTTCGACACCGAGCCGATATCAAATACCGACTGAGGGGTGATCGCGATGCCGAGTTCAAGGTTGGCCATGCCGTAACCGTGCTCGTAAACGACGTGGTCGTCCTTCACAACGGCCAGGGCACACCCTGGCGAACTGGTTGTGTTCCACTCTGCAAATACGCGATCGACTTTGTCAGTGAGTTCTTCTTGTGCCGAAGAATCTGCGGCAACCAGCAAACACAGCCCAAGCATCGTGAGTGCAACGCGTCTCATCGTTGTTTTCTATTCTTAGAAGCTGTAACGGAGCGCGAACTGCATGACCCGCGGAGCCGTTAGCGTAGACGTATAGTAGCCGAAGCTTGAACTGTTCGACAGGCTCAGATTCCCCTCTGCGTTGCTTCCCGCGATGGGCTCCAGGGCGGCCGCATCAAACCGGACTGAGTTTGTGATATTGAAAGTCTCCCAACTGAATCGCAGCGCGGAAGACTCGGTGATATTCCACGTCTTTCCCAGCCCCATGTCGATGCCAAAGTAGCCCGCGCCGCGGATGAGGTTTCGTTCTCCAGATTCGCCGGGATACGCGTAGCGAAACTCACCGATCGTCGCAGTGGGAGTCTGGAATATGTTAGGGCTGCCGTTGACCATGAAAGTTCCGCTTTTCGGCTTAGGCCCAACCAGCACAGCATTGGCAGTGTTCTCCCAGTTGGTCGGCCAATAGTTCCCATCGTTGACGGTAGTTGGGAAGCCGCTGGTCATACGGAAGATTCCGGTGATTTCCCAATTGCCGACGACGGCCCCGAGCAGGCCACGTGTAGCTATCTTTTTTCCTTTTCCAATGGGCAGCTCATACATCCAGTTCGCATTGAATTGGTGGGTCGCATCAAAATCTGACACGGCACGGTTTTGTCTTGGTGACCAGGTGTTCAAGATGTAACTGGCAAACCCGCCGCCGGCAACACCTGAACCACCTTCGTATTGATTCACTCGTTCGGCGTCCGACCCCAAGTCGATCGACTTGGAATACGTATAGTTAAAATCAAACTGCAGCCCGCCGGACATTTTACGCCGCAGACTCGCCTGCAGCGCGTTGTAGCTGCTGTTGCCCATCGAGCTCCACCCGTACAGCGACGAGAATTGCGGAGCCCAGAACTGGAACTGCTTCGTGACTCCATTCACGGTGGCGCAAGCCGGGAATGTGGCCCCAGTGGGATCGCAATACCAGTCGGCCTGAATCAGCTCCGTGGTCATATCAATGCCGCCATTGCAGGCGAAGATCTCATACATGTTCTGCGTGGCCGTCGGATTCGCTGGAGGCGTGCCCGGAGCGCAAGTGATCGTGGGCGTCTGGCCTGCGACGAGCGGAAACAGATTCTCGAAGTAAGGAATCTTCGCCATGTTTTGTACAGGAGTCGGATTGTTGCTCTGCATCGTGGTCGCGATCATCCGCGTCGCGGTATAGAGATCCATGCCCGACTTAGGATCCCGCAGGTTCAGTGGTTGTGCGAAATCCAGTTGCTGCAGCAAACGATGGCCGAAGCGGCCCACATAAGAAGTCTCCAGAACGAATCCCCGGCCTACTTCGCGGGTGAATGAAAGATCAACCACGTGGGAGTACGGAGTCTTCAATTCGTTGTCCAGTCCCCAGGTGATCGCCTCGCCTCCCGTTCCCGGCGTCGACGGCGGTGAATACGGAAAACCACCCGTCGGTGCCGGCGGTTGCAGCAGACATGGAGGAGCCCCGCAACCGTTATATGTTTTCGGGACGTTGTACAGAGAGTCAAAACGCGGCGATTGATCCGGAGTTACCAGGCCGGCAGGATCCCCGATAATCGTCGTCAAACCAAACGAGCCCATTCGATCGAAGCTGTTGATCACCCCTTCGCCAAAGTGGTCGTAGTACATCCCCCACCCGCCTCGGAGCGAACTCTTCCCGGACTCGCCAAACAGTTTTCCTAACCAACTCGTCTTCGAGAAATTCGGTGACCACGCAAAAGCAAAACGCGGAGCCGCATCTTTGTAATCCCAGTTCCAGATCGGCGGCTTACCGTTGGCCTGACCTGACAACCCGAAGCTCAGTAACGGCTGGATGGATTGTCCTTCTGCCATTCCCGTGTAGCGACTTCGAAACCACTGACTGATGGCCGGAACCGGCGCCACCTGGGTGCCTGTGGTTTCGTATGGCGGCTGTAACAAGCTGTAACGGACTCCAAAGGTCAGCGTCAGATTGGGTGTGACCCGCCAGGCATCTTGCGCGTAGAACTCGGCCTCATGCGCCCGGAAATGGCGCGGAACCATCGCGCCCTCCGGCAAGAGCGTGAAGTTCTTGGTCTCCTGGTAATTTGCCGTCACTTCGGGCACCATGCCGGTCAAGGCACTCGCCGCCAGATCATAGGCCGCAGAAAACGATCCCGATCCATTGGATGCGTACGTTCCCAAAACTTCCGGGAATCCCAGGGAAGCGAATTGGGGAGCCCCAGGATCCAGACTGGTTCCTGTTCCGGAGATTCCGCCTGCCGCAAGCCAAGTCGGGTTCGACGACCCGGTGGTAAACGATTGTGCATTGGATTGTCGCAGGTTGTTGATGATTCTCAAGTTCGTGCCGAACTGCAGTGTGTGCTTGCCTTTGGTCCAACTGAGGTCATCCACAAAGTTGTGGAGCGGCACTTGCACGTTCGTCGTTGGCGATTCTCCTACGGGATTCGAAATGCCTCCCGCGTAGAAGCTGATGTATCCTTGCGTTTGCAGTCCCGCCTGCCCCAGCCCCTCGCGGATGTATCCGTAGCGAAAATTGTTGATCAGGGAGTTGCTGATCACCGTCGCGTAACCCGCCGCCAGGCCCTTTCCGTTATTGGTCGAAATCTGATTGGAAGGCTGTCCCGGAAATTGTGCCCCGATGGTTGTCAGGTGATCATTCTGCAAGTTCCCGCGCAAGAACAGGCGATGGTTTCCGTTCGAGGTCAGGTTAGAGTCGAGTTTGACGATGTAAGTATCGAGTTTGGCGGGGGTCGGATCGGAGAACGTAAATCCTGAAATGTTCAGGCCATCGCCCACCGTTGGATCGTTCGGCAGCGGATAACCATTGAAGACCGCCAGTGCCGCCGGATCAACTCCCGCCCCTTGCGGGCAGTTCCCCAGTCCGTAGCAATAAGGGTCCAGATTCGCGAGATCGGTTTTATTCAGCGTAAACAGACCGCTAGTCGGACAAGTCGGGTTCTGGCCGTTATCACATTGATAGGTCAGAATGCCATTGCGGAAGCTGGCGGTGGGCACAAACCTTGTAACAATTGCCGTCTCGTGCGTCCGCTGCCCCTCATAAGTGGCGAAGAAAAACAGCCGGTTCTTGATGATCGGCCCGCCGATTGAACCTCCGAATGTATTACGTACAAGATGCGGAGGTACGTTCGGATTGCCCGCCTCCAGCTCAGACCGCTCGTTAAACCAGCTATTGGCCTCGCCGATTTTCGACCGGTTGTATTCATAAAGGGATCCATGAAACGCGTTGGTTCCACTCTTGGTCACCAGGGACACCTGAGCGCCTGACGACCGCCCGGCCTCTGCATTGGAATTCGTCGTGGTGACGCGAAATTCCTCCAGCGAGTCCAGGGTTGATCGTAACGCCCCCTGAAAGGCATATCCGAAAACGGGATCGTTGTCGTCCAAGCCATCGACCGTAATATCGGTCTGATCACTGCGCGCTCCGCTCACCGCTCCGCTGCGGCTGTCCGCGTCCGCATTAATGTCCGTGCTATTCCCCGTGTACAGCACGCCCGGCTGAAGGCTAAGGATAGAGACAGGATCGCGGCCTTCGAACGGAAGCGTGGTCATCTGGTCTGCGGTAAACGCATGGCCGATGCTGGCGTCCTGGGTATTCACGAGTGGGGCCTGGCTCATTACTTCCACTTTTTCTGCGACCGCTTGCACCTGCAACTTTTGATTAAGAGTGGCGGGCGTGTTCACCAGCAAGCGAACGTTATCTACGCGAAGCGTGCCAAACCCGGCTGCCTTGATGGTGAGGTTGTAGTTTGCCGGCGGGACTTCAAGAAACTGATAGAAACCCTGACCGTCGGTCTTGGTAGCTCGCACAAAGGCGGTCGCTGAGTTTGTAAGGATCACTTCCGTTCCGGGGACAACCGCTCCGTTGGGATCGACAATCGTTCCACGCAGCGACGTAGTGGAAGTTTGCGCCCAGCACAGTGTAATCCCGAAGAAAACAACAACCAGAATCAGCGACCCGATTGACTGCTCGCTTCTTGTCATGCTGCCCTCTTTTGCCAACCGCCACGAGTTACGGATGTGACACTACACGAGCATCTCGCCTTATAGTTAACTGTTGCAAACCCTGTCAAGGAATAAATGACCTTGCTGAATTGGAAAAACCGGACCAAAGAAGCAAAGTTTGTGTGTCACAGATGTGTCAATACACTTGACATCTCGCGCATGGTTGTTTGATGCTTACCGTTTTTGTGGCTAGAGGCGCAACAAATCGGCATTCGATTCCCCCGAGTTGGCATGAGCGCATCAATCGCCTCTCTCCAAAACGGCAGGGATCCGGCTGTACTGGAAGATCCGCGTGGCTTCGTGTTTCTGAGCATCCGGGCGATGGCGGAGACGCTACATACGGATACCGCCACGACACTGCGCTCCATCCCCGGCATGGGATTCTTGGGCTACCCGGAATTCCACCGCTACCTGCACGACCTGACGATCGCGCATGCCACATCTCTGGATTCCATGCTGGCGAGTACTGCCAGGGATTCAGACATTCCATCTCACGTCCGCGACTCACTCGATCAGGACCAGAAGAACTTCACCAGTTTCCGCAACACACTGGATACGGAGCAATTGGCGAGACTCGCCCAACGCATGTGGTCGGCGCGACGGATCATTTTGCTGGGTGGCGATTTAGCGTCGGCCCTGGTTTTCTATCTGGAACACCATCTGGTGATCTTAGGTTTGCCCGTGTTTGCAGCCACGAGCCCGGGCCGGGTAGTCCACCTGGTTCGAACCACAAGCAAGAAAGATCTCGTGCTGGCAATTAGCTTTCGTCGAGCCTTGCGGCAGACGGTCGAAGGTATGCGGCAGGCAAAAGCGAAGGGGGCGTACTGCATAGGAATTACGGATACTTTCGTCTCGCCGATCGCTCGCTTCGCGGATGAGAATCTGATTGTTTCAGTCGAGACCTGCCATTTCGGAGACTCCTACGTCGGCCCGATGGCATTGCTCGATGTAATGCTGGTGGCTTGCGCCAACTATCGCCGTAAGTATTCGCTGGCTCTGTGCGCGCGAAGCGGCTGAGGAGCAACAACACGGATTCCGCTGGTATGAGGATTGAATCTTTCTAGCTTTTGTTGAGTAAGAACCGCATCGTCTTCTTATCACTATGCGAATCGAAACCATCACGCTACGAGAGCTCAGGATGCGCCTGAAGGCTCCTTTCGAAACCAGCTCGGAGGTCACCTGGGATCGGCGGGTCCTGTTAGTCGAAGTCGGTGTGGACGGACTCCACGGCTGGGGCGAGATCACCGCCGCCGAAGATCCTTTCTACAATGCCGAAACCACCGACACCGCCTGGCACATCACAAAGGACTTCATCGCTCCCTTCATCATCGGAAAAGAAGTTGGGAATGCGGCTGAGATCGGAAATTTGCTGGCTCCAATCCGCGGCCACGAAATGGCGAAAGCGGGAGTCGAGAACGCGGTCTGGGACATCGAAGCGCAGCAACACGGTGTGCCCTTGGCAAAATTGCTCAGTGGAACTCGACAAGAGATCCCTTGCGGCGTGTCGATTGGAATCCAGCCGTCAACCTCGACACTGTTGGAGAAAATCGAGTGCGAGGTGCGAGCGGGATACCAGAGGATCAAGCTGAAAATTAAACCCGGAAAGGATGTTCAAGTCGTAGCCGAGGTTAGACGGCATTATCCCGGCATCAGGCTGATGGTGGATGCTAACTCGGCGTACCGTCTGGAAGATCTGGAAATACTCAAGACGTTTGACGAATATCAACTTTTGATGATTGAGCAGCCGCTGGCCTGGGACGATATTTTTCAGCATTCGTTGCTGCAGGCTCAGTTGCGGACTGCCATCTGTCTCGATGAGTGCATTCATAATCCTTCCCATGCCGACGCTGCGATCAGGCTGGGCGCCTGCCGGATCATTAATATCAAGCTGGGACGCGTAGGGGGACATACCGTTGCCAGGCAAGTCCACGACATCAGTGTGCGGCACTCCATTCCGGTCTGGTGTGGAGGCATGCTGGAATCGGGAGTGGGCCGCGCCCACAACATTGCCATGTCCGCCCTGCCCGGGTTCGTGCTGCCAGGAGACGTCTCCGCGAGTCAGCGGTATTGGGATGAAGACATAATCGAGCCGGAAGTCGAAGTAGGGCCGGCAGGTACGATACGCGTGCCCGTGACGTCTGGCCTCGGTTATTCGGTTCGCAGAAAACGAGTGGAATCACTGACGGTTCGTCAGGAACAGTGGCATGCGTGAGCAAAACCGTCGCCTCCGCAGGTCGATGTGCCGATCGGCAGTTGTTGTTTCGCAAGTTTGGAGTCAGTTGATGAAACGGAACCGAGGTCCATTGCTTGTTCTCGTTCTTGTCGTTTACGTGCGAACTGGGAGCGCACAGACCCAAGTTCAACTCCAGCAAGAAGCGAAGGAAGTTGCAGTATCGGTCCTCGCGGGACCATCAATGCAAGAGATCGAGGCGCTGTGTGATCGTTTCGGTGCGCGGCTGACCGGGACAGCAGCCTACGATCATGCGGCCGAATGGGCAGCGGCGCGATTTCGTGCTGCCGGCATTCAAGACGTGAAATTCGAGAAGATTACTGTTCCCAACGGCTGGCAGCGCGGCTGGGCGGAGAGCTACCTTTATTCTCCGGTGCAACGCAAATTGCACCTTGAGTCCGTGAGCTGGACTCCTTCCACGCCCCGTGACGGAGTCAACGGCGAGGTCGTAGTCGTCTCCGACATCTCCGAAACCGCTCTGCGGGGTAGCACCTCGGCTATCAGGGATCACATCGTTCTCTTCGATGCCGAGCATGTCTTCGCAGCCGGTTTCAACAAAACCTATGCGAAGCTAATCGCCTCCTACCCGATTTTCAAAGCTCTGGGTGCGCAAGCTCTCGTACTTCCCGATGCCGTCCCCAATAACGTGCTCGGGGACTGGCTCGATATCGACAACGGCAAGGGCGAAATTCTGCCTCTACCGATCGCCGAAATTGGCATGGAAGATGCTTTGCTCATCCGGCGCCTTCTAGCGAAGAGCCCCGTCACCATCGGGTTTTCCTACCAGAATCAGATCTCGGGTCCAGTGCCGTCCAACAGCGTGATTGCAGAAATCCGCGGCAGCGACAAAGCCGATGAGTGGATCCTCGTAGGCGCCCATCTCGACTCCTGGGACTTCGCAACCGGCGCGCAGGACGACGGCACAGGCGCCATCATGGTTCTTGAGGCCGCCCGCGCTGTCGCTCAGCTACCGCACCCTCCCCGGCGAAGCATTCGCTTCGCTCTCTGGACGGGAGAGGAACCCGGGTTGCTCGGGTCTCGAGCTTACGTGAAAGCACATGCAAAGGAACTCGATCACTGCGTGGCTGTTATTAATACCGATAACGGAGCCGGGCGCCCGCGCGGGTGGATCGTCGAGGGTCGCGACGACCTGAAAGCCACTCTGGACGAATTGGCGCCGATCTATCTGAAAGAATACGGAGCGGACCAGGTCTCGCTGGAAACCACCTTCGACAGCGACCAGGGCCCTTTCATGCTCCAGGGTATTCCGTCTTTCGATCTTTGGGTCGACGACGTACCCTACAACGCGATTCATCATAAGTCCAGCGACACGGTGGATAAGATTGACCCGGCGTATTTCAAGACCGACGGTGCGATCGTGGCCGTCCTGGCCTATGTCATTGCGCAGAGAGAAGAGCCGATTGCGCCTCGCCTGAGTCATGCCGCCGTAGGCGAAATCCTCAAGAAGGCGCAACTCGACGGATATCTGATCGCCCACGGAGACTGGCAACCGTAGCTGCTTTTCGGCTTGCAGAGAAAGAACCAACTTCGTCAGGAATATGGAATGGGAGACCTGCCCACAAAAACCGAGTTGGCGCCAGCCGGTCACCTCAAGGCCAACGCGCTTTCCCTGAGCGATGCCATCATTCTGGGACTGGCCAGTTCCGCGCCGGCTCAGACGATGGCAGTGGCTCTGCCGGCATTGGTCGCAGCAGCCAACTATGCCGGCCTCCTGCCCATCGCGTGCGCATTCGTCCCGATGCTGGGCATTGCGCTCGGCTATCAGAGATTGAACCGCTGGGATCAGAGCGCCGGAGCAACGTACACGTGGGTTTCGAAAGCGTTGCATCCTTATTTAGGATTCGTGGCCGGTTGGATGATCTTGTTGTACTACACGCTCGGCACAACCAGCATGACCGTGCCCGCAGGCACCTACACTCTTCAACTCCTGGCTCCGAGTCTGGTCAACAATAAGCTGGCAGTGGTGGCCGTCGGTGCCGTTTGGAATCTAGTGGTGACTTTTCTGCTGCTTGGAGGAATTGAGATTGCGGCGCGTTTTCAAAAGGCTTTGGCCATCTTTGAGTATCTCGTGCTCTTCTTCTTCGTCATCCTCGGCATTAGAGCATTGGCATCGGGGCGCGCCGCCTCGCAAGTGAATTCTGGCTGGTTCAGTTTATCGGGGGCCGGAGGAGCGAAGGGATTCTTAGCCGGAACTCTCATCGCCGTGTTCATGTACTCCGGATGGGATGCGGCGATTTACGTCAACGAAGAAACCAAGGATAAGGAAACGAATCCTGGCCGAGCCGCGATCGCAAGCGTCATTATCCTGCTTTTCGTATATTGTCTGATCACCTTTGCTTACCAGGGTGTTTTAAGCAGGACCGATCTTCAGAGCTCTGCCGGAAATTCACTCGCCGTGATTGCGGATCGCTTGCTCCCAGGCCCGAGTTCGTTAGTACTGAGCTTGGTTGTGTTGCTGGGGACGATCGCGTGCCTCCAGGTCGCGGTCGTTTCTTCAACGCGGCTGGGGTTCGCAATGGCTGAGGACCGTGTGATGCCGGCCTTCTTCAAAATCATCCATCCGAGAACCGGCAGTCCATGGCCGGTCACTCTGTTCATGGGCGGGGTCAATCTAGTGTTCCTCTTCCTGACTACGTTCGAAGCGGGAGGAACACGCGAGGTGCTCTCGAACATCGCCGGCGCCCTCGGAATCATCGCATCCCTCTATTACGCCCTGACGGCCATTGCTGCCGTTTGGCAGTATCGAGCGGTACTGCTGGAAAATGCCGGAAACTTCACTCTTGGAGGTCTCTGGCCCGCGCTGGGAGCAATCTCACTTCTGACCTTAGTTGTGGAGGCGGTTTGGACTCGGGCGGTTTCGCCCGCGGTATTGTGGGCAGGGCTCGGCGCCACCGCCCTGGGACTGCCCATCGCATTGGCCATCCACTACATTGGCAGAGTGCCTTTGTTAGGCGCGTCGGCCGAACAGCCCCTGGAAAATTCCTGACCAACCATGAAGAACGGAATCCGGCAAAGGATCGAACTATGAAGGCGGAACACGAACCGGAAAGCTTGAAGGGGACTTCGCAGTCAGCGCGTCTTTTCGCGCAGGCGCAGGAATTGATCGCCAGTGGCGTGAACAGTACCGCCCGCGCTCCTCGCTCCGGTTGGTCGCCTTATCCGCTGTTTGTTGACCGCGGAAAAGGATCGCGGATCTTTGACGTCGATGGCAACGAATTCATCGATTACCTGCTGGGACTCGGTCCGATGCTCCTGGGCCATCGCCCTGAACCCGTGACCAACGCGGTGGTCGAATTCATCCAGCAACGCGGCACGGTCTTTGCCTTGCCGGTTGCCGACGAAATCGAATTGGCACGCAAGATCATTGCTGCTGTACCCAGTGTCGAGCAGATGCACCTGGCAAATTCAGGGACAGAAGCGGTTCTCTATGCTCTTCGCCTGGCACGTGCTTACACGCGACGGAAAAGGATCATCCGCTTTGAAGGCATGTATCACGGATTCTCCGACGCCGTGTATTGGAGCAAGCATCCTCCGCTCGAAAAAGCCGGACCCGCATCGCGGCCAGTTCCGGTTCCGCAAGGACCCGGCATGCCGGATGGATTGGAGAATTCGCTGATCGTCTTGCCGTGGAACGACGGCGAACTGTTAGAGCGCACGATCCGCGAACGCGGAGAAGAGATCGCCGCCGTGCTCACCGAACCCATCATGTGCAACACAGGCTGTATCCTGCCGGAACCAGGCTACCTGGGCCTGATGCGAAGCTTGACCCGCGAACTGGAAATTGTCTTGATCTTCGACGAGGTCATCACCGGATTCCGCGTGGCGCTGGGAGGGGCGCAGCAGTATTACAACGTGACTCCGGACCTCACCGTAATGGCCAAGGGCTTTGGGGGTGGGTTTCCCGTCGCGGCAGTTGGCGGTAAGAGGGAAATCATGCAGTTAGTCGCGGATGGAACGGTTTCGATGGCCGGAACCTACAGCGGCAACGGCATCGCAGTCAGCGCCGCCAACGCCACACTCGACTTCTTGATGACACCAGGCATTTACGAGCATCTGTTCGCCAGGAGCGAACGGCTGATGCTCGGAATTCGCGACCGCCTGAACTCGGCAGGATTGCAGACCAACGTAGTCGGCGTGGGACCACTCTTTCAGGTTTGGTTTACCGATTCCGTGATCCGCAACTACCGTGACGCCGTGCATCATGCTAGGAAGGATTTCTTCCGAATCTGGTGGGAAGAGATGATGAAGCGAGGCGTGCTCTTTCACCCCGATGCCTTCGAGAATCTGTTCGTCTCGTTTGCCCACAACGATACAGATGTTGAGTGCACGTTGAAGGCAGTGGAGATAGCATTACCTGAAGTGACGCGCAGAATGCGGTGAAGTCCCTCAGGCTTGGCAGACCCGTCCTGTGCAACACAATCACAGAACGAGAAGAAGATGAGGATAGGAGTGGAGGAGACAAGATCATGCGTGCTGGGGATCGATTTGGGGACTTCTGCCGTCAAACTCGTCGCAGTTTCTCTTGACAGCCGGGTGATGGCGACTGCCCGCGAAAAATACGCCACAATCTCGACCTCGACGGGGCAGGCAGAACAGGATCCTGAGCATTGGCTCAAGGGATTGTCCCTCGCTGCGAAGAAGATCAGGTCGAGGTTGAGCCGGAAGGTCATGATCGAAGCGCTGGCGCTCACCGGACAAATGCCTACGTTGGTAGCGATGGGCGGACGCAAGCCAATTGGCCCCGCCATCACATGGCAAGACAGCCGCGCAGATCAGTGGGTAGGCGAGCGCGTGGATCACCGTCTTCGCCGTGAGATTTACCTGAAAACCGGAGTGCCCATTGACGGCCGTTACCTTGCGCCGATGTTCCAGTTTCACTATGGCTCGAAACCGCAGAGAGCAAACCTCATTCTTTCCGCTAAGGATTTCCTCTTCCATACTTTGACTGGGTCGGCAATCACAGATCCATCAACCGCGGCCGGATATGGCTTGTACAACTTGCGTAGGAATGCCTGGGATCGGGAGCTGTGCAATTTCTGGGGGGTCTCTCTTGAGCATTTACCGTGCATCAAGAGCTCTTCATTCAGCGCACCACTTAGTAAACGAGGGAGTCAATTACTGGGTTGCAAGCCGGCTACACCCGTGGTGCTGGGGTGCGCCGATTCTGTTGCTGGTGCTCATGCCATTAGTCGCGGACAAGAGGACTTGCACACCGCCATCATTCTCACAGGTTCGAGCACGGTGATCCTGAAATGTGATGCAGGGCCGCGATGCGACGGCCAGAGCAGATACCTTGTTACACCACTGGCGAAGGATGGCATGTATGCGCGGGAGGCCGATTTGCTGGCGAGCGGCTCAGCACGCGACTGGGCAGCAGCTGTTCTGGAGCGCGGTGGCAAGACTACAAAGAAATCGATTTGGGACCTAGCCTATCGCGTTACCCCAGGTGCAGACGGCCTTCTCTTCGCGCCCTTTCTCGCCGGCGGCGAACAGGGGATTCTGTGGAACCCGAGCCTCAGGGGAACGATATCCGGACTTACATTGACCCATGACGGCGCGAAGATTGCCCGCGCGCTGCTTGAAGGCATGTGTTTCGAGATTCGACGCTGTTTGGAGGTCCTTGAGGAGGAAGCGCCGTTGTCCTCTACACGCCTAGCCGGATGGATGGCCGAAATTCCCCAGCAGTCCCAACTGCTAGCAGATATTCTCGGACAACCTGTGGACGCGTTCAGACTCAGTTCGGCTTCCGCTGTCGGAGCCGCTCTACTCAGCGGTCTGATAGACCGCAAGAAATACTTCAACCGTACTAAGGCGATCGTGTTCAGGCCATCTCAGAAGAAAGTCCTCTACGACGTACTCTACGCAAAATACACTGCCCAATTTCCAGCTGCCGCGGCCAGTGCGACGCCTGATGAATCGGCATGACAACCGATTATCTGAACGCGGAATCCGCGGGACATGATCATCCGCGGCGGAGAGAATGTTTATCCGCGGGAAGTGGAAGAGTTCTTGTACGCGCATCCAAAAGTGACCGAAGTACAGGTGGTCGGGATCCCAGACGATCGCCTGGGTGAAGTCGTGCTCGCATGGATACGATTGAAAACAGGCGAGAGTGCAACGGAGGACGAGGTCCGCGAGTTCTGTGAAGGCAGATTGCCTACCTCAAGATTCCTCAGCATGTCCGGTTTGTAGATGCGTTCCCGATGACGGTAACCGGAAAAATCCAGAAGTTCAAGATCCGGGAACTTAAAACCAAAGAGCGCGGACTCGAACGCTTAGCAAAGCGGGAGACGGCGTAAGAGCAGAGCGGGACATCAGTATGCGCTCCTTCTCCGGTCTGTCAACCAAGGCTTTTTTCCTTTGGCCTGCGTCGGCCTCGACAATGTTGCAGCGGCCGCGCCGAGTCGCCGGACAGAAGAAGGTGCTGACAGGATTCCTGCAGAAGCCGCGCGGTGTCTACAGATACCCCAGTGGGTCGTTTGAAACAAACCCAACAATTCCTAACTCCCCAAGTGTCGGCTACTCTTACGCTGGATTATTTATGGTTTGGCCGTTTACAAAGCTTTAGCGGGCCGAATCCCGTCTAGCTCGACGTTTCGGCTACTTCAGGTGCTCCACGAGGAATAGGTCGGATAAGTTGCGCGTGTAACCGAAAACGTAGTGCTCCTCATCATCGGAAATGAGAGGACACGAGGCACCGACGACACCCGCGACGTCGACCGGGCTGAACGTTTTCCAAGGTGTCCTTGCGCCGGTTTCAAGGTCCAAGCGCGACACCGGACATGAGATTTCGCCACGAGTTCCTACCAGCAAGGTCTGACCGTTCTTTTCCCAGCGTAGTGGTATGTCACCGGGTTGTGAACCTCGCACCAACTGCGGTTCTCCCCCATCGGATGGCAGTAAGGCCATTCCATCGCTTGAGATAGCGGCAATGCGTTTGCCATCAGGTGACAGCGAATGCCCGCGTAGGTTAAATCCTTCTGGGCTTATGGCGCGAGGCTGCCCTCCGTCCAAATTCATGACGTAGATCCGGGAAGCGTGGCCGGCCTCGTGGCCGTCGAATAGAAGACGATTGGAATCGGGGAAGAATTGACCAAACCGGGGAATCACCTTCCCGGTGGGCAGCACCCGCTGCTGTCCCACTCCGGTGGGGAGCAGCACGAAGTCAGGCGGCGACATATTCTGCCGCAGGACCACGGCCCACTTGCCATCGGGCGAAAGCGAGCGCGCACTTCCCTGGCCCAGACGAACGGCAGAAGTGCTGTTGGTCTCGCGAGTGAATACCGCATAGTCGCCGCCCCCGGCCTCCCCCGCTTCGATAAAGAGCAGGACCTTGCCATCCTCGGAGAGAGCCGTGGGCACAGTCCAGTCCTGCCAGCTCAGGTCTCGCTCTTTGTTTTCGCCGGGGACCAGGCCGATCGCGCCCGCGCGCAGTGCGTCGCGCGAAATCAAGGCGCGGCCGCCAGCACCGGCATCATGCAGAGTAAGCGTCCCCGGTGCGGTGAGCAATTCGCGGGATTTGCCGGACAGAGTCACACCACGCAAGGAACGGCTGAATCCTGTGGCAGTAGCGGTAAACCAGATCTCGTCCCCGGAAGGCGCCCAGGCCAAACCGATTGCGCTGGCCCAGCGTTCGGTAAGGTCTGTCTTCTTCCCGCTAAGATCAACGACACTGATCGTCCCACCGTCGTCCCCCAACGTTGGATGGTCAACAAAGGCAAGGCGATCACCTTTGGCGGAGAAACGAAGATTGCTGATCCAGCCGGCGGTCTCATACAACACCTTGCTAATCGGATATTCCAGGCGGCTCTTGCCGCCGACGGTGTGAACGACCGCCAGCGCATTACCCTCAGGATTCCAGTCGGCGTCCTCAACATTGTCCAGCAGATCGCGGGGGGCGTCGGCGCCGATGGACAGCTGAGCCACGGTTCCGACATACGTAAAAGCATTGTCGGCGACGCGAAAGCGGCGCAATACGGCCATTTGCCCGCCCGAGGAGACCGCCAGGACTTGCGTCTGCACCAGCCCCAGATCGCGCGATTCGGTGGAGTTTGGGGAACTGATAAACACTGCTTGCGGATTGCCTTCCCAAGAGGCGCTGTAAATGGCCGAGCGCGGGTCCGGAGCAAATCGCGCAGACGTCAGAGCGCCCCGGCGGAATGTGAGTTCGTGAAACGTGGGCACGGGCCCTGTGGCAGATCGCTGGCCAATAAGGATTCCTGCAGTGCGCCGGCAAACAGCATTACCAAGGCGGTGCCGGCCAGCCACGACAGGCTGATGCGTTTCGTCGCTCCTCCGGCGCTCTTCGGTACCGAGGCCGGAGCCGCTGCTACACCCGACTCCGCCACCGCGGCCAGTTGCCTCGATGACGGATGCCAGTCGCGGTGCAGGCGCTTGAGATCAGCCCGCATGTCGGCCGCGCTCTGATAGCGCAGGTCACGATCCTTTTCTAACGCCTTATTGACGATGCGCTCCAGTTCCGGTGGAAGCTCGGGATTCAAGCGGACTGGCGCGGTTGGAAGCTTGTTGAGAATTGCATTGAAAATTGCCGCGGACGTGTTGCCTTCAAACGGCAGACGGGCGGTACACATTTCGTACAACACCACGCCGAACGAAAACACGTCTGTGCGCGCATCCAGTTCTTGGCCAAGCGCCTGCTCCGGACTCATGTACGCGACAGTGCCCAGCGCAGATCCCGGCGAGGTCAGTTGCTCGGCGCTGACTCCAACCGTCGGTCCAGCCAGAGTTCCTGTCGCTTCTATATCCTTATCCTTGCCGCGCTCCGCGATAACTTTTGCCAATCCAAAATCGAGGATCTTGGCATGATTGCGCTCAGTCACGAATATGTTTGCCGGTTTAACGTCGCGGTGAACGATCCCTTTGGAGTGAGCGGCGTCGAGCGCGTCGGCAATCTCGATAGCAAGCGTCAGGATCAGGTTCACCTCCAGTGGGCGGTGCGTAATGCGGTGCTTGAGCGTTACCCCGTCCAGAAACTCCATGGCGATAAAGGACTGGGTTTCGTGTTTGCCGATCTCGTAAATTGTGCAGATATTGGGATGGTTCAGCGCTGAGGCAGCGCGGGCCTCGCGTCGAAAACGCTCGAGTGCCTGCGAGTCCTGGGCGAGGTCATCGGGTAGGAATTTCAGCGCGACAAAGCGCCCGAGTTGGGTGTCTTCGGCTTTGTAAACCACTCCCATGCCGCCGCCGCCCAACTTCTCGGTAATGCGGTAGTGCGATATGGTCTGGTCGATCACTAAGAGCACCCGGCTTTCCGGTCGCTACATCTTACGGACACTGCCGCGGACAGTCAACGAATGGCAGTTCTGGCAAACCCCAAAGCACTTGCGCTGTGAAGCGTAGCCGTGGCTGCAGCGAGATAATGGCGCGGGCTACTCGCTTCAGCCCTTGTTTTCGGCGCACTATGGCACAAACTTAGGCTTGAAGAGAAATGGATGCGTGTGCAGTTCGACGAGTCGTATGAGGCCTACTCTCGACAGGTGAAGGCGTTGGTGCCATATCATCTGAGTTGTCTAGGTCTGAACGCGAATCGTAGCACAGCGGCAACAGCAAGTCAGTGAGCAGGACACGCTCATTTCGGTGACGCTCTACCAAACGAGCGGGATGAGGCGGAAGCGAGTGTGAAAGCAGTATTCCGCATAGCCGGGTAGTTCTTGGCGAAGAACCTTTTCCTCATTGAGCAGGCGGAAAACGATGATGGGGATGAAGAGGGCAAACACAGGTAAGGCGAAGTACGAACCGAGCGCCAAAGGCGCGAACAAAAACATCACGCTGGCACCCAAATACATAGGATGGCGGACGATGCGATAAGGCCCGCTCGAAATCACTTTTTGGTCGGGCTCGACTCGAATGGTGGCAGCAGCGAAACTGTTCGCCTTCAAGACCCAAAACACCATCAGCCAGCCGCCAAGAACGAATGCTTGCGAAAGGATCGTCAACCACAAGGGCAAGTGAGACCAGCCAAATCGGTGGTCGAGACCGGGGAGCAAATAGCCGATCAAGCAAGTCACGAAGGCGAACTTCATGATTAGCTTCTGTTCGTGCACTTTTTCCTTCCTCTGCAGCCTGCGCTCGATCAATTGTGGATCGTGCTTACAGAAATAACCAAAAACGAATAGCGTTGGGACAAACCAAACCATTAGATACGCCCAGCCCTGCCAAAACCTCAAGGAACCAGCGGGAATGAACAGCAGAGCGCCGAACACGACGAATCCAAGCAAGAAACGAAGAGCCAATTTCGATTTGAGGCTCATTTGATGACATTCCCGTGGTTCAAGTAGTATCCGCCCCTCAATGATTGTCACGGCAGGAGCAATCGCAGAGCAGTGACGGCAGTCACCCGGCTTAGGGCGCTGTTGATTCGGCGTTTTCTCAGGGCAGTCCGAAAGGGTCTCGCCAGCATACGCGCAAGTTGTTGAGCAACAAACGACGGGATCAGCCGTGCGGGGTGGTCAGGAGGGTAGCGATGCTGAGGGTTGTGGGTCTGCTGGAGCGCATCGTTAGACTCGCGATAGCGCAATGCTGGCGACATAGCAGGCCAAAGAAATGCAGACGCCTGTGAGAGGCGCACTGAAAAAATAAACCTTGCAGAGCACAACAAAACCACCAAGCACTGCCAACCCGACGAGGAGCAGGAACGGTGACCGAAAGAGGAGTTGGCCGTGAGCCAATGCGAGAAAACCGAAAACCAAGCCGAACAAAATAAGTCCCATGCTGTGGCTGGCATTGAAGCCCACCCAAGCCCGCCACATTGTTGTTTCTTTCGTAATGACAGGTGAAATCTGGCTCATGCTGATTTGCAGCGCGGGGTCACGGGGCGTGAGCTTTGGCCCCCAGAATGTATAGACGAGGTGGACGACTCCGAGCGTAAAGATAATGCTCGCACTAAGAACCATGAGAATTCTTGCGGCCAAGATGCTCTCCTCTTCGGCAATTCAAAGTTCGGGTTGGGTTCGGCGACCCCTTCGCCCGCACCTACGCTGGGATTGGCTCAGCCGAAACTTGTTTAGCAGTCATTGGAACGAACGGTTCGAGCAACGATTTGAAGCGAGGACTCAGGTGCAGTTGCTCACTTTCTTGTTCGAAGACCTTGCGTGGATCGGCTGCGGCCTTGAGCACGTAGCGGAGGTACGACAGCCGTATGAGCCAAACTGCGTGATCGAGGTCTTCTTCGCAGCGGATGCGGAAGGTGATCCAGCCGGAATTCGGAACCCAGAGGTGCTCCTCAGCAAGACCATCTGCCAACAATGCATCGCGTACTGAACGCGGGAAGGGTATGTCAACTACTCCGTTCGTGTGAACGTGTCCGATTTCGGCTGCGCCAAACAGAAATTCCGTCCCACCGAAGCGGTGTGAGTGAGCTGATACGTCAGGCCACCCAGACATAACGTCTTCGACTCTCTTCACGTACTTCATGGCTCTCCGTCCCTCCATTCTTCGATGTCTGAACGCAGTGCGGCGATTCAGCTGCCCATCTGGCATAATCTCGGCATGTGCGGACGTTACCGATTGTCGCGGAGGAAGCAGATTGTTGCGAACGTCTCGGTCGGAAGCACGCCGCGAACAAGGCCGAGGATGAAGCGGCTTTTTTGGTTTGGTTCGATTCTGTCATTGGTGATGCCCGTGCAGGCGTTGGCACAGAGTCCCTTTGATGGCACATGGAGGATCAACCTCGCCGAATCTCAGTCTTCGACGAAGCCCGAAGTTTATTTGTTGCAGGACGGCACATATCGGTGCCCAACCTGTGATCTGCCGCTTGAGATTCCGGCTGATGGCCGTGACCATAAGATCACCGGAGAACCGTGCTATGACACCGTCAGTGTCAAAGTCGTAGATGATCGGACGACAGAGGAAACTGACAAGAGAAATGGGAAAGCGGTTGGTACTATAAGAATGACTGTCTCACTCGACGGGAACACAGCCACAGTTGAGTGGACGGAAAGCTGCAACGCCCAAGGTGACGTGGTTGCGGGGAAAGACATCATGGCTCGCGTGTCGCAACGTCCGCGTGGAGCGCATGGCGTTTCCGGTTCGTGGCGGATCACGAAGCGCATGAGCCGATCCGACAACGCGCTCCTTGTGACCTTGAAGCTGGAAGGCGACACCTTCAGCTTTGCCGATCCGACTGGGCAGAGCTATGCGGCGAAGTTGGACGGAACGGTGACGCCGTACAAGGGTGATCCCAGCAACACTATGGTCTCGGTTAAGCCGATTGATGAGCACACGATTGAAGAGACTGATAAACGCGAGGGCAAGATTGTCGAGGTCACTTGCTTTACGGTTTCTGCTGACGGAAAGACGATGACCGTCTCTATGGAAAACAAAGTGAATGGGATCACCCGGAATCACCCGGCAGTTTGTCGCGCACAAGCAGTAGGGTCAATCACGTGGCACGTGACGACGAGGAGTGCTCGCGACCTGTGGAAGTCGCGGTGGCTCAGAATCGACTTTTCGTCTGAATGCTGAACTTGTTGCGGGGGCTTAGCCTTCAATTCCGTCTAGTCGGAGCGCGGGAGACTCATGTCGGCAACAGATGCCATACCGCTGCCACAGCCGAAACCAAGGGCTACTGGCTTGCTGCTCATCATGCCGCCGATTCGCAGCCGCAAGATCGCTCAGGCTCAGCGGTCTGGTGTCCCGCACCGCGAAGATGCGCTCCAGCGACTCGATTTCAGCAATGGTCTGCTCGGCGTCCATTCCGTCTCAATCATCTAGTACGAAGCGGGAATGGGTCAAACGGAACGACGACCATTGGGCAGAGTTGGTGGGAACTAGGTCATATACCAGCCGCCATTCACCGAAATCGTCTGCCCGGTCATGTAGTCATTCAGCGCCAGCATCACAACAACGGAGGCGATGTCGTCTGTCGAGCCGAAATGTCCCATCGGAATCAGAGTGGGACTCGCATTTGGATTGCTGGTCACCATATCGGTCTCAATCAGAGCCGGGGCAATGGCGTTCACGGTGATTCCGTCTCGAACGAATGATGAGGCGCAGGAGTGGGTCAGCCCTATAATCCCCGCCTTGGACGCCGCGTAGTGCGCCCCCACAGCCCCGCCCGTCTGCGCGGCCACGGAGGACATATTGATGACCCGTCCCCATTTTCTTTGTCGCATACCGCCGATCACCGTTTGCGTCACCAAGAACACAGACTTGAGATTGATCGTGAGCACTTCGTCCCATTCTGCTTCCGTGATCTCGTCCATTTTGTGAGGATGGGCAATCCCCGCATTGTTGACGAGGATGTCGATGGCACCAAGTTGCGCTTCGACCTCTGCGACCATGCGCTTCACGTCGGTGGCGACCGACACATCGGCCCGAACCGCGACTGCCTTCCGTCCCATCCCGGCGATTTCGGCACACACCGCATTCGCAGCGTCGGCACGCTCACGGTAGTTAACGGCGACAGCGGCACCCGCCTTAGCCAGTGCGATTGCGACTGCGGCTCCGATTCCGCGACTGCCGCCAGTTACAAGAGCAACTCGATTCTTCAGGTCTTCCATGCCGCCATTGTATGCGCGGGGAAGCCAACACTAAGAGTAGCGACGAATGAGTGTGCTGTACCATGATTCACATGGAAATCAACACGATCCAGTCGTTTCTTGATTACTTTGGCAAAATCCGGGAGCGCACTATGCGGGTCGTTACCTGTATTCCACCCGACAAAATCGAGTGGCGTACAGCGGCAGGCAAGTTTACGCTCGGTGACCTCGGCCGACACATTGCCGCAACAGAAAGGAACGTCTTTGTGGAGTGCGCATGCGGTGGGCGTAACCGCTATGCCGGATGTGGTCGCGAACTGGCAGAGGGCCGCGACGAGGTTGTGCAATTCATGGAACGGATGCACGGCGAATCGATGAAAATGCTGACGCAGCTAAGCGACGACCAATTGCAGCAAAAGTGTCAGTCGCCGGACGGAACCCCGATCACCACTCGGAAGCTCTTGCGCTCGATGGTCGAGCACGAGGTTCATCATCGCGGCGAACTTTACGCCTACCTCGGAGTGCTGGGTGTCAGTGTACCGCCGCTCTATGGCCTTACCTCAGAACAATTGCGGGAGATTGCGGGTCGTGCAACTTTGCTTCCATAGGTCCGTCATCCTCGATCCAGACGGCTACGATCTGTGGCTCGATCCGTGGATGCGGGAGTAATCGCAGCTTCCGATCTTTGAAACCCTGCGATGCCCGGCGGATGCGTAGCTATCCCGTGAGCACTCGTATCAATCACGTGGCAAACGACGACGCAGAATGCTCTCGCCCTGTGCAACCCTGCTAACTCAGAATCGGCTATTCTCATAGCACTATGACTGATGACGAACGGATGCAGCGAGAGTCCAGCCTTATCGCCACCATCAGAAGGAAGCTTCCCGATTTCGCGAAAGCGTGCGCGGATGAATCGGAACTGGTGTTACTTCAGCAAGACGCCTTTGGCGCCGACTACCAAGAGTACGAATACACGCTCCTCGGCATGGCGATCAAATACGCAGGTCTCCGTGGGAAAGAAGTGCGCGTGATTGGGAAGAACAGGAGCACTCTCGGCGAACCTGAAGGCACAATTCAGTGAGGGAGATACTGGCTAACTGGATCGTGACTTGAATCCGCCATAGGTCAGGTAGATGCCGAGGACGAGCGAAATAGCTGTGTACATGTAGAAGAGTTGTCGGTAGTGAAGCTGCCCAAGGAAAAGTCCCGCTTCCATCTCAGGCGGCAGGAATAAAAAGAATAGGCTCTTGATGAGCGTTATCCAACCGACGAGGGTGACCACAACCACGAGCGCACTCCCCGACCAGATATTGTGCGCGAGAACCACCGCCAGCCCAGCGGCCAGCGTGATTATGCCGACGATCAACATCATCGACGGATTCTGAAGAAGGGCGGTCACCGTCTCCACGGTAGCTTGCCTGCGAGTCATCATCGAGACCGCGATGACAATGCAGTACAGACCGATCAGCCTGCTTAGAAAGATTGTGCGCGACGACATGGTGGCCTCCAAAAGTTACCGACTGATTTCGAGAAGGGCAAGCGGACTCTGCAACGACCAATAGCTCATGATGGTGCAATTCAAAACGTTGCATCATTGCTATTCAACTCTATTCGAAACACTGCACCTATAAGCTCGCTCTATTTCTTGCCCACTTCGCCAAATGGATCAGTGGGATCGCATGCGTCCGAGCCATACGCAATCTCCAAGGCTCTGCAATGGTTCCTTAGACTCTCCCCGGAAGACCTGTACATCTGCGATGGTGGACTGAGGGCTCCCTTCTCCATCTGGCTGTTGCACGTTGGGAAGCACTTTGAAAGTGAACTCCGGCAGGTCGGGCGCGATTTTGAATTTGAAGGTTGCACCGTGCGAGAGGTCTTCGGTAATGGGCTCATGATGCGGGTTTGAACTGGGTGCTGTCGGCGTAGGCTGCTGGGCGGTTGACGCCGCGAGAAACGTGAGCACGGTAATGAGAGTGGATGTGGTTCGACGAGACATGTTAAATGATGTCAGCTTAGCACCGGCATCCGAAATCCGGGGCTACCGACTCCGATTCGTTCTCGGCCAGTCAATACGCCAGCGCCCACGTGCCACAGGCAGCCAGAACAGTTTCTTTTGCGGTGTCCCACGCGCATGGTGGTAGAGCACAGCCGCTCGCTCGTAGAAGCCGCGAGTATGCCACGAATCGTGGAACTCGAACTTCTGATAATCGACATGATGGCAGAACTCGTGGCATAGGGTGCTCAGGAATGTTCCAAAGGACGTGATCTCTTTTCGCACCGCCGTCCGCATCCACACGCGGATCAGCATAGTCTCGGCGGTGTAGTCTCCGAAAAGCTCTGTTGACCAGTTTTCGCGAACTCGCAGTGGTCGGGCCGCAAGCACGCGCACGCCACACGTCGGAACTTCATAGAAGGTTGAGGCGCTCGCCAGAAACTCGGCGCAGGCGCTCCGAACATCTCGAATGTTGTCCGCCTCCATCGCGGATTCGAGGCTCTGGGCAATCTCCTGCAAATGCCCGTTCCGTGGCAGATCGAGTGCCCTGATTCGGTCACTCTCAAGAAATCCCGCCCGGTTCGCCTTGCGCGGAGGAGCGTCGGTGAGCATAGGTTATCTTTAACCGAACGGAGTTCAATTACAAAATGAAGCATCGGATTGTCCACACCCTTCAGAAATACTTGCTCAATCCGCCGATTAAGCTCGCGCTTGCGATGGGCGTGCCGCTGCCCGGATATGCGTTGCTCGAAACGAAAGGACGGCAGACCGGGAAGCCACGTCGCACTCCCGTGGGTGACGGACGTATCGGCAACCAGTTCTGGTTAGTAGCAGAGCATGGCATGAAAGCGGGATACGTCCGCAACATTGAGCGTGATCCGCATGTACGCCTGAAGCTGCGTGAGGGACTAAGGTATGACTGGCATGCGGGCACAGCCCATCTGCTCTCGGACGACGAGCCGCGTGAGCGCCAACGCTGGCTCGCAAGTCAATTGCCGAGCAGTGCCGGGAATGCGAGAGCGGTGTGCTTCTTCGGAACAGAACTCCTCACTGTTCGGATTGATCTGGTTGACTAATGTGAAAAGAGTTCACAGTGAAGCCAAACGGAGATATTGAGAAGCTGCCATCGAGTAATTAGGGGACGCGGGCGGGCAGAGTGCCCGCCCACACAATCGCTTTACTTCTTTGGCTGTGATTCGGGTTTCTCCTGCTTTGGTGCGGGCATTTGCCCCTGCTCGCTGGTAGGAGGAACGATGCCCTTGATCCTCATGTAGGTGACGAGGTTTCCGTAGTGTTCCATATTGTGTACATTGTTGAAGTTCAGGACGCCTAGCTTCGGCGTATCTGTTCCGAACAGCTTCACTATTTGACCTCCAGACGCGTCGGTCATGCCATCGTAGGCCTTGTCGCAGTAGGCGAAGGCGGTCTTGAGAGCGGCGATCAGATCGGCCTTCGAGGTCTTGGTCTGCTCGATCTTCGGCTCGGGGTTTTTCTCGTCGAGCACTTTGGAACAGAACAGGTATTGCGCGTCGGCCAAGTGTCCGATGATCTGGCCGTAGCTGCGAACCGTCTCGGTGGGCTTGAAGTTGTAATCCTCCTCTGGCATCTTTTCGGCGGAGCGGAGCAGAATTCCCTTCTGAAATCCGTAGACGCGCTTAGTGAATGCGCTGAGGGGATTGTCGGAGGGCTGCTTTTCCTGAGAAATGGCAGGCAGAGCAAGAAGACACAGCAGCATGGTGGGGAGAAGTTTTCGCATGGGTTCTCCTTTTCGATTGGTATGCAAGGGTAGCAGAAAACTCAAGAAGGCTTGTTAACGGACAGGAATACCAGCCGAATCGAAGAAGGTTTTGATTCGAGCCCAATACTTCCTAACAACGTAATCTGTGCTGATGTGCCCACCCTTGTTAATCGACTTCAATGCCGCGTCCGTGAGTTCCGCGAACTGTCTGGTGCGTTCATAGGGGACGTTCGGATCGTCCTTGGCGTGAAACATCATCACCTTGGAGCCGTCGATTTCCTTTCTGCGGTGCCACGGATTGTAGAAGGTGCCACTCCGGAGCTTCTTCCAGTTCACATCCGAAAGCCGATAGCCATCGCCGAACGCTTCACGGATATAGCCCGCATAATTCTCTTTGGAAGTTTCCGCCTTCTCAGCCTCGTCCAGAATGCTCCAGTCCACGACCGGGCAATTCGCGACTACCCGCGTGACTCGTCGATCTAGCGACAACAAGATCGCCGCCGCACCGCCGAAGCTGCCGCCAATTACAAAGACCTGATGTGGTGCCAGCCGGAATCTCTGACCAAACGCAATTTCTTCCAGTTCCTTTGGCAATTCGTCGAGCACATCGAGGATGTCTTCATGCGGTGACTTCGCCAGAAACTCACCGCCGCTTTCCCACGCACCGCGATAGCGCAGGTAGATCACCCAAAAGCCTTTGGCAGCGAGAAATTCAGACAATTGCTGTTTGCGAGGAATCGAAGGCATCCCGTCGCACAAGATGATGAGCTTCTGTTTTTTCCTCGGTCGCGAGGGAGGCAGAAATTCTGCGACGATTTCGTTCTTGAATCGGGTTCGGAACATGTCTGGGCATTATCTCGCATTAGCAATGCAGCCCCTATGATCCGGACAGTCAGTTTGTGGATTCGTCGCCACGGAAAATTCAGCAAGCCCATCTACCAAGACAATAAGCAGACCCGTCTGAAGCCACAGGACGGGGAATACTACTTGCGCTGTGCGGGAAAATGGGAAGCGGTCGGCTCCGAGCCCCACTTGCGTTGGATGCCAAAGCCCGAAAAGAAAAACTGCTGCGTGAGATGGAGCGTGGCATGGTGCCAGTCACCGAGGCCCTGCCTCATCTGAAGTCGCCGAAGGAAGAACCCCGGCTCACACTGGCGGCTGCGATTAGCGAGTATATGACGACTGGCAAAGATGCTCGGAAAGACTGGCGCAAGCATACCCGTCAGTGCTACACACTTTGCTTGAAACTGTTCACCGAATTCTGCAAGAAAACCTACATGGACGAGAATGACGGAGACGATCTGCGAGTGTTCAAAGTTTTCTTGCGCATGCAGAAAACTTCGATTGGCAAGTACAACGATCCGCGTACCACATACAACCATTTCTTGAACACGGTGAGTTTTCTCAACACCTATGGGTGCAAGAAACTCATTCCGCAAAGTGACTGGCCTACCTATGAGGAGAAGAAAGTGGTCGCCTATGACCCCGAAGTGCTGGCACACCTACTGCAATTTGCGGATGTAGATGAGACGGATGTGCTGGAATTTTTCCTCGGGTCAATTTTCGGAATGGTGAAGGGGCGCATGTGGAGTGGCCGGACATCAATCTGCGGACCAAAGAAGTCAAGGTCTATAGCAAGCGGGAACGTTATCACTGGCAGGTGAAGGATAGCGAACAGCGCAACATCGGCATCAATGACAAGCTTGCCGAGCGGCTGGCGGCTCGTCACAAAAGGTGTCCGGGCAATGGATTGGTGTTCCCCAACAGGCAGGGAAATCCCGATACGCATTTGCTGCGGATCATTAAACGAGTTGCGTTGCGTCCGGGCCTGAATTGCGGACAATGCGTGGGTAGTGGCGAATCGGACGGCGGTAACGAGGAAGATTTCTTCAAAGTGTGAGCTTCTGTTCATGCACCGGAATTGTCATCGGGCTTCTGACTCAACGTATTAATTGGAGCCACGTTCTTCCTTTCGGAATTGCTCGGCAACGAATTCGGGAAGTGTCTCTTCCAGCTTTTGGGATAGCCAGACCTGTAGTTCGGACTTCTGCTCGTCCGAAATGGATACGAAGCGAACTCCCAAACGGCCTGTTTTCGACCAGCAGATCGTCGATTCTGCGAAGAAGGGTACCGTGTGATCGGGTAGTGTGAACTGAACACGGACGCTTTCTCCGGGAAGGAGCGGAACCTGCGTGCTCAAAGCCATACCCCCTCCGCTGATATTTACGCTGTTGCACCAAACTTCCTGTATTCTCTCGCTCCGGATGATGACTGGAATGGAGACCGGGTAACGGAAGTAGCGTCTCCGTTCTCTCAGGATGAGCCCGTATGCAGGCTTGAGAGTTTTGTGGATCGACTGCGCAGAGAGCGGTCTTTCGAAGACAAACTGAGATTTCTTGCGGAAAGCCGACGTAACTTTCGCATCATTATCGCCGATGCCGAACGTGACCGCCGTCCGGTTCGATGGGGAGAGACGTGCCTCGTCCAGAATGTGTCCGGACTGCTCTCCTAGTTGAAGATCAACGATAACGGCATCGAATTTTCGGCTCTTCAGGAGAAGACCCGCGCTTGCCGCGTCCTGACATGCATCCGGCGAAATAGACAATTCTCGCAGGGCGAGGCTGAACTGCTGAATTGTAACTGGATCAGCGGACACCAAAAGTGCAAGTCCTATGGACATAAGTGAAATGCTCACCTCATAAGGTTTGTTGTCGCCATTATCACCTGTCGGCTTATGCTCGGCTTGCGTTTGAACGACGTTGTCTCGCAGTTTGTCAGCAACGTTGTCAAATGCCAAGGGCCTGCTGAAGTAGTACCCTTGAATCTCGTCACAATGATGAGCCCGCAAGAACGACATCTGCGCTTCGTTTTCGACCCCTTCGGCAATCACCTTGAGCCTCAGGCTCTTTGCCATGTTGATGATTGCGGCTGTGATCGCTGAGTCATCTGGATTCGTGGCAACGTCGCTGATAAACGAGCGGTCGATTTTGAGCTTGTTGACCCCAAACCGCCTCAAGGAGGTGAAGTTGGAGTACCCAGTTCCAAAGTCGTCAATCGCCAGTGTCACTCCAGCCGCCTTTAATTTCTGAATGACTGATAACATCAGGTCTGCATTCGTGAGCAAGAGGCTTTCCGTGAGTTCCAGTTCGAGGTATTGCGGCGGGAGCCTAGTCTCGTGCAGCACCTTCCTAATGACTTCGCCGAAGCTCTCTTGACGAAACTGGATCGCAGATACATTTACTGCGACGGTCAGCGCAGGGAAACCCTCATCTTGCCATTTCCGGGCTTGAGAACAGGCGGTCCTGAGCACCCATTCCCCAATAGGGACAATTAGACCGCTGTTCTCGGCAATTCGTATGAACTTGTCAGGGGGCACAAGGCCCAATTCCGGGTGTCGCCAGCGGAGGAGTGCCTCCAGTCCGGTGATCCTTCCAGTGGCGATATCCATCTGCGGTTGATAGACGAGAAAGAGTTCTTTTTTCTCCAGTGCCAAACGCAAGCTGTTCTCTAAGGTCAATCGCTCCACTACCTGAGTATTCATGTCCTCCGTAAAAAACCGGAAGTTGTTGCGTCCATACTCTTTGGCGCTATACATGGCCGCATCGGCTCGGCTGATCAGCGTTTCGCCGTCCGCACCGTGTTCCGGAAAGATACTGATTCCGATGCAACAGCCGATACTGAGTGAGTGGCCCTGAACAACGAATGCAGCGGTCATGGCATCCATGAGGCGCTCGGCGGCAACCGCGACGTCGGGCACGTCCTTTACGCCAGTCAGCATGATGAGGAATTCGTCGCCACCCAGCCGGGCGACGGTGTCCTGTTCACGTCCCCACGTCTTAAGCCGTGCTGCGATTTCTTGCAAAAGGAGGTCGCCGACTGCGTGTCCTAACGAGTCGTTGATGTTCTTGAACCCGTCGAGGTCGAGGAACAGAAGCGCAACTTTGTCTTTTTGCCGACGAGCGCCAGCGAGGGTCTTGGTCAAGCGATCCTGAAGAAGAGTCCGATTGGGTAGTCCGGTCAGGGCATCGTAGTAGGCTAAGTATTGGACACGCCCTTCCGCGACTTTGCGGTCCGTGATGTCGCGAAAGTACCAGATTCGACCGCGATACTGCCTTCTTGAGTCAACGAGAGGCGCAGAGTATCGGTCGAAAATCTTCCCATTCTTGAGTCTAAGCTCATCCCTGCTCTTTTCATCCCGATGGCTATTGAGATACTCGACCCTCTCGATGAAGGCGTCAGGGTCTTCGACTCTATCCGTCACGTGCTTGAGCACGATAAGATCGTCTCGTGTGCTCAGCTGTTCATCCGGTATTTCGAAGTTGCGCCCAAATTGCTTGTTTGCCAGAACGATGTGATCGGACTCGTCGACGGCGAGGATGCCATCAATTGTCGTTTCAGCTTGCGCCTCCAGCAGCGCAGTTTTGAACAACAGAGCTTCCTCAGCCTGCTTGCGCTCAGTGATGTTATCAAACGTAGCGACAAAGCAACCTTTTCCCGCACCATAGGCTGAGATGGAGAACCACATCCCTAAGGCCTTAATTTCGATCTCGAATCTTTCTGGCGTACCAGTCAGTACCACTCGGCCATATCTCTCAAACAGCTCGGGCTGCGAGTCCTTCTCCCTCGGGATAACATCGGTAAATTTCTTGCCCACGACATTTCTCAGGCCGGTCAACGTTCCAAATGCGCCGTTGACGGCGAGGTAGACAAAATCTGTTGGACGACCACGGTCGTCAAAAAGCATCTCGCAGTATGCGAATCCTTCCAACATGTTTTCAAACAGCGAGCGATAGCGGGCTTCGCTTTCTGTCATCGCATCTTGCACCCGACTGCGCCCACTGATCTCGTGTAATTGCTGCTGCTTACTTCGTTCGAGGGGGAATCCTACTGAGGCTAGAAGGAAAACAATAGTGGTGCAGGCCAAGATTGCCGTAATATGCGACTGCCAAACGGTAAGAGTTGGAAAGATAAGATGTTCGAACGCCTCGCAGCCTGCCGCGATAAACAGCGCAATCGTCGCGTACCTGAGTGCTCGCGTGAGGCGGTATTGCATTGACATAATTCAAAACCAAAACTCGATACCGATCCCCAACGCCGGCCGCCGTCGTGATCCTAACCCAGACAGGGACCCTGATAAGTTGATAAATAGCCATTCGCCCTAACTGTCGGCTGGCTTCTGTAGTGAGATCGGCATACGTGAACCTGTGCTCATGAACCTTGTATCCCAAGTTAACTGTACCGCTGCTGGAAAGGTCGCCATAGTTACGAAAGGGGACGGTGCGCCAGCCCTGTGGGTGCAGGGGTGGTTAGAATTGAGGCTCTGTCTGCCATAATCTCCCCATGTGCGGACGCTACCGACCGCCCCGGAGGGAGGATGAGCAGTCAGAGAGGACGGAATGATCCATGTGAGTAAGGCTCTGGAAAAGTGTGGCTCTGGAAAGAAGTTCATTCCGTGTCAGGACCGCTCCACCCGCAATCGGAGCGGCGGTGGAGACAGCCGGAGCCGGAAATCGGCTGGGCGGCACCAGACCGTCGCGCCATTCCTTCGACTTCACCTCCGAACCCGAAATTCTGCATTTCGGATTTACTTGTCGTACATCTCGTAATGCGTGGAGCACGGCTCTAGCTCGATCAGGGAACCGTCCTCAAATGCCCACGCACATACCTGATGTACCCGCACACGGAACTCGATACCGAGCATGATTTCCGCATCCTTAATAGCCCAATCACCGTTCACACTCGGCGAATAAATATTTCGATACCTGATTGTGTCATGGCGGCCGAAACCATAGCCCGAGAGATCGTAACGGAAAGCCAGCGACATGAAGAATTCACTCTCATGCCTGAGGCTGATCAGAAGGGAGTGGCGTCAGCACTCTAGCCGTTTCACAGTCCACTATCCCAGCAAATCTCTCATGATGCTGAGCCATTCCGCATCCAGTGGCTCTCGGCACACAGGCTTCCCTGCCCGGCCATACCAGTAGACTGCGTTGCCCTGATCCCCTTCTTTGCGATGCAGGTAGGCGTGAACCCACGAACCCTCGGGGCCTTCGTCCTGCTGAGCGGATTCGTGGGCTCGCGTCCAATCGCCCTTGGCNNTCCGCATCCAGTGGCTCCCGGCAAACGGGCTTGCCAGCCCGGCGATACCAGTACGCAGCGTTGTCCTGATCGCCCTCTTTTCCGTGTGCTCGCGTCCAATCGCCCTTGGCATCCCACCATAATCCGGCAAGGGCGAATGTCAGTCCGGCTGGCGGCTCGGTCGCGGTGAGGGATTGACGGAAGTCGTCCGAGGTCATGTCGGGTACTCCGTGACGCGATGTGCAGGATGCCATAGTGTGCGCTCCACCCACAGTATCTTAGGTCCTCTGACCGATGGCCGCATTTGCAAGTGCGGGTTGCTTATACTTAGTTATACAATAGACCGCTGTAAATCTTGAGGGGGGGATTATGGGAAATCTAGAGAACGCGCTTCGGGAGCTTCGAGAACAGAGCAAGCAAGCGCAGTTGCAGGTGGAGAAGTTGGATCAGGCAATTTCAGTGATCGAGTCGTTAAATGGTTCGGGAGCATCTCGAAATGGAAACCAACCGAAGCGAATTATCTCTGCCGCTTCGCGTCGAAAAATGGCGCAGGCGCAAAAAGCGAGATGGGCAAAGATTCGCAAGGGACCGAAGCCAATAGCAGCGGCAGCGAAAACTACGGGCTCGACTCATGTGAAGCGCACCATGTCAGCGGCGGCGCGCAGGAAGATCGCTGCGGCACAAAGGGCGAGATGGGCGAAGTTGAAGGCGGGGAAGAAGAAATAGGCGGGCTTAGCAGCTTGGGGAGCCTGTGCGAATACCAGACGCGATTCGGCAAGCCAATGATAGCCGGAGGAGACCCAATCGAGACTGCAAGGCATAAGGCATTGGGAGAGCGACATGGCTGCTATTGGGTTAGTCATCCTTGGTCTAGCATTTCTTGTCAGCATTCTCTTCAACCTGCTTCAACTTAAATGGCGCAAGGAAGAACGAGCGGCACGTGCCGAGGACAATGCTGAGCAAGAACGCAAAGGCGACGACAGGGAAGCCGAGCAACGACTGAAGGAACAGGCTGCCCCGCTGTTTTTCAACTTCGATGGAACTCCCGGCCCGATACTGGTTACCGGAAGTCAGCATTCGTCGCAAGGGCCGTTCATGTACTTATGGGGTCTTGTGACCGTCGTGAATCGCGCTCCGGTGCCCACGAAGATCACCCCGCTCCGGCTCCTCGTGGCAGGCGAGGAATGGCCTGTTCAGAGCATCTCCTTCCACCTGAAATCCAATACGACCGACAGATCAGACCGAATTAGCTTGGGAGGGAACGACAAAGAAGACTACGAATTGCATTTCAGGTTTCCAGACGACAAATGCGCTACTGGTAGTGGGGAGCTTTGGTTTGCAAGCGACAACCGACCCGGAGAGTTTTCGGTACCAGTTAGGTTCCGGCAATGAACTGGGCGGGACGAGCGGCGGCTCGGCAAATGTCTTAGCGACCAAACAAAGCGTCCCGGCTGCTCTGCAAATCGCTCTGGGAGTCGATTAGGCAGCGTCCGCGCAGGATTAAGGCATTCCGAAATCCTTTTGCTGTCTGGCATCATTTATCCGGTGGGCGTTCGAATGATGTCATCCTAAAGCATCTATTTTACGCGGCCCAGTCCTGAATAGGACCGACACGGCGGCAGGCTTTCCCGTCTTCGGCATCGAGAAATCTCTCCCGAGAAACTGCACCTCGCAACTTTGTTTCTTGCGACCTCCGCATCGATGCAACAATTTTTCTTGAAACGACACCTCATCGTGTGCATAATACATCCCGCCTCTCCGAAGAGCAGTTCCCGCCAGTTGAGACGCAGCCCCCCTGAGGCGAATGGGCTGAATCCTGCGAGGTGGTTCGTGAAGTTAAGATGCTACCTGTTGTCCCTCCTGAGAATCCACGGTCCAGACTGTGAACATTGCAATGTTCGTGAAACGTGCGGGTATGAAATGCGAAAGCGGCTGGAAGAGTTGAACTGGCGGACGAAGCCGTATTCGCCAAACAATGGCGATCATGGAGAGGTTGTGGAGGTCTTCGATTCCAAGCCCGGCGAAGTTGTAGCAAGCCAGCACGTTCCACTGGCGCAGCAAGATAGGGCGGGTTAGAGGGGAGCATGCTGCGTGAGCGCCACTCGATCAGCCCGGTTCCCGGATGTGGTTTCCGCTTGGCCACAAAGCCCATCAACCCTAGTTGAAACGCCCCAGCCGCCCCAAACTCCTTCCGGCAGCCAAATCGCCGCCGAATCGGCTTACTGGTGCTTCTGCGTGAACTTCGACATGAGAAAATCCATGTCGTCTCCGACTCCATAGCCAATTTTATGGCCGATCAATCGCACACTATCCAACCGGGTTAGAAGGTTGTCGCGGCGCTCGACCGATAGTGCGTTTGCGATTTTGAGCGCCTGCTCGAACATCCGCACCAGCGCATTGAAGTATGCCTCATCGTCACTGGCAATGTCGCTCGAAAACCCAGCGGAACGCTCGCAGTAGAAAACCATCAACTCTGCCAATCCCTCCGGATCGCCAACCGCCTTCTTGTTAATCAGAGATGGCACGCCTGGCTTGGGAGACAGAAGTGTCCTGCCTCCGGAACACATCAGGCCAAAGCCATCGATCAATGGTTTTCTTGTAGGGCTCCAGCACGTCCTCAACCAAGCCAAATCGGGCATGAAGAAACGTCTGATTCTCTTTGTGCGCGGCGTAGAGGCTCTGAATCAATCCCAGCAGTGCTACCCGATCAAAATCTGCGAGTTTTGCTTTGACATCTGTCCACGTGGGACGTGTTTTCGGTTTACGTTTGGCCATACGGTCCACGATTCTACCCTTCGGGGTTCCACCGAATCTGGGCCAAACGCCGGAAATCCCGCGTGTACCCCCATCCATCCGTGGCAAAATTGAATCCCGACTCATGACCGCCGCTATGCCAGAGCGCCGACCCGCGACCGAGCAAATTTCCGGTGTCATAGAGCGAGTCACCTTCCACAACGACGACAGCGGTTTCTGCGTACTTCGCGTCAAGACAAAAGGGCATCGAGAGGAGACGACAGTCGTGGGATCGCTGCCTTCTGTGACCGCTGGGGAATGGCTGGTCGCGGAGGGATGTTGGGTCAGGGACCGGGAACACGGGCTGCAATTCAAGGCGACCATGATGAAGACAGTACCGCCCACCACCGCCGAGGGCGTCGAGCGGTATCTCGGGAGCGGTTTGGTCAAGGGCATCGGTCGGATTCTCGCGAAGAAGCTGGTCGTGCGATTTGGAGCCGAGGTCTTGGGGGTGATCGAGAAACGGCCCTCCGAACTGCAAACCGTCGATGGCATCGGCCCGAAGCGCCGGGAGCGGATCGCCCATGCGTGGCAGGAGGCAAAGCAAGTACGGGAAATCATGCTGTTCCTGCATAGTCACGGCGTCAGCACCAGCCGGGCGGTGCGAATCTTCAAGACCTACGGCGAGCAGGCAATCGAGCAGGTGCGGAGCAATCCCTACATGCTCGCGAAGGACATCTACGGCATCGGCTTCGCGACCGCCGACCAGATCGCCCAGAAGGTCGGGATTCCGAGAGACTCGCTCAACCGGGCTAGGGCGGGCATCGACCACGTCCTGTTGGAAGCGACTTCGGACGGACATTGCGCTTTGCCGCTCGGGAAACTCAAACTGGCGGCAACGAAGTTGCTGGGGGTTGGGGAAGCCCCAGTCGAACAAGCTTTGTCGCAGATGCTCACAAGTGGCTCGCTATTGTTGGAGGAAATCGATGGCGAGCCCCTGATCTTCCTGCCGCATCTCCGGAGAGCGGAAGAAGGCATCGCGCTGAGGATCAAGCGGTTGGCAGGAGGGGCGACAACCTACCCCCAGATTGACTTCGCGAAAGCGGTTTCATGGTGCGAGGGGCGGACGGGCAAGACGCTCGCCGCCAGCCAACGGGAGGCACTGAAAACGGTTCTCGCAAACCGAGTGCTCGTCATCACTGGAGGACCGGGCGTTGGCAAAACGACGCTCGTGAACTCGATCCTGATAATGCTGAGGGCCAAAGGCGTGAAATGCCTGCTGTGCGCTCCCACTGGAAGGGCGGCGAAGCGGCTGACCGAAATTACGGGCATGGAAGCCAAGACGATCCATCGCCTGCTGGAAATCAATCCCGCAACCGGGCGGTTCACCAAGGACGAATCGAGCCCGCTGGCATGCGACCTATTGGTTGTGGATGAAACGTCGATGGTGGATGTGCTGCTGATGCACTCGCTGGTGCGGGCTCTTCCCAACCACGCCGGGTTGATTCTGGTCGGCGACGTAGACCAGCTTCCATCCGTTGGGCCGGGCACGGTTCTGGGAGACTTGATCGAAAGCGGTGCGGTGCCTGTCGTCCGACTCACTGAAGTGTTCAGGCAAGCTGCGGATAGCTGGATCATCACCACCGCGCACCGGATTCGCCGGGGGCAGATGCCGGACATGAGGGAAGCAGACCCAAGTTCGGATTTCCATTTCGTCGAGCGGGATGATCCGGAGAAGATCGTGGCGACTCTGGTCAAGTTGGTGCAGGAAAGAATTCCGGAGCGATTTCATCTAGACCCGATCCGTGATGTTCAGGTTCTTTGCCCCATGAACCGGGGATCGCTCGGGGTGCGGGAACTGAACACTTCGCTTCAACGGGCGTTGAACCCATATCAGTCCGGTCAACCGACCGTTGAGCGGTTCGGGTGGCGGTTCCAGATACATGACAAAGTTATCCAGACCGAGAATGACTACGACAAAGAAGTGTTCAACGGGGACATCGGAACGGTGGAACGGATAGATGTAGTGGAACATCAAGTCGCGGTTCGCTTCGACGACCGGATTGTGAAATACGATTTCGGGGAATTGGACGAAGTTGCCCCGGCTTACGCAGTGACCATCCACAAGTCGCAGGGATCGGAGTTTCCAGCGGTGGTGATCCCGCTGGCCACGCAACACTACATGCTGCTGCAAAGGAACTTGATCTACACAGGCATCACACGGGGCAAGAAACTGGTAGTCCTAATCGGGCAGAAGAAGGCGCTGGGTATCGCTGTTCATAACGACCGACCGCAGAGGCGTTATTCGGGGCTTCTTGCCAGCCTGAGGAACGAGGGACAACGAGCGGTTGCGCCATGATGGGTGGGCTCAGTTGGATAATGACGAGGAGCACGGCGGATTGTTGATCCCCATGATGATGCTCCACGACGACCCGGAGATTGGGCCTCAGCCTTCACCCTCGGCTCTGCCGCTCAAAATATTCTTCGATATGCGTCGGGTGGAACTTCGGTTCCGTCCGGTCCTGATGCAGCCGATTCTACCCTCCTTCACCCATGTGTATAGTGTCTCGGTATGGCAGTTGAGGAGGGTTGCGGTTTGATTTGCAGTGAGCAGATGCCTGACTTCGAGGGTACGGGTCTTCATGAACCCCAATAATGAGAATTCGGAATTCTGTGAACAATTTGTGAACAATTTGGGTATGATAACGCTGGTTGAGGCAGGATTGGACTGGAACCCACTGGAAGTTCAATCAGCCCACAACCAGCGCCAAACAAAGGATTTCCCAAGTTTTTCGGGATTTTATCTAGGTGGGCGAAGCGAATCCTGCACTGCCCACCAACCTCGATCCCGACGCGATGTTACCTTTCCCGACAGGCTAAAGTGATGATGTGGGCAGGATTTTTTGGAGTGTGTCGCAACCCTCTTGCCGGGCTGACACTCAATAAGGATAGCGTGAATTCGGCGATCTTTCCTCGGTGTAGTGGAATCCTTCTCCATGTAACGTCTCTGCCCGGAGGCCATGGTATCGGCGATCTAGGGGATTCCGCTCATGAGTTCGTCGAATTTCTGGCCGCGTCAGGGCAGAAAATTTGGCAGGTGTTGCCGCTCGGTCCTACTGGATATGGCGATTCTCCTTACCAGCTGTTCTCGGCGTTCGCGGGCAATCCGCTGCTCATCGATTTGAAATCGCTTCGCGAGCAAGGACTATTGTCTTTGCAAGACCTCACTTCTGTATCAGCTCTTCCTGAAGGCCATGTGGAATACGGCAGCGTAATCGAGGTTAAGCAAGCTCTTCTCAGTAAAGCTGCTTACGCGTTTCTTACGGATCGTGCTCGGACGGACCGCGATTCTTTCGATATTTTTTGTAAGAACAATGCCGATTGGCTCGACGACTACGCGCTATTCATGGCGTGCAAGAGCATTTACAAGGATGCGGTCTGGGCCGATTGGGACTTGGAAATGCGACGGAGGGATTTATCGGAAGTAAAGGAATGGCGAGAAAGATTGGCTCCTCAGATCGAGATCCATAAGTTTGCCCAGTTCGAATTTTTTCGGCAATGGGAGAAAGTCAAGGCTCACTGCAAGCGGTGCGGATTAAGCATCATGGGCGATGTTCCGATCTACGTTGCTCATGACAGTGCAGATGTGTGGAGTCATCAGGAGCTATTCCGTTTGGATGAGCAATCCAGACCTGCTGCGGTTGCGGGTGTTCCACCCGACTATTTCAGTGCCACGGGTCAACTTTGGGGAAACCCTTTGTATCGGTGGGATGTGTCGGCCGCTTCCGGTCACCGTTGGTGGATCGATCGTTTTCGAGCGTCCCTTAAGCTGTTCGATCTTGTTCGGTTGGATCACTTCCGTGGGTTCGAGGCCTACTGGGAAGTTCCGGCTAGTGCTTCGACGGCGCAGGAAGGCAAGTGGGTAAGAGGCCCCGGCGCGGAATTCTTCCGCGCCGTCAAGGCTGAATTGGAAGTACTGCCGTTCGTTGCTGAAAACCTGGGCGTAATTACCCCAGAGGTAGAAGCGTTGCGCAAGGAGTTTGGTTTCCCCGGAATGAGCCTGCTGCAGTTTGCGTTTGGGAACGATCCTCAAGGGCCTAGCTTCCGGCCACACAACTACTCTCGCGAACTCGTGGCCTACACTGGCGGTCACGACAACGACACGACGGTTGGCTGGTGGACAAGTTCGGGTGTGGGAGAAAGCACTCGAACGCCAGAAGACATCCGCAAAGAGCGCGATTTCACTCGAGCGTACCTGGGCTTTGAAAATGAGCCAGTGAATTGGGTATTTATTCGCACGGTGCTGGCGTCCGTGGCTGAGGTCGCCATTGTTCCCTTGCAAGATGTATTGGGTCTGGGCAGTGATGCACGAATGAATTTACCGGGCACGGTAAGCGGAAACTGGAAATGGCGTTTCCAATCGGGCGCTCTGACAAAGGATTTGAGCGAACGCTTACGGAGACTGACCTTTCTCTATGATCGATAAGCGTGCGAGACCGGCTTCATCGAAAGAGTTTTCCTCACTGAGCGGCTGGGCATCAGAGCGGAGAGAGTTCGTCTTCACTTTCATCTTTCTTCGCGCGAACAAACCTTCTCTCCAGGAAACGCTGGGCCAAGTCTTTGCCCCCGATGCCGAATGCGATTGCCAAACCAAGCATCAGGGCCCCGAAACCGATTCCGAAAGCAACCAACATAGTCTGTTCTGCGATACCCAATTCTTCGAAGACGATCGACAACACGAAAACAATGATGATGCTGCGGACAGCGAGACTCAGAACTCGGGGAGAAGGCACATTCGCATTTACTGCAGCCAACAAAGCGGCGCGAGAAAAGAAGCTGGCTGCCAGCAATCCGAAAAACAGGATGAACATGGCGACGAACAGCCGCGGCAGGAAGAGAAAGAATTTTCCAATTTGCTCCTGCAGGCCCAGAATTCCGAGCACGCTTACTCCCAGAAGAATGAAGCCAAGCCAGACTACCCAGAACAGGAACCGGCTCAATACCTCGGTGGCCGCGGGCATAGCGGCTTTGGTCAGCAGTTGAGAGGCACCGGCATTGT
This sequence comes from Acidobacteriaceae bacterium, assembly GCA_003138975.1. GTDB lineage: Bacteria > Acidobacteriota > Terriglobia > Terriglobales > Acidobacteriaceae > Sulfotelmatobacter. The sequence goes on along the minus strand of PLHQ01000068.1, from coordinate 71,862 downwards.
CCGAGAGCCGGTCGAACTGAATAAGGCGCAGGATGCTACGCAGAACTACTTTCGCAATATAGGCGACCGCCCATCCCGCAAATGCTAGGATCAGCATAACGATGAGACGAGGAAGGTAGTGGGCGAATCCTCTGGCCAGTTCATGCATGGCCTGACTCAGTTCACTGATGATCATTTCCCGCATAGGTGTCTCACTCTCTCGATTTCCACATCTGCAACAGATATGGTTTCAATCGCTCGAACTCAAGGCATAAACTTTCAATGCCGTTTTCCACGTCCTCCGCAGAACCGTTGCGATGCTCCATGAGGAATGCCAACACTCGCCCGCGGAAAAGCGGCGCTAACGCTTGAATGATGTGGTCCCGGCTGATTACGGACTGGTGGTAGGAAGCGGCAAACTCGTAAACCGTCTTGACCCACAATTCCGTTGAATACTCAAAATCGCTCTCTCCCGAGCCGGCGATTCGCTGAAGTTCCGCCAGAGTGGCCGGAGAAAGAATCGACTGAAAGACGGTTGCCAATTCGGCGACACCAGTGGTGAACATCTCTCGGAGACGCTTTCGATTAACTCGCACCAAGTCTAAAAGCACTTCGTGATCTGGCCCGATGGTGGGCAATGGCTGGGAGCCGGTAACGGCACTCCAGACCGGAAAGTCCGGCTCCAATGCGGAGAACAGCGGTCCGACGGTTTCTCTTAGAGCTGGCACCAGGTCCGAGCCGCGTCGCTCGATGTGATCTTTTTGGCCCAAGAAAGACTGGCATATACGGTGTCGCGCCGTGATGGCGGCCAGAGTGAAGCGCAGTTCGATTCCGCTCCCGGCAGTTCCATCGTCCCAGACATTCTGGGAAAGAAATTCACCACCAAGACGACCGGAGAATCCGAACTCTTGAGCGTAGGGCTCACGGAGCCTTAACCCGTAGAGCGCGCGAGTCATTGGATAGAGCAAATTTGTTATCAGCAGCCCTTCAAACCTATGCCTGCGATAGGTAGGCGTCACCAGATCAAAGCCGTCGTCACGAATAGGCCGCAAAAGTTTGGAAATCCATTCCCCTTCAATGCTGGAGGATTCGGGGGACATCACGACACAGGCCTTGGCTTGGAGCAGTTCGGCGGCGGCCAGAATGGTTCGCAATGCCGCTGGGCTCTCCGGGCTGCTTGCGTATTTCGTGCTAATTGAATGCAGAGTCCGCAGCGCGTAAGGATTAGAGCCGCGACGAACGTCATCGATCGAGATGCTTGTGACCAATTCCGGAGTGCCATCTCGCGAGCCGCCGTCGGCATTGATGATCACGGCCCGCTCTCTGGGAAACCAGCGCAGGATGCCGCTCTGAATGGTTTTTACTATCGAACCGACCGTCTTGGCGTTGTTGTGGGTCGGCAACCCCACGAGGATGTCTACTTCGCCCACGTTGATGAGTTGACGAAGAAAGTCATCCGTTAGAAAAGTATCTTCCGCCAATTTTATCTCCATGTGAACTAACGCCGCGTGCGAGGAGGCGTCGTGTGACACTGGTTCTAAAGTCTAAGTTTCCACATTCTAAGTTCGATTAGATTCGTCGCAGCCGAAACCAAAAAAACTGGTACGGCCCCAAGGTCAACAGATAGGGAAGGTCTCCTACCCGCGGAAATATATTCTTGCCCGACATCTCGATCGGAATATTTCCCTTATAACGCCTCAGATCCAGTTCGACGGCTTGTGCCGCACCCGAAAGATTGTTGACCACCAGAACCGACTCGTTACCAAGCCGACGAACATAAGCAAGTATTCTGTGATTGGCCGGATGGAGAAACTCAATGGATCCTCTGCCGAACACAGCTGTCGACCTGCGTACTGCGATGATGCTTTGCATCCAATGCAGGAGCGAATGTCCGCTTCCGACTTGCGAGAGGACGTTCACTGCCGGATAGCCATAGACCGGATTCTGGATAAGCGGAGCGTACAGCTGGTCGGGTTCCGCGGTGGAAAATCCTCCGTTCCATCCTCCGTTCCACTGCATGGGGGTTCTTACTCCGTTGCGGTCTCCGAGATTAATGTTATCCCCCATTCCAATCTCATCGCCGTAATAAATGATGGGAGTGCCCGGTAATGACATCAGCAATCCATTCATCAATTCGATGCGCCTGCGGTCATTATCCAGCAACGGAGCAAGGCGACGACGAATTCCCAGGTTCAGTCGCATCGTCTTATCTTCGGCATAGGAGTCATACATGTAATCGCGCTCGATATCAGTGACCATTTCCAGCGTCAATTCGTCATGATTGCGCAGAAACAGCGACCACTGGCATGTAGGCGGGATTTCCGGAGTCTGCTGCAGGATCTCAGTGATGGGTTTGCGATCTTCCAACTTAAGTCCCATGAACATTCGAGGCATCAAGGGAAAATGAAACGCCATGTGAAATTCATCTCCGTCGCCGAAATAGGTGCGAAGATCCGCGGGCCACTGATTGGCTTCTGCCAGCAACATCCTGCCAGGGAATTGTTCGTCGAGTCTTCGCCGCAAATCCTTCAGGATCGCGTGGGTCTCCGGTAAGTTCTCACAATTTGTGCCCTCCCGCTCCACCAGATATGGCACCGCATCGAGCCGAAACGCGTCAACGCCCATCTCCAGCCAGAAGCTCATTACCTTCCACATCTGTTCGCGAACGGCGGGATTGTCATAGTTGAGATCGGGTTGATGACTGAAGAAGCGATGCCAATAGTAGGACTTCGAAATCGGATCCCACGCCCAGTTAGATTTTTCGGTGTCCAGAAAAATGATGCGCGTTCCCTTGTAACGGCTGTCGGTGTCGCTCCAGACATACCAGTCGCGGCGAGGATTGTCCTGGGAACTTCGCGACTCCTGAAACCATGGGTGCTGGTCAGAGGTATGGTTTAACACCATTTCGATGATGACTCGGATACCGCGGTCGTGGGCGGAATCCAAAAGCTTGCGGAAATCTTCCAAGGTGCCATAGCTGGAGTGGACGGCGTTGTAATCCGCAATGTCGTAACCATCGTCGCGCAGAGGCGAAGGAAAGAACGGCATCAACCAAATTGCGTTGATTCCCAGTTCCTGCAGATATCCGAGCTTTTGTTCGAGACCTTGAAAGTCCCCAATGCCATCGCCATTGCTGTCGTAAAACGTGCGGACGTGGACTTGGTAGATGATTGCATCCTTGTACCAAAGCACATCCTGATTCAGTGGCAACGGAAGTTCCTCCTGGACAATGCCTAATACCGTTTCTAGCAGGGCAAGAAGTAAGTCTATATAAAGTGAACAGGATAGTTTTCAAGGCTCGAGCGTCCGAATCTGCGGTTTTGCCCTGGCGATGTACGACCCCCTTATCCTAGTCGCGCGCTTCCGGTGTCTATTCCACAAGAACGCTACAGCCGGCCTTTTATGCTGCAAGGACTTGTAACGGTCGCGTTCTACCGCTGAGTACAGAAAAGCTGTAGCGGCCGATGACAGTCACGGAGATGCCATGGGAGCTTCCAGTGGAAACACCAACCCGCCGAGATTCTGGTTATTTTTCATTCCTGCATTACTGCTGGTCACCACAATTGTAACGGTTCAACAGTTTCAAGCGACCAGCGGAGACGCCACTGCCAGCGCAACCTATTCCCACGGCGTATTGAACCTGGCCCTTCCCTACGACGCTGCCCACGCCGGTACAGGTCAGTTGATAGTAGAGGTTTTGGATCCAGAAGACCAAGTGGTCGGACGCGCGGAACGGCGCGTCGAGGTCGCGGAAGGCAAAGGATATTGGCGGGAGCACGTAAAACTCTCGAAGCCACTCGCCATGGACGAACTGGTATGGCATCGCGTGCGGTATCGCTTTGAGTACAGTGACGCCAAGATCGCAAAAATCGAAGGCACGGAATCGATTTCGCAGATCCTCCGCACGCCGGTAATTCACATTCTGGGCCAGCAATCCTATTTGACCGGAGGCGCCGCGGCGGTGCGGGTGATTGTCACCGACTCGAAGAACGAGGTAATTGCCGGCCACGGTTCCGTACAGATTGAATTGCTGGGTCCCGAGGAAAAAACCCAAGTTCTGTTCACGGGGCATACAAATCGCCGAGGGACCACGGAAGCGCAGTTCCGCTTTCCCGCCGGGTTGGCGGGGAGTTATCAGTTGCGCTACCTCGTCGACACACCGATCGGCTCGACGGAATTCACTCAACCCGTTCGCTTGGAAGATAAAATTTCGATTCTCCTTACCACCGAAAAGCCAATCTACCAACCCAGCCAGAGCATTCATGTGCGGGCTTTGGCTCTCGACCGCGCCAATCATGAGGCAGCTGCCAATCGCAAACTGGTCTTCGAAGTGGAAGATGCTCGTGGCAACAAAGTCTTCAAGAAAACGACCGAGACCGACAAGTTCGGAATTGCGGCGGCGGAATTTGCGCTTGCTGATGAAGTGAATCTTGGAACCTACCACCTGCGTGCATTGCTCGGAGAAGGAGAAGCCCCTACGAATACGGCAGAGATCGCTTTGAACGTGGAGCGATATGTTTTGCCGAAGTTCAAAGTCGCCGTTGATTTCGCCGGCAAGGATAATCACACGAAGCGGGGCTACCGTCCCGGCGATCATGTAACCGGCATCGTTCACGCGAACTATTTCTTCGGAAAGCCGGTGGACGAGGCGGAGATTACCGTCAAGGCTTCCAGCATGGACGTCGCGGTGTTCGACGTGGGCTCGGTGCAAGGCAAGACAGATCGCGACGGCGCCTATCACTTCGATCTGAAGTTGCCCACTTACCTCGCGGGACGTCCTCTCAGCCAGGGTACGGCTCGCGTCCTGATCGAAGCCACAGTGAAGGATTCCGCCAGCCACTCGGAAACTCGTGGCGAGCCAATTACGGTCAGCGAATCGCCCCTGCTCATAACAGCAGTTCCTGAGGGAGGTTCGCTGGTACCGAATCTGGATAACCAGATTTTCATCCTGACCTCCTATCCCGACGGGACGCCGGCCAGCGCCAGCCTGAAGGTTCATGCGGAAGGAATCACGGATCAGAGAGTGACCTCCGATGATGGGGGAGTGGCCATTATCCGGGTCAGGCCCCACGCCGGAATCGAATCAATCGAGATTGAAGCGAATGACAAGGAAGGGAACCATGCAACGAGCAAGCTTCAACTGCAAGCTCGCGAGGGCGTGGATCAAATTCTTCTGCGCACCGAACGGGCGGTCTACCGTGCCGGAGATCGCATTGCGCTCAGCGTGTTTTCCACGAAACAGCGCGGCACGGTGTACGTGGACATCGTGAAGGAGGGACAAACTGTTCTAACCCGCGATATCGACATCGAAGCCGGCCATGCTGAATTTTCCCTGACCGCAACGCCTGAATTGGCCGGCACCGTGGACTTCAACGCTTACCTTTTCGGCCGCGACGCCCGGCCCGTCGGCGATCATCGTCTGGTCTTCGTGCAGCCGGCGGATGACCTAAAGATCAACGCCACAGCAGATTCGCCCATTTATAAACCCGGTGCCGAAGCCCGCATTCACTTCCGCGTGACCAACTCACGCGGCGAAGGTGTCCATGCCGCCCTCGGCCTGCAGGTGGTGGATGAGGCTGTCTTTGCGCTGGCGGAAAAGCAGCCCGGCTTTGCCAAGGTCTTCTTCTACCTCGAACAGGAAGTGATGAAGCCTCGCTATGAGATTCACTCCATCGGAGCTCCAGAGATTGTCGAACCAGCGGATGAGTCGAAACTCGAGCAAAGGGACCGCGCGGCGCGTGCGTTGTTTTCCGCTACCGAAATGGTGAATGCGAACAAGTTTGAAACCGAATTCGGCCGGGCTGTGCCGATGGCGAAATATCCCGAGTACGCCGGCCGCTATCAAGCGCGATTTCTTGCGCAGGTGCGCCGGCTGGCGGAAAGTCTCAGCCGCTCTTACGCGCAGAACCCGGAGGGCGGCGACCTGACCAAGGTTTTCGCGAAGTTCGCGAGCGCCGGCGGAACCGATCTTAGCGATGCCTGGGGGACTGAGCTTCGTATTGAACGCGTCAAGTGGTATCGGGATAAGACGCACTACATCGTGCGCAGTGCAGGTGCCGATCACCGATTCGATACCGGGGACGACATGGCGGCGTACTTGGAAGTTCGCACCGGGAAAATCGTCGGTCGTCCCGACTCAGGCACTTTTTCGGGCTTCATCAATCTCGATATCGAACACGATCGCGGACCGTTCAATGGTCTGGCCGAGATCGCAGGAACCGTTACCGATCCCTCGGGTGCAATGGTGGCGGCAGCGGGCGTCGAAGTGCGGGAAGTCTCCACCGGAAAGACACGCAGTGCGAAGACAAACGCCGCCGGACAATTCAGTCTGTCGGCCGTACCCGCCGGTGATTACGAGGTTCGAGTCTCCTGCGCCGGATTCAAGACTGCTTCGCAGAGATTTACTATCCGCCCACGTGACCGCGCCGTGCTCTCCGCAAATCTGTCTATCGGTGCATCCTCTACGGTTGTCGAGGTTACAGGGGCGCAAGTGGTCCTTGAGGCGCGAGCCCAGAGAATCGGCAACGGGATGGCCGGAGGGGTTATCGGGGGCATTATCGGTGGCGTGCCTGGTGGCGTGCCTGCGCCTCAAGCCCTCCCCATGAACGCTCGAAACTTTACGGAACTCGCTCTGGTGGACCAGAAGGCCCAGGTAAACAGCGCAACCCTTGCTAAGGAAGACTCCGCTTCGCCCTCCGCCCACGTGCGCGCATACTTTCCTGAAGCACTCTATATTAATCCGGAAATCATCACAGATAAGGACGGCGTAGCCAGCATCACCATTCCGATCGCAGACTCTATCACCACCTGGCGGATGGCAATGCTTGCCTCTACGACCCACGGAGCCTTAGGCAGCGCAACCTCAAGCCTGAAAGTCTTCCAGGATTTCTTCGTCGATCTCGACCTGCCAGTCACCCTTACGCAGGGTGATCGAGTCTCCATCCCCGTGGCTGTATACAACTACTCAGGCGCGCGCGGAGACGTCAGCCTGAAGCTACAACGCGACGAGTGGTTTTCGCTGGTAGATGATGTCCCGGAGAAATCTGTCACGGTCGATTCCTCTCGCGTGGGCGGATCCCAGTTCACGCTGGAAGCCAAACGGATCGGCAAATTCAAGCTGACGCTCTCCGCTCGCATGAATGGCGAAGCCGGCCGCGCGGACATCGTTGTCCGCGAAATCGAAGTGATTCCCAACGGCCGCGAGCAGAACATGGTCTTTAACGGGCGTCTGGAAACTACCATTCAGCACGAATTGAACTTTCCCGCGACGGCCATCCCCGACGCCACCAAGATTTTCGTCAGGCTCTATCCCGGCCCGTTGAGCCAGGTTATCGAAGGCATGGACAGCATTCTTCGCATGCCCGGCGGATGCTTTGAGCAAACCTCTTCCAGCACTTACCCCAACGTGCTGGCGCTCGATTACATGAAACGCACGAAAAAGCTGACTCCGGAGGTTCACGCCAAAGCCGAGGGATATATCGCCAACGGCTATCAGCGGCTGCTGACCTTTGAGGTCCCCGGCGGCGGCTTCTCCTGGTTCGGCAACGCGCCGGCCAACAAGATATTGACGTCTTACGGGCTAATGGAGTTCAGCGATATGTCGAAAGTCTACGACGTGGATCCGAAGCTCATCGTGCGCACCCAGCAATGGCTTGCTGTGCAACAGCAGGCCGACGGTAGCTGGAAGCCCGACACATCCTTCATCAACGAGGGCGCCACGAACCGCTACAACTCTGATGTGCTCCGCATAACTGCTTACATCGCTTGGTCGCTGGAGAATACGGGATACCGGGGGCCCGCGGTAGAGAAGGCCAAACAGTTTATCGAGGCCCACATGAGCGCCAAGGTGGACGCCTATACTTTGGCAGTGGTCGCCAACTTCGCTGCGGACTACGGGAGCGCCGATCATTCAAAAGATCGCGATTTCACTCGTCAGGCGATGCAACTCCTGCTTGACGCACACACCGAAAAAGATGAGCAAGCCTGGTGGAGCGCAGAAGAAACCAGCGTCTACGCCAGAGGGACCAGCGCCAGTGTGGAGACCACGGGACTGGCGGTCCAGGCGCTGCTCAAGTGGGGCGAGGCGTCGGGCACCGCACGCAAGGCCATGAATTACATCGCTTCTAAGAAAGACGCATCCGGCGCGTGGGGCACAACGCAAGCCACCATCATGGCTCTTCGAGCACTGCTCCTCGCAACCGAAAAAGGAGCGGCGGACGTTCGCGGTACGCTTCAGGTTCTCCTGAACGGCAAGCCTGTCCAGCAACTCACGCTCACGCCGGACAACAACGATCTGCTGCATCAGTTCGTGTTCAAGGCTATCGAGCCTAAGAATATCGAGTCTAATAGCATCGCATCGAGGAATGTTGAATCGAGCCGCATTGAAGAACCGGGCCACACTAATACAGTTGAAATCCGCTTCGAGGGTAAGGGCGGATTGGCTTACCAGATTGTCGGAAGCTACTTCATTCCGTGGGACGAGAAACCGGCAAACGAAGCGCTTTCCATAAACGTTGCCTATGATCGCACTCACCTAGCGCAGGACGATGTCGCCGCTGCCACCGCCACCATCAAAAACAATCTGCCCAAGACTGCGAACATGGTGATGGTGGATCTCGGCATTCCTCCCGGATTTGACCTGCTCAGCGAAGACTTGCAGGCCTATGTGGAGCAGAGTGCGTCCCAAAGAACTGCTCGCCTGGAAAAATTCAGTCTGACGGCGACGCAGGCCATTCTCTATTTCAACTCGATTGCACCGGAGCAGATGGTCACGTTGCACTTTCGCTTGCGTGCCAAGTATCCTATCCGCGCCCGGACTTTCCAGTCCCGAGTCTATGAATATTATGATCCGGAGGTAAGCTCGCTCGCGCGTCCAGTGCAGTTGGAAGTGCGCGCACGCTAGCAAGATCTGCTGTGCTCGAATATAGATCTGCGGCCGCCCATCCTACTGAGGCTCACCGGATGAAGAGTGTGCCTCTGCCTGGGGAAGTGATCCGGAGACTTCCGTCGCGAAGAATCACAGATGACGAGTTCTCATTCCATCGGGAGACCGACGTAATTCTCCGCGAGAGTCTTGGCTGCGGCTCGAGAACTGGTCACGTAATCCAGTTCGGCAAGTTGGCGGCGATGGTCGAAGGGATTCTGATCTGGAAAGCGATGCAGCATGGAAGTCATCCACCACGAGAACCGTTGCACTTTCCAGACCCGCCGCAGGCACACTTCGGAATAGCTGTCGAGCAGGTCGCGACTTCCACTGTCATAAAAATGCTTGAGAGCCCGTGCCAGTATCTGAACATCGGCAACCGCGAGATTCAATCCCTTGGCTCCAGTTGGCGGGACGATATGCGCCGAGTCTCCAGCTAATAAGAGCCTGCCGTATTGCATGGGCTCGACCACGAAACTGCGCATGCCCGTAATACCTTTCTGCAACACTTGCCCTTCCGTGAGCTTCCATCCGTCCGAGGCGAGACGGATCTGAAGCTCCTGCCAGATCTTCTCGTCGCTCCACAAATCAATGTTTTCATCGGGCTTGCATTGTAGGTACAAACGGCTAATGTGCGGCGTCCGCATGCTGAGCAAGGCAAAGCCGCGATCGTGGTGGGTATAGATCAGCTCTTCGGATGAGGGAGGCGCGTCAGCCAGAATGCCAAGCCATCCGAAGGGATACTCCCGCTCATACTCCGTGAGCACTCCTGCCGGAATGCTGGGCCGACAGATGCCGTGAAAACCGTCGCATCCGGCGATGAAGTCGCAGGTCAATTCATAAGCGCTTCCGTCCTTCTGGTATCGGATCTTCGGGCTGGAGCCATCAAAGTCATGCACGCTGACACTTCGAACCTCAAAAAAGACCTGGCCGCCCGTCGCGACACGCGCATTGTTCAGGTCTTTCAAAACCTCGTGCTGCGCATAAATCGTAATTCCTTTTCCGCCGGTGAGGTCCTGAAAATCAATGCGGTGACCACGGCCTCCGAAGCGTAACTCGATCCCGTGATGGACCAAGCCTTCAGTTTTCATCCGTTCGCCAACCCCCATTTCTGTGAGCAGGTCAACCGTTCCTTGTTCTAGCACGCCAGCGCGGACGCGCTGCTCTGAATATTGGCGGCTGCGATTCTCCACCACGATGGAGTCAATCCCTTGCAGATACAAAAGGTGAGACAGTACAAGGCCAGCAGGACCCGCACCAACAATCCCGATTTGGGTTCGCAATGAGATCGGCACAGAATTAAATACCCCACGCGGCCGCTGGCTGCCGGGACGACTCCCAAGCCTACTCTAGAATGGATAATGCCGAGGCGTTGTCTGGATCGTGATCCACCGCAGCTCAGTGAACTCGTTCACCGCGGCTTTTCCTCCAAAACGGCCGTACCCGCTGGCCTTCACACCTCCAAAAGGCATCTGCGCCTCGTCGTGCACGGTGGGTCCGTTCACGTGACACATTCCCGAGTCGATGCGTTTGGCGACCTCCACGGCACGGGCAATGTCGCGTCCAAAAACCGCGGCCGAAAGTCCGTACTCAGTATCGTTCGCCAATGTGATCGCTTCTTCCACCGTTTTGAAGCGAGTGATTGAAACCGAGGGTCCGAACGACTCTTCGCGAAAAATCTGCATCTCGGGAGTGACGTAATCGACAATCACGGCTGGCATGATCGTGCCTTGCGCTTCGCCGGTCAAAAGAACTTTTGCGCCGCGAGCGACCGCATCTTTGACCAGCCCGCGTACTCGATCCACCGTTGGTATACCGACGACCGCGCCGATCACGACCTCACCTTTTCGCGGATCGCCGCACGGCAGATTCTTCACTTTGGCGACGAATTTCTGGGCGAAAACGTCCGCCACCTTTTCATCAACGATGATTCGTTCCGTGGACATGCAAATCTGTCCCTGGTTCATGAATGCACCGAAGGCAGCAGCATCGACGGCGGCGTCGAGGTCAGCATCGTCGAGAATGATGAGCGGAGCTTTACCTCCCAGCTCAAGAAGAATCGGCTTCAGATGTTTCGCCGCAGTAACCGCAAGAATTTTTCCCACACGCGTGGAGCCGGTAAAGTTCACGCGACGCACCGCACGGTGAGCGATGAGAGTTTCAACAATCGTCGAGGCGCTCGCGGCATCGTGAGTCAACACGTTGACTACTCCGTGATCCAGCCCCGCTTCGCGAAGCACCGTTCCAATCAGTCGATGGGTCGCAGGACAGACTTCCGACGCTTTTAGAACCACCGTATTTCCGCAAGCAAGCGGCACCGCAATCGCACGCACGCCCAGAATGACCGGAGCGTTCCAGGGTGCGATCCCAAGGACGACGCCCACCGGCTGTCGGATCGAAAATGCGAGGCTACCGGGAATCTCAGAGGGAATAACCTCGCCTGATACTTGAGTGGTCATCGACGCCGCTTCGCGCAGCATTTGAGCCGCGAGGTAAACGTTGAAACCCGCCCATCCGGCTGTGGCGCCGATCTCGTCCATCATTACGGAGATAAAATCGGGAGTGCGGGCTTCGAGCAAGTCGGCGGCGCGCAAGAGCTTCTTGCGCCGTTCATGAGGGCCGAGCGCTGACCAAGCAGGGAAAGCCTCCGCGGCGGCTTCCGCCGCTGCGATCGCATCGTCGGCGCCGGCAGCGGCTGCGCGTGTGGCAACTTCACCAGAAATCGGGTTTTGCCGGACAAAGGTCGCCGCACTGCTTGCGGCGGTGTCACGATCACCGATGAGAAGCTGCACTTCAGTCATGGCCGTCTCCTCTTCTCAGAATTTGCCTTGGTTTGGCCGTCCGTTTCTTTTTTTTATCCATCTCTTGGAGAACTTCAGCTGCGATGTGAAACGCGGAGTTCGCCGCCGGCACGCCGCAATAGATGGCGGATTGCAGCAGCACTTCTTTGATCTGGTCGCGGGTGACGCCGTTATTGAAGGCGGCTTTCACGTGCATGCGAAATTCCTCATCACGATTCAAAGCGATCATCATCGCGAGCGTCAGCAGACTGCGAGTATGGCGGGGCAAGCCGGGGCGCGCCCATACGTCGCCCCAGGCGTTGCGGGTGATGAAGTCCTGAAAATCGCAGCTGAAGTCTGTTGTTGTGGCGAGTGCCCGGTCCACGTGTTCATCACCGAGGACAGCCCGCCGGATTTTCATGCCCTGCTGGTAGCGCTTGGTGTCATCCATTTTGCGTCGCCTCAGGTCCTCTTACGGGGAAAGGAAGTTACTCACTGCCTCCGTGAACGCGTTCGCCTGCTCGACATTCGAGAGGTGAGCAGCGGGGAGTTCAACCTCCGCCGCTCCCTGAATTCGGTCTGTGAGGAAGTGAGCCTCAGCGGTCGGTATGACTGAATCACTCCCGCCGTAGATCACGAGCGTTGGAACTTCGATCTGTGCAACCGTTTTGCGCTGATCCATATCGCGGATAGCGGCACAACATGCGGCATAACCCTCCGGGGACGTGTTCTCCAGCATGTGCTGTGCGCGGGCCACCTTTTCCGGGAACGATGCACGGAACCCCGATGTAAACCAGCGCTCGATGACCGCGCCGGCCACCGACTTCATCCCATCCCTTCGGGTGGTTGCGATGCGCGCGTTCCACATCTCTTTTGTGCCGATGCGTGCGGCAGTGTTGCAGAGCACCAGTCGATGCAGGCGGCTGGACGCGTGAATTCCCAACCAAATGCCGATCATGCCGCCCATCGAGAGCCCGCAGAAATGCACCCGGTCGAGGCGAAGCGAATCCAGCAGACCGAGGACGTCGCGACCCAGTTGCTCGATTGTGTATCCCCCCGGTGTTACCGTAGACTGCCCGTGCCCGCGAGTGTCGTAACGCAGGATGCGGAAGCGCCGTCCCAGTTCCGCCATCTGCGGGTCCCACATGGAAAAATCGGTGCCCAGCGAATTGGAAAACACCAGCACCGGCTCCCCGTCTCCAGTGAGTGCGTAATGCGTTTTCAGTTCTCCAATGTCGACGAACGGCATCGCTTGACCTTTCTAGCGCTCACTATCAATGCTTCCGACTGGCATTGATGACGCGATCCACCAGTTCTTGGGCGACGCCCAGGTAGTTCTCTGGAGCGAACAGGCGATCCAGATCCGCCGAAGTCAGATGCTCGGTCACGACGCGATTCTGAGCCAGCACTTCGCGGAGATGCTTCCCCGACTGGCGCGCCTGCCGGCTTGCCACTTCCAGCAACTCATGAGCCGCGGATTTACCGAGATCCTTTCCCATGGTCATGGCGACGGCTTCGGCAAAAATCAGACCTTGGGTTGCATCAAGATTGCGCCTCATGCGCGCCACGTCGACTTCGAGATGAGGAACAATCGTCGCCATTTGGTGAAGCGCTCCGGCGGTCAGGTGGAAGATTTCCGGCAGCGTCTCCCATTCTGCGTGCCAATCGCCCAGACCGCGCTCATCTTCCTGTACCATGGCGCTCAGCATGGTACTGACCAGGCCGGGAACCCGCGTCGCGGCCGACAACACCACCGCGGCACTCACGGGGTTTCGCTTGTGCGGCATCGTCGAGGAACCGCCACGGCCCTCTCCTGCGGGTTCGAACACTTCCGCGATCTCGGTTTGCATGTGGAGGGAAATATCGCGCGCAATCTTGCCTAACGTGCCGGTGCAGAGGCCGAGCGTGGTTGCCACTTCCGCTACTCGGTCGCGCTGGGTGTGCCACGGCAAAGTAGGAAGCCCAAGTTGAAGTTCTGCCGCCAAAGCCTCAGCTACCTGCAATCCCTTTTCTCTTAGAGCCGCCAGCGTTCCCACGGCGCCCCCAAACTGCAGGACCAACACTCGTGTCCTGGTTTGTGCAAAGCGCTCGCGATGGCGATTCATGGCGTCCAGCCACCCGGCAACCTTGGCCCCGAAGGTCGTAGGCAGAGCATGCTGCATGAGGGTACGACCGGCCATTGGCGTGGAACGGTGTTCCTGGGCTAGTTTGGCCAGACCTCTGCAAAGGGCAACCAGATCAGCATCAAGAATGTCGAGAGCTTTCCGGATCTGTAAAACCAGGCCGGTATCGTTCGCGTCCTGGCTGGTTGTGCCCCAGTGGACGAACTGCGCAGCCTCGGGATCGTCTTTCGCGACCAGCGCGGTGAGCTGCTTGACCAACGGAATCGCGGGGTTCAGCGACGCAGCGGTCGCTGTAGCGAGTGCGTTGGCGTCGATCCGATTCGCCTTGCACTTCGAAGAGATCGCTGCGCCTGCGTCCGCGGGGATTACACCACAGCTGGCCTCGGCGCGCGCGAGCGCGGCTTCGAAGTCCAGCATGTGCTGGAGACGCGCGGCGTCCGAGAAGACTTCGCCCATCGCCGCTGAGCCGAACAGTGAATCGAGCAAGGCCATCCAGGTGGGTCTACAATGCCAAGTCTACAATCCCAGGTCGAAGAATACCGTTTCGTCCGGTCCTTGCAAAACAACATTCCATTCCAGCGTACCGGGGCTGCCAGCGGTCTTCTTCGCGATCAAAGTCGAACGCCGCTCGGGTTCAACCAGGTTGAGAACAAAGTCTGTGGCATTGCGCGGTTCATCGGGGAAATAGATGCGCGTCACCAGCCGCCGGAGCACGCCGCGCATAAACACAGAAACGAGCAGATGCGGCGCCTGCTCGCTACCCTCGGGACCAGGCACTGGCCCCGGCTTGATCGTGGCAAAGCGAAACACTCCATCTGCGGCCACTGGCACACGACCGTAGCCTGTGAACCTAGGCTCCAGCGGCTTGTCCTGCGTGTCTTCCGGGTGAGCATATTTCCCGTGCGCATTCGCTTGCCAGATTTCCAGTATCGCATCCGGCACCGGAACTCCGTCGCCGTCGAAAACGCGCCCTTGAATAGTGACGCGCTCACCGGAGACCCCTTCGCCAGCCAGGTTGTCACGGTGCAGCCAGTCGAGACCAATCTTGAAATACGGGCCAACCGTCTGCGACGTTGTCGCTTGCAAACTCACCTATTCCTCCATCGGAGTGGCCTCGCGCCCTCGCAGGATGATATCGAACTTGTAACCCAGCGCGTGTTCCGGCAGCGTAGTTTCCCAGTCGAAAGCAGAGATGAGCCGGTTGCGGGCCTTTTCATCCGCCGTGCAGTTGAAGATCGGATCAAACGGAATCAGCGGATCGCCTGGAAAATACATCTGTGTAACCAGGCGCGTGGCAAACGCCGGACCGAACAGAGAAAAGTGAATGTGTGCCGGCCGCCAGGCGTTGTAGTGATTGCGCCAGGGATACTCGCCTGGACGAATCGTCACGAAGCGATAGCGGCCCTCGCCATCAGTTACGGCTTGTCCGCTCCCGGTGAAGTTCGGATCCAGCGGCGCCTGATGTTGATCGACCGCGTGCCGGTAGCGGCCCGCTGCATTCGCCTGCCAGATTTCGACCAGCGTGTTCGCCAGGGGACGACTATTTTCGTCGAGCACGCGACCGCTTACAATGATCCGCTCACCGAGCGGTTCTCCCGAGTGCCCGCTCGTCAAATCACTGGCCTTTGGGGCGACGACTTCGGGTCCGAACGATGGCCCGGTGACCTCGGACAAAGTGTAGGGAATACGTACCTGCGGTTTCGTAGGCGCACGTTTAATCGAGGACACATACGGCGAATGCAGATGATTTGGTTGCGTGCCCGGATACGGCGCGCGATAACCTGCAACCCGTTTCATGGTTCTTGTCCTCGTCGCCGTTCTCGAACTCAGAGACTATGCAAGCGAGAAGTCCGTGTCAAGCATGCCGAAGGCGCTTTAGAATGAATCTGCCTTTATCGCTGGATCTTGGTAATCACTCTTCACCATGAGCTGCTAGCCGTTGCTTGCCGGACCCATCACTTCACAGAATTGACGGAGTCAGGAGTGAGGAGAACGGCCTGGCATCCCGTGACGGTTGAACAGACCAGCATCGCGCGTCGCACGAGACGGGCGGAACTGCCCTCCCGGAAGGCGATCTGGAAATAGGTCTCCGATACGATCCAGCGCGCTAACCAGGAATGTTGACCCCACTCAGGAAACCGCCGAGGTGAGCGGTGAGAGCGACGACAACCGCGGCCAGGAGTTCCAGCGGGAGGTTGTAACCCGGAAGGGCAGAATCTGAGGCGCTTCGCCGCCGAAATTGAATACACGCGACCAGACAGATAAGAAGAGCGGAGGTGCATCCCAGGACGAGGTGGAGCAGCAATAGTCCCCTTAGCTTCTTTCCCTCGAATTGCCACTGCCAAGCCACGAAACCGGTTGCGAGCGTGGGCAGCACAAAAACGGCGGACGCGAGCACGTTGAGACGTGCCGCTGCCGCCAGAGTTGCTCTCTTCGTCCAGCGGGCCGCAAAGTCGAAAGCGACTCCCGTCAGAAAAAGCGCAATCGGAAAGTGGACTAAGACAACATGTTGTGCATGTTTCGCGAGCAAGGCTGACTTGGGATCAAAGGGATGCACGAGGCCACCTACTCCACAACCACTTTGCCGGTCATCTTCGGGTGAATCGAACAGAAATAGGAGTACGTGCCGGGCTTGCTGGCCGTGAACGTGAACTTCTCGTCAGTGTCGAGCACCTTGGACTTAAAGCTCTGCGCGTCGCTGACCACGGTATGCGGAATGTCATCCCCATTCGTCCAAGTGATCTGTGTTCCCGCTTTCACGGTGAGCGTCGCCGGCGTGAAACTGAAGTTATCAATCTTGACGTCTACGGTTGGTGGACCCGCGGCCATCGACTTCTCTACTGTCGGCAGTGCAGCCAAAGCCAGCACCATTGACGCTGCGACGCAAAGAATCCAGCTACGTTTTCTCATTGCTTGTTCCTTGTAAGGTCTATGACTACGATTTTCCAGATTTCGAAAACAACTACGCCAACGTGGAATCGATTACCGCCAAGGCGCGACGTTTGCGTACGTAGTTCACATCGGTCACTCCCAGCAGCGCGCGCAACTGCTCTGCCGGAACCTTCATCGGGCCAGGGGAGGGTGCTGCTCCCGGATGGGGTTGAGGAAAGGCAGTCGAAGCTGCAGTGTGGAATGTGACATTGCCTTCCACCTTCTGCATGGTTTGATGAATGTGTCCGTTTAGAACGGTCACCGAGCCGAAGCGCTTCAGGTACGACAGCGCCTGTGCACTGTCGTCGGTTCCCCATCCCCATTCCGGATATATGTTCCATAGCGGCATGTGCGCGAACACAACCACGGGCGTGCTCTTGGAGAGATCTCTAACGTCGTGTTCCAGCCACTGCAGTTGTTCCGCCCCGAGCGAACCCATGCCTCCAGCTTTCAAATTCATCACGTTGACAAGTCCAATGAGGTGTACACCCTTCTTGTCAAAGCTGTACCAACCAGCTCCCTTTGTGTTCTTGCCGTAACGCTCAAGGTACTGCTTGCCGTCATCTTCCAGCACGTCGTGCTCACCAGGAACGAAGAACAAGTCCTTGGCAGACGCGGATTGAAGAATCTGGTCGACGGTGTCGAACTCCTCCGACTTCGACAGGTGGCTGATGTCGCCCGTGTGCAGAATGAACTCAGGAGGGACGGTTAGCGCGTTGATCTTCTGGACCGCGGCTTTTAGAGTGCCGACCACGTCCGGGTTCGCCGGCTTATTGAACCCCATGTGGCTATCGCTGATCTGTACAAAACTAAGTTCCCCCTTGGCGGCCTTGTCCAAATGTGAGGGATCGCTGAGGCTATAAGACTTCAGCACTCCGCCCTGAACCACGCAAAGCGCTCCCGTGCCGGCCCAAGCCATGCATTTCAGGAAGCCACGGCGGTCGATTCCGTCGTGGTTGTGGTCGAACAAGATTGCGCCACGGTTGTTCTGCAGCGGCATGATTTCCTCCCAGATTGAGTTCATTTTCTGATTTCACTGTGCAGAACTGGGAGGGCAGAATTTTATTCCGCGAAATTTTGTTGCGGCGCTGCGGGAATAAAACGGCCATCCGCTGGTTTACTCTTGTGTGTGTGTCAGGAGAGCGCTCATTATCGGGGTTGTTCGAAGAGTTGGCCATGCCGCTCTTTGAGCGGCTTTATAACTTTGCCCACTGGCTGACACAGGATCGGGAAGAAGCCGAAGACCTGGTGCAGGAGACATACGCCAAGGCCCTCAAGGGATTCAGCTCGTTCCAGCCGGGCACCAACTTCCGTGCCTGGATCTACCAGATCTTGCGTAACACCTTCCTCACGTCTCGCACCGGGCTGAAGTCGACAGCGACTGTGCCGTTAGATCTCGGAGGCGACGATGAGACCGTGCCGGCGGCCAACGACACACCGGAGAGCATCCTGCTACAGCGTTCGGATCAGCAGCTTGTACAGGAAGCTTTGGGCCGGTTGCCCGTGCCTTATCGCGAGGTGTTGCTGCTCTGTGAATTCGAAGAAATGTCTTATCAGGAGATTTCTACAACACTTGCCGTTCCGGTGGGCACCGTGATGTCGCGTTTGTCGCGCGCCCGCCGGGCTTTACGAGATACGGTGCAAGAATTGCGAGGGAATAAGGGTACTTGATCATGGCCTGCGAGCTTTGGACTGAAAACCTCGATGCCTACTTCGACGGAGAACTCCCTGCCGACGAGGCACGCGCGTTCAATGAACATTTGCGTCAATGTGCCACTTGCGCCGCAGAAGGCCTGCGCAGGGTTCAGCAGAAGCGTGCGGTCCAAGCTGTCGGCCAGAGGTTTACGCCGAACCCTGCCTTTCGTGCGAGCATTCAAAAAAGCATCGCGGCACCGAGGCAATCTCCGTGGGGGTGGCGGTGGCTTCCAGTTTTTCTAAGCGCAACCGCCGCCACGCTGCTGATTGCCAGTGCTTTTCTTCTTAATCTCCAACATGACCGCAGGAGCGAACAGCAGCTGTTGAGCGAACTGGTGGACCAGCACGTGGCAACACTTGCCAGCGCCAACCCGGTTGATGTTGTTTCCTCCGACCGTCACACTGTGAAGCCATGGTTCCAAGGCAAGATTCCCTTCACGTTTAACGTGCCGGAGCTGCAGGATTCACCTTTCGTACTGGTCGGTGGAAGGGTCGCCTACGTCAGCCAGTCGCCGGGGGCGGAACTCATTTTTCGCGTGCGCCAGCATCAGATGTCGGTCTTTATTTTCCAGGAGCGGGGACTGAGAGAGGCAAGAGAGAATGAGGCTGTGCGGACCGCCCTTTCCTTTCAAGTCCGGACCTGGCGCCATAACGGCCTTCGCTATTTCGTAATTGGCGATGCGAGCGCCCAGGATTTGGACAAGCTAAGCGAACTGATTAAGGCGGCTGGTTGAAAGAGCGTTTGCTCCGAGCCATTTTGGTTGCGGAGAGCCGAAGAAGCAGCCGCATAACTCCGGTGTCATCGGCTACACTTACCTTGGGATTATTTCCGGGTTGTCCGTCACTCGAGGAGAATGTCTAAGCGAGGGAGCCGCAAGCCTTCTCACTGACCCTGTGTGTTGATAGCCTTCAGTTGCATTGATACGAGCCGCAATTCATTCCTGAAAGCCCCCGTGGAATGCGAGTAGGTCACGCACATAACTTGCCCGCCGTTGCCGTTGCATTCCGGATGTGCCTGCGCATCATGGACCGATGCTTCCACCATCGGGACCCCCTCCCTTACCGGATTATGAAAGGGTTGCCCGCCAACCGCCATGGTGCCGTCGAATAGATCTGCCGAGCGTTGTTTCGAGACGCTTTCATATCCATCATTCACGCTTTGCCCTTTGGGGCGGAAAGTGCGTGAATCTGCTGTTGTGACGGGCGCGGAAGAAGTATCGTCGTCGCCGTCTCTTCCACTAGGTTACGTTGAGGTGCCCACTTGCAATCGTGCTACGTCCTTCTACAATCGATTGGCCACAGTCAGACTGGCGAGATGTCTGACATAAGCAATCCCTGTACTCCGAGCTTTTCGGGCGATCACTAGCCAAGGCGCAATGCAAGGAGGGAAACCCATGGCCACGACAACCGCACCGGTTCAACTTCACAGGTCTGTCCAAGAGTTTCTAAGCCGACCCAGAAAACTACTGATTGGCGGCCAATGGGTCGAGGCACAGTCGGGCAAGACTTTCGAAACTTATAACCCCGCCACGGGCGAGGTTTTGGCGCAGGTGGTGGAGGGCGATCGCGCTGAGATTGACCAAGCCGTAACAGCCGCGCGCAAGGCTTTCGAAAGCGGGCCGTGGCCTGATATGTCCCCGGCGGAGCGTGGGCGTCTTCTATGGAAGCTCTCCGATCTCATTGAGCAGCACCACGAAGAACTCGCGGAACTTGAAACCTTGGACAATGGCAAGCCGCTCTTCTTCTCGCGCATCGTTGACGTACCGACGGCAGTGGACGTATTCCGTTACATGGCTGGTTGGGCCACCAAAGTTGAGGGCACCACGGTTCCGCTTTCCGCGCCCCATGCCAAGTATTTCGCCTATACGCTGCGGGAGCCGGTTGGCGTTGTGGGGCAAATCATCCCGTGGAATTTTCCACTGATCATGGCTGCGTGGAAACTCGCTCCTGCGCTCGCCGTAGGATGCACGTGCATACTTAAGCCCGCCGAGCAAACGCCGCTCACTGCTCTACGGCTGGGAGAATTGATTCAGGAAGCGGGCTTCCCGGACGGAGTCGTCAACATCGTGGCGGGCTTCGGCGAAACGGCAGGCGCAGCGCTCGCTTCGCATCCCGATGTGGACAAGATCGCCTTCACCGGCTCGACCGAGGTCGGCAGACTGATTGCAAACGCAGCTACGGGGAATCTGAAGAAGGTCTCCCTCGAACTCGGCGGGAAGTCCCCTAACGTGGTTTTTGCCGATGCCGATTTGAATGCAGCTATTCCCGGGAGCGCCAGCGCCGTATTCTTCAATCAGGGACAGATCTGCACAGCCGGCTCTCGCCTCTTCGTGCACAAAAGCATCTTCGACAAAGTCCTTGAAGGAGTTGCCGACCAGACCAAGAAATTTACGGTCGGCCCCGGCATGAACGAGTCCACCAATCTTGGACCGCTGGTTTCGAAGGAGCAACTCGGTCGAGTTTGCGGCTATCTTGATTCCGGTGCCAAGGAGGGCGCTAAGACCATCGTAGGCGGACATCGGATTGGGAATACAGGATACTTCGTCGAACCAACGATCCTGGTCGACGTGAAACCGCACATGAAAGTCGTTCGCGAGGAGATTTTTGGCCCCGTCGTCACGGCGATTCCGTTCAATGATGAGGATGACGTCGTTCGCTTCGCCAATGACACCATCTATGGACTGGCGTCCGCGGTCTGGACCCGCGACATCGGCAAGGCGCACCGCATCGCGGCTAAGCTCCGTGCAGGTACGGTATGGATCAACTGCTACAACGTTTTTGATCCAGCCTTGCCTTTCGGTGGCTATAAGCAGTCGGGATGGGGCCGCGAAAACGGCCATTCGGCGCTGGAGCTGTATACCGAAAGCAAGTCGGTCTGCGCCCAGCTTTAGAATTTTCACAGTTCGCATTACGCGAAATTGATGCGTGCCTGGGTTATGCATTCTCATCTTTCCAGGGCGGCCACGCCATCGAGGTAGAATCGCTGATGTCACCGGGCGTCGATTTGCTGGCTTCTTACTGGACGATCTCGGCGGGACTTCCTCACACCGACCGGGAATATAGTCCGTTCGATTTCAAAGATCGTGTGAAATCGGCTTCCAGAGCTGGGTTCAAGGGCTTTGGCCTCTGGCATGACGACCTCGAACATGTTCTCGAAAAGTACTGCCTCAAAGAGATGAAGCAGATCCTCGACGACAATGGCATCCAACACGTGGAGTTGGAATTCCTGACGGACTGGTTTCTGGAAGGGGAACGAAAGAAATCTTCGGACATCCGAAAACGAAAGTTGTTCGAGGCCGCCGAAGTGTTGGACGCCCGTCATATTAAGATCGGCGATTTCTTCCAGGAGCGATGCTCTCTGCCGTGCCTCATCGATGCGTTTGCTATTCTCTGCGGAGAGGCCGCGCAGCACGGCACAAGAATCGGCTTCGAGCTAATGCCTTTCGCTATGATCCGGACACTGGAAGAATCGGTGGCGATGGTGAAGGGCGCAGCCGCACCCAATGGCGGAATCGTGTTCGATCTTTGGCACGTGGTGAAGCTCGGCATTCCCTATGCAGATGTATGCCGCGTGCCGATGGAATACGTCGTCGGCGTAGAGTTGAATGATGGGACCGTTCATGCGCCCTGGAGTCTGCACGAGGATACGATCAATCACCGCCGGCTCTGTGGCGAGGGAGAGTTTGACGTCCGGGGCTTTGTTCAGGACATGCAGAGGGCGGGCTACACGGGGCCTTGGGGGATTGAAGTTCTCTCTGCAGAACTACGTACGCTGCCGCTTGAGGAGTTGACGACGCGCGCGTTTCGGACGACGAGGGCGCAGTTTCAGTAGAGGTTCGGGGAATCCGGGGAGGGGTAAGTCTTAGGTCTCAGGGACCCGGTGTTTCCGTGCTCTTCAGAGATAAAGTGTGGTATTTAAGTTCTCTCAAAACCGCATGCGCCAAGACGCTATTCTTCCGAACCCGAAATCGTGGCCGTGGCCGGACTCGCTCGACGCACTCGTAGCTGCACCGGGCCACCATCAACTGTTGCTGGAAGACCAGCGGGTGCGTGTTCTTCATACCCGCATTGGGGCGGGAGATCTAGTTCCGCTGCACACGCATCGATGGGGCGGGGTGGCTTACCTCCAGAGCTGGAGCCATTTCATCCGGCGGGACGAGAGAGGCGAGATTCTGTTCGATAGCCGCCAGGTGGGAGATCCGCCGACGATCCCCTGTGCGCAGTGGATGCAACCGCTGCCGCCGCACACCGTGGAAAATTTGGGACCATTGGAGATCAGCATCGTTATTATCGAACTCAAAGATCGCTTACGAGCTTGAAACATCTTCGTGGTCGTAGTTCTTGTAAGCGAAACATAGGAAATGGTTGCCAGGTGGAACGGACGTTCGATAGAATCTGTCGCGCTCCTCGCTTAACTGCACCAGGGCACCCCGGCTTATGAGACCGAAGGAATACTTGGATCGCAAGATTGAGACGGCGACAGCGAAGGAAACCGCCGCACTGCAACAAGGACTTCTTGCGTCGCAGCTCGACTACTTATTCGCCCGATCCGAGTTCTATCGGGAAAAGTGCCGTACCGCCGGGCTTCGTCGCAAGGACTTTCGCGCGTTGCGCGATTTGGCTCGCTTTCCTTTCACGACCAAGGAGGAGTTGCGCGCGAGCCAGGCGGCGCATCCACCACTAGGAAGTCATATCGCCGCCAACTGGCACGACGTGATTCGCGTTCACAGCTCGACCGGCACCACTGGCAAGCCCAGCTTCGTCGGAATCACGCGCCGCGACGCAAAGGTCTGGACGAGACTGACAGCGCGATCCTTCTACACCCAGGGTTTAAGAAGAACGGATGTCGTGGTTCACGCGGCGGGACTCACGTTGTTCGTGGCGGGATTAACTTCGAAGGACGCGATCGAATCTGTCGGTGCGGTTTTTGTTCCGCTGGGCACAGGTGCATCGGAGAAAGCGCTGACGATCATTCCGTTGCTGGGCGTGAATGCGATGCACTGCACGCCATCTTACGCCGCTTACTTTGCCGATTTCGTGTGCCGGGCGGGGATGGATCCGCAAGAACTGGGATTAAAAAAACTATTCTGCGGAGCCGAGCCTGGGGCCGGAATTCCTGCGATACGCGCCAAACTGGAGCAGGACTGGGGCGCACGAGTCACGGAGGGACTGGGAAATGCCGACATGGCGCCCATCATTTTCAGCGAATGCCCGGAGCAATCCGGGATGCACTTTAATGGTCCGGACGCTGTGGTGGTGGAGATCATCGATCCTCAGAGCAACGATCCGCAGCCCGGCGAGAGCCTTCCGCTCGAAGCAGGCGTAACTGGAGAATTGGTGTATACCAGCTTGCAGCGGGAGTGCGTTCCTCTATTACGTTTTCGCACGCGCGACCGGGTTCAGGTGTTGGGTACTTCCTGCGCGTGCGGCCGCACCGGTTTCAAACTGCGTTGCATCGGACGGACGGACGACATGCTGATCGTGCTGGGGGTGAATGTTTTTCCTTCGGCGGTCAAGGATGTGGTCTCGAGTTTCCATCCGGCAACGACAGGGGAAATTCAGATCGTACTGGACACGCCAGGACCCGGAGTCGCGCCGCCGCTGAAGGTCATCGCGGAGTGTTGCGGCGAGCCCGCGGCTTCGGCTGGGCTCAAGTTGGCGATCGAGCGCAAGATCAAAGCCGCGCTAGGCGTTCCGGCGTCGGTCGAATTACAGGGTGCTGGAACACTCCCACGCTTCGAGATGAAAGGGCAACTTGTGAGAAGGGCATACGAGAACAAGGCCGCGGTTTCCGCCGAGGCTCAGTCATAGAAGTTCAAGCTTGGTTATTGTCAATTCGCAGAACGCGATGGTCTTGCGACGAGTTAATTATGTTCGTGAATCGTATTCGAATCCGGGTCGAGTTCGGAGATTGTGATCCGGCCCAGATCGTCTTTTACGCCAACTATTTTCGCTGGTTCGATCACTGCACTTCGGGGCTGTTTCGCGCTGCGGGGCTTCCTCTGAAGGAGCTGTTTAAAGCCCATGGCGTCATCGGCATTCCAATCGTGGAGGCGCGAGCGCGATTTATCACCCCGTCCTCTTACGGCGACGAACTGGTGGCGGAATCCTGCGTCACGGAATGGAGAAAGAGCAGTTTCGTGATCAGCCATAAATTCCTGCGCGATGGTGCGTTGGCCCTGGAGGGCTGGGAGACGCGTGTCTGGGCGGCCGCCCATCCTACTGAGGCTCACCGGATGAAGAGTGTGCCCCTGCCTCGGGAAGTGATCCGGAGACTTTCCGTCGCGAAGAAGGGCCCAGCGCGCAAGCATTAAAATCCAAAGACGCGCCGGTCGAAGGAGAGTCATGCGCAAGCCCTACCTTGGAATTGTTGCAGTCGTTCTCGTTGTTCTGATTCTCCAGGGATTCAACCTCTCGACTGCGCGAGAAACAAAGCCTCCGGCATCGGCGTCGGCAAACGTGAGCGATGCCCAGATCGTGGACGCCGAGAACCAGCCGGGAAACTGGCTGACATACGGGCGCACATATAGCGAGCAACGCTTCAGCCCCCTGCAGGTCATCAACGATAAGAACGCGGGCCGACTCGGTTTGGCGTGGTACTTCGATCTCGACACCCACCGCGGGCAAGAAGCCACTCCCATCGTTGTCGATGGCGCGATGTACTTTTCCACCGCGTGGAGTAAGGTGTTTGCGCTGAATGCCGTGACCGGCTCACGCCTCTGGTCCTACGATCCAAAAGTACCGCGGCAGTGGGGCGCAAATGCATGCTGCGATGTGGTGAATCGGGGCGTCGCCGTTTGGCGAGGGAAGATTTACATCGGGACTCTCGATGGCCGGCTGATCGCGCTTGATGCGGCTACCGGTCGACCCATTTGGCAACGGCTGACCATCGACCCGCACTGGCGCTACACCATCACGGGCGCGCCACGGATCGTGAAGGGCAAAGTAATTATCGGTAACGGTGGTGCCGAATTCGGCGTGCGCGGCTACGTGTCGGCCTATGACGCGCAGACAGGCAAGTTGGTGTGGCGCTTTTATACCGTCCCTGGCGATCCTTCGAAACCATTCGAACAGCCGATTCTCGCGCAGGCTGCACAGACGTGGACCGGCACATGGTGGAAGATCGGAGGCGGCGGCGCGGTTTGGGACGCCATCGTCTACGATCCGGAGCTTGATCTTTTGTACATCGGCGTTGGCAACGGCGGACCGTGGAACGAGAAGTATCGGAGTCCGAAGGGCGGCGAGAATCTTTTCACTTGTTCCGTCGTTGCTCTCAAACCAGACACAGGCGAATACGTTTGGCATTATCAGGAAAATGCAGCCGACGAGTGGGACTTCGATTCGTCGGAACAGATGATTCTGGCCAACATCCCCATGGAAGGCAAGCAGCGGAAGGTGCTACTGCACGCTCCGAAGAACGGCTTCTTTTACGTTATTGACCGGGAGAGCGGTGCACTCATTTCAGCGAAGCCCTACACCTTTATCAACTGGGCCAGCGGAGTCGACATGAAAACCGGGCGCCCGATGGAAAGCGACATAGCGCGCTACTCCCGCGTCGACTCACAGCCGATCGTTTCTTCGCCGATCGTTCCCGGACCTTTGGGAGCGCACAGCTGGCAGCCGATGTCCTACAGCCCGCTGACAGGCCTGACTTACATTCCAGTCAACGAAGTCGGATTCAACTTCAAGTCACCGAAGGATTTCGGGTTCAAGAATTCGGCGCTGAATTTCGGCATCGACATGGTAGCTGCGGGAATGCCGCAGGATCCCAAGATCAAGAAATCCATTCTCGACAGCATCAAAGGGAAAATGGTCGCGTGGGATCCGGTGCAGCAGAAACAGGCGTGGGCGGTCGAACGGCCGGGACCGTGGAATGGGGGGACGCTAGCCACGGCAGGGAATCTTGTCTTCGAAGGCACGGCCGCCGGACGCTTTGAAGCGTATCGCGCCGATACCGGCGAAAAGGTCTGGTCGTTTGATGCGCAAACAGGCGTTATGGCAGGCCCCGTGACCTACACCGTGAATGGCGAGCAGTACGTCGCGGTGCTGGCTGGCTGGGGCGGAGTTTTCCCGCTGGTCGCTGGCGAGGTCTCGTTCAAGTCAGGACGAGTACGCAATGTCAGCCGGATGCTGGCTTTCAAACTGGATGGCAGGGCGAGCCTCCCGCCACTGCCGCCCTTCGAAGAACCAGTCTTGAACCCGCCGGCTTCAACCGCGAGCGTGGCGGCAATTCACCGTGGGGAAGCAGTCTACCAGCGCTTTTGTTCCGGATGCCACGGAGATGTTGCCGTCAGCGGTGGACTGCTACCGGATCTTCGTTACTCCGCCGCCCTGGCGGACCCGCAATGGTTTAAAATTGTTCGGGACGGCGCCTATCAATCGCTGGGTATGGTGTCCTTTGGCAAGGAAGTGTCGCAACAAGATGCGGCAGACGTTCGCGCCTACGTCATCTTTCGTGCGAATCAGACCGTGGACGAGGCGAAGCGCCCCGCAACTGGCGCAACCGAGGACGTACAGGAACCTAAGAACTAAGATCCAAAGTGGCCGCGTCGGTATGAAGCTTACCGCGTAGCTTGGCGTGCTAGTTCGCGCTCGATGATTCGCCGTGCATGCACGCCGCCGGCGTCAATCTTGAAGTTGAGAAGCTGGCGGTCCGGGCGCCGCAGAATGTTTTCCTGCTGCGCCTCAAGGATCTCCGTATCTTCGGTAAACACAGCAGCTTGACCGTCGCGAATACGGAAAGTCAGGCCGCGGTCCTCCGTCTGGAAATTGCGCACCATCCCCCAGTGATACCACGTGGAGGTTTCGCTTTCCGGAGTCATCAGGTTGACCACAATTCCGGTCACGCCTTTCGAGCGGTCGCCACTCTCCGCGCCCGTTCCCGCCAGTGCCACTCCTACGTCGATCATAACGTTCGCGGGTAAAGTGAAATTGCAAATTTGCCAACGATCGCACTTCTCAAACGACCTCAGATTCGCCGCCCAGAAAGGTGGTGGATCGATGTTGTGCATCCAGCGCGTGACGTGCACCGACGTGGCGTCAGAAGTCACTTTGATCGGAGCTTCGAGAATTTCGTGTTGGCCGATACTCGAGGGATGGACAAATGTCTCATGCGATAAGTCCATCAAGTTGTCCACCAGAAGCTGGTAGTTGCATTTGAGGTGGTACGTGCTGCCTTCGAAAACCCAGTTCGGGTCCGAGCACCAGGAAAGATCTGGAATACGCTTCTCGTCTGCTAATGCCGGGTCGCCGACCCACACCCAAACAAAGCGATGTTTCTCGGTTACCGGATAGGCCCGTAACCTGGCCTCCGCGCGGATCCCTTCCTGGCCCGGCATCCAAACGCACTGGCCAGCTGGGTCGAAGCGCAGGCCATGGTACTTGCAAACCAAGGTGTCGCCTTGCAAGAAGCCTTTGGAAAGAGGCAGCAGCCGATGGGGACAACAATCCTCAAAAGCCGAGAGCGCACCGCTGGTCTGACGATAGAGAACCATGGGTTCACCGCAAACGATGCGTCCGAAGGGCGAGCGCTTAATCTCGTGATCCCACGCCACCGCGTACCAGTAGTCGTGCAAGAACATTGGAGTCCCCTGCAGTTATTTTGCGGTGCGGACTGCTTCCGCGCCTTGTTTCACAATCCGGCATCGAAAGGATCGCCGGCCGTGGTGAAGAAGTTGATGCTTACGGTCGCTAACTCCGACGGTGGAAACTTTGATTGGAATCGCGGATCGGCTTTCAAGCCTGCTTCTTTGACGCCATCCAGGAAAACCGTCAACTCTACAAGATATTGATCGGAGAATCCGTGAGTTCCGTCGTAAGCCACCGCCGGCGTCTTGGATAAATTCGCCGCTGTGACTTCCGGTGGCAATGTGTGCAGTTCCAGCACCAGCAAGCCGAATCGCCCCACATACGGTGCCCAGCGCCTCAAGTGGCGGGTCAGGTTTTCTTCCAGTTCGTCGCACGAAATCTCTTCCCCAAGGTGGGCGAAAGCTCCCGTGGATTTCCCGGTGCGTGTCCCGGCCGTATAATTCGCAGGCGGAATGTACGGCCGGTTGTGGTCAAGGAAAGAACGCACATGGAGCAGATCGTGGACGTCCAGGTTCAGTTCCTCCAGGTCACTCGCTAGTTGTGCCGGCCGATTAATGTCGCCCGGGATCACGTGATAGATGGGAATGCCAGCTCTCCGCAGCGTTTGCTTGGTAACCCGGCGTGCCACTTTATTGAAATCGGCGCCGATAATGATCAATGGATGTTTGTCGAGGACCTTGCCGCGCTCGGTTTTGTTCTTCACCGTGGCGTACAAATGTTCGAGAAAACTTCCGTCACCGCAACCCATGTCGCAAATGCCCCGGGGCTGCAGATGCAGCGACCGATTGAAGATCTCGACGATGATCTCATCCACTTTCTTGAAATATGTACGGTGCGCGCCGCCGCTACCCCACACGTTCATGCCACGGTTGACAAGAAGTTCCACTCCACTTTCGTCCATTCGCGGAATGCGGGAATTGCCGAACAAGAGAGTGCTCACATTGTCGAACAGTGGGAGGTAGGAGACGGTGACCCCGTACGATGTCGCAACCTGGGCCGCGTAGCGACCGCACGCGGTCAGGCTCACCGAACTCTTGTCGCGTGCTATCCATCCCTGCGTGACCAGCAAGTCGAGGATGCAGGTAAGACTCGCGCGGTTAGCGGCAATGTCATTGATATCCACTGACCGCTGCTCGAGTTGAGTCAGAATCTCTGCACGGGCCAAGGCAACCATGGCCGGGCCAATGAGCATGCCATCGAGGTGTTCGCGGATTTGATTTCGTACCTGGCTGACGACAGGGTCGGCGTCAGGTTGCAGACCCCATCGTTCTCTTGACCGGCGAACCAGTTCCTGTAGCGACGGAAGCACTGGCCGGTCGGAACCTCCGAACAAAAAATCTTCCAGGAAAACTGCCTTCGCAACAAAAGAGAGAGCTTCGCCGTACAAGAGTGGCGCCGTGCTCACTGCGACTGTGCCCTCGGCTGTCAGTGCGTAGCGCGGAGCGCGTCCGCTTTCAACTTGCTGTTTCAACCAGCCGCACGATGCCAGCAGGCGCAAGGCAACTCGCAAATAGCCGCGATTGGCACGAGTTTCTTGTGCGATCCGGTCGAAATCTACCCACTCGCCAGCCGATCCGAAGAGATCAAATACACGCCGGTCCCATAAGGCTTTCACCGTGGGCGCCAGAACCACACCCGCGAGGTGACCGAACAGAACGGCGCGAACCTGTGCCTTTTCATCCTCGCCAATGAATGTAGCTGTCACCGCTGGTGCCATCTCTAATAATCCTGTTCTGAACTTCGACTCCCGGCATCGCAGCGCTCTAGGCCCTGCCCTCGAACAGATTCCTTCCCTCGACCAGCGCGCGCATCTTGCGATCTGCCACACTACGCTGCAGCATCCAAAATCCGCAGTCGGGATGGACATAGCGCAAACGCTCCGCACCCAATGTCTTCACCACCCGCTCGATGCGTGTGGCCACGAGTTCGGGTGTTTCCACTTCGTTGTCTTTGATGTCGATCATGCCGATGCCGAGTGCGATTTTCGGATCCAGATCGGTGAAGACATCGAGTTCGTCATAGCCGCGACGCGCAAACTCGAGCACCAGATGGTCGGCATGCAGCGAATTGAGAAAAGGGACCAGATCCCGCCAGAAGCCGCGCAGCACCGGCTGTCCACCGTAATTGCCGAAGCAGATGTGCACGGCGCGCTCATTCAGGATGCCATCGAGAACATAGTTAATCGCTTCTGCGGCCCAGGATGAATCCTGCGGGTAGCCGGCGATACAGGCTTCATCAAGCTGGACTGCATCGGCTTCAATTGATTCCAGCTGGCGGCGCAGTACGGCAGCCAGATCCATGGCCAATTCGGAAATATCCTTGTAGTAGCAGTTTGTGACCATGCGCGACAGCATGTGAGGTCCAGTACATGTAAACTTCAGCGCCGTTTTCGTGAGCGGCGCTACGATCTCGTAGTCTCGGGGTAGATTCAGCGTTCCTTCGCCGATTTTCCCGACCACCATGCCTGCGGTTAGCAAGCGAGTCGCCGAGGCGCGATCGGAGAGGAACCGGTCGAAATCGGAGAGCGCAAAATGGCTGCGGATTCCTTCCATTTGCGAAACGAAATAGTCCACCATTCCATTGGTCTCCGGGTGGCTCGGATCAAAACGCATGAGTTCACCGTCGGTCACCATGTCCAAACCTGCGAGCTCCTGTATCTTCAACACGGCCATCACCGCATCCCGGAGAACAAGCCGCGAAGTATTACCGACCAGCCACGAGGGCACGGGATAACTTCCCACGACAGTAGCTTTGATGTTCGGATTCATTGTCGACTCCCGCTTCACTGTGCAGCTGCCGGTCGGAGCGCCATCATACTCCCGAGCAAAGCCGCTTAGGAAAAAGGCACTTCAAAGTAACCAACGAAGGGCACAGAAAAGTAACCAAATATCAAGCAACATACCATTTTCCCGGCTCATAGTTTCCACTTGTAAGTCTGGTTCAAACTGGATTAGAGTGATGCCGCTTCGTTGCTCTCGTGAACCACGACGAGAAGGTTGAGGCCATCGGACCAAGCTGTTTCGATGACGCGCCGTTCGTGGAGGTGGGCTGTGTACCGTAGTGATGTAGTCGGAAGTCTTTTGCGTCCTGCGTATCTAAAGGAAGCTCGCGATCGCTTCGCGGCCGGAAATCTCACGGACGCCGCGTTCAAACAAGTGGAAGACCGGGCCGTCGATGAATGCATCGACCTGCAGATTCGTGCCGGCATGGAAGTGATCACAGACGGCGAAGTGCGCCGCTACGCTTTTTACGGACACTTGATTGACGCCGTCGAAGGTTTCGACAAATATGGCGGCTGGGCAATTCCTTTCCGGGACGAAAAGGGCGAACAGTTGGTTTTGCCGCGTCCGGTAGTCGTTTCCAAGCTGCGTCGCAAAAGGCCTCTTTGCGCTGAAGAATTTACTTACGTGCGTGCGCGCACGAAGCACCCGGCCAAAACCACCATGATCAGCGCGCAGCAGGCCGCGGCGTACTACGACAGCAGAAAATCGACCGGCGCGTATGCGACGGTTGACGCCTACCTCGCCGATTTGGTCGACATTCTGCGCGATGAAGTTGGCGAGTTGATTCGCCTGGGCTGCACTTACATTCAGATTGACTCACCGCAGTACACTGCGCTGCTGGATCCCGATCTGCGGGAGGGCTATCGGCAGCGGGGCAACGATCCCGACCGGCTGCTGGATTTGTCGATCGAAATGGACAATGCGGTGATCGGTGATCATCCCGGCATCACGTTCGGCCTGCACCTTTGCCGCGGAAATAATCAGAGCAAGTTTTACGCCGCCGGCGACTATGGCCCGATCACAAAGGTTTTTCGCAATACAAAGTTCCAGAGATTCTTGCTGGAGTACGACGACGAACGCTCTGGCGGTTTCGAGCCGCTGCGCCAAGTGCCAGCAGATCGCACGGTTGTGCTCGGTCTGGTC
Organism: Acidobacteriaceae bacterium; assembly: GCA_003138975.1. Classification (GTDB taxonomy): domain Bacteria; phylum Acidobacteriota; class Terriglobia; order Terriglobales; family Acidobacteriaceae; genus Sulfotelmatobacter. The sequence goes on along the minus strand of PLHQ01000068.1, from coordinate 39,917 downwards.
AGTTCTAAGAAACCCAACTTGGAAAGCAAGGACGAACTGAAGAGGCGGATTGAAGCCGCCTCCGCCTTTGTTGAGCTTGAGCGACTGGCCCTGAGTCCGCAGTGCGGTTTCGCTTCCACGATGGAAGGCAACGCCGTGACAGCGGCAGACCAGCAAGCAAAGCTGCACCTGGTCGCCGAAACCGCGCAGGAAGTGTGGGGACGGTCGGTCCCATTGGCGCGCAGAGCTTGATGAAAAACGGCGGAACGCAAAAGAGTCCGCACGGAAAGATGGTGAAGACGGTGATGGCCTTGGGTGTTGAACGGGAGGTGGGGAGCAGGATTCCAGTGTTGATGTAGGTTGTGGGTAAACTCCCGCGTTCTGCAGTCGGAGCAAGTGTTGCGTTGGGGTGCGAATCGAACGTACGTTCGCTCGAATGACAGGAGATCTCATGAAATCACGTCGGCTGTCTGCCTGCTTGTGTGGTCTGTTTGTGGCGTTGGCGTTTATTCAATATGCGCCAGCCCAGGCCACGGTCAGCTATGCCTTGCTGAACGGAACCGTGACGGATGCTGGGGGGCGACCCGTTGCCAAGGCCACGATCACTGTTCGCTCGCTGGACACCAACCAGACTTTCACTGCGGTGTCGGACGATGCTGGGTTTTATGCGCTGCCCAGTCTCCCGCCAGGGCGGTACGAACTCACCGTGAACTACGCGGGCTTCGGGAAATACACGCGCACCGGCGTGGAGTTGTCAGTCGGTCAAACCGCCACGGTCAACGTGACCCTCAAGGTGGCGGCGGTCTCTGAGACGGTCACCGTGACTACCGAAGCTCCGGTGGTAGAGACGACGAGAACCGAGATCAGCCAAGTGATTCAGGCTCAACAGATCCAAGATTTGCCCATTAGCGGCCGCCTCTTTACCGACTTCGCTCTGCTAACGCCCAGCGTTGCCAAGAGCCGGACCGCGTTGGGGAGCACGTTTACTGAATTCGAGGTGACCCAAATTTCCTTTGGCGGCATGCGCTCGTTTAGCAACGAGATCACGGTAGACGGCGCCGACTTCGTGAACTCCGTTAGCGGTGTGCAGCGCGCCACGCCGCCTCAGGATTCCGTGCAAGAATTTCGCGTGGTCAACAACAGTTTTGGCGCCGAGTACGGCCGGGCACTCGGCGGCATCGTCAATATCGTCACCAAGTCCGGCGGGAACGATTTCCATGGTTCGGTTTACGACTACCTGCAGAACAGCGCCACCGATGCGCGCTCCCTTCTGCAGCCGGCGCCGTTGCCCTATGCCCTGAGGCAAAACCAGTTCGGCGGTACTCTCGGAGGCCCAGTCCGCAAGGACAAAACGTTCTTCTTCCTGAACTACGAGGGCAGGAGGAGCGGTCAGTCTCCCACTTACGCTCCTGACCTTTTCAGCAACATTACAAACATCGATCAGGCTAAAGCTTACTTGGGCCTGTCTCCAGAGGGCTGCAACCTTCCTCCCGCGCAATGCACTGGCTCGCCCTTCTCCTATCTCCAGTCCGTTCTGAAGACGGTCAATAATGATTATGGTTTTGCCAAACTTGACCACCAAATCAACACGAATAATCGCTTCGCGTTGCGCTACGTCGTGGAGGATGCGCGCGATTTGGGAGAACTGATCGGCAATACGGAAGATGGCGGCGGCGTTGGTTCTCCGAGCGGCGCGCGCAATCTTTTCATTCGCGATCAATCTGTAGTGGGAACGCTGAACTCGGTGCTGAAGCCGAACCTGGTCAACACCGTCCTAGGCCAATATGCAAGGCGACACTACAATTTTCCCGGGGCGACTGGCGAACCCGATCTGAGTGTTGTGAATGACTTGGAATTCGGGCATAACTTCGGCACCTATGACGCGATCTACGAGAGCCGGGTACAGGGATCCGATTCGCTCGCTTGGGTCAAAGGGAATCATGTCGCCAAGTTTGGGTTCGACGGGAACTATGTCTGGAGCTACAACAACTATCCTGGGTTCACCCCGGAGCGCGTATTGCTTCCGAATCTCGACTGTATGTACGCATTCGCGGACGCCATCGGCCTTTTGACCACGGGCACTTATGGAACAGTTCCTGGAGCTGAGAACTGCCCGCTCCCGCCCGCCGCGGATGGCGTAGCCTTCCTGTATTGGGGAGTTGCGGTTCCGCGAACCGGTTTCGTGAACGGTTACCAGCCTTTACCAGCAACCGGCGGAGGCTTCGGCAGTGGCTGGCCGAACGCATTTCCCACCAACCAGTATTCCAACTACGCTTACAGCTTGAACCACGGCTACTGGGGATTCTTTGCCGAGGATCAGTGGCGAGTCACTCCCCACCTGACTTTGAATTACGGCTTGCGCTGGGATGTCGAAACCGGACTGGGAAGCACCATCAACCAGGACTACCGCGCTTTCCAACCGCGAGTAGGCTTCGCCTATTCTCCCGACGCCAAAACGGTCATTCGCGCCGGCTCCGGAATCTTCTTCGATCGCAATAACCTCACGTTCTTCTTCACCACAGGAAACCAGAAGGCGCTTCCGGGATACTTCTGCAATCCTCCGGGCGCAGACCCCAGTTGCGCCGCAAACGGATTTTCTCAAGGCGTGGTGGTTCCGATGATCCAAAACAACGCGGCCACCGGAGGCTGGCAACTATCCGCAGATCCGGGTTACCCGGGCACACCTTCCCTCCCTTGCGCGGTGTTAGGTATACCTAATACGATTTGCAACACCGCTCCGGGCGGTACGATAAGCATCGCAGCCCTAACGGCCCTCGGCATCCTCGGCGATGGTCCCAATGCTTACTCCGCAGTGTCTTTAACCGGGCCCTGTACTGCTAACGCTGTAACCGGCGCGCTGAGCGGGGCCTGCGGTGTTGGTTCCGGTGGCATCCAGCGTAACGCGCGACTTCCTTATGCCGAACAGGCCAGCCTCGAGATTGATCGCCAATTAGGCGGAGGACTCTCGCTGCAGGTGGGATATCTGTTCGTGGGGGCGCACAAACTCGTACGGGGCAACAATATCAACGTGCCCTGTCCTTATGGGACGGCCAAGCCCTCCAATCCTTACTATGCTCAAGGGCTGCTCGATCCGAGCGGCTCTCTCACCCCGTGCAGCGGAACACCCATTCTTGGGCCCTTGGGCTTGGGCCCGTTTTTCGATTGGCTGGGTCCAGCGAGCCCGATTCCCCCGGCCTTTGCACCCCCTAATCCTCAGCTGCCCGTCAATCCCTCTGGGTTGGAGTTCGGTGTACCCTCCGCCGGCGCTCCAGCGACGCTGAGTGGCGGCCTTCTCGACTACAACAACGACGTGGCCAACGCCGTCTACCACGGCCTGACGCTTACGGCAGTTGAGCGTATCGGCAGGTTGTTCAACCTGACCGCCAACTACACCTACTCTCACACCATTGACAACGGCAATTTCACCACCTTCATTAATCTACCGCCCAACCAATTCAACTACGCTTCGGAGCGTGGCAACTCGAACCAGGACGTTCGCCATCACGTAGTGGCGAACTTCACCGCCGATGGACCCCAGGATAGTTTTGCGCGGAACTTCGAATTCAGCAGCATTATCACCCTGCAGTCTGGTCGGCCCTTCACGCTGTTCGCCGGGCAAAACGTTCTTGGCGACGTGGCTGGCCTGAGCACGGATCGCGTTGGCGGATTGGGCGGTGTCTGCACCAACGTGTCGAATTGCGACACTATGATCGGCCGGAACACCTACATTGGCGATCCACTGTATTCCTTTGATCTGCGTTTGTCGCGTTATTTCCAGTTTCATGAACACTTGAGGCTCGATTTAACTGTAGATGCATTCAACCTGTTCAACCGGCAGAATGTAGATGAAGTGAATTACATCTACGGCTCGCCTGCTTTCTGCGGGGCTGTTCCGAAGCACTATAACGACGCGACGACGCGGGCGATTCAAGGCGGCGATGCGTCAGTGTCTTGCGCCACCGAGCAGGCAGCGGCTGCGCCACCAGCCTGGCTCGCCTTAGGACTGTTGCCGGTCACGGTTCCGAACTCTCCGAATGCTACGTTCGGGCAGCCAAGAACTATGCTCAATCCGCGCCAGTTGCAGTTCTCGGTGAAATTTTCGTTCTAAGGGGCATCCAGCGACGCTGGCTGTTTGATCCTGAGCGGCTGGCGTCGTCGTTTTCTATCTCAAGCATGGTTACGCGAGGACGCCACAGGGAGGCACAGCTCGCGGGAACTACAGGAGGAATTCATGGGTTTACGCTATTTCGCTTGCTGTGTAACTCTGGTCTTGGCGAGTGTGACGATTGCCACCGCACAGGAAGCAAAACCTGAAGTCAAGCATCAAGCGGCGCCGCAAACTTCTCCAGCGTCCGGCAAGGAAATGTTCGTAAGCTATTGCGCCGCCTGCCACGGTAAGGACGCCAAAGGGGATGGTCCGGCCGCGCCCGGGCTCAAAGCAGTCCCCGCCGATTTGACCGTTTTGGCTAAGCTCAATGGGGGCAAGTATCCTGCGGACAAGGTGACAAGCATTCTGCGCGGACAAACCAATCTGGTGCCACACGGCGACCAGGAAATGCCGGTGTGGGGCCGGGTGTTCTGGAGCATGAGTCAGGGTAACGAGGGAATCGTGACCGAACGCATTGCGAACCTTAACCGATATATAGAGTCGCTGCAGGTGAAGTAGGTCCTGGCATCAGCTATTCAACGGCCGCGGGAAAATCTGCGCCGAGCTGTGCCCGTCGCTCAATCGGCTGCTCCTAGCCTTCCCACTTCCAATCCTGAAAGCGGCGCCTCAGTTCTGCCTTCAACAGTTTCCCCGTAGACGTATGCGGCAGCTCCTCCACAAACACAAACGCATCTGGCAACTGCCATTTTGCGAACTTCGGCGACAGGAAATCGCGCAGAGCTTGCGCAGACAAACGTGCTCCCTCGTTCGCCACGATCACGGCCACAGGCCGCTCCTGCCACTTCGGATGGGCAACCGCGATCACCGCTGCTTCGCGAATCTTCGGATGCGCGAGCAGAGCGTTTTCCAGGTCGACAGAACTTATCCACTCGCCGCCGGACTTAATCAGGTCCTTTGTGCGGTCCACGATTCGCAGATAGCCTTCGTCATTAATCGTTCCCACGTCGCTGGTGCGAAACCATCCGTCTGGCGTCCACTTGTCGTTCTCCGCCGGCAGGTTGTAATAGCTGGCCGCCACCCAGGGCCCGCGCAGTTGCACCTCTCCCATGGTTTCTCCGTCCCATGGAACTTCGCCATCTGCGTTCATGACTCTCCTCTCAACGAACGGAACTGGGATTCCGGCCTGCGCTTTGATTTCGCATTTCTCTTCCTCGGTCCAATTCTTCATGTGTGCTTTGATTTGGCTCGTCGTTGCTTGCGGACTGCTCTCGGTCAGTCCCCAACCCTGTTCGAGACTCCATCCATGCCGTCGCAGTCTCTGAACCAGCGCGAGCGAGGGGGCCGCGCCGCCTACGAGAACTCGCATGGGCGGCAGGTTCCAACTGCCAGGATTCTGGTCCAGGCACTCCAGAATGCTGTGCCAGACCGTTGGTACGCCCGCGGCAACGGTGACAGTTTCCTTTTCACACAAGTCCAGCAGGCTTTCCGCTTTGAGATGCGGACCGGGCAGAACTTGTTTCGATCCCACCAGCGTTGCGGCGTACGAAAGTCCCCAGCCGTTGACGTGAAACATGGAAACAATTGGCAACACGGTGTCGGCGTTACAGATACCGAAGTTGTCCACCGTCGTGAGAAGAAACGAGTGCAGCATCACGGACCGGTGCGTGTACACGACTCCTTTAGGAACTCCAGTCGTACCCGATGTGTAGCACATGCAGGCAGCTTCGTTTTCGTCGAGATCGGGATAACGGAAACTACCAGAGGCCGTGTTCAGGAACTCCTCATAGTCCTCGAGCCCTGAGGCCGTGGTTCGGCCCGACCACCCAACTACGATCACGCGTTCAAAATGGACTAAATCTTTAATCCTTGCGTACAGTGGGAGCAGAACGTCGTCGACAATCAGGAAGCGGTCCTGCGCGTGATTGGCGATGTAGGCGATCTCTGACGGCGCCAGACGCAGGTTCAGCGTGTGCAACACACCACCGGCGATTGGGATGCCAAAGTAGGCTTCGAGATGCGCGTGATGGTTCCACATCAGAGTTGCCACGCGATCGCCGCGCTTTAGACCAGCTCCCTGCAAGGCCTCCGCAAGTGCACGCGCTCGCCGGTACAGGTCCGCATAGGAGTAACGGTGGAGCGTATGATCAGGCCGCCGAGAAACAATCTCGGCATTCGGAAAGAACTTGCCCGCACGCTCCAGGCTGTGTGAGAGCGTCAGCGAATAGTGCATCATAGTTCCTTGCATGCGGATCCTTATGGATTGGGTTTCAGCGCGCCCGAGAGCCACGACTCCTGAAAGCCGCGGTTACAGATTCTTGCCATAGAATAATTAATCAAGGATGACAATGCGTAAGATGGACCGCAGTAATAACCGAGGTTCGCTCGAAGCACATATGAGCCCAACTTCACCGACTCCAGATTCCGCCACTCCCGTTTCCGACAGCCGCTACGACCGCCAACTCGCGAAAATCCTAGAACATGCGACTGCGATTTTCTACGAAAAAGGGTACGAGGGCGCTTCCATTCGCGACCTGTCCCGAGCGAGCGGGATGTCCTTGGCTGGTCTTTACTACTACTTCGAGTCCAAGGAGAAACTGCTCTACGTCATCCAGCGGCATCTCTTTCTCTCTGTTATGGACCTGGTTCGCGAACGTCTAAGAGACGAGAGCGATCCCGAGCAACGCATTCGGGTTTTTATTCTCGCGCATCTCGAATACTTTCTCGCCAATCCAAAATCGATGAGGGTGCTCTCGCACGAAGACGATGCACTCAAAGAAGAGTTTGGAGCGGACATCGCCAGCCTCAAGCGGCAGTATTACCACTGTTGCGCGGACTTGGTCGATGCGCTAAAGGCTGCCAAGGACTTGCAGTTCAACTCCCGCGTGGCGGTCCTGTCGCTGTTCGGAATGATGAACTGGATCTACACATGGTACAACCCGCATGTCGACGGCGACGCAACCGTCCTGGCCCGGGAAATCGGAGATGTATTCCTGGGCGGGATTTACTCTACTTTGTCTCCCCGACCAGCCGGAAGCGCTCCGGCCGCTCAATCTTGATAGGCTTTCAAACGCTGTTGCTAGTTGGCAGCTGAAATATTCTCGACCAGCAAGGCAATGCCTTGTCCGCCTCCGATACAGGCCGAGGCAACGCCGTAACGCGCGTTCGAGCGCTTCAACTCGCGCGCTAGCGTCACCGCCAGTCGGACTCCAGTGGCTCCGAGCGGATGTCCGATGGCGATCGCGCCTCCGTTGACGTTGAGTTTACTTCGGTCCAGGCCAAGCTCGTGCTGGCAGGCGAGAACTTGTGCGCCGAAAGCCTCATTGATTTCGAAGCGATCGATCTGCCCCAGGCTCAGTCCGGCAACGTCCAGCAAGGTTTGAATTGCCGGCACCGGTCCGATGCCCATGATCTCTGGGCGCACGCCAACCACGGCGCCGGCTACCACTCTCGCCAGGGGGTTTTTCTTGGGCTGCTTTAGGTATTCGCTGGAAACCACTAGGGCCGCTGCCGCACCGTCCACGATTCCAGAGCTGTTCCCCCCCGTTTGCACTCCGCCAAATGCCGGTTTCAGCTTGGAAAGAACTTCCCAAGGCGATGGCCGGATGTGAGTGTCCTCACTCAACTTCTCTACTCCCCGTGGCAGCCTGATTCCCCGCGGTGAATATCCGGGAAACTCAAAGACCTCACTCGTCAGCGCTGTGATCTCGCCGCTCAGAAAGCAGCTCTTTTGTGCCGCAATGGCGCGGGCGAAACTCTCGGCGGCGAATTGGTCAACGTCTGCGCGAGTGACCCCATACTGTTTCGCCAATTTCTCAGCCGTTCCACCCATGGTTTCATTCGGACACGGGTCGAGGAGCGCCTCCCACAGGAAATCCTTGAACTCCACCTCTCCCATGCGGAATCCGCCGCGGTGAGTGTAAGCGGCGATCGGGTTGCGCGACATGGACTCCGTCCCGACCACGAGGGCCAAATTGGCTTTCTTTAGCTTGATATTGTCCGCCGCCTGAAGAATGGCCTCGATGCCGGTGCCGCACACACGTTGCACCAGATGTGCGGGCACCTCGACGGGCACACCAGAATAAAGCGCGATGTGCCTGGGCAGCACATAAGCATCGAAGGAGGCTTGGGCCATATTTCCGGCCACCACGATGTCTACGTCGGTGGGGGGCACACTGCTTCGCCGGAAGACCTCTCGGGCCGCTTTGATCCCAAGGTCGGTGGGAGACACCAGTCCAAGAGCCGTGTTGTACTCCACGAATGGAGTGCGCACGCCGTCGAGCAGGAAGACGCCGTCGTAATGCGAAAGCAGACCTTTGGAGCTGGAACTCATGATGGCGCTTTGCTATCGCGAATTTCCTGACCTGCGACAACTAGGCGCGGCAGGTGCGAATTCGCCGGCACCTCCGGTACTGTCGCCTCGATCGGGGTGCAAGGCGCATCGGACTTTTGCGGGCGCACGGTAGTCAAACCATATCGTGACCGATGCCTGGTTCCCCACGCCGACATTAGCTTCAGAATCGGTTTTAGGCTTTCTCCATGGCGGGTGAGCGAGTACTCCACGCGCGGCGGTACCTCGGCATACACTTTCCGGTGAACGATTCCGTCGCGCTCCAATTCCCTCAGGTGCTGGGTCAGCATCTTCTTGGTTAGCCCAGGGATGAGCCTTTGCAGTTCGCAGAACCGCCGGGTGCGGCCTTCGAGATGGAACAAGAGCGTCGGTTTCCACTTCCCGCCAATGATGGAAGCCGTCAACTTCACAGGGCAATTGGAGTGATCCACAGGTAGTCTCCACTGGGTATCAGGTTACCGAAACGTGCCTACTAGCCAAAAAGATACTTTTGCCTAGAATTAACCCTCGGTCCCGAAAGGATACCGGATTGGGCGCCGACTTGGAAGCCCTCATTCGGCATCGATTGTCGGGACGATTCCAGCGCGAGGCCTCCGAATGAGCGACAAAAGGCCGGTCGTGATCTACGGCGCCAATGGTTTTTCTGGCCGCTTGATCGCGGAATTTCTTCGTGAATACAATCTGCCGTTCATCGCCGCCGGCCGCAACCGCGCGCGGCTTGAAGATGTGATGAAGCAGGTGCCCGGCATCGAATCTGCTAACTACGAGGTGGTTGAGACAAAAGGTTCGGTCGAAGAACTTACTCAAGTCTTTGCCGGCGCGAAGGTGATCTGCAACACAGCCGGCCCTTTTATCTACAATGGCCCCGGCGTGATCGAAGCGGCGCTCAATGCCGGCTGCCATTATCTGGATATTGGCGGGGAACAAGCCTGGCTCCGCGAAGTGGCAGGCAAATGGGGCTGCAAGTTTGCCCAACGCGGTTTGCTCGCCGCTCCCGCCACTGCGTTTATGTCCGCAGTGAGCGACGCCGCGATTCGGATGTGCCTGGAGGGCCACCGCGGCATTGACACCTTGGAAGTGCTGACTATGTTCAAGGGCAATCCGACTTTCGGCTCTACCCAGACGATCTTCGCCGTCATTCAAACCGACGCTTACTACCTGGAGCAGAACACGTACAAGCCCTGGCCGCGCGCCACCCGCTATGACGTCGTCGTACCCGGAAGCATCCAAACTCAGCTCGCTCTGGCCTGGGGAGGTTTCCCGCATCCGGTCTGGTACAAGAATCATCCGCAGGTGGCCAACCTGCGAGCCTTTGGCGGACTGCTCGACCGCCAGATTATGGATGGCGTGGCGGCGACGGAGAAGCTGTTCGAGGAGCAGATCCGTCCACTTCCCCCGGCTGAACAGGAACGAAAGCTCGCTGAGATGGCGAATGCTGTGACGGGTGGAACTCCGCCGCGGGAGAACCCGCGGGAGCATCGCACCATTGATGTGATCTCTGGCCGTGGAAGCACAGACTCCGTGCAGTGTGTGGTATTTGGTACATGTTGCTATCGCCAGACCGCACTCATTCAGGCCTTCGCGGCCCACAATCTGGTGCATTCCACTCCGCGCAAGGTGGGTTTCGCGTCAGCGGCGGAAGCCTTTGGCCATCGCGAAATCCTTGGCGTTTTAGAAGCACATGGACTCTCCAAAGCGAAGCTGTCGTCTTAATTGATTAACCGTGCCAGACTGCGCCATGCAGTCGCAGTCAACGATGCGAGCCATCGACTATTTCGATAAGAGCGCGGATCTCTACGCCGACCGGATCGCGATCCTCGACGGGGACGCCCGATATTCCTACGGTGAAGCACGCGCCTTCAGCGAGCGCATCGCCCGCGGGATGTGGGCCTTCGGCGTCGAGCGGGAACAGCGTGCTGCCATCTACTCCCACAATCATGCGGCGGTTTTGTTCTGCATGTTGGGCATCCTGCGCGCCGGGGCTGCCTGGGTCCCCATCAACTTTCGCAATGCCGCCGACGCCAACGTGGAATTTCTGAACTATTCCGAGACGGCTTGGCTTTTCTATCACAGCCGTTTTCACGAGCAGGTCGTAGAGATTCGCAAACGCGTTCCCTCGCTGCAGCATCTGATTTGTATCGACGGCCCGGATGGCGAACACTCCTCGCTCGAACGCTTCATGGAACTGGGAAACTCATGGAATGATGATGACGACCATCTCGCCTGGACCGATGCCCACGGAAATCTTGATCAGATGATGGGCCTTGTTCCGACTGGCGGGACGACCGGCCCGGCGCGTGGCGTCCGCGTCACCAACCTGGCCTGGGGCTCGATGACCGAGATGGCGATCCACTACTGGAAAGGCGATACCGCCGATCCTGTCTGCCTCTGCACGGCGCCGCTCTCGCATGCCGCCGGTGTTGTCGCCTTCACCATGTTCGCTCTGGGCGGGACTAACGTCGTATTGCCCGGATTCGACGCGTCGCAGGTGTTGTCGGCGATACAACAGTATCGCGCGACGCACCTCTTTCTTCCTCCTACCGCCTTCTACGCACTGCTCGCTCATCCGGACGTGAGTAAGTTCAATTACTCCAGTCTGCGAGTTTTTCTGCTGGCAGGTTCTCCCGTATCGCCCGACAAACTCAAAAAGGGCGTGGAAGTGTTCGGTCCCTGTATGTGCCAGTCCTACGGGCAAACGGAAGCGCCCATGCTTCTTACCTGGCTCGATGCTAGCACCGTGGCCGCGGCCGCAGCTGGCGATCATCCGGAACGTTTGCGCAGTTGCGGGAGGCCAACGGCCTCGGTTCGCGTCGCGATTATGGACGATTCTGGCCGCATCCTTGCTCCCCACCAAGTCGGGGAAATAGTGGCCCGCGGCACGCTCGTCACGGCGGGCTACCATAACCTGCCGCAAGCCACGGCCGAAATTCGAAGCCACGGCTGGCATCACACCGGCGACGTCGGATACGCCGATGAACACGGATATGTCTACATTGTGGACCGTAGGAAAGACATGATCATCAGCGGCGGGTTCAATGTCTACTGCGCGGAGGTCGAGGCGGGCATTATGGCGCTGCCGCAAGTCCAGGAGTGCGCTGTCATCGGCGTGCCCGACGACAAGTGGGGAGAAGCGGTTAAGGCCCTCGTTGTTCTGAAAGACGACCTGAAGAATGGTGAATCGCTCACCGAGGGTCAGATCATCGCTCACTGCAAGGCAAAACTGGGCGGCGTGAAGTCTCCCAAGTCAGTAGAATTCGTGCCGGAAATTCCCAAGACTCCGGCCGGCAAGTTCGACCGCAAAGCGATGCGTAAGCCTTACTGGGCAGCAGTCGAAGGCGAAGTCCATTGATGCACCAACAACCTTGGCCAAAGCACGGAGGCGTTGTCATTCTTACGACGTTGAAGGTTCCAAAGACGGGCGGAATCCCTACGACGAAAGCCAGCGTGTTGCGCTGGCTCAAGCACGAGGGAGACATTGTGAAGGTGGGCGAAGCGGTCGTGGAGTTGGAAACGGAGAAGGTGAGCTACGAACTGGAGTCTCCGATTGCTGGCGTCCTGCTCAAAATTGTTGCCGGAGAAAGCGTCCAGGTGCCAGTGGGCGGGCCTTTGTGTCATATCGGCCAGCCGGATGACCTAGTCCCGGCGGGAAAGGAGTGATGTTATGTCGAACCAAAACGTCCTCGGGAAAGACCAGTTGATCTGGATCTACACCCAGATGACGCGGATTCGCGAATTCGAAGAGCGCGTCAAGCGAACCTTCCTCGAACATCCCGGAGTCATGCGCGGACACACTCATCTTGCCGACGGGGCGGAAGCCTCGACTGTGGGAGCGCTCGCCACCCGCAACCCCACTGACTTGGCAATGCCCACCTATCGATGTCATGCTCACCCGCTTGTGCTCGGCACGTTACCCAGAAAAATGATGGCTGAACTCTACGGCCGCAAAGACGGGCTGTGCAAGGGTTTTGGAGGCTCCATGCATCTTGCTGATCCCGAACATTGCTTTCCCGGCACTTCGGCGATGGTCGGTCAAAGTATTGCCCATGCTGCGGGTGCGGCTTTGACGGCTCAGGTGAAGAACACCGGACAGATCGTCTATTGCTTCTTCGGAGACGGATCGAGCAAACAAGGAGCGTTTTTCGAAACACTCAATATGGCAGCAGTCTGGAAACTGCCCATTGTGTTCATCCTGGAGAACAATGAATACCAGGCTTACACGCACGTCAGCCTGGAAGATGCCAACGCGCAGGCTGGCGATCCGCTTTCCCAGAAAGCCGCGGCATTCAGCATTCCGGGCGCCACCGTTGATGGTACGGATCCGCTCCTGGTCTACGGTGTGGTCGCTAAGGCTGCGGAACGGGCCCGTGCTGGACAAGGCCCGAGTCTGATTGAGTCGAAGTTCTACCGGCTCAGTGCGCACGGCAATGCCATCACTGTGCCTCCCGCGCCTACGCAGTTTCCCGAACACGAAGCCATTGGAGTTTATGGAAACAAAGCGGAATACCGAGCGGCCAAAGAGAGGGATCCAATTCCACGCTTCCGTGCACAGTTGCTGACCCAGGGCATTTTCGCGGAGAAACAACTCCAAAGCCTTGAGGCCGATGCGCGTGCCGAAATGGACGATGCCGTCCAGTTTGCACTCGCCAGTCCACATCCAGATCCTGAAGAAGCCACCAACTACGTTTACGCCTAGGAGGTCCGATGGCTAAGGAAATGATGTACGGAGAAGCAATGGCCGTCGCCATTATCGAAGAAATGCAGCGGGATGCGGACGTAGTTTTCTACGGTCAGAACATGGCCATGACCGACCGCGACCCTATGCTGAAGATGTTCGGCAGAAACCGCGTCCGCATTGCCCCCATCTCCGAAACCGCTGAGATTGGCATCGCCGTCGGTGCTGCCATCACGGGATTGCGTCCCATCGTTGAGCTCTGGATGAGCGAGTTCATGCTGGTAGCGATGGACCAGGTGCTAAACGAGGCTCCCCGCTTGCGATACATGTCGGGAGGCCAGGTGAAAGTTCCCCTCGTTCTGAAAGCCGGCTACGGATTCGCCGCGGGCTGGGCTGGACAGCACTCCAATTGCCTCTATCACACCATGATGGGCATCCCCGGCCTGAAAGTGGCGCTTCCTTCCACCCCAGCCGACGCGAAGGGACTGATGGCGGCGGCGATTCGCGACAACAACCCGGTCGTGTATCTCCACCACTACATGCTAACGCTCGACACCGGATATGTGCCGGAGGGCGAGTACGTGGTGCCCTTGGGTGTCGCCGACATCAAGCGTGCTGGTAGCGATGTAACCATTGTCGCCACCGGCTGGATGGTCAAGAAATCTTTGGCTGCAGCGGAGCAACTTGAGCATGAAGGGATCAGCGCTGAAGTCATCGATCCGCGAACGTTAGCGCCCCTCGATGTGGATACCATCATCAAGTCCGTGAAGAAAACGGGGAGGCTTGTGTTGGTCGATCAGGCCCCGCGCCATTCGTCGGCCGCAGCGGTGATCGCCGCGGAGGTGGCGGAAAAGGGTTTTGAGTATTTACGCGCGCCGGTAATCCTGGTGACAGCGCTTGATGCACCGGTGCCCTACAGCGAGCCCCTCGAAAGCTACCTGTTGCCGAATGAAGAGAAGATCGCCCATGCGGTCCGTTCGGTGGTGACTGAGCGTGCGGTGCGCGTGTAGCCGGAAGATTCACAGGTTTATTCGAGCGGGAGACCGACGTAATTCGCCGCGAGGGTCTTGGCAGCCGCTCTAGAGCTTGTCACGTAATCCAGTTCGGCAAGTTGGCGGCGATGATCGAAGAATTCTCATCCGGAAAGCGATGCAGCATGGAAGTCATCCACCACGAGAACCGTTGCACTTTCCAGACGCGCCGCAGGCACACTTCAGAATAGGTGTCGAGCAGGTCGCGACGTCCAGTGTCACAAGAATGCTTGAGAGCCCGCGCGCAGCGGGAGACGCTTGTCGGAAATCTCAAATCGACCGTGACAAGACCAATTGGTGTGGGCCTCAGTCTTGGGTGCGGGCGACTGAGCCTGACGGATCAAGAGAGGGTCTGTTACAATTTGCACACAGTGCATGGACAGATGCGCTGGGTCGTAGGGTCGTGCAACAGGATTTGGGGCGTTGGCTTCTTGTCCATTTCCTGTCCATTAACCCCCGGAATTCGGTTATACGGGGTGGAAGTGGTGGAAGCAGGCGACTCCACGGATAGTAGGAAAAGACAAGAAATCAAGGGTTTACCGCTAACCCGATGGAAACAAGCTGGGGACGTAGTTCAGTTGGTTAGAACGCTGCCCTGGCATCCCATCCAAGTAATATCTTCATCTACTTCAGTCAGTTACGCGGATAGTGCCTCCGTCGCACTGTCACCAAGCCGATCTTGCGAGACCACCTTGACATCGCCCTCGCAGCCCTAAACCACAGCAGCGCAGGAACCGATAATTAATTGCGGTTACGAACGACACCGTTAGACGACTGGGATCATATGTCGCTTTGCTAGAGCCTCAATCTGCGTCTCGGTCACGGCTGAGAGGTCTGCGCTATCGGTAGCGATGACCCGTCGAGAAATGTCGGGATGATGGGCCTTCAAGTATTGTTTCAAGAAGTCGGCGGCGTTGCTTTTTCCAGTGGCGTGACCGATAAGGACGATCTCATTTGCCGGAGTGATATCTTTCGCGATCTCCTCACAAAACGAATCCTCCTCGGGTACGCGCTCGCCCCGGTAGTGCGCTTCCTTTCGATGAATCAGATGATGATGGAAATTGTAAGGAGGTAAGGTTGCACCTTGTGTTCGTCTGCTGGACGACTTCCACCGAAATCCTGGTAAACATGGGCGGCGTGGTGGTCGATGACGACAATCATCCGGCTGGGCTGGGCCGGTCCTTCTGCGTGTGAACGAGGCCCGGCTTCCTTCAAAAGTTTACGCAGCCGAGAAACTTCCTCCAAACCAAGATCGTGTGTCTGCGGCCTCTTGAAAAAGACGCGTTGGCTGCCGACGCGGAACACAAATTCATCGCCTCCATGCGGTTGAACCTCGCCCAGATGCTCGACCAGTTCGACAGTCTCGCTCCAACTTAGGTTATGGGGTAGCTTGCCGTTGAGAAGATTCTGGTACAGCGATTCGAGGTGCTTGCTCATAGTGTGTTCTCCTTCACAAAAAAGAGTTTCTAAGCTAGATCAACGTGCATCTCGAACGATTGCGATCAAGCCAGAGGTAAAGGGAGTAAAGCGTCAAGTCTTCTGCGCCTTCACGGGAGGCACCAGAGCGACAGCGGCCTCGGTCGTGAGCAGAAGGAAAGTGAATGTCTCCTGTAGGTACAGACGGACCGCGGCATCGTTGTGGTTGAGGTAGCCGATGGAGACGTCCTGCCCGATGTGTAGTTCGAAATCACCACCACGAGTGGTTAGCACGAAGGCGCCGGCGATGGCGGGCGCCCAGATGATTTGATCTTTGACCAACCGCTTGACGTGCTCCAACACAGGGTATCCGTGGTCGCTAGTTTCGGCGAGTGCGGTGTAGGCGTCGGCGCCGAGGAGCACCGAGTAGGGGCCATTGACCCCGACGAGACGCAACCGACTCAAGCTTTGAGCGATGGCATCGGGGTACTCGCGAACGTCGGCAGGAAGCGTCTTGATGGGATTGCTGCTGCCCTGGCGGATGCCTCCAATGCCGGCGGCGGCATATCCTTCGAATATGGCGGCGTCCTCGGCAAAGGCGATCTGCCGCGCAGCGTCCTTGGCCGGTTGCCAGTCGGAGTCGTTCGCGCCCCGATCAACATCGTCGATACTTTTGCGATCCAGTTCGAACGGAACACGTAGCTCGACTAACGCCTTCACCTCTCGCTGGCTCGCGACGATGCCTTTCGCCGGTGCGGCGATTGTCCTCAGGTGGCCGGTGCCGATCGCAGAAAGCGCACTACCGGCCGGGCCCTTCAGGTCGACAACGCGCCGTCCGGCGAGATAGCGCTTGACCGTCCGTGATGTTTCCTCTTCGATTTGAGCCCATGCCGAATCGGAAATGGGGGCAAGTTCACGATGGAGATTATTCATGTGGTACGTCTCCTTTGAGAGACCCGATGCGGAGCGAACCCTCGCGCACCGATGGGATGGATGGAGAAGGTTCGACAGCCGCAGGCGCCGCAGGGGATTCCGCAACCGCAGGCTGGGTTTGGCCTTCGGTCACGTTCTCCAGAAATGTCGCCGACGGCACAAAGAACAAGTTTCCGGTCACGGCGCGGCTGAAGTCCAGCAGCCGGTCGTAGTTGCCGGGAGGGCGCCCGATGAACATGTTCTCGATCATCTGTTCGATAGTGCGGGGCGAACGGCTGTAGCCGATGAAATAGGTGCCAAACTCACCATGCGCGGGTCGGCCGAAAGGCATATTGTCGCGCAGGATCTTGACCTCTTTGCCGTCCTCGACGATTGTGGTGAGCGCGTTGTGTGCTGAGGTTGGCTTGACCGAATCGTCCAATTCGATATCGGAAAGCTTGGTGCGGCCGATGATGCGTTCCTGCGCTTCGGTGGTGAGCGCATTCCATGCGCCAAGATCGTGGAGATATTTCTGAACGATAACGTAGCTGCCGCCGTCAAACTCGGTGTCTTCGTCGCCGACGAGCACGGCATCGGCTACGGCGGCGCCGCGGGGATTCTCCGTGCCATCGACGAACCCTAAGAGATCGCGCTCGTCGAAGTAACGAAAGCCGTGCACCTCATCCACTGGCGAAACGGCATTTCCCAGACGCGCCATAATCTGAGTGGCCAGCTCGAAGCATAAATCCATGCGCTTGGCGCGGATGTGGAACAGCAAGTCGCCTGGCGTCGAGACTGCATGCCTCGCTCCGGAGCGAATTTCGCGGAAGACGTGCAGTTCTGCCGGCCGTGGCTGCCCAAAGAGGTGGTCCCACGCGTCGGAGCCAAAACCCACGACACTGGAAAGACCCCCTTCTAGATCGCGAAATTCCATGGCACGCACTAACGCGGCGAGGTCTCCGCAGAAGGAGAGCAGAGTGGCGCGATTCTCAGAGCCCGGATTGAGCGTTGCGACCAGGAAGATCGCGGCGCGAGTGAGCGGCGCGGCTACTGCCTGTGCGAGGGCAGGCGACCTGCCTGCTACTTCGGGTGTGTTCGTCGGATCGGGCTTCATGGGCGTCGACTCTGGGTCGGTCAGGCTGCCTCGGAATTGCCGTCGGATTTCTCCAAGTGCCCGCCAAACTGATAGCGCATCGCGGACAAAAGTTTATCAGCGAAGTCGACCTCGCTGCGACCAGGAGTTTTTCGTCGTGCGACGACGCACCCAATGTCAGCGCGGATCCTAAGCGAGCTTCTTTCCGCAGTTAAGACACACCTCATACTTCCATCCTGATAGCCTAAACGGCCGGCTGAGATTGCGGTGCCAGCAACCAAACAGCAACTCGAAGGCTAGTAGCACTGTATTTACCATAGTCGGGCCTCTACCTATCCTGCGTCGCGGAAAGCACGCAAATGCCTCCTAGGAGTTGTGGTTTCTCGGATCGTCGTTCGCACTGATGTATTCAAGCCCAAGCGGCCCGATCGCGGTCACTTGCGTTATGTACTCACTGGATTTCGCCCAGTGAAAATGAGACGTATTGCCCGGCAGAACGATGACGCTTCCGGGCGGATACGCCTCCAGCTTTTCCGGATTGAACTGCTCGCCCAGGCCCATGTAGAAAACGCCGGAGATCACTGTATAGACACGATCCTCCGGGTGTCGGTGTGGCATCAGCTTAACGCCACGGGGCACTCGGACCCTGATCGTGTAGGGGCCGGTCTCCGAGGGCTGACCCACGATGACGGCCAGGCGGACCGAAGGTCGGAACGCCGCGAAGGGCTTCCAGTTGACGTCTTCGGACAGGACCGATTTGAAAACGTCTTGGCCTGGCTGATGCGCTGCAACCGCCCTTTGTCGTGCTCCCGTCATCACTGCTGTTGTCTCATTTGGCATATAACGTTCCTCGTAATTTGGGCGTGGTACACATTCCCGATTAGACAGAGAGAACGTCGGGGCTGCATGCTTCATGGTGTCACTCGGCGGCGCCGCGCCGGGCACTTGATTTCGAAGCACGCAGCGGTTCAACGCTTCTGGTACGGGTGGAAGATGTAGTCCTTCGCCTTCACTGGCGTATGGCACGCGTATCCGCAGTCCGACGGACTTTTGGCATCGGGGGTGAACTTGTCCGATGCGGCATCGTAGTTGAACACCGCGTATCCCCACCCGCCGCTTTTCGAAAATCTCTTGCTGTCCTTTTCCATCACGAAAGCCTGGGAAAAGACGTCCGGCACTTCCACGGCGAAAGGGGCCTCCGTGCTCTTCTTCAACTTCCACTGGAGCTTGACGATCATGGACCCCTCCGGGAAAGGCTGGCCGTTACCGGGGACGCCGGCTTTATACGCGTTGATCATCGTGGGATTCGCGACGATCACCTTGAGTATTTCGGTGGTTCGGGCGGAGGAGACGTCAGCCCAGTCCTCGTATCCCCTGAAGTCGGAGAACGCAATTCCGCCCGGCGAAACCAGCGAGTACTTGTCCTTGTCTTGGCTCTGCGCGTAAAGGACCACGACGCCGAGGACGGCGAGCACTGCCACGGCTGTCGCAACGATGGTAAAGCCGCCGATACGTTTCACGGCTGTGCGTGTTTCTATCCTCTGTTCTTGTTGTTCTTGGGCCACAGATTTCGTCACAAATTCGGACATTTGTATTTCCCTTCACAAGAAAGTTTTGCAAGCCCGATCAACGTGTATCTCGAACGGCTGCGATTAAACCAGAGTGAAGGGAGTAAGACAATTGGACAATGGTATCGACGATACCTTCGTATCGGTTGGGAAAGTAAGTTTCCTTCACTGATCGACCTTCAGGACTAGCTGCGTGAAAAGCCATATGCCTCAGGCATGAGACGCTGCGGTCGATACGAAAGTATGGGCAATACCATTGTCCAATTGCGCGACCCATTTTTTTCTGGCTCAATGGTCTCGGGGGAAAATCCCATGGCAACTATGAGCGCCCCTAACAAACTCACACAGGTGAACGCACCTGCGGCCCCGGCACAGATTCGCCTGGCACGACGGTCGCCCGCCTATTGGCGGGTCACGATCGATAACCCGCCGATCAACGTCATGGGCCCGGTAATGGTCAAGCAATTCCAGGAAGTCATGGCTGCTTTGGAGGCTGATGAGCAGGTCAGGGTCGTGGTCTTCGACAGCGCGGTCGATGACTACTTCCTGAATCACTCGGATTTCACGGCCAAGATTGAGGACCTGACCTCGCTGCCGGAGGGCACCACGGGCTTGCCGCCTTGGCCGGACTTTCTTGTGCGTCTGACCCGCTTGCCGGTTGTGTCCATCGCCCTCATCCGCGGCCGTGCGACCGGCAACGGCAGCGAGATCACGCTGGCGTGCGACATGAGTTTTGCCAGCCGCGAGAAGACAATCATCTCGCAATGGGAGGTGGGCGTAGGGATGGTCGCCGGCGGCGGCCCCATGGCTCGGCTTCCCAGACTGATCGGCCGAAACCGCGCCCTCGAAGTGCTCTTGAGCTCGGAAGACATCAGGGCAGATCAGGCCGAGGCTTACGGTTACATTAATCGCGCCCTGCCCGACGCCGAGCTAGATGTGTTCGTAGAGGCGCTCGCGACGCGGATCGCAAGGTTCGACAAATGGGCGATCGCCCAGACCAAGCGCCTCGTCGACACCAGCCTGCCGCCGGATGTCGAACTCGGCGCCGGGTGGGATGCGTGCATTGCTTCGCTCGGGCGACCTGCCGCACAAAATGGAATCAAAGCGCTGATGGAGCGCGGCTTCCACAAGCCCGGGGATGTCGAAAATCGGCTCGGATACTACCTGGGTCAAATCGCGCGCTAGGTCGGCGCTCGGCGCGGTTCCGAACTCCCGGACGTTGCGGATGGGACCCGCTCGAAGCCAAGCTCGCTTGCAGGAATGGAAGGAAAATTGGAAATGAAAAAAGACCAGCGCGGAATCAACCCCGCTTCAAAGCCGAGTGGCGATGGGTGTGTCGAATGCCTGGCGTCACCGAAAGGCTGGTGGTTTCATCTCCGTCGGTGTGCGAAGTGTGGGCACATCGGTTGCTGCGACAGTTCTCCGAGCCAGCATGCGTCCAAGCATGCGGCGACAACCGGGCATCCGATCATTGCCAGCTTCGAGCCGGGTGAGGATTGGTTCTACGATTACGAGAAGCGGGGGATGATCAAGGGTGTGGAGTTGCTTCCGCCACATTCGCATCCGGAGGATCAACCATCACCTGGACCAGCAGGGAGAGTTCCAGCCAATTGGGAATCGCTGCTGCACTAGCTGGCGTCGATCGATTGTTTATGAATGGGAGCGGGACTCGGGACACCGTATTTGTAATGAGCACCGTATCGAAAGGAGCCATCAATGAACGGCGTACAAAAGGAGCCATCAATGAACGCGGTACAAATCGACCAGAAGAGCTANNTGGGTGACGGCAACGCGCCTGCGTACCTTCAGCTTGCGAATATCTGGATGATTCTGAACGTTGGGGGCGGGCCGACCCCGGATAAGCCGACGGTAACGCTCAGCGTCCCCGACCCGAATCACATCAACAGCTTTATGAATTTCCGCGTTGCGGATATTCAAGCGTGCTATGAATTNNTGCTACATCCGCGATCCTGACGGCTACATTATCGAGATCGGACAGAGCACTACCCTCACCTACGGTTAACACTTGGGGCGGATTAGGATGCCGACTCTGCGCCTCATCGTTGCGCTTCTGCCAATTTTGCTTTGAACAGTCACTCGCTCGGACATCGAAAGGAGTACCAGATGGTCGTCACAAACGAACTGAAAGAGGCCGCGCGCGTGATCGCGCCTGTCGCCTTGAACACGCTTAGTGTGAATGTTTTTACCGCCCCGGGAAAGACTATGGTTGGCGAGCGCCCAAAGCCCTTCGGCGAAGCGCTCGGCTTTGACCCGATCACGTCGACTTTAATCTTCGGCGAGTACGACGCGGTGCTGGTGGACGCAATGGGGACAGTGGCTGAGGCCGAGGCTCTCGCGGATTGGGTCGCTCTCCACAACCGCAACCTGGAGACCATCTATATAACGCACGCCCACTTCGACCACTTCTACGGCCTTAGCATTCTGCTCGACCGTTTCCCCGGCGCTCGGGCGATAGCAACACCCAAGACGGTGAAGGCCATGCAGATGTCTTTCACTCCCACTGTGGAGCGGTTGGCCCGCCGTATGTTTCCTGGGCAGGTGGCCACTAAGCTGGTTTCACCAGAGCCCTATGAGCACGACACGTTCACTCTCGAAGGCCACGAATTGCGCATTATCGAGCAGGGCCGCACCGATAGTCCCGATTCGACCTCACTCTATATTCCGTCGATCGGCCTGATCGTCGCTGGCGACGTTGTGTACAACCAATGCCGCATGTATGTCGGCGACACCAACCCCGAGAGCCGAAAGAATTGGATCGCGGACCTGGACCGGTTAGCAGCGCTGAACCCGACGATGGTTGTCGCCGGTCACAAGAAGCCTGGCGCGCCCGACTCTCCCTCGACGATCCAGGACACCAAGCGTTACCTCGAGGACTTCGATCGGCTGCAGAAAACCGCGACGTCCGACCAGGCGCTATTCGATCAGATGACGGAGCTATACCCGCATTGGGTGGCCAATCAGTCGTGGTTGATGTTTGGATTCCCAGGGGCATAACTCACATCAACCGCGGTAGCCGGCCCTTGCGCACTTTGGAGGAAGCCGCGGACGATGAGCTAGCTCATATTCAGGAGCACAGAATTCGATTTCAAAAAGGAGAACAACAATGACAACTAAAGGAAAAGTCTTAGTGCTGGTATCGAGCGGTCATGGCTTGCCCTTGAAAGATGGCAAGGTTTATACCGGCGCTGGCTACTATCTCAACGAGCTGACGGTTCCGGTTCGCGCCCTGATGAAGGAGGGCTACGAAATCACTTTCGCCAACCCCAAAGGCAACACGCCGCAAATGGATGTCAATTCAGCGATAGCCCAGTTCTTCGGTGGGGACGAGGCTAAGCTTCAGGACTATCTAAAATTCCGCGACACCCTGACTGGGCTCAAAAATCCAACTCGTATCTCGGATGTCATCGCATCGGGCCTGGATCAATATGACGCTGTTTTCGTCCCCGGCGGCCATGGCCCGATGATGGACCTGCTCGATGATCCCGACGCGGGCACCGTGCTGAGACACTTTCATAAAACATCCAAGCCTACGGCGGTGCTCTGCCATGGCCCGATTTCACTTCTCGCGGCGCTTCCGAATTCGACGGAGGTGGTCGCCGCGCTGTCGGCGGGCGATGCCGCTGGAGCACACGCAAAGGCTCAAGGCTGGATCTATTCCGGATATAAGATGACTATCTTTTCGACAGCGGAAGAGCAGCAGCGGGAACCGCTTGAGATTGGTGGTAAGGTTCTCTTCTACCCGGACTTTGCCTTGCGTACGGCGGGCGCTGACGTAAGTGTGGTCGCTCCATGGCAGAGCTACGTCCTTCAGGATCGCGAGGTTATCTCAGGTCAGAACCCATTCTCTGATCAAGCGCTTCTGAAACTTGTTCTACCGGCACTCGATGGGAAGAAGAAGTCGGTTTCAGCGGCATAAGGGGGCTGGCCCACCTTTGGTGCGTTCGGCGGTTTTTCGCTGATGCCGCCTGAAAATCAGGCAAGTGTGGGCCACCCGCCCAGATGAGCACTGTTCATCGGATTTGGAGTCGTCAATGAGCAGCGTACGAATCGAACAAAAGAGCTATGAGATGCCCCCACGCGACGGGTTTACCGTCACACATTTCATCACCGTCGCCGACATCGACCGGTCGGCTCGCTTCTATGAGAAGGTCTTCGGCGGCCGCATTCTCAGCAGAGGCGACAGCAAGGGTGCGTCTGGGCACATTCAGATCGCGAATACTTGGCTGATCGTCAACGTCGGGGGCGGGCCCACCCCGGACAAGCCGTCGGTGACGCTCAGCATCCCCGCCGACCCGGATAAGGTCAGCAGCTTCCTGAATATCCGTGTTGCGGATATTCGAGCGTGCTATGAATTATGGAAAAGTCGAGGAGCCGAGTTCATCACGGAGCCGAAAGAAAAGTACGACGAGATTCGCTGCTACATCCGCGNNATCCGCGATCCTGACGGTTACATTATCGAGGTCGGACAGAGTACCGACCTCACGTAAGGCTGACATCGGCGCGGTTGCCGGGGCAAGTCGGTTTGACATCGGGTGTCGTTACAGCGTTTCCCTTGGATGGAGGAACGAGAGATGGATTGGAAACGGTTGGTCCAGTTTGCGCTGCAGGGTAGCAGTGATTTGGAACAATATGCCATCCTGCTGGTACGCGTTTCGATCGGGCTGTTCTTCGCCATCTCCGGGGCTAACAAATTGTTTGTCGCCGGCGGCACGAAACCTGTTTACGAAACGCTCGTTAAGGCCAAAGTCCCGTTCCCCCGCCAGACGGCTTATTTCGTGTCGGGTGTCGAGTTCGTTTGCGGATCCCTGCTGGCTGTGGGTTTGTTTTCGAGCCCGGCGTGCGTGGCTTTATTGATCGATATGACTGTCGCCACCCTAACCAGCGCGCTTTCCACCTTGCCTAAAGGACTTTCGCGCCTTAACTGGCTCGACGATTTCCTCTACCTTCCGGAAGTCCTGTACGTGCTCTTCTTTATCTGGCTGATCTGCTCCGGTCCGGGAAAGTTCAGTGTCGATTACTGGCTCGCCGGAAAGTTACTGGGGTGATCGATCGGCGAAGCCTAGCCAGACGGCTGAATGAAGTGCTGAAAACTGGCATTTCGGTTTAGAGTCACGAGGCGCGAGCGCCGCATACGTATAATCCAATCGCTGTGAGGAACAATGATGAAACCGACGAGCTTTCAAGAGGACATTCGCCCGCTTTTTACGGAGCGAGACATTCGAGGCATGAGCAAAGCGTTCAACCTGGGAAGTTATGATGACGTCAAGATGCACGCGGCCGCCATTTACGACCGCATTCGGGGAATCGGTGGCGCGGTAATGCCGCCCCCGCCCCCGAGAGGGGAAGGTCCCTGGCCTCAGGCTCGCATTGAGCTATTCGCAAAGTGGATGGCGGACGGATACCAACCTTAGGCGAAGTCATCTCATAAATCGCCCTTTGTATGCTGCACCTTCAGTGCGCGTAACGCGCGAAGGCCCGGGGCCCTGCCAGTGCCGAGCAGCGGTTGCCGGAACTTGGGATTAAGCCCGGCATGGAGACCCCCAGTCTCCGTCGTATCTCGGCAAAAGTTATTTGATCCTCGCCGGGAGTTTGTTAATGACTGCCGCCGGCGGAGTTGATCGAGCAAGCTGCGGCGAAAGCCAAATAAAACAGATAAATGAAGGTGCGTTCAAAAGAGCAACTTCGGTTTTCCACGCAGGGTTAACTCCGCGCAGATCTTTTTCCTTTCCGATTTTCCTTTCGGGTCATTTGTTCGCAAAACGATGTCAAGCCACCAGCAAGATCTTCCCGACACCGCCCTTTTCTGCCGCTGCCTGAGCCTCGGCCGCGTCACTGAGTGGTAGTTTCTGGCTAATTGGGATAACCAGCTTGCCATCGCGCACCGCTTCGGCCATGAACTCGAGCGTTTTCCTGTCGAATTTCGAGAACACATGCACCACCTTTACAGACGGGTATTTCGCGGCGTTCTGCGGCACCTCTACAACCGATGCATAGACTCCTCCCGGCTTAACCTTGGCGATCAGCTTCTCGGCGGTTCTTCCGCCGACCGTATCCGCCACCGCATCGAGCGTCGCAAGACTTGCAATCGCGGTGTCGTCGTCGGTTGCGACCGCCTGATCTGCGCCGATGGTCTTCGCTTGATCCATCTGGGTCTTTAACACCCCCGCAATCGCGGTCGCTCCCCGTTGCTTCGCAGTGAATACCGCCGAACGCCCGACATTTCCTATGGCACCTACGACCAAAACCGTCTGGCCGGCTTTGATTTCCGTAGCGGAAAGGAGCTGGTTGCCGGTCGTCGTCACCAGCGGCAACGCCGCCGCCTGGATCAAGTCGAGACCCTTCGGGACCTTCGCCAAGACTGCTGCCTTCACGACACAAAGTTCGGCGTAAGTATTGTCTGCCATCGCGAACACCTGGTCGCCGACGGAAAAGCCCTCCACTCCCGGCCCAATCTTGACGACAGTCCCCGCCATATCGACGCCTATCAGCCCTGGGAACTTCATGGGGTAAAAATCCTTCGTTAATCCGGCGCGTCGCTTGTAGTCGATCGGATTCACGCTCGCAGCGGCGACCCGCACCAGCACCTCGCCCGGGCCGGGTATTGGATCAGGATAGTCTTCGAATTTCAGCACTTCCGGACCGCCATATTCGTGGACAACGACTGCTTTCATATTTGATCTCCTCGGGCTGTGCAGTAAACGTTCACAAACAAAACTTAGATGAGCAAAGCTAGAACTCGAAGTAATTTAATGCGAAACGACACACCGATTCTGGTGCTCAACATGGCTCGTCTTCGCTGAAGTTCGGCATTTCGCCCGCTTCAGCACATCCCAGATCTCGCACTGCAAGTAAAAGCCTGACGAGATGCAAGGCGCTATCACTCCTTCGCTAACGGCTTCATGAACCAGCTCGTACGCTGCTTCGTAACCCGGGATCTGCACTCGCTTGGCAAGCTCGATCAGTTCCTGCAGTGGAAGTTCCCGTTCAGCAATCATCGAAAGCAGCAACATAAGCCCGTCGGGACCCGCGAACCGGTCAAGAGCTAATCCTTCTACGATGCCCCGGTTTTTTCTGAATTCGTCTCGTGGATTGTACCGACATCCGTATGGCTCTGGCGATCTTGCGCTGGTGTTGCGACGGTGCACTAACCGTAAATTGCTTACTTTTGGTTTTCCCCTGCTGTCTTCTGCCGCAAGCCACTCCACCCAGCCTGCCTGCAGATCTGGCACAAGTCGGCCGCAACTATCACATCGCCAACCGGATCGAATGGATTTATCTCTCGGCATAACTCTCACTATCATCCTTCCCCGCGAACTGGCGTGAGGCGAGGTTCCACAACCGCGTTGAGCCTCACCTCACGATGCGTTCAACGGGTCACCGCTTTCTTTTGAGGATGAATGCCCAGTTCGTGCCACGACGTTTCCCCGAGGTTCACGTCGTAGTAGCTTGCAGCTTTCTCGATGTTGGCGAACGCCAAAGCGCGATCAGCATCGGAGACGTCGATGACTTGATCGAAACGCGCGACCGCATTACGGACATGTTGTGCGTCGGTCAGCGGTTCTTTACGCTGCTTCGGAAATGCGTAGACGCTGTCGGGCAAGTCGCTCTGCGTCGTCAGCCGTCCATGTTTCTCGTGAGGTTTCCAAGTTGCTTCCGGCATGTCTACCATCCTTTCTCTAAGTACTTCGCTAGAGGGCAAGGGGAGTGTCTACCCGACCCGCATTTAGTTTTGCGGCGATCGTCAAGCAGCGCGCTCTTCTTCAAGTGCTTTGACTTCGCTCAGCCTCCCGGTGTCTACGTCGAAAATAAAGCCGCGCACCGGAACCTCTTTGGCAATCCAGGGATGCGACCGGACTTTCTTGATCTGCTCCCGTGTATTTTCCTCGGGGTCCTTAAAGGAGAAGAATCGCATTGGAGCCGGCGACGCATCCCCGGTAGAAGCTCTCAGCTTCGCGTTCATTTCGTCATCTGTGAACGTCGTGAACCCGCAGCCGGTGTGGTTGAGGAGCAGTATCTCTGTAGTTCCGAGCACACGGTTGGAAACAATAAGCTCCGCGAGAACATCTTCCGTCACCGCGGGTCCGCCGGTTCGGATGACATCGATATCGGCTTGCGGCAGGCCCAGGATTCCAGAGAGGTCTGAGAGCCGCGGATCCATGCAGGTTACAACCGCGATTTTGGGCGTCGGACGCTTCCCCAGCATTGGATCGTAATTCTTCGCATAGTTGCGGTTTGCTTCTAGCGCTTTATCGAGAATACTCATCGTTTTTCTCCTGACAGGTGTTTTGCAATGTCGCTCGTCCGACCGAATCGGCTGCGATGGAGCTATTACACCGGAGGTGCTCCGGTGAATCAATTGGACGATGGTATTGGCGATACCTTGGTATTGGGCCCCGTGGAATAAGTGCCCATGTGTCCAATTCATACTTTGGTGGAATCGATACGTTCGTCCAATAGATTCGTCATCGTGATTGTGGCTTAATCGCGACTGGTCTGATCGGAGGAAACTATGAGCACTGCAGTCACTGCTTCTCACGTCGATAGCGGCGCTAGCGCCGAGACAGTAGATATGAAGTTCGAGGTGGTCGTCATCCCCGTCGCGGATGTTGACCGCTCGAAGGAGTTCTACACCAAACTCGGGTGGCGGCTCGATGCCGACTTTCCGTTCGATAACGGTTTCCGGATCGTCCAGTTGACGCCACCCGGCTCAGGGTGCTCGGTTCAGTTTGGCGCGAAGATAACATCGGCCGCGCCGGGATCGGCCCAGGGTCTCTACCTGATCGTCTCCGATGTTGAGACAGCACGCAAAGATCTTGACGCACGCGGTATTCAGGTGAGTGAGGTGTTCCACCCCGGAACGCCAGGCGCTCAGTTCCAGATCGACGGAAGCGGCCGCATCAGCGGACCAGCACCGGACCATGCCACCTACAACTCGTTCGCCACGTTTCGTGATCCCGACGGCAATGGATGGCTGTTTCAGGAAGTCACAACGCGGCTGCCTGGCCGAGGACTCAGTAATTTGGACGTCGCGACACTCACCGGGCTCTTGCAAGAGGCTGAGAAGCATCACGGCGAATACGAGCCTACCGCTCCGAAGCACCACTGGTCGGGCTGGTACGCGGCCTACATTGTAGCGCGCCAGGACGGCAAGACTCCCGAAGAGGCAGCGAAAGACGGCAAGTTCCACATAGAGGGGGCGCACTGACCGTCCCATGAAGCACTTCGACGCAGCTAATACCAACGTATCCCCAATACCATCGTCCAATTGCCTCGTTTTGGCGCTTCTGTTTTTATGCGCTCAGCACATACGAATCAGTCCAGTATGCGCAGAATGGAAAGTTCTCAGGAGCACACTCTGGCTCAAACATTTCTTTCCACCGGCAACCAGATGGCAGTTCTCCGGGATTCGCTTGGCACGCTGAAAGGATTCGTTAAAATGGCAACCTACGTTCAGACAGTTGACATCGGACATTTTGCACCGGCGGATGAGCGCGAAGCACTTACTCGCGAAGCTCTGACTCGCGAAGTGCAGCGCGGCTTGATCGCGCGGCCACGCTCGCTCTCACCCTGGATGTTCTACGATGCGGAGGGGTCGCGCCTTTTCGAGCGCATTACGACGCTTCCCGAGTACTACCCCACCCGCACAGAAAGGGCCATCCTGGCGGGATACGCAGACGCGATCATTGCTGCAGCTCACGGCGACAGATCGTTGCCGTTGCGCCTCGTTGAGTTGGGTGCCGGCACGGCCTCCAAAACCTGCATTCTGCTCGAAGCTGCTTTGCGCGTTTCGGACGATGTCGCCTACGTGCCAGTTGATGTCTGCCCCGACGCTCTTGAGTTGGCGTGCCAAAACGTTGCATGCGCATTGCCGGAAGTGCGCATGCAGCCCATCGTCCGGAATTATGTAACTCACCCGCTCCAACTCGACCTCTTCGACGGCACCACGCTCGCACTCTACATCGGCACGAGTATCGGCAACTTCTCGCCTGAAGAAGCGCAACTCATTCTGCGAAATTTGTGTAGTCAGTTGCAAACCGGAGATGCGCTATTGCTCGGTACAGATATGGTGAAAGACCGCCGCACGCTCCTGGCTGCTTATGACGACAACGATGGAATCACCGGAGCGTTCAACTTAAACATCCTGCATCGCCTTAATAGAGAACTAGGAGCTAACTTTGACGCCGCTTGCTTCCGTCATCGCGTGCTTTGGAATTCCATCGAATGTCGGATCGAGATGCACCTCGAGAGCACGCAAGAGCAGGATGTGAGTATCGACGACGCGGACCTTGATCTTCACTTCATGCCACGCGAAACCATTCACACCGAAAATAGTTACAAGTTCACAGACCAGGGCATTCGAAGGCTACTCACACAGGTCGGTTTTGAGGTCAGAGGGACATGGAAAGACAGTCGCGGTTGGTACACCCTCACGCTTGCGTGCCTCGGGTAGCTCAGTTGGAGTGAAGTGCCGAATTAACGGCCTCAAGCAGAGCCGTGTCACTGAAAGGCTTGAACAGGCACGCTACTGCACCTTGTTCGAGTAGTCGCGGGCGAACAGTCCTATCTGTGCTAGCGGTGATAAAGATGATCGGAATCTCCTTCCCGCTAAGCTTCAATTCCCGCTGAAGGTCAGGTCCGCTCATCCCCGGCATGGCGATGTCGAGGATCAGGCATTTAGTTTGGCCGATGCAATCGGACGCGAGAAACGCTTCCGGCGACGAGAACGCGCGTACGGCAAAACCGAACTCTTTTAGCAAGTCAGGTAGCGACTCGCGTACAGATTCATCGTCATCGACCACTGACACGAGCGAACGCGTAACTGTCATAGATTTTTCATGCCGTGCCCATAGCCGCAGGCGTCGGCAACGCTGAACCCTGTATATTCGCACTCGCGCTGGTGAGGAAGTCGACATACCCGTCAGCGAGTGCTGTCCTTAGCAATCCGGGCAGCGCATTGACGACGAGACTGTTCTCCGGGTTGATCTTTTCTCGGCAGTGCTCCACAACACGAGAATGCGCCACTCCAGGAGGCACTGTCTATTGTGCCTTGGTATTGGTTTGCCAATCAGAGGTGAGGAACGGTCCGCAGATCGGAACGCCACGCTGCAAAGCCGAAATCCCTTAGTAAGTCCGGTAACGGCTCGTAACAGGACGCAGATTCCTCACGCCGCATCCGTTACGTCAGGCGTCCGAATGGCACGATTACTTTCGGCGCCCGTCGCACCCCCGGGCCCGCGAGGAATAGAGAATGAAAACGCAGCTCCCGGACCATTATTCAGTGTTGCCCACAGACGACCATGGTGACTCTCGATAATAGAGCGGCTGACGGATAATCCGATTCCCATACCGTCATTCTTGGTGGTGTAGAACGATTCGAAGAGCCTGTCCGCAGCCTGAGGGTCGAACCCGACTCCCGCATCCTGTACCGTCAGGCGCACATGATCGCATTCGTCCCGTTCAGTTCTAATCAGCAACTGCCGCGGACGATCATCGACCGCGCTCATCGCGTCGGATGCATTCCGGATCAGGTTCAGGATGACCTGCTGCAGCTGGACACGATCGCCGGTGACGACAGGGAGGTCCTCGGCAAGCTCCGGCCGCAGGATCACCCGACTCCGCTGAAGTTCGCTCGATGACAGCGCAAGCACCTCTCGCGTAGCGTCGTTCAGGTCGACCGACTCATTCGTGGTCTCTTTCTTGCCAAAGAGTGCGCGCAATCGAGTGATCACCTCAGATGCCCGGTTGCCATCGCGAATCATCCGCCGCGCAGTTTCGCGTGCGCCGTCGACGTTTGGAGGATCGGCGGCCAGCATTCGCATACAGGTGCTTGCGTTCGTGACAATGCCGGACAGCGGCTGGTTGAGTTCGTGGGAAATAGACGCCGTCAGCGTTCCGAGGCTCATCGCCCTGGCCATATGTGTAAGTTCCGATCGAGCCTTGTCGCGTGCCTCTTCCGCCAGCCTGCGCGCCGTGACATCCTGAACCGAGGCGATGTACTCCAGCTGACCATCCTGGTCCCGGGTCGCATGAGCGACTGCATGCATGTACTTGATCGAGTGGTCCGGCAGTAGCAAGCGGTACTGCCATTCAAAGTCGTGGCCGTCCTCTCGTGCCAGGTCCACCATCTTCATTTTCTGGATCAAACTGACGTCTTCCGGATGGACTCGGCTACGGATCAGTTCGAGCGTCACGGGCACGCCAATCTCAAGCTCGTAGATGCGATAGAGCTCCGCTGACCACGTGATTTCGTCTGTCGCCACGCGCCAGGAAAAGCTGCCGATTTGACCGAGATGTTGACCTTCCGAGAGGAATGCCTCGCTGCGCCGCAACTCGTCTTCAGCCCGCTTGCGTTCGCTAATGTCCCTCACTGCTCCAGAGACAAGCGTACCTTCCTCTGTCTCCAGCGGGCTGAGGCTGATCTCCACGGGAAACTCAGTTCCGTCTTTCCGCCGCCCGTAAAGGCTTAGACCCTGGCCCATCGGCCGCACCCGAGGCTGCGCAAAAAATCCCCCGCGGTGCCCAGAGTGTCGACCACGAAAGCGTTCGGGCACAAGAATCTCAATCTCCTGCCCCAGGAGTTCTTCTCTCTGGTACCCAAACACATTTTCCATCTGTGCATTGACCAATACGATCCTGCCCTGCCCATTCACCACGACCATCGCATCGGGTGCGGATTCCAGAAGCCCTCGGAATTTCTGCTCCGCGTGTTTGTGTTCCGTAATGTCGCGCAGATAGCCGGTGAAGGACGGCGGCCCTTCCAACGGAATGCGTGTGATTGCCAGCTCGACGGGGAATTCGCTTCCGTCAGCACGTACTGCCGTCATCTCGATGCGTTTCCCAAGCACTCGCGCCTCGCCCGTGGCTAGGTAGCGGGCAAAGCCCTGCCGATGCTTCTCCCGGAGAGACGGTGGAATGATGATGTCCGCCAGATGCTTTCCCAAGACTTCGTCCCGACGGTGGCCGAAGGTATGCTCCGCCGCCGGATTGAACTCAGTGATACAGCCCTCGTGATCGATCATCACAATGCAGTCGAGCGCCGAGTCCATGATCGCTGCCTTGCGGACCTCACTGCGCTTCAATTCCCTCTCCTCTTGCCTGAGCCTCTCTTCTACCAGTGTGCGTTCAGCAAGTTCCTTTTTGAGCTCTTCGTTGGCGGTGGCAAGTTCGGCAGTCCGTTGCACGACCCTTTGATCAAGTTCGCTGGCGACTCGCTTCTGATGGCTCAGAAGCCGTGCCTCTTGTAGCCCGATCGATGCCTGATTCGCCGCTACGCCCAGAAGAAGTGCCTCAGTCTGCCGCGGAAAATCCGTCCGCTCAGCCGCTGCCACAATTACGCCGAGTTCGCCTTGTAACCCCAGTGGCAAAGGCACGATCGAGACGTCTCCCTCGCCCATAAGGTTCCGAAGCAGTGGAGGCCATTTCCGCGAGTCGTTTTTCAAGCACTGGCTGAGCGCTTCGCAGATCTCGTGCGCCGAGGGCATCGGTCCTCGCAGCTCGGCGAGCCGGACGATCTCAACGGGCGCCTCGCCAACTGGATCTGTCAGCCTCACAGAGACTAGGTCCAAGCGCAGCATGCGCATGAGCGCATCGAGCAAGGTATGGAGGACCTGGGATGGATCGCCGCCACTCCAGATGGCGGGAAGAGCAAGCAGGCTGACAAGATCGTTTATGCACCGTTGAAGGTGCTTGATTTCGCCGGAAGCAACTTCGGGTTGGACTTCCATATCAGGCAGCCGTGGAGGACGAGGAAGGCCGCATGGCCCGACGCTGGCGGACCTCGCGCAGGAATTCCTCGGGTGGCACGAAGAACGGATTCCGTTGCAGGAGGCCACCGATGATGATCATTGGATGCGTCCGCATGATGTCGATCACCGTGTCGCCTCCAAATTTGCCGAGATGATAGGTGCAGATCACCGCGTCGTCGTGACGACGCCATACATCATTCACGCGCGATTCGAATTCAACGAGATCGTCAATGTAGGACCGATCTTCAATTGCCCAGTCCATCCGACAGCAAATGCGGCTCAGCGGGAATCCACCCTTGGCATTGCCGCTAGCCATCTGCTCGAACGCTGCTAGCATTCGATTCTGATCAAAACGGCCATCTCGAATGTAAGCTTCGGTGTTGATCCGAACCTCTAATTGCCCACTCTGCTCGGCGGCTGTTGGATCGACGCCTGCCGCGGCCAACCGTTGCAGATGGTCGTGACGTTGATCCGGATTCACGACGTGAACCGCCTTGTCGCCACACTCGAACCCGTCCTTAATGAACGGAAGCAGCACGCGATACTCTTCGTCGTCGCTATTGAAAAATGCGCAGACATGACGTACTTCGCCGAGCTGGGAGCCGGCAAGGGAAATCGGTGCTGTAGTCTTCTTCATGCCGTTCTTCTCCCACAGGCGTCGCCCGCAACGCAGGTTTCTATGCTGGCGCGGCTCACCAGCCCGTTCATCTTATCCGCCCGGTTTCAGGACCTACTCTGCAAATACTTAAAGGACGGCGTCTGCGAATTCCGCATCGTCACGACTAATTACGATGGTAAATATGGCCGTTACGCCGCCGCACCCGCTGCGGGTGCGGGGCGGAGCCTCGCGGCCATTTTCACCAGGTCGGCAAGAGAATCGGCCTTCATCTTCTGCATCACCTTGCCCCGGTGTGCCTTTACCGTGATCTCGCTGATACCGAGCTCCCCACCGACCTGTTTATTCAGCAGGCCGGAGACCACCAACGCCATCACCTGTCGTTCGCGTAGGGTAAGCGACGCGTAACAGTCCCGGAGTACGCGCATCTCCGCCTCCAGGCTAAGAGCAACTCGGCTCCGTTCGAGCGCTGCCCGGATGGCAGTCAACAACACGTCATCATTGAATGGCTTCGTCAAGAATTCGACCGCTCCCGCTTTCATGGCTTGGACCGTCATGGGCACGTCGCCGTGGCCCGTGATGAAGATGATCGGCATAGCCCTCCGTTCGGCGGCGACGAGCCGTTGGAGGCCTAGCCCGTTAAGACCCGGAAGAGAAACATCAAGTACGAGGCAGTTGGGAACAAGAACTCGCGGGTAGTCGAGGAATTCTTGGGCGGACGCGAATGTCTCCGCCTGCCAGCATTGACAGCGGATCAGCAATTCCAGCGATTCGCGCACGGAGACGTCGTCGTCGACGACAAAGACGATCGGTGTGACTTGCAACATTTGCGGTCACCCCCATTTCATGGCCAAGTGCGTGCACCTAAAGTCATGCTTCGCTGTGCACAGTTGACGGATGACGCCCCACCGTTGACGGGAATTCTACCAGAGAGCCTCTCATTTATGCTGGGGCGATACCCTGCAACCCTTGCGGCAAGCGCTCATTAGCAGGAGAGCCGATACCAAGGTATCGACGATACTATCGTCCAATTGCTCATCTGCCAAGCTTCTGTTCTGATCGGCTCATCCGGCGCGTCTGTCGCGCCGGCCAAGATTACAGGGTCGCTATAGATACACGTGACAAATAAGCATCTCGGAACGGAGCACATCGTATGAAAGGATTCGCTTACCTGTTGGTTGCAGTTGTGGCGGTAACTGGCGTGGTCGTCTACATGGCTCACGCCTCTGGACGCTCCGATGGAGAGGCTGATCCGGTTTTCGGAATCACAATTCCTCCGGGATACCGCGACTGGAAGCTGATCTCTGTGGCCCACGAAGAAGGTAATCTCAACGATCTTCGCGCCCTTCTAGGCAACGATGTGGCAATCAAGGCATACCGCGAGGGCAAGCTGCCGTTCCCGGACGGCACAATCATCGCACGCCTCGCCTGGAGTTATGTCCCGTCCGAGGAAAACAACAAAGTCTTTGGCCGTTCCCAATCTTTCGTGGCCGGACCCGCCACGAACCTTCAGTTTATGGTCAAAGACTCGAAAAAATATGCCACGACCGGTGGCTGGGGGTTTGCTCAATTCAAAGACGGCAAACCTGCGGACGCGGCGCTGCTCAAAACCTGCTTTCCCTGCCACGAGCCTGTCAAAGCTCGTGACTTTGTCTTCACCCAATACGCACCCTGATTACGGGAAGGTCCCATGGACAAGGAAGAATCGTTTTGCAATTCGACTTGCGAAGACCAGATCAACATGGCGGAGCGCGAGTTATCGGCGTTCATCCGCGCGGTGGCGGAATTGTTCGGTCCAGAGCAGGCTAGGCTTTCGACGGAGGACTGGCTCGACCAGTCAGAACTGATGGATAGCCCGCACAGAGGCACGAGGAAAGACTGGCGAGCGGTCACAATAGCAGCCTCGGCTCGATTGGCAAATCGGGGGACTCCAGCCCGAGATCATCGAACGCTTGCAGCGTCGACTGATGCGAAGGTTTCGCCAATACTATCGTCCAATTGTTTCGCATCCGCGCTTCTGGTGTGATGCCTGATCGCAGGCGATGACTGCGCCCGGCTACGCCCAAACCGCTAAGAAGGAGACCACACTGGCTTTGAAGAGGCATCGACATCGGCTTTAAGGCAAATACTGATTTCGTTTACCGAAGCATATTGAAATGGAGGAACCATCATGAGACGCTTCACATTCTTCTTGGTTGCAGTTGCAACGGCCGGCCTTGCCGTGCTTATTGGCCCCGCCCGCGGCCACGCGGACGGGCAATCCGCCCCCTACGTTACCGACATCCCTAACGGGTACCGCGACTGGCAATGGATTTCCTCAGCCCATGAAGCAGGCAACCTGAACAGTTTAGGCGCCGTCTTGGGTAACGATGTAGCGATCAGGGCCTTCCGCGCAGGCAAGCTTCCGTTCCCGGACGGCACGATCATTGCCGCTTTGCATTACCGGAACGTCCCGTCGGAGGAAAACAACAAAGTCTTTGGCCAGGCTCAATCTTTTGTTCCCGGCGCCCCCACGAACATTCAATTTATGGTAAAGGACTCAACCAAGTACGCCGCAACGGGCGGCTGGGGGTTCGGTCATTTCGCGGACGGCAAACCTGGTGACGCGACGTTTATGAAAAGCTGCTTCCCCTGCCACGAGAAGGCCAAAGGGAGCGACCTTGTCTTTACTCGTTATGCACCCTGATGCTGAAAACTAGAGCAGAAACAAATGAGACCCTTACGTGAGAGCGCCGCAAAAGGCCCTATCTAAAGAACTGGTGGCGGGCCTAAACATGAACGGAGCGAAGCAGATGCACATTTTCACATCTTACCGTTTGGATTCATCCATGCGGCTCTCCTGCATGAAGCTGATGGTTTCTATAGTGCTCGCATCATTTCAATTGTTCGCCCAAGTCCAGGAGCCCCAAGTCCAGATGCGACGAGAGGAACAAACCATGAAGAATTTGATTTTTTATCGCACCGCACAGATCGATGGGCTGTCAATTTTCTACCGGGAGTCTGGTCCGAAAGACGCCCCGACGATTCTCCTGCTGCACGGTTTGCCGTCTTCTTCGCGAATGTTCGAGCCTCTCTTCACCCGTCTTTCCGATCGCTATCATCTTGTCGCGCCCGATTACCCGGGCTTCGGTCACAGCGACTGGCCGGACCCGAAAACATTCGCGTACACCTTCGATCACATTGCGGAAATCATGAATCACTTCACCGAAGCGCTCGGTCTCTCCCACTTCACCCTCTACATGCAGGATTACGGTGGCCCCGTCGGTTTTCGCATGATCTTGGCTCACCCGGACCGAGTCGAAGCTCTCATCGTCCAGGACGCGGTAGCACACAACACCGGTCTCGGCGAGAACTGGAAAACGCGGCGCGCCTTTTGGGCTGATCGCGCTGCCAACGAAAGCGCGCTGCGCACAAATCTCCTGTCGCTTGCAACCACGAAGTCCCGCCACGCGGGGAACGACCCCAACGTGGAACGCCATAACCCCGATTTCTGGACCGACGAATTTTATTTTCTAAATCAGCCCGGCCAGGCTGACATTCAAAGCGACCTCTTCTACGACTACCGCACCAACGTCGATTCCTACCCGAAATGGCAAGCATGGATGCGCGAGAAGCAGCCGCGCCTGCTGGTGATCTGGGGCAAGTATGAGTCTTCGTTCGACCCCTCCGAGCCAGAGTCCTATCGCCGCGATGTCCCCAAAGCCGAAGTCCACATCGTCGATGGCGGCCACTTCGCCTTGGACACCGCCGCAGACGAAATCGCCGCACTGGTCCAAGGATTCGTCGGTTCTTCACGCCAGGGCTCTGCGGAGCGGCGAGCAGGGTGAAGCCGCTTTTGAGAGGGACGGTGCCCAGCGGTGTATTGGATTCGAACCTTTAAACCGAAAGGTTGTTTATGTCAGGCAAGAAAACAGCAATCATAACCGGAGCATCGGGGGGTATTGGCGCGGGTTTAGTCGATGGGTTTCTGGGAGAAGGTTATAACGTCGTCGCGACGTCTCGCGAAGCCAATCGAAAGCTGACTAGCTCAAGCAGCCTGATTCTCCTCGATGGCGATATCGGCGAGCAACAAACGGCTGCCCATGCTGTCGAGGCAGCGATCAACAACTTCGGAACCGTCGACGTTCTGGTAAATAACGCTGGCATCTTCCTAAAAAAGCCTTTCATTGACTTCACTACCGAAGACTTCGAGGCCCTTGTCTCCACTAATCTGCTCGGATTCTTCTACATCACTCAGCGCACCGTAAAAGAGATGCTGAAACAAAAATCGGGATGCGTTGTGAGCATCACTGCGGCGCTTGCCGATCGGCCAATTGCCGGCGTAAATGGCTCGATTTCCATGATTACGAAGGGTGGCTTGAATTCAGCAACCCAGAATCTCGCAATCGAGTATACAAAAGACGGCATTCGCTTTAATGCCGTAGCCCCCGGCGAAGTGGATACACCGATGCACCGCGACGATCCCAACGACCTGACGTTGCAGCCGGCTATGAAAAAGGCGACTGTAAAGGATATTGTCGATGCCGTGCTTTACCTGGCACAGGCGGGTCATGTTAGCGGAGAGATACTCCACGTGGATGGTGCTGCTCCCGCTCGTCGTTGGTAAAGAATAAAGAGACTCTAACCATACGCTGGACTTCGACGAGGTACGAATGCCCCGATTGCTTTCAGTAAATGTCGGCCTTCCGCGCGACGTGACATGGAACGGCAAAACTGTCCGAACCGCAGTCTGGAAATCGCCGGTTACGGGACGGCGAATGGTGCGCAAGCTCGATATCGATGGTGATGCGCAAGCCGATCTCGCCGGTCACGGCGGGGAGCACCGCGCCGTATTTGTCTACCAGATGGACTCGTATCATTACTGGGAGAGCTTTCTTGGCCGCAGTGATTTTACTTTCGGCCAGTTCGGAGAAAACTTCACCGTCGAGGGATTTCCTGATAACGAGGTCTGCATTGGCGATCGCTACCGCATCGGTGGTGCTGAATTTGAAGTGACACAGCCGCGCGTGACGTGCTACCGCGTCGGCATCCGCATGAACGAGCCTCGTATGCCAGCGCTGCTCGTAGAACATCACAGACCGGGATTCTACTTTCGCGTGTTGCAGGAAGGAGAAGTTGGTGCGGGCGATGACATCGCAAAAATCGCCGATGGTCCAGAAAAGATCACGGTGGCCGACATTGACGCCCTCCTGTATTTGCCAGGACACACCAGCGAGCAACTGCAACGCGCGCTGCAGATTCCTGCGCTTAGCAAGGGTTGGCAGAGTTCGTTTCAGGCAATGCTCCAACAAGATTCGAGCTCCAAAACTGTGGCAGGGAATCCGGGACTCGCGAATGAGGAGCAGGCTCCGGCGTGGCCCGGATTCAGACAAATGCGAGTTGCGCAGATCCGTAAGGAAAGCGA
This sequence comes from Acidobacteriaceae bacterium, assembly GCA_003138975.1. Lineage (GTDB taxonomy): Bacteria > Acidobacteriota > Terriglobia > Terriglobales > Acidobacteriaceae > Sulfotelmatobacter. The sequence goes on along the minus strand of PLHQ01000068.1, from coordinate 1,004 downwards.
TCGCGTGACTTCCTTCGTTCTGGCGCCAATCGATGGGCAACCTCTTGCTCTCTGCCAGGCGGGTCAATTTGTTGTTTTGCGGCTGCTCGTCGATTCGGGCGAACCGCCGGTTCTTCGCAGCTATTCGCTGTCTGATCTGCCCGCAGCGGACCATTTCCGCATCAGTGTCAAAAACGAATTGAAGGGGATTGGAAGTTCATTTCTCTGCAACCGCGCGCAAGAAGGCGATGTATTGGACGTTAGTGCGCCGCGCGGAAGCTTTACTCTGCGTCCCAGCCAGAGTCCTGTGGTTCTGGTGAGCGCTGGAGTGGGCGCAACGCCCGTGATGTCGATGCTGCACTCACTCGCCGCTGAAAGGTCGCAACGAGAGATCTGGTGGATCTATGGAGCACGCAATAGCGTCGACCATCCATTTGCAGAAGAATCGCGTTCATTACTGAAGCAACTCTCTCGCGGACGAGGATACATCGTGTACAGCAGGCCCGCTGCAATCGACCGAGTCGGGGCAGACTTCGATGCTCCCGGGCACATTGACACAGCTTTGCTGGAGAGAATCGGCGTGTCACAGGGTAGTGACTTCTATCTGTGTGGCCCCACTTCATTCTTGCAGAATATGCGCGACGGGCTGCGGAACTGGGGTGTACTCGCCGAAAATGTGCACACGGAGATCTTCGGTTCTCTCGAGGCTATTACCCCTGGTATGGCGCAGGTTGTTCACACTCCTCACCTGCCACAAGGGCCGCCCGGTTCTGGCCCCCCAGTCTCATTCGCCCGTAGCGGGATTACCGCCGCTTGGGATCATAAGTTTGCCAGTTTGCTTGAACTGGCGGAAGCGTGCGACGTTCCGGTCAGATGGTCGTGCCGGATTGGAGTCTGCCATACCTGCATGACTGGTCTGATTGATGGATCGATTATTTATAACCCTGAGCCGCTGGAGAGGCCCGCTCCCGGGAACGTGCTCGTATGCTGTTCCCAGCCAAACGCGGGTGTCACTCTGGATCTTT
>PLHQ01000077.1 GCA_003138975.1 Acidobacteriaceae bacterium | reverse complement strand
CAAAACGGCGAGAACACTTCCGCGATGGGCCCGGTGTTTGCCGACATCGAAGGCGACGGTCGCATGGATCTCTGGGTGACCGACTCGAAGTACAACCGCTTGATGCGCAACACTGGAAAGAACGGATTCGAAGATATTGGGCCGAGCTCAGGGATTTCTCAGGCCACGGCGCAATACACCAGTTGGGGCACTGGCGTTTACGACTTCGATAATGACGGCTGGCTCGACATTCTGATCTTCCACGGCGGTTTGATCCATCTGGTTCCGCAGGAGCAGTCGTTGTTTCGCGGGCTGGGAAACGGCAAGTTTGCCGATGTGTCGCGCGATGCGGGTGCGGTGCTCGACGCAAAGACGGTTTCGCGCGGCGCTTGCTTTGCCGACTACGACAATGACGGGAAGATCGATGCCTTTGTCGTGAACCTGGGCGCGCCCGGGACTTTGCTGCACAACGTCACCCAAAACAGCAACCATTGGCTGACCGTGAAGCTGACGGGAAAGAAGAGCAACCGCGATGGCATCGGTGCGCACCTGGAGCTGCTCGCCGGTGGAAGGAAGCAGACCGCCGAGCGCATCGCCGGATCGGGCTACCTCTCGCAGGACGACGGCCGCGTTCATTTTGGCTTGGGAAGTGCGGCGAAGGCAGACAAGCTCACGATCCACTGGCCCAGCGGGCAGGTGCAGGTTCTGGAGAATCTGGCGGTTGACCGCATCCTCACGGTGGAGGAACCGTAGATGCAACTGGCGACTACATGCCGCGGCAAGGCAAAGGTGACCGTGAGTATCGCTTCTGCGTTGGCTTTGACTTTCGTTCTGATGTTGCTTGCCCCAACGGCCAAACCTGCATCACCGCGGTCTGAGGCTGGAATCAATGAACGGTACCTCTCGCCAATCGAAATGGCACTCTCGCCAGACGGACATCTTCTCTACGTCGTTTGCCAGGCCAGCGACGAACTGCGCGTCGTGGAGCTTGCATCCGGCAAGATCGTAAGTACTGTTTCGGTGGGCCACGTGCCGCGCGGAATTGTGTTGTCTCCCGATGGCCGGCATATTTACGTGACGAACGCGTGGTCAGACACGGTATCGCTGATCGACGCGACAACTTTAAGAGTCGTGCGCACGCTGCCCACCGGCTTCGAACCGACCGGCATCGTCTGCGACCGGAGCGGTGTGACCCTGTACATCGCGAACCGGCTGAGCAGCGACATTTCTGTGATCGATGTCAACACTGGCCAGGAGATCAAAAGACTCCTGGCCGGGCGTGGTGCAAGCTATCTCGCTCTATCTGCGGATGGAAAGTGGATATACGGCACGCACATCTATCCGAATGCGGGAGCCTTCCGGACGCAGCCGAACTCGGAAATCACTGTGATCGATACGGCGCGTCAGGCCGTAGTCGAGCGCAAGCGACTGAACAACGTTGCTGGCGTATTTCATGTGGCTCTGTCTGTCGATGGAAAGCTGGGCGTGGCGGCGCAGCTGCGCCCCAAGAATCTCATCCCGTTAGCGCATGTCGAACACGGATGGGCGTTCGGCGATTCGTTGAGTCTGTTCGGCGACGACGTCGGCGGAACGGTTCAAGTCCCGATTGACGAACTCGACCGCTATTACGCTCTGCCTTGGGGCGTGGCAATCACTCCCGACAAGTCGAAGATGTTCGTGACCACCGCCGGGTCCGAGAGCGTGACCGTCATCGACGTCCGAAAGTTGCTGGACTTTGCGCACACCCGGCGACAGCCGTTAACAAGTAATCTGGCGAATGATCTTTCCGCGTCAGCGAATTACGTAACTGCGAGAATTCCGGTTGGCCGCAACCCACGCGGGGCGTTGTTGTCGCCGGACGGCACGCGGCTGTACGTGGCGAATCGGCTCGATGACAATATCTCAGTCATTGATACATCGAGCGTTAAAGTAATTTCGACAATCGATCTCGGCGGACCGAAGACTGTCAACGCACTTCGCCGTGGCGAACAACTATTCTTCACCGCTGATTATGCATTTCAAGGCCAGTTCGGCTGCGCCAACTGCCATCTGGACGCGACGATTGACGGCTTGCAGTGGGACCTCGAGCCCGACGGCTTCGGCAAAGACATCGTCGACAATCGGTCGCTGGAAAACCTTGCGGGCACGGAGCCGTTCAAGTGGAACGGTAGCAATCCTGACATGCCGACCGAGTGCGGCCCGCGCACGGAGAAGTTCTTTTATCGCTCCCAGAGTTACAATCCGCAGGAGCTCACCGATCTGGTCACGTTTGTTTACTCACTTCCCTATCGCCCGAATCGTTATCGCCTCGCGAATGGAGAACTGACTCCGGCACAGGAGCGCGGTAAGGCGATCTTCGAAAGAACGAAATACAAGAATGGCCATCCAATTCCTGAGAAGAATCAGTGCGCGTATTGCCACAGCGGTCCCAAGTACACGAACCAGCAGCAAGTCGATGTCGGCACCGGGAAGTCCACCGATCGCTCACCGGTCATCGATGTGCCGCAATTGCCCAACGTCGCCTATTCCGCGCCGTATCTGCATGATGGCTCGGCGCGATCGCTGGAAGAAATATGGACCGTGTTCAACCCGAAAGATACGCACGGCGTGAGCAACGATCTCACGAAAGACGAATTGAACGATCTCATTGAGTATTTGAAAACGCTATGAAGATGACACCGAGAATCTGGTTTGCGACGCTGGCTATGATCATTGTGGTTTCTCTCGCGACCGCCCAGGACATGCCTCGCTTCCGTTGGGAGAACTTCACCACCGCCAACGGCCTGCCTGACAATCATGTCTTCTGCGTTGTCGTGGATGGGAATCGTATCTGGGCAGGCACAGAGAACGGACTGGGCCTATACGAAAACGGAACGTGGAAAGTCTTTCGCCCCTCCGATGGTCTGGCACACCGGGCCGTGCTCTCGCTCGCAGTAGACAAACGCACCGGCGATCTGTGGGTAGGCACGATGGGTGGGCTGAGCCGCATCTCTGCCGGCCGCATTGACAACTTCACGCAACTGAACTCCGGCTTGAGCAACGACATTGTGTACGGAGTCGGAGTGCAGGGAGATTTTGTTTGGGTCGCGACCGCCGCCGGCGCCAGCCGCCTGAATACGCGTACTGGCCAATGGGCACTGTTCAACGAGCGCAACACGCCGATGTACGAGATCTGGACCTACGCCGTCAGCCCTGCCGAAGACAAGGTCTACTACGCGGTGTGGGGCGGCGGCGTACTCGAATACGACGTCAAGACCGAGCACTGGAAAGACTATAACGATCCCGACGGCGAAACCGAACTGGTATTGATGAAAGACCAGGGACTAATTCACGAAATCACGACCTCTGTCAGCTATGTCAACAAGATTCTCTGGGTCGCGACTTATTTCGGCGCCAGCCGTTATGACGGCCGCTATTGGCATAACTTCTTGCAGAAAGACAGCGGCTTGCCCAGCAACTTTCTGAACCAGATCAAAGCCGTGGACAGTAATCGCGCTTGGTTCTCCACCGATAAGGGACTGGCTTATTACGATGGCTCGAACTGGGCCGTCTATCGGCCTGCCCTAGACACGCACAAGCCGGAGATGCTGGTGCGCGATGCTGAGGGTACCGTCAAGAAAATCGTGGTGCAAACTGCGCCAGCACATAACTACATCCTCGGCGTCGACTTCCAGGGAGATGACCTTTGGGTAGCAACGGCCAAAGGCTTGAGCCATGGCCTTCGCCAACACAGTTCGACAAAGGATGATTCGACGGAAGCTGCACAAGCAGTGCGAGCGCGGAAATTAACACAGAAAAGGTGAATTCTTAGAGGAGTCATTTATGAATGTTCAGGAAATACTCGCGGAGATAACCACGGTGCCCGTGGTCAAGCGGGCCATCACTAACCACTCGGCACTGAATGAAGCTTACGCCTACGGCAGCGCATTCTCGCGGGGCATGCGGATTGATTTGAAGGGCCTCACGATCCTGCTAATCTCAGGCACCGCCAGCATTGATGACGAGGGCAGAACGGTGCACGTGGGTGACCTGCGTCGCCAACTGCGTCGCACGTTCGACAACATCACCGCGCTGCTCGCTTCCGAAGGCGCAACGTGGCATGACATCGTTCGTACCACATGCTACCTGCGCGACATCGAGCGCGACTACCAGGCATTCAACGAAGAACGGACTGCATTCTACAAAGAGCAGGGACTAGACCCGCTGCCGGCGTCCACCGGCATTCAAGCCATTCTCTGCCGCCCCGACTTGCTCGTTGAGATCGAAGCGATTGCCATGTTCCACCGCGAGTCGTCTACGGACTAAGGAGTCGCCCTTATGCGTCGCATGCTGATGTACATTGTCGCAGCCGCACTCGTGTCCGCCGCGTGGGCGCAGACGTCAGCACCATGTTCCTGCGGAAGCAATCCTCCAGGGCGGCCTGCGCCTCGTGCGCTGAAGCCCTACACCGGCGCTCCCGACGACTTACGGCCATTTTCAAGGTTCACCCCGCCCTATCACGAGTACTATCAGGATCTCATCGAATACAACGGCGCAGCTCGCGATGTGCCCGATCCCGACCTCAAAGATCTGTCCGAGATTCGCATCGGCTTTCTTGGTCCCCTCTATGATCACCCCCAACAGGTTTTGGGCAACCGCATGCTGAATGGCGCTACCTTGGCCATCGAGGAAGCGAACGCAAGCGGCGGGTACGGTGGCAAGCCCTTCAAGCTGATGCTGCACAACGATTCGGCCATTTGGGGCGCAGCCAGCAATGAGGTCGTTAAAATGGTCTACGACGAAAAGGTCTGGGCCATGTTCGGGTCAATCAGCGGGGATACAACGCACATCGCCCTGCGCGTCACCCTAAAAGCAGAAACGCCGCTAGTGATTAGCGCAGCCACGGACCCAACCATCCCCGAAACGATCATCCCGTGGTCCTTTACCGATATTCAGGATGACCGTGAACAGGGATACACGCTGGCCCGCCACATCTACGACGAACTTGGCCTGAAGCGGATCGCGATCCTGCGTGTGAACGATCGTTACGGCCGTTTCGGTGTTCCGAAATTCCGCGACGCCTCACGGCGGCTGGGGCACCCGGTGGTGATCGAGCAAAAGTTTCGGCCCGGCGATACCGACTTTCGCCATCAACTTCAGGTAATCGAAGATTCGCGCGTTGACGGCATCGTGCTCTGGACCGACATTGGACCCGCAGCGATGATTCTGCAGCAGATGCAGGAGTTGGGTATGAAGCAGCGTGTGTTTGGCAGTCATCGCACCATCGGCGGCGAACTCGTAAAGCTGGCGGGTACCGCTGCCGAAGGCTTTGAGGCCGTTTTCCCGTACGATCCCACACGCACTGACCATCGCTGGCTCGACTTCAATGCCCGTTACGAGGCTCGCTTCCACGAGAAGCCCGATCAATTCGCCTCTCTGGCCTACGACGCGATGCAGATTCTGCTGGACGCGATCTGCCGCGCCGGACTGAACAGGGGCAGGATTCGGGATGCACTCACTGGCGTCGAAAGCTATAAAGGTGTGACCGGCGACATGGTCTTCGATCCGAACTGCAAGAACATCGCTCCGCTATTTCTCGCCCGCGTACGCAATGGCAGCATCGAGTACCGCCGCATCACCATGGAGAAGCCGTATGCTCGCGTGGGAGAGAACGGCGTTTACTATGCCGGACCAACGCTGGGCGAGGTAACAACGGGCAAGCTGCAAATTGGCGTCTTTGGTCCGCAGGCCGATGAGATCGTGCGCTCCGCCGAGGTGATTCACCTACTCAGCGAGATCAACGGTAAAGGCCAACCCATATCTCTGATTGGAATTCCCTCACAACTCTCTTGGGGAAAAGCGTCCGACGAACTCGTAAAGGCGGTCTATCAAGATCAGGTTCTTGCTTTGATTGCCCTCGACCGCCCTTCCAGCCACCTGGCTGAACAAATCGCAGTGAAGTCATTCATTCCTGTGGTTGCGATATCTTCCGATCGCGCGCTGACGAGCACGAACATCCCATGGATCTTCCGCCTGCCTGAGGGTACCCCAATCGAGCAAGCGCTGCGCAGCCTCGCGGAAGCCATCAAGCGTGCCGGCCCCAACCGCGAAAAGATACGCAACCAGATGGCCTCGGGTAACCCCGTGGGCGGTGTGAGCTTTATATCGACCGGCGAATTGCGACAATCCGTAGCCACTACAGCAAGAAAGTGAACAAAGCTGGTGCGGGTAGTACCGGTTCGCAAGTACCAGATGAAAAAAGTAATGGCGGAGAGGGTGGGATTCTATTATCGCCGTCACCTCTCACTGTGATCTTTGTCAAATATTTGTGAATGAGGCGGGTCTCGCCGAGATCCGCGTAATCGATCCCCAAACCGGCACAGGCCAATGGCTTGGGGAAAGGTTTTCTTTCTCGGGTACGGAGTGTAGAATCATCTATTCGGTCCTCGTGTGCGGCGGAAAATGTGGCCTGCCCGCCTTCCGTCAGCTCAGCAAACCGCACTTATTTGAAGGAGATTGTTTCGAGCGATGTCGATCCCTGCGACCCAACTGCGCCCCGGCATGATCATCAAGCACAATAATGATCTGCATTCTGTATTCGCCGTCGAACACCGCACGCCCGGCAATCTGCGGGCCTTCATTCAGGCCAAACTGCGCAATCTGCGTACCGGCGCAATGTTCGAGCACCGCTTCCGTTCGCCCGACCCCATCGAAAAAGTCAATGTGGACGAGGTCGACATGCAGTTCCTCTATGCCGACGGCGACAACTACTACTTCATGGATACGGCGAATTACGAGCAGACCCACCTGACCAAAGAAGTTCTGGGCGACGCCGTGGACTACCTGATTGCCAACCTGGAAATCAAAGTCGAGTTTTTCGATGGCAAGGCCGTTGGCATTGAACTTCCTCAAACGGTGGAACTCACTGTGGTCGAGACCGAACCTGGACTGAAGAGTGCCACTGCCTCCAGCGTCACCAAGGCAGCGAAAACTGAGACGGGGCTGGTGGTGCAGGTACCACCCTTTATCAATGAGGGCGAGAAAATCAAAGTGGATACCGCCGAAGGCGTTTACTTGTCCCGGGCATAGGACGAAGTCAGAAATTAGACTCTGAAATGGATCCGCTTGGTCTTTGTATTCTGGCTTCTTAACTTCTGCATTTTTGTTTGGGAGCATGATCTCCGCTGAAAAACCGATTGAGGCTCGCCGTTTGGTGGTTCGCGGGCGCGTGCAAGGTGTCGGCTTCCGCTGGTTCGTGGAACGGGAAGCGCACATTCTCGGGATCGCCGGCTGGGTGCGCAACAACGCCGATGGCAGCGTGGAGGTACACGCTCAAGGAACTCGCGATCAAATCGCCGGATTGAGATCGCGACTTCGGGAGGGACCACGCGCTGCTCGGGTCGATGCCGTCGAGGAATCCGAAGTCCGATTGACCTCCGGACTCAGTTCATTTCGCATTGAAGGAGCATGGTAGATTGTCCCCCGACTCGAGCCTGAATGCTGACCAACTCAAGCAATTAATCCGCGAAGTGCCCGACTTCCCGAAGAAGGGGATCCTCTTCTACGACATCACGACTTTACTGAAAGACAAGGACGGCTTCGCCACCCTGGTCGACAGGCTTTCCGAGCACTATCTCGACCAGAAGATTGACCTCGTTGTCGGTATGGAAGCCCGGGGCTTCATCTTCGCGCCCGCGCTCGCATACCGCCTGCATGCTGGATTCGTCCCTGTCCGCAAGGTTGGCAAACTCCCAGCTGAAACCGTGAAGTTCGATTACGCGCTGGAATACGGAACCAACTCGCTGGAAATGCACAAGGATGCCATTCAGAAAGGGCAACGCGTGCTCATTGTGGACGATTTGCTGGCCACCGGAGGAACAGCGGAGGCCACAGCCAAGCTGGCGACTTTACTGGGTGCGGAGATTGCAGGACTCGGGTTTATCGTGGAACTGGATTTTCTGAAAGGCCGCGAGAAACTCAAAGGCTACGATGTGATGTCGCTTCTGCACTACGACAAATAGCTGGAGCTTACTTCCACACGCGCGCGACGATAAGCCCTATCCCAGTCCAGAAACTTGCGCTGATGCAAAACGCCAGCGCCAAACCGAGGGCTATGCATCGATGGCTGCGACCGGATACAAAGTTATGCTGGATTTCGGAATCGTAAACCAGCCAGGAGCGGAGAAACTGCATGTCCTCTAAGTTCGCCGGAGGTTCGCCCCACGAACCTCGGACGGGCGCCCTACAGGATATGTCGCCGGTGCTGGATAGGGGGAAGAGCTTTGCTTTAGAGCTCATTATCCGCACCTCCGATGGAGTAGCTGTGCAAACCAACTGCCATCTCTCCAGAAATCGCAACTAGCAGAAATAGGACGACTTCCAGTTGCTGACCGGTTGCTCAAAATCGGCGACCGGGAAAAAACTCCCAATTCGGTGTGCGAAGACCCCGTGTTCCCATTAGAGTCGTACTCTCTTCTCAGTACTCCAAACTCGTCGGCCAGAAATGATAATGGCCCTAGTCTGGGCCAGCCCTGGGGATCTCTTCCAGTGACAACTTCGAGTCCTTAGCAAGATAGCTCTTGCGGCGAAACCAATCTTCCATCGCTTCGCGCAGTTTATCCAACGGAACAGCCGCGCCAATCTCCATCTGCCCGTCGGCAATGGGCAAGGTATCGTCAAACATACTGGCATTGGTAAAGTTGCGCATGGCGAAATTGTCCATCCACTTCAGAGGGCAAGGCCGCTTCCGGCTTTGATCTGGCGAGATATATTCGACGCGAATCTTGCGGGCAAACATGGTTTGATTTAATCACAGAAGATGTGGCCGGCGGAGTCCGGCTCGACGGTGGATACGTACCAACTCATCCCGACGCATCACTCGTGGCGAAGTTGGAGGAGGTTCAGTGGATGGCAAGTATCACGCAAGCTTTTGACGACCGAGGGCCCGGACAAGGGCTGGTAGGCTGACTTCCTGCGTCCCCTGAGGTGCCCGGAAACGTGAGAAAACCAGAACCGGCCCGCCGAAAAATGGGGTTTGTAGTAAAACTGTAATAGAGCGGAGAGGTGGCCGAGTGGTTGAAGGCGCCAGTCTTGAAAACTGGAGTACGGGAAACCGTACCGAGGGTTCGAATCCCTCCCTCTCC
>PLHQ01000161.1 GCA_003138975.1 Acidobacteriaceae bacterium | reverse complement strand
TGGCGGTGGCCAGTCGGGTTCTTGTTGAGACGCTCGGGTCGAGGGAGAGTATCCATCAAAAGCTTAGGCTTTGTGCGCCCAAGCGTGCACCAAGTCTCAGGGTATACCCTATGCCCCCTCGCATGACCCAAGAAAGCTATAGGCCACGAGTCTCAGGGTTGAAAATCCCCCGCGCTCATGCTGCAGTGCCCAGCGGTTCGACCCGATAGCCGAGGTTTCGGAGTTCCCGGATCATCCTACTAGCGCGCATTATTCATATATTTGAAGACAACAAAAGCCTCCTCTGTTACAAACATGTTGTCGAGACAATGTTTGCAGCAACAAAAGAGGCTTCTGAATGTCTGACGATAGCACAACACAGCGTTTGTTGTTCCCAGGAATTTTTCGCAAGCCTGTAGTGGCCCAGTTCGATCAGCGAGAGGGGGAGTTCCGACGGCGGAGCCCTGCTGCTGAAGGCCGGCGATCGGCACTATGGGTTAGTGGCTGGACTGAGCTCCTGCCTTCGAGACGAGCGGCAAGCCGGCAAGGTGGATCATTCGTTACGCGAGTTGGTGGCGCAGCGCGTGTTCTCGATCGCCTGCGGCTACCCGGACGCCAACGACTCGGCTCGCCTGTCCGAGGATCCGATTCACAAACTGCTTCTGGAGCGCGATCCCATCGAGGGTCGCGACCTGGCTTCGCAGCCGACGCTATCCCGTTTCGAGAACGGGGTTGGGGTCAAGGAACTCTATCGCTTGGGCGAGTTTCTGGCCGAGAGTGTGATCCGGCGTCACACCAAAAACCTTGGCCTGCGCCCAAGCGAGCTTATTAAGTTCAGCCGACACGGCTTGATCCTTCGTGTCAAGGGTATAGACCTTATCGCCGACCACTAGTGCATAATTAACGCCTTTTTGCACGCAGGCACGAACGCAGTCTGCGGGGGCGATATTCCCCTCAGAGTGCTTGGCACCGCACATGGCATCGCTAACTTTTCCGGTAAAGGTTTGGGTACCGCCCGCAGCCACTTTCGGCACGACTGCCAATCCCATACACAGCACCGCAGTCGCCATCCAGACTTGCAACATCCGCAAGCGAGACATGGCTACGTGATTGTTCCGCGTGCTAATGGGATAGCAGCGCATCATCCGGGCATCGTAGGGTTTCAATAGTTCGGAAGCCGCACCACACCCTGTAGACTTGAGAGACAATCTGCTCCTCTAAAGCAGGGACGCTCTTGACTATTTTTCCGCATGCAACTGCTGGGCGAGGTAGTTGGCAATGCCCAGTTCCTTGATGGAATGAAGCTGAGCGTCCAAAAAGTCCGCATGCCCTTCTTCGTCCTTGAGCATGCGCTGAAATAAGTCGCCTGATCCGTTGTCCCCAGCTTCGGCACAGATTTTCATAGCGGAGTTGTACTGGCGCACGGCATCTTCTTCGTCCTTGAAGTCGCCTTCGAGTTGCTGTTGCACGTTAGCGCCAATCTTGGGAGTCAGAGCGACATCCACCTTGGGTGGGGCATCCAAGAACACGATGCGTTCGATGAGACCTTCGGCGTGACCCATTTCCTCGATTGCACGCCTCTTCAGATAGTCGCCTATCCGCACGTATCCCCAGTTTTGGCAGGTCTCTGATTGAACCATGTACTGAACGATTGCGGTCAATTCAGAAGCGAGAGCCGCGTTCAATTGCTCGATCACCTTTTTGTTGCCGTGCATAGTTTTGCCCTCCGTCGTCCCCATTTTGCGACCTTGGACAGCAGGGACGATGTGATCGAGAGCACAGGGACGTGGGAAGCCGGCATCAGGTCGCGCTTATGACAGTCAAGGGCACAAGCGTGTTGAGCAGGGCATGCCGGAGCAGGCATAAGCCTGCGCGTCAGCGAGGAATGCACCTTCCTTGGCGTTAGACTACTCAGCATGGCCACAAGAGATGAACTCCACTCCCTTCTCGATCAGCTTCCAGAAGACAAGCTTCGAGACGCCCGCCCATTCCTCACTGGCTTACTGAAACCGCGCCCTGCATCGCCGAAAATCGACCGCGCTCGGAAGTTGACTCAGCAGTACAAGAATATGGTCGAGCAGCGGTTTCGTGAAACTCGAAAGCCGGGGACGATTTCAGCACTCGTCGGCGGGGGCAGCGTATTTCCAAGGGAAGGCCAAATGAACGGCAACCACAGTTTTCACTACTGGGACGACAAAGCGTTGGTTCATCAAACTCTGCGGATTTTCGGAGGACAAGAATTGGAGATCATGGAACGCACGTGGCGTTCGGAAGATGGTGCCACTTTGGTTTACGAACAGGAGCTATCCAGCGGCGGCTTGACAAAAAGACACGAGGAACGATTTCCATTTCGCGATGCATCAGAACCGAAAGCGCAGCCCTGAAATGCAGAAGGTCTTTCTGCCAACGCTGATATCACCGAGTTACTGGACGAGCCTTCAAAGCACTGAGGTCTGCCTCCAAATACGACAGCACGTCCGGCAAACCTCCATAATGCAAGAGGCGAATGCGCCCGTTTTCATCAACAATCTAAGTTTGCTGAACGCCATTAGCCCCGAACTTCGCCACATCCCCATCAGTAGCCAATATGATCTGCTCCGAAATGCCCTGTGAACGGAACAGCTTCCTGATCTCTGGTACTTTCGAATCCCTCGCCACCAACAACACCTTGACCTCGGGATGGACCTGCTGGAATTTCACGAAGCCACCAAGTTCAGAAACACACGGCCCGTACCAAGTAGACCAGATATCCAACACGACGTTCTTACCACGCAGTGAGGAAGCCGTAATCTTTTCCCCTGTCGCACTACGGTTCAGCTTCATCCAGTGCGCGAGCAGATCGTTCGAAAAAATCTTCGGCTCTCGTCCACTGCTGCAATTGCAAGAATGCCCTGCCACGCCAGAGATTCAGGGTGGCTCGATCTTCATCCGGATTGTCGTCCAGAACTGCGACGAATCCTGACGATTCACCATCAGCCGTAAGGTTCCCTTCGGCTTTGTCCAGCAGCGTCAATGCCTCATCCAACTTGGTTTTGTGTCGAATGTAGATGGAGGCCATTGTCGCGTATAGGTCTGCTTCGTAAGGCACTCGGGCGGCAAGGTCGCGAAAAGCCGCTTCAGCCCCGTCGATATCTCCCGCATCGCCGAGGGCGTCCAGCCGTTCTTTGCGAATCTCGTTACTATAAGCATGGTCATTCGGATAATTGGTTAGCCAGTCTCCCAATGCCTTCGCTCGTTCCTCAGGAATCTCAACCGCCTCTGCACGTTCTCTGTCGAATTCACATCGCACGGAGGGCATTCCCGGTACAGCCACCCGATCCGAAATATCGACTGCGTGCTCCACTAACTCTGACGGGAATGCGTCTTCGAAGCCAACGAGGAACATAGCAGTTTGTCGCAAGTAATCCGGGTCTGCCGCGTGTAGAGCCAGTCCCTCCCGGATTTCTTTGGCGAGTTCTTGGTGCTCACGCTGGTACTCGCTCTGTCGCCGGAACTTGTAAACCCATTCGTCATACAGGAGAATCCCGTGTGCGCCACCCTCACTCCCTTCAACGATGGATATTGCTCGGTCGTAGTCAGCGGTACGCTTGATGTCATCGCTGAAAATTGACCCTGCGTAGCCCTCTGCTTGATAGCGAATCCCTTGGCTAAGCTTTTTTCCGTTGTCATCGCAAAAGACTACCTCCCAGTAACGCCCACGATTATCGTCCCGCTGCCCAGTGAGTTCGTCGCGAACGTACCAAATGGCGTATACCCACTGAGAGGCGAGCGGGACACTGGCTTGCCAGCTACCATCATCCCTGCGCTGGAAAGGAGCGGTTCGGTCGTTGTCGCGCCAGCTACGACCATTGAAGACTAGGCGCAGCGTAAGCGATTGAGGGTTCTTTATTGCACCGAGATTTGCGGAAAGATAGACGATTTGCAAATTCTTCGTGAACTGTTGACCACCGCCCACGGGACAGGCAGGTACCACAGCATGTCGGGATGCGGAACATCGGAGCTTGCGCTCGCTTGGGTGGCCGATTGCGAAACCGCCTGTAGGGGAGCTACGAGCGCGATGAGGGAAAACCAGAGGGCAAACCGAGACTTGGTCATAACATTACCCCCATTGTTCGAAATGCTACCACGGTGATCTCAGAAGAGCGTGGAGCGGCGATATCCTAATCACCCACCCTCTGAGATTAGATGCCTTCACAAACGTGGGTGTCAGCTATCCGCAATTGAGGCGTTTTACGGGGACGGACAAACCCTAATTCAAGTTCTGCTCACTGGATCGTGCCGTCTTCACCCAGAGTGCTTCGGTTCTTTCCGATCACACGCACTTCCTTGCCACGCAGACCTGCATATTTGATCGCCATGCCGAGGAGCTTGTATTCGTCCTCTTGGTAGTCGGCGGCAAAGGCGTCTTGGTGAAGCAACACAAGTTCCGTGTCATCCGCGCACGCTTTCGCAAACTCTGGAAGTTTCCCTCTGATGGTAGCGATCAGGTTGGACTCTCGCTGCATGCGCTCGTCATTGGTCATCGTATTATGAGAATAGCCGATTCTGGATGGGAGCGAGTTCCACTGGCGTGGAACATTCTGCATCGTCATTCGCCACGCTGTTGATCCGAGTACCTACTGGATAGCACCGCATCAGCCGGGCATCGTAGGGCTTCAACAGGTCGGACGCCGCGCCGACATTATTCATTCCAGGATCGAGCCAGAGATCGTAACTGCCGGGATCGAGAATCACAGGCATTCGGTCGTGAACGGCTGAGGTCACCGCATTCGGCGTCGTGGTGAGGACTCGGTGTTTCAATGAACTTCAGCCTTCCAGCCTACGTTGCTGTCCCTCGATTCCCTCGCGGTGATGAGGTATGCGTGTACGACGGTCCACGGGCGTGGATCGCCTTTGCAGAGAAGAACCATGCCGGGCTTCGGTTTCAGGGCAGCGTCGAGCCACGTCAACGTGTGGGTGGTGTCAGTCCTTAGTTCAACTTGGATGATGTGCTCCATTACGCGCTCTCCTGCCGTGGAAGTCCCTCGCCGCTAAACAAGCTTATATGTCTATGGTTGCAGGTGACCCTTCAAGCTACGGTGACAGCAGCCACACAGGGTTGTGATTCCGCAGATAAGGTTCTAGCCAACAGTGCGCTCAGATAGGAGGCAGGGAAGAAACGAAAGCGCCCCCCCAAACTCTTCCGAGTCACAGGACGCTCAGTCAAACAGCCCCCTTGACCTCTGACTTTGGCAGAGGCGGGGTCGCGAGCATCTTACGAAGCAAGCCGTCGAACTTGTTCTTGTCTACAGTCACTTCGTCCATGTCAAACCTTCAATAGCAGGCTCAAGCATTTTTTGGGACGCATCCGCAAAAGAAACAGGCGTCCCGTCTTCCTCGTATAAACCCCCACCCGATTCGTTATACCTCATGTTCAGTGTTCCCGATGCAATGCGCTTATCCCCCGTAATCCTCCACGTAATCGTGGTTCTTCCGTCCCAAGTAACGTGCAAGAGAAATGCGGGTGAGTATTGCCGTACAACTTGAAACTCCATATCCCCGAGAGGAACGGGTTTTTGCAACCGTTCCTTAACGTCTGGAAAATGGGTGACGAAAAGTTCCACGTCTTTCTCTACCGCGCCAAGCAACGTCCCAAAAATGCTCGCCCCATTTGCTGCCAAGGTATCTTTAATGGTTTTCTGGCACTCTTCGTTCTTTTTCCTGCGCTCTTTTTCCGCTTTCAGCCTGCGGGCGGCGTCCTCAATCCAGTCGGGCATACAGGGCCTCCGCTGAATAGCACGATACCACGCGGAGGAAAGGTCGGTTTGTGGACTCACGGTGGGGGCGTGCAAAACTGGTCTCGCTGTTTCCGATCTTGCGTTAATCATCCGGGCAGCGGCAGTCGAATCCTTGGCCCATGACGGAATGAGGCCCCATCGCATCAGCGACAATTCCCGGACGGGTCCCTTGGGATTCTGGCGGATCACGGGCACGGGCTGGGTTGGCGCAATGTTGTACCGGGGAGCCCAGTCTTCCTCTCCTGAAACAGCGTCGAAGTGCTCCTCTATGATCTGCTTTCGTCTCGACAATCTGTAACGACCGCACATTAGGAGATTATGGCAGATCGGATGTGTGTTTCACATTGGAAACAGCCCAACCCAGTCGGAGTCCGCTTTTCTCAGGCTTTAGGAGGGGTGGAGACGACATCGATGGCGATGGCCCATGAGTTGCGGATAGCAACCGCAAGCAACGACAGCATACCGGCAGCCACCAAGGTGAGTCCGCGTTGGGGGTCGTGGAGTAACAGAACCCCGCCCAATACAAGTAGACTGTATGCCCCAAATGGAAAAATCGCGTAAGCAAGCCGGTCATGCAGTTCGTTGAAACTCTTCTTATCGCCTCCAATTAAACTGGTCCCCGAGTAAACTAAGCCAACGACACCCACGAGGCAAATGCAAAGAGTGGCCGTGAGCCGAGTATGGTTCGGGAAGGTCAGAAGCGCGGCAAGGAATAGTACAGAAGCAAAATGGATAACCGTCGGTGTAAGGTAAATGGGAATCTTAGCGGCGTCTCCTTGCCTTCGCTCAGCGGCGAGCGTGATTACGACAAACATCAGACCGAGCAGGGTCGCGGCTGCCGCCGACATGGTGAGATAGAAATTCGCCCATCGCTCAAGTAACGGCTCTATTTCATTCATAAGCTTGTGAGCATGCTACTGCTTCCTCCGCGACAGTCGATAGCTCGTTAAGAGATTATGGGAACAATGGATATGTAGCCGCGTACTACACGCCGCGGTTTTTCTGCTGGCAACCGTGGGCATTTGTGCATGTGTAATACAGGTCTGGCGGTAGCAAAAGTGGCAGTTGATGTTCACATGAGCCACGGTGGAATCTGGTCACGGTCGGAATGGAGCACATGGCGGACACCAACTGTGATGAGTGCGGTTTCCCAACGGTGCTGAGGCGAATGGGCTGCGTCCGACCTCAAAGTTGAGCCGCCCCCGGTGGCGGGGATTTTGAGTGTTATCGGGATTTTGCAACAATAATCGCTGACTCAAGTTGATTTGGGATGTGAGATAATCCGTGCGGCGAGGGGAACATGTTTGAGACCTTGGAACCTCCTGAGCGACCCGTGGAAAACCGCTGGCTGCTTTTGATGTTCTACAGCACTTTTTGCCTCGTAGGTCTTGTCTCCGGTACGCTCAGTGTGAGAAGGCATGGCCTCTCACAACCTACACACCTTGCACTTTCCTGCGCGATGTTCTTTCTGTCGTTGATATGGTTAGTCGCCACTTTGAGGTCACGGACCCCTCTTCCCAGCCGTAAGGCCGAATTTCGCAACATCATTCTCTTGTTTCTCTTTCTGGCACTTAATACTCTTTCCATGCCCCGCTAGCGGCGGTGTGCCGTCCACGCTGGTCTGTCGGTCTGTCGGCATTATTGGCGAGACCAAGGCGATTTCACTCAAAACCCTCCGGGTAATCTGCACAGGAAGCGTGCCCGTGCATTTCAAACGATTCGCTAAAACGCCGAAAACTCATTCAGCCCGAGTCTCTGCATTATTTCCGGGTACCGGGCGCAGAGGCGCTGATAGTTCTTTCTCGCCCTCCACGTCGGCGTCATGAACTCTATCTCAGATGTTCGCTCGTCGATTCCGTGGGTAGCAGCGATAGTTTCCGCTGTTGGAATCGCGGCGATATGTATGCGGGTCTTTGAAACCGACGAGGCGCGAGCCAAATCTGCCGAGCACAAGCGAGGAAAAGAACTCCGTTCGCTGGCGGACAAGATTTCCGAGTATGCTCGGGGCGTTCATCAACGCTACCCGTCCGGGAATGTGGTCGTCAGCGTGCGAGACTTGGTAGAGCAACTTGGAAAACGTCCCGATGCAGTTGCCAAGGCGCTCAACCTACTGCTGAGAGAGCAGAAAGTCCAACAAGCTCCGCTCAGAGGCTATTGGAAATTGCACGTGTGAGCCACCCGCGAAGATTTTCGTTGAAAAACTTGGTTGGGCTATGGGTTCGATTCAGTCCAACAGAAAACGTTCAATACGCCAAATCTGCTAGAGCATTCTCTTAAGAGCCGCGAGGCTGTTGAGTGCATCTCTCAGTTTGCGATGCTCCTTAGAGAGAACAATCGGCAATCCTCGTAAGCGTTGTTGGATAGCCTTCTCAGCCACGTCGATACTCGCTGGCAACTTGTTTCGGTCGAATTCCATTGCCGCGGCTCTATAAAAGTCGAGCCAATCCCTGTCATTGCGAAACAAGCTCATATCTTTCCCACGGACATTAAACGAAAGCGCCCCGGACTCCGGTTAGAGTCATGGGCCGCTCCGTCGATCAGTCCTCCCCCGAAAGCTGCTCGCCAACTACCCTAACGTTCTGATCCTTAGGGTGGGAATGGCCCCAATGGGCTACTTGGTATGAACTTAGGAGAAGAGCCGAACCTGAATGCGACGGAGTTCCACGTGGTCATGAGGGACGAGACCGATCCCGATTGTACAGTCGCTAAGAATGTCCGGCAGTTGGCGGATACTTTTCTCCAACGTAATCCCCAACCGCATCAAGCAGCATTTGTAATTGCCGCAGGCGGAACCCAAGATAGCGTTTGATGGCTTCAGGCTGGCGGGTCTGCATGTGAGGCAAGTCCAGCATCGCGGTCTTGGTATCGAAGTCAGCAAGTGCTCTATCCAGTGAATCAAGTACCCTTGTGAGATAACGCTTGTCCTCCGGAATTGCCGCAATCCGCCTCTCAGCTTCCTTCGTGCTCGATCCTGAACACGCTGCAACAAAATATTCTTGATATGAGGCGTCTAGAGATTCTGTCAGAGCATCCGCCAGTCCGGGTGTCAATTCAAAAGCGTTTATGTCTTTCACCCGCATGCTCGTGACTTCGCCTTTTGGCGCTCCGCAGCAGTCCTTATACTTCTTTCCAGAGCCACACTCACATGGGTTGTGACGACTTATGTCGCTGCTCATCGGTTCCTCTGGAGCGGTCGGTAGCATTCGCGCATTGGGAGATTATTGCAGATCGGATAGCGTCACGATTATGGGGGTGTGGTCAGACGGCTTTTCCTGCGCTCGCGGTCCTTTATCGATCTCGCATGCCACAAGACGGGCTGCAAGCTCCGACGTTAGCAGGAAGTGATCGATTCGTATGCCTCGATTGTTTTCGAACGCCTGCCGAAAGTAATCCCAAAACGTGAAGTGTCCTATTTCGCCCACGTGTAACGACCGGAACGCATCCGTATAACTTCATCCGGCATTGTGTCGTTCAAAGCTTCGTCAAAGCTCGCCGTACTCGCCTTCATTGGGTTCCGTGCTTCATATTCACGACGGAGGAGGTAAGCTTGGCGGCACCGATTCTCGCCGATTTGCACATTATTCTCGTAGAGTTCGATCCCAATAAAGTGACGCCCCAGCTTGAGTGCGACTTCGCCGCTGGTGGCCGTGCCACAAAATGGATCGAGCACAATGCCTCGACGGATCGTTGGCAGATCGGGTTCCCATCCCACAGTCACGGGCTTTCTTGGAATATATTGCCTTCCGGTATCCTGCCGACCAGACTTGGTTCGAGTTTCCTCCTCAGGCTTTGTGTACTTGCCGATGCCCCTCTTAACCGGACGGCTCTCTTCGTAAGCCAACTGCTCGCAAACAGGCGATTATCGCTCTCTTGGTTTCGACACCCGTGCTCGTGTTAGAGGTTTGGTTCTTTAAGAATCTAAACCTGTGACAACTAGCAGCTGTTGCAAGCAGGCAATAGCTCTCATTGACCCATGATGAGTGCTATGGCGATATAACGCCAAACTTGTGGAAGGCCTCCCAGATTACCAGAGACACTGGCGCGTCGCTTGGTTTCCGGTGTCCAATTATCTTAATGGAAGCTTCTCAGGGCGACTATCGACGCACCGGGCTGATCGCATTGGCCGCCTTCAGCCTCGTAGCAGTGGTTGTGATGGTTAGCTTAATTGTCCGTCCGAAAACAGGGTTCGAGTGGGAACAAGCACGCGCCGAAGCGATGAATCCGAAGTGGCTCTCGGTTGAGATCACGACTGCTGATAATCGCCGCGAATACCGGGAAGGCCAACCATCTTTGTCATTGCACGTTTTTCGAGCGCGGTTCGATATACGTATAAGATCGAGGTAGCGGAAGGGTTTAGTTTAGCAAGTCAGCAGTTGATTTTCTCCACATATCTAACGGTCAGCAAGTTCCTCTCAACAGGGTGGCGATCTTCTGCTGCGACTCTCGCCTGATAGGGCTAGGCGATCAACCCTATACTCCGAGAACGCTCACGCCGTTAGAACTATCGCCGGGACTGTACGAGATTTATCTAACGAGTCGGCGTGTTTTCAAATGGGGAGAAGGGCCAAAGGAATACAACCCTGGCTCCTTCCAAGTTGCCTCCAACCTGCTGAAAATTCGTGTTGTGGCTGATCCGGGCAGAGTGCATGATGAACCGAGATGATCAGATAGCTCTGGCTCGAATGTTGTAACCAGATCACGCTCAAAACCCCTTTCAAAGGGGCTGGGCCGCCCTGCTGCTCGGAGGGAAATTCCTACAAAACTGTGCTTTTCATTACTGAGAAACAACCGACTTCGATTGCCATCGGGTGGAGCGATCCAGTTTGCGGGCGGGAGTTTCACCCGCTGAAGTCCAGCGCCGTTCACGGCGCACTTTTTCACGAACTGAGCACTCTCGAAGAACCGGGACGGGCGGTTTCAGGAGTCAAAGGTGTTCGAGCGTGTCAAGAGTGTCTCATCCGCGTTCAGAGCTATACTGCCAGCGAGAAACTCATGATCGCTCTACGCAGGTTGCAGATTGACGACCTCAACGCGGTTCACGCCTTGATCTCGAATATGGAGGTTGTCCGGCATATGCTGTTTGCGGTTTGCTCTCGGGAGGAGAGCGAGAAGTTTCTAACAGAGTCGATAAATGAATCGCCATCAGCCCCATGGCGTTCCGTCGTGCGCGCGATAGTCAGCGGACCCGGCGGCGAGTTAGTCGGCCTATGCGGCATAGTCAACCTCAGGGGCAACAGTGATGGTGAAATTTGGTATCTGATTAATCCCGAATTGTGGGGAAAGGGAATCGCCACAAAGGCCGTGAGAAGACAGCTAGAGCTTGGATTCTCAGAGATGAGCCTGCACCGAATCTGGGCGACGTGTCTTCCAGAGAACCCAGCCTCCGCACGCGTGCTGGAAAAAGCAGGTATGCGTAAGGAAGGGTTTTTTGTCAAGAACCTCAAGATTCACGGAGAATGGAAAAGCAGCTTTCTTTACGCGATCCTAGCCGAAGAGTGGTCCGAGTCTGCGCAGCATCCGGAAGTCAACTGTTGAAATCAGGCGTGGCTTTTGGAAAACTCCTGCCCTCGAAATTCGCAAAAAAAATAAAATCGCACTAGGATGCCCTGCAAACGACTTTCTCAGATAAGAACCGGATGCGCTAATCAGCGCCCGTCCGGGTCTGTACGCGGGGCAACCAGTGATGGTTGTCCCTTACCGTGATCGACAGTGACAGCCCAGTCCCGACTAGCTCCAGCCCTTCGGAAAGCTAAGGCGCGCTCTGGAAGCTATGCGGCTATCGTTTACTGGTCATCTCTCGAAGTAACTCCTTCGATGTCTGACGCAATCGTTGTGCAAGTATGACTGCTAGAGAGCGATAAAACCTCGTGCCGAATCCCGGAAACGTGGATATGAGTTGACGCAAGTCGTCTGCCCAGATTGCGTCGACTTCCATTTCTTCCTTGGCAACCACCGCTGCGGTCGCCCTGCTGTCTCCGAGAAACGCCATTTCGCCACAAACATCGCCCGAGACAAGGGTCGCAATCACCGATTTGGAGGTCGTTCCCGATAGCTCCACCGAAGCCGAACCGCTACGGAGAACATAAAGGTGATCAATGCGATCACCTTCTTTGATGATTTCCTGACCTAGATTGAAGTTTATCCGCTTTGCCTTAGACTCAATTAAAGTCCAATCATTTCGAGTCAACTCTTGTAAGGTACTACGGGGCATTTCTTTTCACTAAATTAGATGCGGCGAAGTTCCGAAGGTTTCACTTTAGGCTTAGAATGGCAATTAATTTCTAAGCTCCACGTATAGTCATTCCGGTACATCGGAATCGCTCGAGATATCACGCGATGTTCAGGCGGACACCAACTGTGAGGCGTGCGATTTCCCAACGGTGCTGAGGCGAATGGGCTGCGTCCGACCTCAAAGTTGAGCCGCCCCCGGTGGGGGGATTTTGAGTGTAATGGAGATTTCTCGACAGTTACCCGTTCGCGCAGTCGAATCTGTTCAAAATTGGCAATTTCTGCACCCTAGAGTTTTGAGTATTATCTCAGCCGTGCAGAAAGAACTCACCCGCCAAAAAGTACGCGCTTTCCCTTGTCCTACCTGTGGCGCTAAACGTGGCGAGAAATACGAACTGAGATCGGGCCAGCCGCGAACTGATCCTCACCGTGACAGGCGCGTGAAGGACCGGTCTTCTAGGCTGCGGCTAGTTTCGCTC
>PLHQ01000001.1 GCA_003138975.1 Acidobacteriaceae bacterium | reverse complement strand
CTCGGGGGAGGCCTTAACGAAACTATTATAGCCCCGCTTGGCAAGCCCTGCCGCGGAATCGCCTCGCCCAGCCTAATTCACTTCCACAAGTGGAAACTGCAACTCACGTGGGTGGGACGCATCTAAGGATCGAGGGTTTTGGTAGGCCAGTGGCTGGCACCATCGATTATACCCGCTGCAACTTGCCCCCTCTGTTATAATTTATTGATTCCAGAGCCAAGGAGAAATGAATGGCTACGACCACCGTCCCAGGAGTTACAACCAACGTCCCCGAAGTAAAGAAGACGGCTCCAGTTACGCTTACCGCCAGTGCGGTTGCCAAAGTGAAAGAGATTATGGGACAGCAAAATCCCGTGCCCGCAGGTCTGCGCATCGGCGTGGTGGGCGGCGGCTGCTCCGGGTTCTCGTATTCGATGCAGTTCGAAAATGCCGCCGGCATGATGGACAAGACCTTCGAAATGGACGGTCTGAAGGTTTTCGTCGACGCCACTTCCGTGATGTATCTGAACGGTTGCATCGTGGATTATGTCGAGACTCTGGAAGGAGCTGGATTCAAGTTCGAAAATCCGAACGTGAAGAGCACCTGCGGCTGCGGATCCTCTTTCAGCGTTTAGGTGCATCCGCGTAAATTTTGCGCTTGTAGCAGAATGGCCTCATCTCACCATGAGGCCGTTTGTTTTTCCCCGAAACTCTGCGTGACCTGACCCCTACTGTTGTTGTGGCGGATTCGACGGCGGCGGTGCTGGTGTTGAAGTCCCACCCGTCAAGCCGGAATTGTTGTTGCTAAAGCCCGACGACTGCCCGAAGGACGATTGCCCGAACGCACTGCCGCTTGTGTTGCTGCTTCCTGGCTGGCCATTCTGCCCCATCTGGCTTCCGGATAGCTGCAGGGGCGGCTGGGCTGGCGTCGTTAGCAGCCCACCCCGGTCCATGGTTGGATCGTACACAAACAACCACTCGTTATACTTTCGCTTGTGATTGAATTCCCGAATGGTAGTTTCTTTGCTCGCGCTAACCACGCCGACGATGGGCCCTCCGCCGATCACCTGCTGGCTGCTGGAACTCACGTCTCCCTGCGCTGTTCCCGGCGCAATCTGGGAAGAAGCCTGCGAGGAATCCGATCCGGGAGCCGTACTTGTCCCCGGAGTATTCGAAGCTCCCGAACTGTTGGATGTTCCAGAATTTGCCGAACTATTGAAACCGCCTCCGAACCCTCCGTTCGAGCTTCCGCCAAATGCCCCACTCGAATTTCCTCCAAACGCGGACGGTTGCGACGATGCTGAACCGCCGAACGCCGAACCACTCGAACCTGAACTGCTCATCGACGCAACCGAAGTTGCGCCGGCAATCATCCCGCCGCCAATGCTGCCGCCGAGCGAGACACCCGGGTCTCCGTAGTGAAGGAGTTTGAAGTCCCGGTTCTTGTTGACTGGATCCTTGTATCGTTTGCGCAGGTAGCGAAGGTTATTGGTGTTGTCGAGATCTTCAAGGCGGGTTGGGTAGCGTGAAAATTTCTTGTAGTAGTTACGGATGGCGCGCGAGTATTGCACGCCGCGGTGGATCAGTTCTTGCTCCCGGTCCCGTCGGATCTCAAATGCAATCGTTGGAAGAACTGCAAACGCCGCGATGGTCATCAGACTCACCATCAGAAGCAACGCGAGCAGAATGTACCCGTCTTCGCGCCGGCGAAGCCGGTAGGATGAACCACGCGCTGCGGGATGAAAAGGCATTAAACTTTCGCAACCTGCAAACTGGATGACCTTGTAACTTGATGCCGCTGCGTCTTTCCGAAAATCGCTAAGTCACAGAATTACCGAGTCGCAAGAACTCTATTTATCCCTGCGTCAACGGCAGGCTTTGTGGCGGACCGCTGCCGACTACGTCCTGGATCTCCACTGAAGTCGGCGAGATTCGTACCACCTTGTAGCGCCGGTCGACAATCTCGCCCTCTCCGGCGATGAAAACATCCTCGCCTTTGGAAAGGAAAACCTTCTTCGGTTCTCCGGGCTGATTGGCGAAGCCGAAAAATTTCAGGGGAATCGGAGGCGGCGATGCCGCAGCCGGTGGCTGGTACGTTCTCACATCGTTTGGGCCCGTCGCTCCCGTTGTAATTGGCTTAGGAATCTCCGGCTCCGCCTGCGATACAAAAATGTTTCTTCCCGAGCCTTCGTACTTGATTTGTTCGATGGCGGCGAGTTGCTGCAGTTGTAGCGTGGGGTCAAGGCTCTGTGGGGCACGCTCTTTTTTCCCCGATGCGGACACAGCCCCATGATGGCCCGCCGGATGAGTGAGAACAGAGCTGGGAAGGGACGGAACGCCGGAGGTTGTCCCCGTGGAGGCAATCGTCGACGACGTCGGCATGAACTCGTAGGCGATGGTCAGTATCGCCACTACTCCGAGCACCGCCGCCAGGATCACGGTCTTCCGGTTTTCCGTTCCCAGTTTCACTAAGCCCCTGCCTTCAAATACGTTTCGAGCTTCATTTGCAGTCTAATCGGTCCGTTGTGCTCGCCGGCCAGAGTAATACTGCTGATGATGAAAAGCATGTCGTCGCGTTCCAGCGCATTGATGAATTGTGCTAGTGAAACATAACTGCCCGAGAGGTCGGCATTCATCTCGACTGGTTGCAGGCTGCCTGTCTCCTCATCTTTCACTTTGTAACTGACGCGCTCAATCGCAACCCCGTTAGAGACGGCCAGTTTGCCGAATTGAGTGAGGAGCTGTGATTCCTGGCCGGGGAAACGCTTCTTGTAGAAGTCCGCGATCTGCTGGTTCGCGGTGTTCACTTTCGCTGGCAGATTCGTCAATGGCTCAACCTGCCGGGTTTTCATCTGCAGTTCGCCCCACAATTGGTTGAGTTCCACCCGCCGCGACTCCGTCGAACCCACCAGCGGTGAAAGCAGCACTATCACCGCTGCAACATCCACAGCGACCAGCGCCGTCAAGGCGATCTTGATGCTTTTTCGGGTTTGCCGCAAGTCTGGCATCAGGGCGTGGTCCTCTTGGAAATCTCCGTCTTCGGGGCCGGTACGGGGGCCGTCTCAGGAACGTAAATCGCGTGGATCATGAATTGAATGGGATCTCCTGTGCTTGAGGTTCCGGAGGACTCCGTTTCGATGTAAGTCTTACTGAAACGCCGCGAATCTTCCATGCGGCGCGCCAGTTCGATAGCTCGATCGCGCGAATCGCCGGCAACCGACATCTTCAGTGACAGTTGGTTATCCTCATCCAGTTCGGGATTGATCGAAACTAGATGTACCCGCGCCGGCATCACTTTTTCCAGGTCTTCCAGTACCCGCGTCCAGGAGAATGACTTGCGCTCGATCAGTTCGTTGAGAAATTGGGACTGATCCCGGGTGGTGCGATTCTTCGGTTGATTCAGAAAATCCTCAGCCTGTTGCCGGGTCCGGTCGCGCTGCGCGATCTCGCCCTTCAATTGCGCGATCTTGGCATGATCGCGGCGGGCCGCGAACCAGCCCATGACGGTGACTGCGAGCAATGCCAGCGTCAGGATGGAGACGACCGTGAGAGCCGT
>PLHQ01000202.1 GCA_003138975.1 Acidobacteriaceae bacterium | reverse complement strand
CAAGCATGCTCGGCACACGAAAAGAGGCCGGACTCAGAGATTGAGTCCAGCCGGAGTTTGAACCGGTCGTGAGGGTTGTCGGATCCGACGCCCGAGTAAAGTTGGTGATGTTAAGGCAGGCTCGGGAGAAAGGAGCGAAACGATGATCATTATAGGAGTAGATTTCCACCCCGAGTTTCAACAAATTGCTTCGAGGTCGACGGTTCCCAGTATTCCGCGCTTTGCCGGTTGCCACTATCCAGCGGAAGCTGCGCCATCACCTCAATTCGCCGCAGTCTGGGGCGGGAAGTTCATGCGGCGCACCAGAGCCTGAAAGCGCGGCTCGGAATGCAAAGTATCCCAGCCCGGATAGGCTTTAATGTAGACCATCCCCTGATCATGCTCCTCGTAAGCCTGCTCGATCCATCCGAGCGCCCGGTTCCTTTCGCCGAGACCTATGTATGCTTGCGCGAAGAGAGAACTGGGAACATATCGCAGCCGTGCTCTTGCTTTCAACTCATCGATTAACTTGAGCGCCTCGCCCCTCCGTCTGGCAAGTCCATAAACGCCCGCTAAAGTCGCAAGAGGAAGCTCGTGCCGCCCGGATCGACTTACACTTTTCTCGAGAGCGGCGATGGCTTTGGGGTACATCTTCTTCTCTCGGTACGCCCATCCCAGGCCAAAATCATCCCCTAGGCTCGAAAATTGCTTGATCGCGAGGTCATACTGACCCGATGCATAGGTTACGTATCCCACGACATCCATGGTCTTAAAGTTGAGCGGGTCCAGTTCAATCGCGTAATTCATCTCTGCAGTGGCTTCGTCGTTTCGTCCAAGCGCTTGCAGAAAGCGCCCGTACTCCAGATGGGCGTCGGCATTGTTGGGATTCAGCTCAAGCGCGAGCCTGTACTCTTTCTCCGCTTCCGACCAGTTCCAGTCATAGAGTTCGACGGTTTGGGCACGGGAAAAATGAGCTTCCCCGAGGTAAGGATCGAGTTCCGAGGCCCTTGTTGCCGCCGCTTTTGCCTCCGGCAAAGTCTCTTTCGGGTAGTGGCCTCCCCCGTCTTCGTTCCCGAGCGCTATATAGGCGTCGGCCAATCCGGCGTATGCCAACGCATAATCCGGGTCCTTTTCGATCGCTCGCTTGAAATGCCCAATCGCTGTCTGGAGATCCAATTCGATCTGACCGCCGCTAAGAGCTCCGGTAGTGCCCTTGTTCCAGAAAAACCTACCACGGAGGTAAGCATCTTGTGCTTCCGGGTCCACCGTGCGGGCGCTTGCGAGGTGAACCCGTTCTTGGGGTTTCAGCTTGACTTGGATTTCGTCCGCGACTGCGCGTGCAATCTCATCTTCAAGCCGCAGCAGGTCCCGGACGCCGCCGTTGTACTCATTGGCCCAGAGTTGAGTCTCTGGCGAAACCTGGTTCAGCCGCACGGTTACACGGACACGATCGCCCGAACGTTCCACCGCGCCCTCCAACACCGCCTCCACTCCCAATTCCTTGGCAATCTCCTGCAGCGGTTTCTTGCTGCCCTTGTATTGCATGGTCGATTGGCGCGAGATCACACGCGGAGCGCTGATCCTCCCCAGTTCGGTGATCAGCGCTTCGGTCATCCCGTCGGCGAAGTATTCCTGTTCGGGGTCGGCCGAGAGATTTGAAAGTGGGAGCACAGCTACCGCTTGAATGTGCCGATTTGTGTCGCGTACCAGGAGTTGGTCACGCCACCCCCCCACATTCAGCGCTAAGAGTATGGCGGCTATGACGATAACGGCCAGCAACACGAGGGCCAAAAGCCGAATTACCGCTTTTGACGTGCGGACTGGCGTCGGGTCGGCCGCAGAACCCTTTGATTGCGCGTTGACCGTGGGGGTGGAGAGTGCTGCTTCTGCAGATTCACCTTCCTCTTGTTCAATTACCACCCGCGAGCGTGCGTAGCTGCTTACGACCAGCTCGTTCTGTTCTTTGCCATTCTCAACTAGCTCCCTTACGTCGGCAGCGAACCGATATCCGCTGCCTGGAACGGTGGTGATGTAACGCTTCTCATTTGCCTTCTCCCCCAACACTTTCCGCAGCATGGACACGTTCTGACTCAAGTTCACTTCTTCGACGAAGCTGTCCGGCCAAAGGGTTTTCATCAGGTCGTCTTTGAGCACCAGGTGCCCGCTGTTCTGAACCAGCAACAGTAGGGTGTCAAAGACTCTAGGGGGGAGCGGAACGGGCTGCTCGTTCCGCAGCAGAAGTCGCTCCTGGGGATCGAGGCGGAACGATTCGAACGCGTAGAGGTGTTTTCCCGGCCTGCTCATAACTTCTAAGAAAAACTCAAGAATTATTCAGCTTTTCCTTAAGACTTGTAAGACCCCCACTGCAGAAGATGGCCGAGTTTTAGGGCACGGGATAACACCTGTAAGCCAAAAAGGGCACTTTATCACGGTTTCCGGCGAAGGGCTAACCCAACGAGATAGACGTGGCGGCCAAGAAGACAACCCGAATCACAATCGAGAGCGAGCGGGTGTCGATTACTCGATGGAGTGGTTCCTTGCCTCGTAGCTGGTGCCAGAGCTGCGACGCCGAGGTCGAGATGCTCAGTTTGGAGCAAGCGAGCGCCCTGGCCCAGGTCCTGCCGCACAGGATTCTGGCGAGCTCGGAGGCAAAGAGGCTTCACGCCACCGCGGCACTGGACGGCTCGATGCAGATTTGCCTACCTTCGCTGCTGAAATGCACATGGAGTGATTTTCAGCCTTGAAGGCAAAATTCAGGAGGATACGATGAAAAAACAAAATGGCGAAACCATATTTTCAGAGAAGACGAGAAGGGCAGTTATGAAGAGTGGGGCAATTGCAACATTTCTGGCAGCGCTGACGCTGATGGCGCTGATTTCCGGTACCGCATTGGCGCAATCAATCGACAGTGGGTGCACAACAAATACTTTGTATGGGGAGTACGCGTTCAGGATCTCGGGACAGATTTACGGCCCGAATGGGGTGGTCGCACAGCAGCGCGACGGAGTGGCGATGACGCACTTTGATGGCGCCGGCCATTTGACCCAGGTGGACTGGGTGATGTCGAACGGTTTTCCGCTGCCGGGACCCACGGACAAGGCAGGCTTCCACACCAGTGAGACTGGCAAGTACACCGTCTCTTCAGATTGCACCGGCACGGCGGAGATCGATTTTCCCGCTCCCCCGGGTTCCACGGGCGCGGTGATCAATCTGATGTTCGTCCTGAGCAATCATGCCCGCACTATTCACGCGATCGTTTCGCAGTTGATTCCGCCCGGATCGACCACAGCGGTTCCGGTGTCGATCCACAGCGATGGCGAAAAGCTCGGGCGGGTTCCCGATGCCGACTTTTATGACTAGTTGGGGCGCAAGCGGAGGCCGGGCAAGGTTTTTGCCCGCCTCCGCCTGAGGTTCGCTTCGTCCGCCGCCCCACCTAACTGGTGACTGGGGTGATTGTAGCCATCTCAAGACGTGCTGGCCATTGATTCCATGGGAGGGAGACACAATGAAAAGTAAGGCACTGGCGGTCCAGTCAATTCCAGGAGCAACAGAAAAGCGGGCCAAGCGGTGCCAGTTTTCTGGGCACCCTCTGTTCTCGGCTGCGTGGATCGAGGCTCCTGTTCGACCGCCCAACTGGAGGCGGCACGTGACTTCTCGTACCTGCCTGATCCTCGTGTTGTTCCTCGGACTGCCCGCCGCGCTCTGGGCTCAGAAGCAGCAAGGCTCGTGGTCCGACCTGCGTGGCCTGAAGGTTGGCCAGGGCATTGTAGTGATCGAATCCACCATGAAGAGCCACGGCGGCGAATTCGTCAGCGTCACCGATGAGGTGCTCACCCTGCAAGAAAAAGGCTCCGACGTCTCGGTGAAGCGCGAAGACGTCGTCCGCGTCTCGACCGCTTCCGGCGCCCGGCGCGGCGAGCACGCCGTAATCGGTCTGGTGGTCGGCGCGGCCGGCGGGGCGGGCATCGGCGCCGCTGCTGGCTCCGGATCGAAGGCCTGGGTGGGACTTTCGGAAGGAGTCGGCGCCCTTGTTGGTATCGCAATTGGCGCCACGAGCGGGGCCATAGTGGGCGCCGTGATCCCCGCCCACACAACCATCTACCGCGCTGCCCCTGCGGTCGCCACGCACTAGACGATATTGCATTGGCCGTGTGACATTGAGTGTCAGAGGGTGTGCACTCACGGAAAGCAAATGGCGGAATATATACGAGCGGTCTCTCTTTTCACTGGTTCACTTTTGGAGGTGTGGGCAATTCGATCCTCGAGCTTCAAAACTACAATTCAGGAGCACTCTCATGAAACGCAACATTGCACGGGCAACGCTTGTGATCTTTTCCGTCGCGGCGATTTGGGGAGCAGCGGCCCTTCCTGCCTTAGCCCAATCTTTCCCTGGCGAGCCCACCTTCACTACCTTCGAGGCGCCGGGCGCTGGCACGAGCGAGGGTCAGGGAACCGTCCCCTTCAGCATCAACACGGCGGGGGCGATCGCGGGAATGTACTATGACGCGAACAATGCGTATCACGGCTTCGTGCGCGCGGCAACTGGCACGATAACCACCTTCGAGGCGCCGGGTGCTGGCACGGGCGCGGCTCAGGGAACCGTCTCCTTCAGCATCAACACTGCGGGCGATATCGCGGGAACCTACGTGGACGCGCGTTATGTGTATCACGGATTCGCACGCGCTGCCAATGGAAAGATCACCGCCTTCAAGGCTCCTGGCGCAGGCGCTGGCGCGCATCAGGGAACTGTCCCCATCAGCATCAACACGACGGGGGTTATCGCGGGAACGTATCTTGATTCGAGCAATGTTTATCACGGCTTCGTGCGCGGCGCCGATGGAGAGATAGCCACCTTCAAGGCTCCAGGTGCAGGTACGGGCAAGAGTCAGGGAACCGTCGCGGTCAGCATGAACGCGGCGGGGGCTACCGCCGGCCTGTACCGTGACGCGAGCAATGCGTTTCATGGCTTCATGCGCGCAGGTAATGGAAAAATAATCACATTCAACGCTCCGGGCGCAGGCACGGACAGCAAGCAGGGGACGTTGCCTATCAGCATTGACACAGCGGGGGATATCACGGGACTGTACCGTGATGCGAACTATCTGCTTCACGGCTTCGTGCGCGCGGCAACTGGCACGATAACCACGTTTGAGGCTCCGGGCGCAGGCACGGGCGCGTATACGGGAACCGCCGGCTTCAGCATCAATACCGCGAAGGATATAGCGGGATCCTATTTGGACCGCAGCAACGTGCTTCACGGCTTTGTGCGCGCTGCCAATGGGAAGATAGCCAACTTCAAGGCTCCTGGCGCAGGCACGGCCGCAGCTCAGGGAACCGTCCCCCTCAGCATCAACACCGCGGGCGATATCGCGGGAACCTACTTGGACGCGCGTTACGTGTATCACGGCTTCGTGCGGACGCCCTAACGCCGTGCAGTCTTGGTTTATTGCCTGTATAGGCTCGGTGGGAACGTCAGTCATCACTGCTAGTCCCTGAGTCGGCCAGAGGGCGATTTACAGCGTGAATGTTCACTTAACCTGCTTCGGATCAACTGACGTGGTGGCGATTGATTCTGTGGGAGGGACACACAATGAAAAGTAAGGCGCTTGCGGTCCAGTTAATTCCAGAGACGACAGAAAAGCGGGTCAATCGGTGCCAGCTTGCTGGGCACTCTCCGTCCTCGGCTGTGCGGATCGAGGCTCCTCGCTCGAGCGGGATCGGGCTTGTCAGAACCGCTGTCCCTTGCCTCTGCTTGTTTTTCTCTGTGGAAACCCCCGCGCAAGAGCAGGAAATAACAGGAATCTTGGATCAGAGCCCCCTGTTCACGACATTCGAGGCGCC
This sequence comes from Acidobacteriaceae bacterium, assembly GCA_003138975.1. Classification (GTDB taxonomy): domain Bacteria; phylum Acidobacteriota; class Terriglobia; order Terriglobales; family Acidobacteriaceae; genus Sulfotelmatobacter. The sequence goes on along the minus strand of PLHQ01000202.1, from coordinate 2,317 downwards.
GGGCGCTGGCACGGAATCGCACCAGGGAACCGTTGCCTACAGCATTAACACGTCGGGGGCTATCGCAGGATACTATCTTGACGCGAGCTCCGTGAAGCACGGCTTCGTGCGCTCCAGCAATGGCACGATAACCACTTTCGAGGTTCCGGGCGAGGCGGGAACCATCGCCCAAGCCATCAACACGTCGGGGACTATCGCAGGATACTATTCTGACGCGAGCAACGTATTTCACGCCTTCGTACGCTCCAGCAATGGCACGATAACCACTTTCGAGATTCTGGGCGCAGCGGGAACCGTCGCCCAAGCCATCAACACGTCGGGGACTATCGCAGGGTCCTATTCTGATTCGAGCAATGTGTATCACAGCTTTGTGCGTGCTGCCGATGATAACCATCTTCGAGGTGCCGGGCAAAAGAAAAAGCGGTCAGGGAACCCTCGCCCAATCCGTCAACGCGTCCGGGGTTATTGCGGGATACTATGTTGACGCCGCCAGTTTGTTTCACGGCTTCGTGCGCTCCAGCAATGGCACGATAACAACTTTCGAGGCTCCGGGCGCAGGCAGAGGTGCTCTTCAGGGGACCGCCGCCTACGGCATTAACGCGGAGGGGAATATCGCGGGAGGCTACACAGACGCGAGTACTGTGTTTCACGGCTTCTTACGGACGCCATGACGCCGCACAGTTTTGGTTTGTTGCCTGTATAGGCTCGGTGGAACGTCAGTCATCACTGCTAGTCCCTGAGTCGGCAGAGGGCGATTTACAGCGTGAATGTTCACTAACCGAGGAGCGCGACTCCGCCGGTGGAACGTGATGCGGGTGAATCAGTCCGGGTTGGCAGTTCAATCAAGGATGGTGGCACCGACATGGAAATTTGGCAAAGCTCCGTTGTGACTCCCGTCCTGGTTCTTTTGAGAGCGATGAATCTACTGGGTTGCGGCGGTGGCAGCAGTAGCCGCGGCTCCACAGGCCCACCGAATCCGGCTCCTGCGATTGATGCGATATCTCCGAACAGCAGTCAGCAGGGAGGGCCATCATTTACTCTGAGTGTGGTGGGCTCGAACTTCATTTCTGATTCGAACGTGCAGTGGAACGGCAGTAACCTGCCGACAACCTTTGTGAGCAACGCCCTGCTCACCGCCGCCGTTCCTGCGAGTGCCATCGCCGCGCCTGGCCCAGACGCAGTTACAGTCGTGAACCCTGCCCCGGGCGGCGGTGCCTCGGCCATGCTGAACTTCGCGGTTCCGTGCGTGATCCCTTGCTCCGCACCTGCCTCAGGGCAAACCAGCGCTCGTCTCGGTGCTTATTATTTCGACGGCTGGTCCGGTCCCCGGTTCCACTTTTTTGTGAAACTGTCCTGCCCGAGGCGTTTCCGATCAAGCCTAGCGACCATCCGGGAGCAATTACGCGGCGGCCCGAATTGAGGATATCGGGTATGGGCCCACTTCAGCGCAGATAACCCGTTCTAGGGCCAATACCTCTGTCACTTGATCCTGATGCAGAAGTTGCACGCCGCTAGTATTTAACGGCGCCACAACCGGGACACGACCACCGGCTCCCGGCGATCAGGGGCGTGCCACAAAATGGGCATACGGTATCGGTCGCTGGTTGAACCGTCGCCCGCATCTGCCTCAGGGACGTATCCTTTGGAGTGCTGAGCAAGCGCATGAGGAGCATGGTCGCCCCAGCCGGCAAAACGATGCGGAAGATCCAAGTAATCGCTACATCCTCCGGAGTGACAGGTGCTGCCCAGAAAATCACTGAAACGAGTATCAGGGCAATCAAACCAGCCCACTTAAACGACCGCCGGGTCCTCAGGCGTGTATGCGGGTCTCGACCGCAGAAGGTGCACTGCCAATGTTTCCAAAAACCGACGGGCAAGATCGGAATCCAGAAAATGTGCCCAACGTCGAATGTCCGGATCGCCACTGCCCGGCATGCTTGCCCGCACGTAAAGCAGTAGTCGTTGCGAAACGCGACTCGCTTGGGCCAGAAGTGGTAGGCACCATGAATGACGAACATGTTGTTTCACACGCCTGCAATCTTGGTGCCGGGGCCTCCAGATAAGTCACTCTCTTTATTCATTTGTCTGTCGCCCAGAAAGACCCGGCCCGCCACAGCCGCACTTTACGCCGAGAATGACTTAATGACAACGTGCAATCAACTGTTCGGCTTAAGCTGATGCCTGTTGAGAACATTTACTCAAAACCCCTTACTGAGCGTTATCGCGATGTTTCACACACGCTCGGAGCGCAGAGAAAGCGGAACGGCGAGGGCACAAACGAGGGCACAGAGGGCTGGGGTGAACCCCTCTGTTGAGA
>PLHQ01000175.1:292-7616 GCA_003138975.1 Acidobacteriaceae bacterium | reverse complement strand
GCTTATGTATTCGTTGGGATGTATCTTGCCCACATAAAATGAAAGCCTCTTCTCGAGAAAATCCTGCCGCCAATAGAGGATGTTCACGGTGATCGGTTCTTGCGGACCGCCACCCTGCAGGCTGACTTATGCCGATGTTGCTTCCAGAACGTACCAGCAGGCTGATGGATCCTGCAGTGCTTCCATCATCGTAAGCAACCCAGGCTCCGGTAAAATCAAGGCATCCGCTGAGTTGATTGTGACGGACACCGTCCGGCGTAATCGTCGCATACTGGTTCAGGAAGGTGTAAGTCGCACCGAACTTTAATCTTTCAAGTTGAGCAATTTTGTCGACGAGCTTGTCGATCGGCTGAAAGATCGGAGCCAAGGGATCACGCTGGAAAATCGGATCTGCCGGTATCTTCGATAATGCCAAGGCGTCTACATCGAGTTCTTGTTTAAGATCGTCAGGTTCTTGCTTGAAGCTGGTCGATGATTCCCTTTGACTCACTTGCGCGTTTTGGGCGGCGGAGAGAGTGCTGACACTGCCACTCTTGCCGAAGGCCGACAGACTCGGTGCAAGAAAAAACAACAGCAAAAAAGTTCTCACGGATTTGCCTTCGAAAATCTCCATGAGCTTATGTCGCGCGTTTCTGGGTCGGTCAGCACGCAGCTGAAAGCCGTTTCCCATGCAGAAAAGTTATGGGTGTAGTGGTTCGGCTCGGCTAATGCTCTTCTGCAAGAAGCCTTCGATTTCTTCAAGAGTGCGCCCTTTCGTCTCCGGCACAAGATAATAAGAGAAGACCCACGCACCGAGCGAAACCAAGCCGTACAGCCAGAAAGTCCAGCTCGGACCGAGCAGTTGCAGAAGCGTTAAAAAGGTCAGTGAGACAACAAAGTTGGAGGTCCAGTTCGCCCCGGCCGCNNTAGATCATCAGAGTGATCACAGCAAGATCCGCAACCCCCCGGCTTTTTGCAGACAGATGAAATGCATAACCGAGTGCGCCGAGACTGACCACCATTCCGGCAATACCAGTTAGGAACAACGGCCGTCTCCCCACACGATCGATCAGCCACATCGACACCAAAGTCATGATCACGTTGACCATACCGATGCCTGCCGTGGCCAGGATAGAACCTCGAATCGAGGAGATCCCCGCAGACCGAATGATGAAGGGCGCGTAGTAGATAATTGTGTTGATTCCCGTGACCTGCTGCAACACTGCAAGTCCGATTCCGATAATCAGAGCCGGCCGAATGGCAGGCAGGAGTAAGTCAGAGAAGTGGCTGTGCTGCCCTGGTTGCTGCACCGCTGTTTTGATTTGTAGAAGTTCAGCGTCGACGTCCTGAGTCCCCCGAATTTCGGTTAGGACACTCCGGGCCAAATCGAGATGCCCCTGCCGAGCAAGGTATCGCGGAGTCTCCGGGAGGTACAGCATCCCTGCACCAAGCAGCGCGCCGGGAACTACGGCAAGGCCGAGCATCCATCTCTAACCGCTGGATGGGGCGAAGGCGTACGCCGCCATATAGGCAACCAAAATCCCCATTGTAATCGCTAATTGGAAGAGGGATACCTACCAACCGCGTGCTTTAGCCGGTGGAAAGAGGAACAACGGAGCTCGCGAGCCCAATTCCCACTCCTAAAATTACTCGTCCAACAACAAGGACCTGGATGGATCCTGCCGCGGAGCATACCACCGCACCCGCCATGAAGATGACCGACGTGATGAGCAACATCTTCCTGCGTCCAAATCGGTCCGAGAGGCTGCCGCCAGTGATTGCTGTAACGGCGGCGCCAACCAAAACCGAGCTGACCGCAAGCCCCTGCTCGAATGTGGAAAGGCCGAAAGTCTTCTTAATAAAAATTAGTGCGCCGGAAATGACACCCGTGTCGATCCAAACAACAATCCACCGATCGCGGCGAATATCGCTGCCATATATACGTACCGTTGGCTTCCGACCGGCACATGAGATATATGGTCTGTAATCGCAAGATCTAAACGATTTGATTCCATGATGCACATCCTTCTTCGAAGCTAGTGCATATTGGGCCGCAGAGAGGCGGCGTGGCGTAGATGACCCACTCATGGCGGAAAAGCTCCAAAGTCCCTACCGGACGGCGGTTGCAACGCGTGAACTGGCCTTCAACGGCGCAGGCATCTGATGCGAGATTAATAAGGATTTCCATTTTCAAATTTCCGAATTTATGGAAAAGCTAACGCTTCGAAACTTGAGGTGTCTGTTCAAAAAGGAACAGACAACATTACTATTGACCCGTTTTCGCTGAGCCTTCCGCCCCGGCGATCCCGGTCCGCCCTTTGAAACTGCCCGCACGGAGCCCCATCTCATTCATCTATTCCGGACCGACCTCTGCGGGCGCGATTCTTCAGGCGCTTCTTTCGGAAATCGTTGTGCCGGAATGCAAGATGCCCCAAAAGAGTATTCGCACCGCGGTTTCTGAGTTTATTGACTAAGTGCCGCGTACAACCAATTACCAAGTTGCCGCTACGCCCGCGACTGTTCTCTCCTTGAGCCAGCCCGAAGTGAATAACAGAGACATAAAGGAACTTTGTCACGGTGAGCCATCAGGAACACGCGTGCATTCTCCGCCGACACTGTGCAATAGGGAACAGTTTTCCTGATAGTGCGCTGTCATAGTTCGGGTTGGGATTTGGCTGCGTGGCCCGAGAATGACGGCGAGTCCCCGAGGAGACGAAGAAATGTCCAAAGAGAATTCAGTTGTCGCGGTGTATCGCACGCATACGGAAGCGGATCGAGCGGTGAAGGAGCTTCAGCGTGGCGGAATTGACCTGCACAAATTGTCGATCGTTGGGAAGGGCTACCACACAGATGAGCAGGTAGTGGGCTACTACAATACTGGTGACCGCATGAAGTATTGGGGCAAAGTTGGTGCGTTCTGGGGAGGCTTTTGGGGCCTTTTGTTCGGCTCTGCTCTCTTCATAATTCCGGGGCTCGGCCCAATCTTAGCGGCGGGACCGGTAGTGGCATGGATCGTGGCCGGGTTGGAAGGTGCGGTGGAGGTAGGAGCGTTGGGTGCTCTGGGAGCTGGCCTCTACAGCATAGGAATTCCTAAGGACAGCATTGTGAAGTACCAAACAGCACTCAAGACAGATCAGTTCCTAATGATCGTCCATGGGACGGCCGCCGAGGTGGCTCGGGCGAAGGACATCCTCGAGACTACACATCCCGCTGAATTGGGAATGCACTCAGGCGAAGCGGTAACGGTAGCTGCTTAGCGCTCCCGCGAGCCTGTGGGCAAGGCCGTCTCGATGGGCCTTGCCCATTGGTGTGCCAAGTCGACCGACCGCCGAGGGCGCGATAGGGCATAATTCGCGGCGAGTCGGCCCAGGAGAAGCACATGACAGGCAAATCGCAATCTCGAAAAGCACAATCCGTACTAGTGGTCGAGGCCGACATCCTCGACAGAATGAATGAAACCAATGCGTCGATCGCTCAGCGTGCTTATGAAATCTATGAGTCCCGCGGCGGCGGGCACGGCTCCGACCAGGACGATTGGTTCACAGCGGAACAAGAGGTTCTGCACCCGCTTGCGATCGAACGCTATGTGACCGACAGCGCATTGCAATTAACAGCGCAAGTGCCCGGCTTTGCTGCGAAAGACTTGGAAGTGGCCATTGGGCATCGTCGGGCCGTTATTTGCGGTGTCCACTCAGGTTCAAATCAGCCAGCAGCAACTGGTCGTAAGGACACAAAGGTTATGCGGATTGTCGAGCTCCCCTTTGATGTCGATCCGGTATTGGCTAGGGCAACACTCCAAAGCGGAAAGTTGCAGGTCGTATTGCCGCGCTCACGGTAAGCGAGTCCTTCCAGACAGTAAGCGCGCCACAAGCTGTTCGACAAGTTGATGGGGACCTTGGCGCAAAAGGACTCCACAGCATCTGACGAGAAAGTCATGAAAGTAAGTCCCCTGGCAGGCAAGCCGGCCGAAGCATCGACGCTGGTGAACATACCCAGACTCGTCACGGCCTACTATACGGAGGTGCCTGACCCTTCCGTGCCGGAACAAAGGGTTGCCTTCGGCACTTCAGGACATCGTGGTTCTTCATTCCAAAAGGCTTTCAATGAGTGGCATATCCTCGCCATCAGTCAGGCCATTTGCCTCTACCGGGAGCAGAAAAAGATTGAGGGCCCGCTGTTTCTCGGCATGGATACACATGCCCTTTCCGTGCCGGCTCTTGCCAGCGCGCTTGAGGTGCTGGCGGCCAACGGAGTGGAAGTCATGTTGGCGGAGGGCGATGAATACACTCCGACCCCTGCTATTTCCCACGCGATTCTCACGCACAACCGCGGGCGCAAGACAGGNNCTCGCCGACGGCATCGTCATCACGCCGTCACACAATCCGCCCCATGACGGCGGGCTCAAATACAATCCTCCAAACGGCGGGCCTGCGGAAGCCGCTGTCACCGCGTGGATCGAGGCGAAGGCCAACGAGTTTCTCGAGAGTGGCCTTCTGGGTTTGAAAAGGATTTCTCTCCAGCAAGCTCTTCGCGTCCCCACGACACACCGGCACGACTATCTCAACGCTTACATTGCTGATCTCGCCAACGTGCTCGACATGGACGCCATTCGCGGCGCGAAGATCAGCATGGGAGTCGATCCGCTGGGCGGCGCCGGGGTCCACTACTGGGGGCCGATTGCCGAGCGCTACGGGTTGAACCTCACGGTCGTGAACGAGGCCGTTGACCCGACCTTCCGTTTTATGACTGTGGATTGGGACGGCCAGATTCGCATGGACCCATCCTCACCCTATGCGATGCAGAGGTTAATCGGCCTGAAGGATCGCTTCGAGATCGCCTTCGCCTGCGATACCGACCATGACCGGCACGGTATTGTCACCAGAAGCGCGGGATTGCTGCCGCCCAACCATTACCTTTCCGTCGCCATCTTCTACCTCTTCCAACACCGGCCGAAGTGGCGCAAGGAAGCGGCGATCGGCAAGACGGTGGTGAGCAGCCAGATGATTGATCGCGTCACCGCGAAGCTTGGCCGGAAACTCTACGAAGTACCGGTGGGCTTCAAGTGGTTCGTTGATGGCTTGCTCGACGGTTCGCTTGGCTTCGGCGGCGAAGAGAGCGCAGGGGCATCGTTCGTCCGTTTGGATGGCAGTGTGTGGACGACGGACAAAGATGGAATTGTCCCCGCTTTGCTGGCGGCGGAGATCACAGCCCGGATGGGCCGCGATCCCGGCGAGATCTATCGCGAACTTACGCGCGAGTTCGGTGAGCCTGTTTACGACCGTGTTGAGGCGCCTGCTACACCGGAACAAAAAGAGATTTTGGAAAAACTCTCGCCGCAGCAGGTCCGGTCCACCGAGTTGGCGGGGGAAAAAGTTCAGGTTGTCCTCACCCACGCGCCAGGCAACGACGCTCCCATCGGCGGGTTGAAGGTGGCGGCGGAGAGTGGATGGTTCGCAGCGCGTCCGTCAGGGACCGAGAACATCTACAAGATTTATGCGGAGAGCTTCCGGGGGGCGGATCATCTGCGCCAGATCCTGGAGGAAGCCCAGACGATTGTCAGCGATGCACTGGCGGCGGCGAATCCGAGGGAGAAATCATGAGCGACCAAGCGCGCGTCAGCCACCCGATCTACAACCTTCTACCCACCGAAATTGAGGGATTCGATTCCCTGGCGGGACTCGCCTTGGACATGCATTGGTCGTGGAATCATGCCACCGACGAAGTGTGGCGGCAGCTTGATCCCGAACTGTGGGAGATCACGCATAATCCCTGGATTGTTCTGCAGACGGTCTCGCGCGACCAGATCGAGCGCGTGCTAGCCGATCCTGCCTTCCGTAAGAACGTTGATGATCTGCTGCGAGACAAGCGTCAGGCGGCGGATAGGCCGGCGTGGTTTCAGCAAAAGCATCCGCAAGCTCCGTTGACCCGCGTCGCGTATTTCAGCATGGAGTTCATGTTGAGCGAAGCTCTGCCGATCTATTCGGGCGGGCTTGGCAATGTGGCCGGTGATCAGCTTAAAGCCGCCAGTGATCTGGGTGTGCCAGTGGTCGGCGTGGGACTGCTGTACCAGCAAGGTTATTTTCGCCAGGTGATCGACAAGAACGGAGAGCAAGAGGCTCTTTATCCGTACAACGATCCCGGCCAGTTGCCGATCGCGCCGTTGCGCCACCCGAATGGCGAGTGGTTGCGGTTGGAGATCGCGTTGCCCGGTTACTCGGTGTGGCTGCGCGCCTGGCAGGTCCAGGTCGGCCGAGTGAAGCTGTACCTACTGGACAGCAACGACGCGGCGAACTTTCCCGCTCATCGAGGGATCACCAGCGAACTGTATGGCGGCGGGCCGGAGTTGCGCCTCAAGCAAGAACTCCTTCTTGGAATTGGCGGCTGGCGGTTGCTCGGTGCGCTGGGCATCAAACCGGAAGTCTGTCACTTGAATGAAGGGCATGCGGCCTTCGCCGTTCTGGAGCGTGCCCGCAACTTCATGGAAGAAACGGGGCAGCCCTTCGAGGTGGCACTCTCCGCGACTCGAGTCGGCAATCTGTTCACCACTCACACGGCAGTGGCCGCCGGCTTTGACCGTTTCGATCCGGCGCTCATTGAGCAATACCTCGGTAATTATGCCAAGCAGAAGCTCGGCATAACACTCCACGATTTGCTGGCCTTAGGCCGCCAGAACCCGAACGACTCCTCGGAGAGTTTCAACATGGCGTATCTCGCCATCCGCGGTAGCGGGGCGGTGAATGGCGTGAGTCGCTTGCATGGGGAAGTCAGCCGACATCTNNCTTTGGACGGCAGCCTGTGGCAAGGGCCGTTGGCTGGGGACGAAGGAGAATCTGGAGCAGGATATTCGCCGCATCTCTGACTCCGCGCTTTGGAAATTCCGCACCGCCGCCAGCGAGTCTCTTGTTGAATACGCGCGCGGGCGGCTATCCCGACAACTGGCTGCCTCAGGCGCTTCTGCCGAGGCGGTCGACGGTGCGAAGCATCTCTTTGATCCCAACGCACTGACGCTAGGATTTGCGCGACGCTTCGCGTCCTACAAGAGACCGAACCTGCTACTGCACGACCCGCAGCGACTGCTTGGTTTGTTGACTAATTCNNAGCGCCCGGTGCAACTCATCATCGCTGGCAAGGCCCATCCGGAGGACCGGGCGGGGCAGGCGCTGATCCATGAATGGATAAACTTCATCCGCCAGCCAGAGACCCGACCCCACATCGTCTTCCTGAGCGACTACGACATGTTGTTAACGGAGCACCTGGTGCAGGGGGTGGACATCTGGATCAACACGCCACGCCGACCCTGGGAGGCTTGCGGGACGAGCGGCATGAAAGTGCTCGTCAATGGAGG
>PLHQ01000175.1:0-261 GCA_003138975.1 Acidobacteriaceae bacterium | reverse complement strand
CCTGCTCGAGCGGGAGGTGATCCCGGAGTTTTATGCCCGAGACAAGAGCGGCATTCCCACCGCATGGGTTGCGCGGATGCGGGAAAGCATGGCGCGTCTGACACCGCGCTTCGCCGCCGACCGCGCTGTCCGCGAATACACCGAACAACATTACCTCCCAGCCTCAGTCGCCTACCGTGAACGCGCTGCGAACAAAGGCACAATCGGCAGTCAAATGGTCGATTGGCAGCATGCAGTCGATCGGAAGTGGGGATCGTTGCG
>PLHQ01000105.1:59371-72624 GCA_003138975.1 Acidobacteriaceae bacterium | reverse complement strand
GCCAAGGCAACGCCTGTGATCAGTCCGGGCACGGAGAGCGGAACTACGACGCGAAAAAAAGTCCGCAACTGAGAAGCACCTAGCGTGGCCGAGGCCGCCAGCAGTTTGCGATCGACCGACGAGAAAGAGGCGGCAAAGGGCTGCACCGCGAAAGGCAGGCTGTAAAGGATGGATCCGATCACCAGTCCCGTGAAGGTGAAGGCTAGAGTGTGTCCGGTAACGGACTGCCACCAGACGCCCACCGGGCTGCGGGAGCCGAGGGCAACCAGCAGATAAAATCCGAGCACCGTCGGCGGGAGCACGATCGGTAAGGCGACCAGGGCTTCCACCAGAAATTTCCAGCGCCAGCGCGAGAAAGTGATCCAGTAAGCCAGAGGCAGGCCCGCCATGAAAAGAATGGCCGACACAACCACCGCCAGTTCTATGGTGAGCCGGAATGCCTGCCAGTCGATGGACATTTTTATTCCGCCGTATTCATTTGGCCATTCCCTGCTTCTCTTCGGGCAAGGTAAAGCCGTAGCGTTGCAGCACGGCCGATGCCTCTGCAGTCTTTACATACTCCAGGAATGCCACCGCGCCCTGCTGGTGAGGTGAGCGCGAGAGTACGACAACGCCTTGATCCAGCGGCGGATACGCCTCGGCCGGAACGATCCAGTATTTCCCCTTGCCCTGCACCGCTGGCGCTATGGCATGCGCCAACGCGACGAACCCCGCCTGCGCATTGCCAGACTCCACAAACTGTGCAGCTTGCGAAATATTTTCTCCCAGCACCAGGCGGTCGCTGACTTTCTCATACAGACCATAATGCTTCAACGTGGCAGCGGCCGCGCGACCGTAAGGCGCATGCTGCGGATTGCCGATTGAAATTTTTTTCACGGACGGATCCAGCAGAACATCCATGCCCTTATGTTCGACGTCGAGCGGCGAGTCCTTGGGAACCCACAGTACCAATTGTCCCACGGCATAACGATACAACGTTGCGCCTTCCGCCTGGCCGCCGGCGATCAACTGGCGGGGGTAGTCCATATCAGCCGAAAAAAAAACGTCGAACGGCGCTCCATTCTGAATCTGCTGAGTCAACGCGCCCGAGGCGCCGAACGAGAGCTTCACTGTCACCCCGGTACGCTTTTCGTAATTAGCAGCGACTTCCTGTAGAGCGGAGCTCAAGTCTGCCGCGGCAGCTACGCTGATCTCGTGATCCTCAGCCTCAACCCGCGGGATTGAAACCGCGCACGCCAATAGCAGCAGAGCGATCAAGCTGAGTGAAATCAGACGCCGCATCAACATGTAAGCACCTCGAGGAGTTTGCCATCGATACGAGAATCCGTGGAAATTGTACAGGCACTCCACTCGTAACTCACAACCAACTCTTTGTTGCGCGAGCGGCTGCTTTCTGATTCCCAAAATAGCTTCCCAAAATGCTTCTAAGCGGACTTTATTCGCGTTTGAGGTTGATTGGTGCTCTCCGGCACTCCGATACAGGCCTCATCGTTGAAAGATTATGACCTATCCCAGGTTCTTTCGCGTAGTTCACACTTCCCTGCTTGTATTGTTAACAATTTCGCTGCAGTCGATCGCACAAGCTCAGGGCGCCAAGAAACCGCTGCCCGAAACACCGATCAGAGACGCCGACGCAGGTCACGAAGAGGAGCGCTCCGACTGGTTCCTGCACGGTCGTGTGCTCCCTGGCAAATCTTCCGCCGAACTGCGTCACCGCGCGTATCAAACCAAGATGCAGGCGCGCGCGGTCCGACTGGCGCGCGCTCACGCGGTTGCACAGCCAGCCTCGGATGCACCACTTTCCGGCAACAGCCACTTTAGTGATCAACGGAACCAGTTTCTTGGCAGCGCCTACCAGATTGCGGTGCAAGGCAGCTCGGGTTCGACTAACAATTCCTACCCGGTGCAATTCAACGTCGGCGATTACTCGATTTCCGGTACGCAAGTGCTGTCCACCGCTCCCGGCGGACAGGTCAAGGCAAATCTGGCCTTCGCTTCTTTAGATTTCTACAGCGGCCAGGTCAACGCCACCTGCGACGCCACGGCACTTTCCGGCACGCAGCGCACGCTCACTCCGCAGAACCCCATCACAATCGGAAGCGCGGCTACGGTTCCCGCAACCGCCACGATCAATGTTCCGAATAATGCCATTCCGGCCGCTTAACAACATCAACATCAACACGCAGGACGTGACCGGCGCTCCCAGCCACTCAGAGACGATAGTTCTCACGGTAAACCAGGATTTTACGATCGGCTCGCTGACTCCGGCCACACAAACCATCAACTCAGTGCAATCGGCGAGTTACAATTTCAGCGTGCTGCCAGTGGGCGCGTCGTTTACCGGTGCCGTGACTCTCTCATGTTCTGGCGGGCCTGTGATCTCGCTCTGCAGCTTCACGCCCAACCCGGTGACGCCCGGCACCAGTTCAGCTGCGGTCGTGATGAACATCGCCACGACCGCGAGTTCGTCGAGCTCGTCCGTGCGCCTTTCTTTTATGCTTTGGGGCTGGCGCTGCCTTTGCTCGCTCTGTTGGGAATCAGAGGGCATGGGAGAGAAGGCAAGAACTTTGCGTTGGTCGCTTCGATACTGGGATTGTTCGTGCTCGCGTTGCTGCTTATGTCGTGTGGCGGAGGCGGGAGCAACGGTGGCAGCGGCGGTGGCGGTCAGCAACACGGCACACAACCTGGCACCTATACTATCGTCGTGACTGGCACATCGGGCACATTGAGCCACCAATCGGCTTCCACAGCAACTTTGATCGTGAGTCAGTGAATGTCTGCCGAGAGGACGCGGCGTCGGGTACGATCCTAGATCATGGTTGAATCACGCTACAACGTCATCATCGTCGGCGGAGGTATCGTTGGGCTGGCCGTAGGGCTCGAAATCACGCAACGATTCCCGCGGCTCCGCCTGCTGTCGCTGGAAAAAGAACACCGCGTGGGCCGGCATCAGAGCGGCCACAACAGCGGCGTCATCCATTCCGGCGTCTACTACAAACCGGGCTCGCTGAAAGCGAAATTGTGCGTAACCGGCGCGGCCGCGATGGTGGAATTCTGCCGCGAACACGCCATCCCTCATCAGGTTTGCGGCAAAGTGATTGTCGCCACTCACGAAGAGGAGTTCCCGCGCCTTGAAGAGCTGCGCCGGCGCGGCGACGCCAATGGGCTGACCGGTCTCCAGTCCATAGGGCCAGAAGAATTGCGCGAGATCGAGCCCAACGCCAGTGGGCTGCGGGCGCTGGTAGTTCCGGCTACCGGAATCACTGATTACGCGGCAGTCTGCGATAAATATGCAGAGATCATTACCGCGCGCGGCGAAACCATACTCACTTCGACTGAGGTCACCGGAATCAAGCGGTATGGGGATGAAATTACAGTCGAAACAAGTAGAGGCGCATTCTCCGGCAAGTCGCTCATCAACTGCGCAGGACTATTCAGTGATCGCATCAGTCGCATGGCAGGGGACGACCCGCAAGTAATGATTGTTCCCTTTCGCGGCGAGTACTACGACCTTATCCCCGAGCGCTCGTCGCTGGTGCGTTCTCTTATCTATCCCGTGCCCGATCCGCGGTTTCCTTTTCTCGGGGTTCATTTCACACGTCGCATCAGTGGCAGTGTGGACGCCGGACCGAACGCCGTACTTGCGTTTCGTCGCGAAGGATACAAGCGCACTGACTTCAACCTGCGCGACTTGGGTTCATCCCTCATCTTTCCCGGATTCTGGCGGATGGCGGCGAAAAATTGGCGCAGCGGGCTGGACGAATTCCACCGTTCGTTTTCCAAGCCTGCGTTCGTCCGCGCGTTGCAGCGTCTGGTTCCCGAGGTGCGCGACGAGGACTTGGTGCCAGGTGGGTCCGGGGTTCGCGCCCAGGCCCTTACGCGCGAGGGTGCTCTGGTCGATGATTTTCAGTTTGTGCCTTCGGGCAGGATGCTGCACGTGCTCAACGTCCCTTCGCCTGCAGCAACGGCCTCACTGCTGATCGGTCGCACCATCGTGAGCACGGCCGCGGACGGATTGGGACTACGGTAGCGGCCGAGCCAGCAATCGCTCCAGTCCCTAAATAGGCAAGACTTTTTGCGAGTCTTGCTCGTTCGGTGTCGCGTCGTCGGCCTGACGTCGCGCGCGGACGGGACCTTGGCGAACCTTGTTGGCTCGCTTGGCCGGGGAGGTCTGTCCTGTGGAAGGTTTCGTAACTGATACGCGTGGAACCGTACTGACCACACCGAAGGCGTACAGCACTACTTCTACGCGACTGGAAACTCCCAACTTATCGAAAATGCGGAAGAGATAGTTCTTTACCGTATGCTCAGTCAACTTCAGACGATGGGCGATCTCGCGGTTGGACAATCCATCTACCACGCCTGTGACCACGTCCTGCTCGCGCTTGGAAAGAATAGAAGCATCACTCGCATTCGCTGTACCGCGCGCAGACATCGATTCCGAAAGGGCATCGAGGAGATACTTGAGTTCGCGGCTATTCGCCCACACCTGGCCAGCGTGAACACAGGAAATGCATCTGGTCAGGAACTTCAGAGATTCCCTGCGGCAGAGAATGCCACTGGCGCCGGCGCGAAAGGCATCTACGGCAGAACTGCGCTCGGAACGATCCAGCAACATGACTAGCCGGGTTGCGGGATGTGCGGCTCGCAACTGACGGGCGACCTGGAACCCCAGCTTAGGATCATTTTCGAGGAGCACACTGATCAGCACCACATCAGGCTTCTCACTTGCCGCAACTGCCAGGATGGCTGCGACGGAGAGCTCGGTTTCGAGCACTTGGAAGTGCTTGTCTCGAGCCAACACATCAGACAATATTTGGCTCTTCACGCGCGTGCTGTCGGCAACCAACACTCGGATGAGAGGCCTATCTTCCCTGGGTTCGATACAGTTGTCGCTCACCGCGGGCGTCCTTCGGAGCCTTTTGTAAATTATTCCCGCACCTGTTAACGGTAAACGGTACTTTAGTGATGAAGCCGCCCGCACAAAGCAGTGCCAAGTTCAGTGTCCGGAAAACGCAAGTTCTTTGGCCCGTTGCGCCGCTTTCACCACAGCTTTAATCAGCGTNNGGCCGGGTGGTCTCCAGTTTCAAGGACGACGCGAGCTGCTCCCATGGTCGTTTGAGCCGCGAGCAAAGTCGCAATGTCACGCGGCAATCCCACCTTGACGCCCGCTTCCG
The DNA here is from genome assembly GCA_003138975.1 of Acidobacteriaceae bacterium. Taxonomy (GTDB): domain Bacteria; phylum Acidobacteriota; class Terriglobia; order Terriglobales; family Acidobacteriaceae; genus Sulfotelmatobacter. Next base: position 67,447 of record PLHQ01000105.1, on the reverse strand, counting down.
CGAGCGATTCGATAATGATGTAGATGTAAGCGGGTCCGCTGGCGGAAAGTCCGGTCACGGCGTCCATATGCTTTTCATCCACCACCACGGTGCGGCCTACGACGTCGAACATGGTCGTAGCAGTCTCGACGTGGCGGGCATCGGCATATTTTCCTTTGGCCAGAGCGGTCATGCCACAGCACAGCAGGCAAGGCGTGTTGGGCATGGCGCGGATCACGGGCACGGCGGAATCCAGAGTCTTCTCGATGAGACTGTTGGGTACCGAGGCAGCCACCGAGATGACTAACTGCCGGGGTGAGATGTGGCCGCGAAGCTCGGCCATAACTTCCTCAACCACCTGCGGCTTCACAGCAATCAGAATCACGTCAGCATCTTTGGCAGCTTGCAAATTATTAGTGCCCACTGGTATGCCCAGCTTTGTGCTGATTTCCCGTGCGCGTTCCTCATGCGCGACAGTGGCAGTCGTGAGCTCGGGCGCCAGGAGGCCGTTCTTCAGTAGCGCCTGGAGCAGAATGCCACCCATTTTCCCCGCGCCCAGCACCGCCACTTTTTTGCCTGAAAGATTGTTCCCCATAGCTGATTGCCTCCGTCCTGCGCGGCCAGAGCCGTGCCCAGTAACGATCCCTGTAGTGTGATTGTAACGGTTTTCGCGCGTGCCCCACGAAGCTCAGAGCCGCTAAGCCTTCCGCGCTTTCTGGCGGCCGCCTCGCTCCCACTGCCAGGCTGTTTGCACGATCTCCCGGAGAGAGCGCGTTGCTTTCCATTGGAGTGAATTCTGTGCGCGTGACGGATCGGCGACGAGCGTGGGCGGATCCCCCGGTCGACGCGGCGCCACACGTCGCGGAACCTTCGCACCGGTCACCTCTTCCACCATCGTGATCACTTCTTTCACGGAACAGCCTAGGCCGGTCCCCAAGTTTAACGCTGCGGAACCGCTTCCTGCTTCAATCTTCTTAAGGGCGAGCACATGCGCGTCGGCGAGGTCGTTTACGTGAACGTAATCGCGAACGCAGGTGCCATCGGGCGTGGGATAGTCCGAGCCGAACAATTCCAGCTCTCCCCGTTCTCCAGTCACGGCCTTTAGCGCGGCGGGAATCAGGTGCGTTTCCGGATCGTGGAGTTCTCCAATCTCTCCACTCTCGTCGGCTCCGGCAGCGTTGAAGTAACGCAAGCTCATGTAGCGCAATCCGTATGCCCGGTCATAGGCTTCCAGCGCATTCTCGAAGAAGAGCTTGGAAGTCCCGTAAGGGTTCACGGGCTGCCGCGGGGTGTCTTCGGTGATGGGCACCTTCTCGGGCACTCCGTAGACTGCACACGTCGAGGAAAAAATGAACTTCCGGACTCCCGCATCCAACGCGGTATTCAACAGCGTGAGTCCACCTTCGGCGTTGTTTTGGAAATAGATCCGCGGGCTCTGGACGGATTCACCGACCTGGGAATGAGCGGCAAAATGCATAACGGCGTCCACGCCCTTCATGACCTGGGCCAGCCGCTTGTGATCCGCAATATCCGCCACCACCAACTCGAAACCCTCGACCAGGAAGTCGTGCCCGCGAGACAAGTTGTCATAGATAACAACCTCATATCCGTGACGCCGCAGGGTTCGCGCCGCATGGCTTCCTATGTATCCCGCTCCACCCACTACCAGAATCACCAAGACGTTTCCTCTCCGTTACCGGTTGTTACCATTCTCCGGCTTCCTTCATTCGGTTCGCAACCGGGGTTCGCAAGAATCTCGCGATGGGCTGCCAGGTTCGTCCTGAAACCGGATTGACGAGCGTGGTGGATATCGAGCGTACGCCCGTTCAATGCTGCTTTTGAAAATCCGATTGGAAGACCCTCGGCGGGAAACTGCTAATCGCCGTCGCCCACAGCCACGGGCTTGGCATTCAGCCGCCGCAGCAGCGGGCTATTCTGCGACATGAACTCAATGTGACCACACTTGGGGCACTCCAAAACAACATTGCCCGCGGCAGTACCGTATGGCAGAAACGTAAGCCGGGTGAAGACGTAGCTATCGAGTTCGTTATGGCAACGAAGGCATTGCACTCCGCCCGCGCGGGCCGCAGGCTTCTTCTCCGTCTGCGAAGATGTAGATTGGCTGTTCTTTTCGACCATCGTTTTTTCGACACTCATACGACTCTTCCCATCCAGAGACTCTATCGCAGGATAGCCCAGCTTAGCCAGAGTATTGCCCGCACACTGTTGCACAAGTTGAGACTGCTCTTCGGCGAACACTTCCCCGCCAGCCTCCAGCCGCAAATTCGGGAAAGGGTTCCGGACCTTAGCTCGGAGGAAGAGTGAATCTTAGCGTAATCTTGGTCTCCATCTCCACCGCGCGGCCGTTCACCATCTGCGGCTTGAATCGCCATTGACGCACTGCTGCAATGGCTGCTTCTCCCAGAAGTGGGTCCCCGCCCACCAGTTTGACGTCCTGCACTGCGCCCTCGCGATCCATGTGCACGTCAAGCAGAACTGGTCCCTGAACGTGCTGCATCCGCGCCTGCTCCGGATATTCCGGTTCCACGCGATGCACCAGGATGCCCTCCGCTGCATCGGCCGACAACTCGATGAGTCCCGCCGGCTGCAGCGGCCGCTCCGCCGTTCCTCCATTCTCTGTCGAATTCGCAGTAGCATCGACTTCCGCGGGCGGAACCCGGAAAATTTCTTTGCCGTTCTCATANNTCGCGGAGGATAGAGCCGTCGCCGCGCGGGAAGCACTGGGGTGGCCCCTGGCTTTCAGCCATCCCAAACGCATCCCAAAACCCGCTCCCATCAGGATCGCGACGCAGAGGAGTATCGCGCCCATCACCCCCGTAAGCCAATCGAACCCCTGCGCAGGACGGGCTTCTGTTGCATCGCGGTGGTTCTGTGCCGGTAGCAAAAAGCTTGGGCTATAGCCAGCCGCCGATGCAGATGCCATCTCTGTCTTCAACGGTTCCTCAATATTTTCCGCCGCGTCCGGTTGCGACGTACCGACGATTAAATTCGTGCGACCAAGTCCGAACGCGACCGACGAAGACTGGCGCGATTGAACATTCTTGAGGATGCGCTCGGCCAATATTTCAAGCGTCCGCAGATCACGATCGCCAAATGCATGCGGCCGCGATGAAAAAATCTCGAAAATGCCGATCAGTTCCTCATCGCGCAAGAGTGGCAGCACGACCACGGACCGCACTCCCAGCTGCCGCGAAGTCTCAGAGTCGCCGCTGGGATCGCTCAAAGCATCGTCAAAGCACTGAATCTGCCGGGTGCGCGCGCATGCCCCCGCGAGGCCCNNCCGGTAGCGAGGCAAGCTTGTTCTACGATCTCATTGAGCACAATATCCAGCGCCAACTCCCCCGAAACGTCTGCCGGCATGTTGCCGCCCCCGGGTGCCGCGAACTTCGCGGCCAACTCGGCAAAATCAAATTCCCGCCTCGCAGCTTCTAAGTTATCAGCCTTGGAGGGACCTGCCGTGGACGGCGCCGTTTCCGGCGGCGCTGTCGCAGACGGGACAACATCAGATGCAACGGGCTTTGTAGAATCAGGCCGCCACATGGGGTGATGAGTCATAGGGAGGTGCACTTTTACAGAAGATCAACTTCTGTAGCGGAGTTTCCCCCTAAAGCGCAACCTTGTCAATATGGAAGGACGGAACCTCAGCGGAACTCTGTTTACTCCATGCGAGACCCTAGTTCTTGTAGCCGCGTCTCGAATACACTCCCTCTCTCCCCCTGCGTCCCAAAATGGCGAAATAGAACATAAAACCTGCGCGTTAGAGTTTCTTGGGTCCTCCCCATCGTTCAGGAAATGCTAGAATCAGCCAATACTTGGGGCCGATTTGCATTGCTCCAGTCGCATTCTCCCCTTGGTTTCTCCGTGAGACATCTAAGAACGTTCGAGGATCTTCTCCAAGGAGTTTGAACATGCGCGTCGCTGTCGTTGGTTCCGGATACGTGGGGTTGGTTGCAGGCGCCTGCTTCGCCGACCTCGGCCACGACGTTATTCTGGTGGATAATGATGAGAGCAAATTGGCTGCCCTCAAGAACGGCCAAGTTCCCATCCACGAAAATTATCTGCCCGAATTGCTGAGCCGCCATCGCGGCCAGCGGCTCACTTTTTCTGGCGACCTGCGCGAAGCTGTCGGCGCCAGCGCGGCCATTTTTATCGCCGTAGGCACGCCGCCCACCGAGCGGGGTGAAGCCGATCTCTCTTACGTCGAATCGGTGGCCCGCGAAATCACCGGCGCCGTTGACCACTACAAAGTCATTGTCGAGAAGAGCACTGTTCCGGTCTATACGAGCGAGTGGATCCGCAAGATCATCCTGCGCAACGGCGCCGACCCCGACTCTTTCGACGTTGCCTCCAATCCTGAATTCCTGCGCGAAGGCACCGCCGTCACCGACTTCCTTTTCCCCGATCGCATTGTCGTCGGCTGCGACAATGACCGCTGCGCCAACGTTCTCCGCCAAGTCTATGCACCGCTCACCAGCGGCAGCTATTACGAACGCACTGACGCCATCCCGCAACCCGACCGCAGTACCATTCCCGCTCCCATCATCGTGACCAGCACCAAGAGCGCGGAACTCATCAAGCACGCCTCCAACGCATTCCTTGCCATGAAGATTTCCTTCATCAACGCGGTCGCGTCCATGTGCGAGTCCGTCGGAGCCAACGTAAATCAAGTCTGCCACGGCATCGGCACCGACTCCCGAATCGGACCGCGCTTCTTGAATCCCGGCATCGGCTACGGCGGCTCCTGCTTCCCGAAAGATGTGATGGCCTTCCGCGCTGTGGCCCGCGAATGCGGCTATGATTTCCGCCTGCTCGACGAAGTCATGCGCATCAATGAAGACCAGCGCGACCGCTTCCTGCGCAAAGTCCGTAGCGCCCTGTGGACGCTTCGCGGCAAGCACGTCGGCGTCCTCGGCCTTGCCTTCAAAGGCGGCACTGACGACATTCGCGAATCCCCTGCGATACTCATTGTGCAGGCGCTTTTGCAGGAAGGCTGCAACGTCACTGCCTTCGACCCAGCCGCCATGGAACGCACACAGGAAATGATGACCTCCGGCCTCAAGTTCGCCAACTCCGCCTACGAAGCAGCGACTGGAGCCGACGCGATCCTCATCCTCACCGAGTGGGAAGAGTTTGCCAACCTCGATCTTCAACGCCTCAATCAGGAACTCAAATATCCCATCGTGATCGACGGCCGCAACCTGTATGATCCCGAAGTGATGGCAGCTAACGGTTTCACCTATTACAGCGTCGGACGCGCGGCCGCGCATCCAGACGGCGTTCCCGCCGCCGCGATGAAGAACACCGCGAAAAAAGCATGAGCCAACAACGCGCCCTGGTGACCGGTGGTGCCGGTTTCCTCGGATCTCATCTCTGCGATGCTCTGCTCCGCGAAAGCTGGAGCGTAGTTGTCGTCGACAACCTGCTCACCGGCCGCCGCTCCAACCTCGCTCATCTAAACAACGAGCCTCGTTTCGAGTTTGTAGAAAAAGACATCTGCGAACCCTTCGACGTCGGCAAGATCGACTACGTCTTCCACTTCGCCAGCCCCGCCAGCCCAGTGGATTACACCATCCACGGCATCCCCACGCTGAAAGTCGGATCGCTCGGAACTTTTCACGCCCTCGACGTTGCCTACAAATACGGCGCCAAGTATCTCGTGTCATCTACCTCAGAGTGCTACGGCGATCCGCTCGAGCATCCCCAGAAAGAAACATACTGGGGCAACGTGAATTCTATCGGCCCGCGCTCGGTCTACGACGAAGCCAAGCGCTTCACCGAAGCCGTCACCATGGCCTATCACCGCTATCACAAAGTGGACACGCGCATTGTTCGCATCTTCAACACCTATGGCCCGCGCATGCAGCTCAATGACGGCCGTGTCGTTCCCAACTTTATGAAGCAGGCTCTGCGCGGCGAGGACCTCACCGTCTACGGCGATGGCAGCCAGACTCGCAGCTTTTGCTATGTCAGCGACGAGATCGACGGCTTCATTCGCCTCGCGAAATCCTGGGAACATTTGCCGGTAAACATCGGCAACCCGAACGAGTTCACCATCCTCGAATGCGCGCAGCACGTAATCAAAGTGACGGGATCGAAAAGCAGAATCAGCTACGAACCCCTGCCCCAGGACGATCCCAAACAGCGCCGTCCCGACATTACCAANNACTACTCGCTGCTCTGTGCCGCAGCCGCAACAAAATCAATCAACTGCTGCACGCCGTGCCGTTCATCCTTGGTGTTCAGATGAAACGAGACTCCCATCCCGTAGCCAGGATGCGAGGATTTCACGTCACCGCTTAACCGCAACTTCATCTCATGTGTGCGTACGACAATTTCCACCGCCGACCCCGCTGCGAAAGCCAGCGGCATCTCGAGATAACATCCCCCGGGACTCAGATCGCTCAGATGGCAGTAGTTCCGCACCGAGCTTCCCTTCTGGTAAACCTCCGCCCCCAGACGGCACGCATATCGTGTTTGACCACGGCGGTTGCTCGGCTCACTACGCAGCCGGGCCGCTGCTTCTCCATCGCTGGTCTTGCTTATTACATCCTGCTTCTTCCCGCGCGCATTAGTTAACGCCCCGTCGTCACTCGGCCGGATAGAGTGCTCCACCTGCACATCCTCTGAAGCCAATTGCTGCCTCGTCGCGTCTGCCAGATTCATCTGCAACCATTCCCGCAGAACCCGCCGCGAAGCTTGCGGCACATCCACAAACTGGATTCCCGCGCGTCCATTCCAATCCTGCCACACCACTTGACCTGACAGCCGCACGTTCGCCGTTTGTCCCGGCAGTTGAAACTGAAAATAAACTTTGCAGGTCGGCGGCAATTTCTTGCCAAAGTTCACCGCCATGCCATCTTCCGCCAGATCCACCAGCGTTGCTCTCGCCTGTTCCACGCCCGCGTAGTCGATAGTCGCATGCGTATGCACCGCGGCGCGTGCCTTGCGGCGCTTATCCCGGTACAACACACTCTGTGCTGCCCGCAAGCTGCTCAACGCCCTGTCATAAGACACCGGCTTGTACAGCACGAAGTTTACCCCAAGAGAAAACATCTCCCGAATGTTCTCCTGCCCCGCCACGATAGCTACCGCCAGGGTGGAATCGTTCAAACGCGATGAGCGGCTCTCGTGCAATAAGGAAGTGACGTCCGCCTGCGTTTCACAATCGAGAATGATCAGGTCAAAGCGTTCCTGCGCCAGCCTCACGGCCGCACGCACTGCGTCTTTACACAACTCTACCTGAACGCCAAGCTCTTCCAGGACGCGGCTCAGCACTTCTACTGAAGCCTCGTCGACGCAAACCAGGAGTGATGAGAGAGTCATACCTGCAAGCATCCTAGGATCACCGCAGTTCGTCCGGCAAGTTACCGGAGTCATCCCCGCCGCCCAGCCTTTCGTTAAACCTTCCCGTAACTCCACTGGACTCAATCAGGTGACCCCAGTCACCATGCGGATTACAAAAGACCAATGCTCCCGCGTTGCACCGTGGTGCTTTGACGCTGCCCCCTACCCTCCCTACGATGAAGAATGCCCGCACCTCCCCTGGTGCGTGACGGTCCCGTTGCCCGCATGAAGCACGGGCTTTGTGCTTAAGGCACTTAAGTACTAAGAATTCGACTGGCGCTTTTGCACGGCAAAGAACTTATGGCATCGACCAAAACAAGCGGCTACTCTCTGCTGGAGATGATAATCACTGTCAGCATTGCCCTCATTTTGTGTGCCGTCACCTTNNACCACCTTGATGGCCCTGCGTAATACCCGCAACCTGGCCATCACGCAGAGTCATGAGTATTACGTCAACTTTAACCCCGCGGGTTTTCCAGCCGGCACCATTCAGATTCAGTACCAGCCACCCACGGTTGGCGCTGGAGCGGCCCCGCCCCTGGAGCAAGTGACCACCTACTCCATCCCCTCAGATGTAAGTTTTGCCGTGCAGGCGGGATTCCCCGCCAATGCGCCGGATGGCTTCGGCGCTGGCGTCAATCCCATTGATTTCGGCCAAACCCTGGCCGGCGAACCTTTCTTTTACGTTGTTTTTATGCCCGACGGATCCTCGCAAGACAACCTCGGCAACTA
>PLHQ01000105.1:0-59358 GCA_003138975.1 Acidobacteriaceae bacterium | reverse complement strand
CGCGGTTTCACGCTGCTCGAAGTCATGATTGCGATCGTGGTCATGACCATCGGCCTGCTCGCCGTAATGGCAAGTTTTGCCACGGCCATCACCGCCACCGCTTCTGCGCAGGAAGACTTGATCGCCCGGCACAAAGCCCTCGATGCCATGGAAAGCATCTACACGGCCCGCAACAGCCAGCAACTTCCTTTCACATCGATCAACAACACTACCGCTAACCCTCCTGGAATCTTTACGCCTGGACCCCTGCCACTCCTATGCGCCGGCCCCGATGGTATCGTCGGCACGGCAGATGATGTGGCCTGCACCGCCCCAGACACGGGCGTCGCGTGCCCGGGCGGAGTGGAATGCCTGGTCCTCCCCGGCCCCGATGGCATCCTCGGCACCGCCGACGACGTCACCCAAAGCCTCAGCAACTTCACCCGCACCATCACCTTCAATCAAGTGCAGCTGCCCGCTAGCCAGGGTGGGGGACCGAACCCGAATCTTATCGCCGTTACCATCTCCGTTACCTACATTAAACCTGGTTGGCCGGCACGCACCTATAGCGTGAATGGGCTGATCTCCAGCTACCACTAATCCGATGAAAACCATGAAGATGCCCATCGCAAACTCGCAACGTGGCTTCAGCCTTCTGGAATTGATGGTTGCCTCCAGCATCGGCCTGATCGTCATCCTGGCCATGACCAGCCTGTTCCGCACCGGTATGAACGCCACCTTCACTGTGACTCAGCGCGCCGAGACCCAGCAGAACATGCGCGCCGCCATCGAACTAATGACCAAGGANNTGACACCTACCCAAATGGCAATTACATGACCGGCATCCTGCCCGGCTTCGCCAATGGCGTAGAGAACGGCGCCGTCATCACCAGCGCCCCTGCGGCCGTGAACGACAGCGTTACTTCGATCTACTGCGACTACAATTTCCCGCTGAGCAACTTTTCTTTCACTTTTCCAAACACAACCACGGCCAACGTCGCCGTGGTGAATCCAGCCGTTACTCCAAATAACATCCTGGCGCCTGGTGGCCTCAACGTTGGCGACCTCATGCTGTTTTTGGTGAGCACTCCGGGCAACGGTAAAGGCAACCAAGGCACCAGTGCTGTTCAGACAGCCGCCGCAGTGGCCGAGATCACAGGCCTCCCTGCCGGGGGCGCCTCCATCGGTTTCGCCGCCGCCGACCCGCTCAATTTCAACCAGCCCTCGACCGCTGCCAACAGTCTGGCTAACGCTATCAACACCCCTGGCACTTTCGGCGCAGGCAACACCGTCACCGTCTGCCGCCTCTACGCCGTTACGTATTTCCTGGAAGTTCCTCCTGCCGGTGGCACGGTCCAGAAGCCGCGGCTGATGCGGCAAGTCAACGGCGGCAATGCCGTCCCGGTAGCCGATAACATCATCAACCTGCAATTCAGCTATGACGTGATTAATTCGCAGTTGGGGAACATGAGTGCGAATCAGTCCAATCCCGTTGCCGCTGGACTTTCTCTCGCCCTAATTCAAAAGGTCAACCTATGGGTCATGGGACAGGGTTTGCTTTCGGAAGGAAACAAGAACCAGAGCATGTATCTGGCGAGTTCCGTCAGCGCTCGCAACATGAGCTTCTGCAATTCGTATAGTGACAGCGCTACCGCTTGCCAATGATCAACTGGCGTATGTCCGGTTGTCTGCAGTTTGAGGGGGGAAAACATGGGCAGTAAGAGAAGACGAGATCAGCGAGGCTTCACGCTCATCGCGGCACTTTTGTTGACGCTGTTGTTGTCGGCCATGGCCGTCGGCCTGCTGTACACCGTGAACAATGAACAGCGCATGGGAGGAAACGACCTCGAAAGCAACCAGGCCTACTACGGCGCGGAGTCTGGCATCGAAAACCTGACTGCCCAACTTTCTCAGTTGTACCAGACCTCGCCGTCGCCGGATTCGGTCTCCCTTCAGGCTCTCGCCGGTGCCGCAAATTATCCCACCGCGGTTGCCGGATCCAACATCACAAACATGAACTATACCGAGTCCCTCACCTGGCCAGCTACCCTACCCAGCGGGCAGCCCTGTCCCAATGCTCCAAACCCGTGCGGCGCATGGGATATCGTCGGCTCCGGCTCAAACCAAGGCATGGTCGCGTCTCTCATCCCCTTTACCCTGCAAGTAACTGCCACTCGCCAGTCGAGTGCCGGCCAGATCGGCTCGACCGCCGCACTGGCAGCCAGTGGCGCATCCGTCAATCTCACGCGCACCGTTGAGGTTGCTCTGCTTCCCGCCTTCGAGTTCGGCGTCTTTTGCGCCGGCGACTGCGACTATTTCGCCGGTCCACCCTTTAATTTCGGCGGCCGGATCCATACCAACGGAAACCTGTTCCTCGCTTCAGGCAGCACCTTAACGTTTACCGACAAGGTTGCCGCCGTGGGCCAGATCATTCTGGATCAGCTCGAAAATGGTCACTCTACGGCCGCCGGTTACGGTGGCAGCGTTTACGCCCCCAATGCTGCTGGCGGCTGTCCGGCTGCGCCGTTAGCAGGCCCAGCAGCCAACTGCCCTCAGCTCACGGCTGGCAGTTGGTCCGGCGGCATTCCACCAGCTGGTGGCGCCAATGGCGGATGGACGGGCATCTCCACCGGCACGTTTCACAACTTCGTTATCACCGGACAGACCGGCGCAACCACGCTGCAGTTACCCTTCGTGAAGGCGTCTGTAGTGGGCCCGATTGACATCATTCGCAGGCCACAAGCCTCCGATACCACGCTCTTGACCAATTCGCGCCTTTATAGCGAGGCTGAGATCCGCATCCTGCTGGCCGACGACATCTCTCAACTCCACCCGGAACGCGGCGCCACGTCGCTCGACGCTAACGACGTGCAAATTGGCGTGCCTGCGACCGCTTACGTCCAGCTGACGAATGCCGTCGGAGCGGCGGCTAACCAATACATGTACTACGCGATGGCCAATAACACGGGCAATTGGACAGTGCCGACCGGCTGCACGAGCCCATGGCCGCTGCTCGGCCAGGTTACTTGGAGCACACCCTGCAAAAGCGTATGGCTGCGCGTGGAATACCTCAACAATGTCACTAATAACTGGACTGGGGTCACAAAAGAATGGCTGGCATATGGCTTCGGCCGCGTGTACGGTTTCTCCCCCAGCGTACCCTATACCGGCGTTGGCGCCCCTCCAGCAGGAGCAAACCAGATCAGCCCAGCCATCCTTATCCTCCAACAATTGCAGAGCGGTGTTGCCACCACGAGTGCATACGAAAACGACCAGACCGACACCAGCGGGACCGCATATAAGTGGATTCCGATCAACTTCTATGATTCGCGGGAAGGCGAGCCACGGGACACTCGCACGGGCGGCACGGCAACCAACGTCAGTCCCGTCGGAGTGATGAACGCCGTTGAGTTGGATGTGGGCAACCTTTGGCTATGGCTTCAATCGAAGGCAGGAACCGCCTATGCTGGCGGCAGTGGCCATCTGGTGAACAACACCAACCAGAACGGCTACATCCTTTATTTCTCCGATCGTCGCGGCATGCAACCCGATCCCGATGCAAACCGAACCGGCTTCTATAACAACTTTGTTGGCATCTCAGGCCTGGAAGATGTCGTCAATTCCGGCTCCGCCGTCGGCGTCCCCGACAACGTACTGGAGCCGGCGGTTTACTACACCTACTCACCGGAAGACGTGGATGAGAACGGCGTTCTTGATACCTTTGGAGAAAAATACCTCGGCGCCGGGTTTGGCCTGAGTGGGGCGGCCATGTCCCAACCCTATTACATTCCGGGCACCACCAATGGGATCGCTGGGCCGACAACGGCTGCCTGGAATATGGTCACCGGTCCCCGCCACGTGCTGCGCCTGGTGGATGGCGGCATGGATGCGGCAGGCAATAGCTACTTGCCGCAGCCCATTGCTCCAGCGACCTCCGGGAACGGCTTCACGGTCGCTTCCGAAGAACCAGTGTACGTTTGGGGAAACTACAACAGCGGGCCTGCCGATCCCTTCTTTCCCAGTTTCGGCGCCAACGCCACAACCCCGCACTCCGCAGCCGCTATCATTGCGGACGCGGTCACTCTGGTCTCGCCGAGTTGGTTGGATAGCAACAGCTTCAACTCCCCATCCCTCATCGGCGGCAGGACGGCAAGCGACAGCTACTACCGCGTAGCCATCGCCGCTGGCAAGAGCATTCCCTTCCCACAACCGGCGTGGGGTGCGCAGGACTTCGGCACCGACGGTGGCCTGCACAACTTCCTCCGCTATCTGGAAGACCGCGGGACCTCCAGTGTCTATTACGCCGGATCACAGATCAGCATGTTCTATTCGCAATACGCCACAGGCAATTTCAAGTGCTGCAACTCCGTCTACGGCGCACCAACACGAAACTATTTCTTCGACACGCAATTCCTGAACCCGGCCAATCTGCCTCCCGGAACACCCATGTTCCAGGACGTAGTCAGTTTGGGCTTTCACCAGAACTTCACTCCGCAATAGGCTCACAACCAATGCAACACGGCCCCCGGTCCTGCTTCGCGGATCGGGGGTTTTCATTTTTTTATACTATTCCCTCAGCCTGCCCCTTTCCCTTACAGTCACCACGCTAGAATTCTTCGAGGATTCTACCCGTCATTTCGATGAGCGTACCTGCCCCATCCACGCCGCAACTCCAGACTCCGCAAACTGATCGCCAAGGACGCCGAATTTCATTCTGCCTCTGGACCATCTTCTCCCTCTGCGCCCTTTCCGCCATCGCCTTGTTCTTCATCCCCACCTTCATCATCCGTCCCTTCCGCTATCAGGCGCCGCGCGCCCTCTTCGTCGCCATGTCTCTGCGTCAGCGCGCGCCGTTAGGTACGCTGATCGCAGCTCTCACCTGTTTCGTCCTCGCCTTCGCTCTGTGGAGAACCGCCAGCCGCTGGCGCAAAGCTCTCCTCACGCTCACCCTGCTCGTGGTCACGTTCTCCGCCGTCATGGCTCGCCTGAACTATTTCGAGTGGATGTTCCATCCCGTCGCCGGCCCGCAATTCCTGGCGCAAGCGGACAGCAAGCTCGACCCCAAAGAAATGATCATGTCCGTCCGCCTCGGCGGCGACGCCCGCGCCTATCCCATCAGCCAGATGGCCTACCATCACNNGCCGGCATCAACAACCAGAACTTCCTCATGCGCGACCGGGAAACCGGAACCTGGTGGCAGCAGATCACTGGCAAGGCCATCTACGGCCCGCTGCAAGGCGCAGCGCTCGACCTCGTCCTCAGCGACGAGCTCACCTTCGGCCAGTGGAGAACCGAATCCCCCTCTGGCCAGGTGCTCGCGCCGGTCGCCAAATACACGAAAGAATACGACAGCAACTGGGAGCCCGACGTCGCCAAGCTCCCCGTCGTCATCAGCTTTCCCGGCACCGAACTGAAGTCGCGCGACGTCGTCATCGGACTCACCATCGACGGCGCCGCCCGCGCCTATCCCTGGGAAACTTTCGCCAAACAATCTCCCGTTCTCGATCGCGTCAACGGCACGCCCCTGCTGCTCGTCCTTGGCCCCGACGGAAAATCCTTCCGCGTCTTCCTCAGGCGCATCGATGGCCACGACGCCGAATTCTTTCTCCAGGCTAATTCCAGCGCCGATCCCGCAGCCCAGAACAAAGACTGGACCCTGCTCGACACCACCACCGCCAGCCAGTGGAACTTCCAAGGCTGCGCCACCTCCGGCCCCGCCCAAGGAAAATGTCTCGCCCGCATCCCCGCCCTGAAAGACTACTGGTTCGACTGGCGCAACTACCATCCCGACACCACCGTCTATAAACGCTAGGAAAATTGCTTAAAATGAAAATGAGGACAAGGAGAATTTCAAGTGTCGGAAATTCACGTCATTTTCTGGGATGTTGGAGGAGTTCTCCTCAGCAACGCTTGGGATCACACCGAACGCGCCGCGGCGCTCGAACACTTTCGTCTCGACCAAGAAGAGTTTCACGCGCGCCACGAAATGGTCGTGTCATCATTCGAGCGCGGCAAAATCTCGCTCGACGAATATCTGGATCGCACCATCTTTTACCGCAACCGACCGTTCACCCGCGAAGAGTTTCGGGATTACATGTTCTCCCTGTCACAGCCAATGCCGGAAGTTCTCGCTTTCGCACGCGCACTCGCCGCTTGCGGAAAATACTTCATGGGAACGATCAACAACGAGTCGCGCGAGTTGAACCTGCACCGCATCGAGAAGTATGGCTTGCGGGAAATCTTCCGCCTGTTTGTCAGCTCCTGCTTCGTCGGTCTGCGCAAACCCGAGAGCGGCATTTATCGCCTGGCGATTGAGACCACGCAAATCAATCCGGAAGAGTGCTGCTTCATCGACGACCGAGCCCTAAACCTCGAGTGCGCCGCNNCTAGCTTCTTCGCGTCTGCGTTTTCGATGCCGACGGAATCGCGGCTTTGGGAATGTCCGATTCCGCATTGCTCAAAGTGAGGTCGCTCGACCAGCATTCCGAGATCAGCTTCCACTCACCGCCGCTTTGCTTGGCGAAGACCCACAGATACTTACCACGCTCTTCGCGGCGCTTCCCCGCAGTGCCCGGAACCAGCGCGCTGTATCGTCCCACTTCATGCGCCAGGTCGCCAACCACTTCCACGCGGATCGGTTCAACCTCCACTTCTCCGAGACCGGATTCGAGCGCCGAGAAGAAGAACTCGCGCACCGCCGCAGCGCCGCGTAGCAGAGGAAGGTTCGAGCGCAGCACCAGCGCATCCGGAGAATAGAGATCGAGCAGTTCATCGAGCTGCCGCGTGTTGCAGGCCAAAACCCATTCCTGTGTGAGACGCCGAACCGCAGCCTCGCTGCGGCTCATCGGTTCGCCCTTCGCAGCCGCGGCGATGCGCAGACGGTCGGCCTCACGCGCGCTCTCGGGAGCATTGGCTCGCGGCGCACCAACCGCGCCTTCCACTCCGCCCTCGAAATAGTGGTGATGGTAATGATGGTGATAGTGATGCGTCCCGGAAGAAGCGCCTTCGGGCGGATGAACCTCCTGCGTGGCTTCCGGCGCTAGTAAAGGGGCTTGCGTCAACTCCTTGACGAGATTCGCTATCGCCGCGTCGGGTGACTCAAGAGCGGGCAACTCGAGACTTGGCGAATCGACAGCGCGCCGTTGTTTTGGGGCAGCGTCTATGGTCAGTCCGCACATGCCGCAGAACTTGTTGCCCTCACGATTCTGATGCCCGCAAGAAGGGCAAGCGTTCGAGGAACTGGGAGTCGTTTGCGGCGTGGTTTCTTCTACAACCGTCTCGGAATCCATCTTCACGGTGAGCCGCTGCACGGCCTGCAAAGCCGCGGCAATCGCTTCCTGATTCGGCTTTGGACGACGCATCTCAGGAAATAGACGCCGATTGGCCTCATCTGGCGCCGGATCGGAGGGTCCAATGCCAGGCGCTGCTTCATCAGAATGAGGCGCGGGAGTCGCGTCAGATAGCTTGCCGGGTTTCTTATCTCTATCCACGATTCAGACCGCGCTGTGATTCGGTCAGGATACGCTCCATTCTAGCCCAAGCGAGCGCGTCTCAACGACGGGAAAACTCGATCTTCCCCTCAGCTTCGGTGGGCACTCCGTTGCAGGTTGCCGGACGGTATCGCCAGGAGCGCACGGTTTGCAGTACGTTCCGGTCACCCGCAGGTCCGGCGCTTACCAGAATCAGAGGACTATGCACCCGTCCATCCGCGCCAATGATGAAGCTAACCTTAACCTTGATGCCAGCGGCCGCCGGAACCATCAACGGAACGGGCGTAGTGAGAGCCTCAGGTGGCTGCGTGTCTTCGCAACGTGCCCGCGCGCTCACGTGCGGCACGTCGCTGAACTCGGAGGCGCGGATAGGAGTCTTCCAGAGTCGGTGTTCGCGGTCCACTAAAACTGCCTGGCGAAAATGCGGGGTTGCTGACTGCACAGAGGCAGCGGCAGGAATTCCAAAGATTAGAAACCAAGGCCAGAGGCGACGAAGCATATTGGCACCCTCGATTTCGAACGGGGGTAGGCGCCCGTATGCCCTGCTACCGGCAAGTCTGGGGCCAGCTTGCGCCTTGTGTAAACAGTCTGATGTTAATCATTTGCGGACAATTGATGATGTTCATGGTTTGCCCGTGTGAAGGCAATTGCACATCTCAGCCCGCATAACGGCCCGCCGAAGATCGGAGCGTCAACAGCGTAATTTCGGGCGGGCAATTCAATCGGACTGGAACGCCAACGGTTCCTAAGCCCGCGTTGGTATAGAGAGTGAGGCGACCAACGTGATAAGTCCCCAAAATGTATTTCTTTGCCATTGCAGGCAAATACAGGGGAGGGAGCAGCGGGATTCTCACCTGACCACCGTGAGAATGTCCGGAGAGTTGAAGGTCGATGGGAAATCTTGAGGCTTCATCCGCAAAGTCGGGCTCGTGGGCGAGCAGGATCACGGCTTCGCCGGTGGGAACACCATGCAAAGTATTCGCGAGATCGGCGGTTCCGCTGAGGACGTCATTGATGCCGGCGAGCCAGACGCGCGTGCCATCGCGCTCGATCGCGACGGACTGATTCGCCAGCACATGAATGTTCTCGGCTTGGAGTGCGCGCGCCACATGTTCGGGGCCCGTCTCCGCATCGTGATTTCCCATGACCGCCCAGAGGCCGTGAGCCGCAGTCATCTGGCGCAGGACGCGAGCGCATGGTTCGGCCGCGAACGCCCCCTTGGCATCGTCTTCGACCAAGGGCACAGAAACGAAATCTCCCGTGAGAACGATCAGGTCGGGGCGAAGGCCATTCACAAGCGGAATGGCAGCATGCAAGGGGTAGATGGAAAAATAAGGGTCGTAATGAAAGTCGCTGAGCAGCGCGATAGTGAAACCATTCATCCGCTCGGGCCAGCGTGGTAGCCAGAAATCCTGACGCACGATGTGAGGGTGGTTCGGCTCTAGCAAGAGAGAGTCACCGGCCATCGCGAGCGTGCCGGCGGCTGCCGACCGGTAGAGAAACTGACGTCTTGTGGTGGGGATCAGCGGCAAACGGAACTTACTCTACGGGCATTTACGGTTACGCATCCGTCCATCCAGCATAACCGAACGAGGGAACTGAGTGTGGACGGAAGGGATTCTCGCCGCTGCTGGCGCGCGTTGTAAAGAACGCTCAACCAAGTTTCCGCGTTGCGAATTATCCCCCACAGCATCAGAAGCTAAAGGTCGCCTGCAAATCGATACGGCGAACGGCAGCAGAATTGGAGAAAGGTCCGCTTGACGGAAGCCCGTTCGGCGTATCAAAGAATCGTGAACCGAGAATGCCGCTAGGGTTTGCGTAATTCACTTTGCTAAGAGCATTGCGCGCTATAACGCCGAAAGTCAGATTGTAGCGGCGATCAGAGCCGCTGGGCATTCCGCCCGGCCCGCTACCGAAAAGAGGACCGCGCGGTCCGCCACCACCGCGTCCGCCACCACCACCTCCTCCTGGACCACCACCGGGCCCTTGATTGCCAGCCGCGCGACCGGTCTTGGGACCGAAACCGAAAGTCTTCGTAAGACGGAGATTCAGCGTGAACTGCGATGGACCGGTGCCGTAGTTGATGGGTGTAATTTTTTCACCGGCAGTGGGTCGAGCGTCGAAGGTTCCGAGCGACGTGCAATAGGTGGTCGAAGGCGGTGTGTTTACCGTCGTCGCACACGTCGCAGTGGAAACAAATCCCGGACGATCGTTGAAGATGGAATCGTCGTTGAGATCATTGGTCGTGGTGATGTTGAAGGGAGAACCGGAGCTTGCGATCATGAACGGACTCAGACGGAAGTTGTAAGGAAGAGCGAAAGAGCCGCCAAAGAAGAGCCGATTGCGGATGTCAAAGGAAGCGCGGCCGTAGTCGGCGCTGATGTTGTAGGAGTTCGAGGGAAAACTGGAAACGCCGGAGGTATCGCTGTTGGCGTAGTTGAGGACGTAGTAGCCGAAAAGTTGAACCTTCGATCCGACCCGCACGTTGGTGTTGGTAATCAGCTGATTCTGGCGAAAGACCGCTTCGGAAACGTAGCGGTAGAGATTTTCGGTGGGAGTCGGGCAGGTGGGACTGCACGGGGTTCCGGGATAGGGAGCGTTGGCGTTGATGGTGAGCAACTGGTCAAAGCCGCGAGAGTTCAAGTAAGTCACGTTCAAGGTTGCGACCTTAGTGAGTTGACGTTCCACACTGATGGCGGATTGCAACGTGTAAGGCGCGTGCAGGCGTGGGCTGATCTGGTAAATCGTGGGCGTGACGGGGATGGCCGCACCGGTGCACGCAGAAAAATCTGTGAGGGACGGGCACTGGGGGTTGTCAATGACAAACTGTTTCTGGTTGATGCCGTTCAAGCGGTCGGCTTGCAGGATTTGGGCCTCCTGAAAGCGGTCATAAAAAATACCGAATCCGCCGCGCAGAACAAACTTGGGCGGAGCGCTTTTGCCTCCCACGCCCCAGGCAAAACCCAGGCGTGGCGCCCAGTCTGCGTGATCCTGAATCCCAGTCTGAGTTTCGAAGCGCAGCCCGTAGCTAAGAGTAATGTTGGAGCGCACCTTCCAATCATCCTGGTAGTAAAGTCCGGTATCAAAATTGCCCGCCACCAGCGTCGGCGTACCTGTTGTGTAAGTGAGTTGGGTAGCTATTGGCGTGGTGGGGTTTGCGGCGTTCTGAATGGCGGATGCGTAGGAGATTGGGCAAGGCGCTTGTCCCGCGGTCGGCACGCAACCGGTTTCCTGCGATGTGCTGAGCAGCGAAGAGAACGTAAATTCTCCGTTGAATCCGGAAGTCTGGCTGTTCGCGTCTCGAATGCCCCGCAGTCGCGCTCCGAACTTAATCGTGTGATTGCCGTGGATGATGGAAGTGTAGTTCTGCAGTTCGTAGTGGTCCTGGTGGTCGAGAATGTTGCCCTGGTTGTTGCCTCCGCCGTAGAAAGATCCCAAGACGGTGAGAGTCGGCTGCGTGTTCAGCGCGAACTGATTGTCGAGCTCGCGCAAATACTGGAATCGCGTTTCATTCACAATCTTTGCGCCAATGATTTGCGTGTCGCTGATTTGCAGAGTGTGCTCGGTGGAGTCGGAGTTGTGGCCCTGAGAAGGCAAGGTGAATGCGCCGACGCCTTCGTTATCCTCGGTATCGCGATAATACTGGTAGCGCACGGTCAGGGTGTTGTTCTTGCTGAGAGCATAGTCGACACGAGGGGTAATGTTGGTTCGATGCCTGGGGAAGGGTACCGCCTGGATGAACGGCGTCTCGGTGAAAGTGGTCGGATCGAGCGTGATGGCATTTACGGCCTGAAGATCGTTAATGTTGCGGCGCTGGGCATCGAGATAAAATGACGCTTTCTTGTTGATCGGACCGCTGACGTTGCCGCTGAACTGAGTGGAATCGTAACCGGGCTCCGGACCCGCGAAAGGGTTGGGCGAGTTGAAAGCGGAATCATTTCCGTCGATGAAAAACTGGCCATGAAATTTATCAGTGCCGGGCTTGGTGAACACCTCAATCCGGCCGTAGCCCAGCTTGTCATATTCCGAAGAAAATGGATTCTGATTAATGCGAATCTCACGAATGGATTCCTTGGGAGGAAGTTGGCCGGCGGTAAAGCCATCGATGTAGAGCTGGCCGCCATTGGGCCCCGCGGAAGGTCCGGCAAGGGCTTGCAAGTCCGTGAGCAATTCGTCGGGGTCGTCGGGCAGAGCCTCTAATTCCTTGCCCGAGATAGTAATGGCTCCGGCGTTGCTGGCGGGATTGATATCGACAGTTGGCGCCGTGTCGGAAACCTGGATCTTCTGCTGCTCAACTTCAATGGCCATTGCGACATTAAGGAGCAGGGCCGGACCTGCGCTAATAACCACATTGTCGTTTTCGTAAACCGAGAATCCCTGGGCAACAACGTTCAATGTGTACTGCCCCGGGCCCAGACCCTTGAATTCATACTGGCCTTGGCCGTTCGCTTGCGTTTTAATGGGCGTCGAGCCAGCCTCTGCCGGCGTAAGTACAACGCTGGCGTTGGAGATAGCGGCGCCAGAAGGATCATTCACTTGCCCATGCAAACTTCCTGAGGCAGGCTGCGCCGCGGGAGTCTGGGACACGGCGAGCGTCGCACACAACTGCAACAATAAAAAAAAGGAGAAAAAAGACAAATGCTTCCGTAACTTCATCAAATATTCCATTCCGTGAAAAGAGTCTCACAAGAACTTTTCGGTTGCCTGATTCTGTTGCGTGGGTTGCGAACGCTACGGGCCCCCAGCGTCGGCAGCGGGCGCGCCCAGACTCCAAGGCGCAAGCATCATGGCCTGGCCGGCATTGGGCGCGGCTTGCAGTATCGGCTCGACGCCGCTGACCAGTATGATCACAGTGCCAACGCCCGCGCTGCCCTCCGTCGAGAGAATTTTCACTGCGTCGCCTTTATGCAGGTCAGCCAGAGAAGCCAATGGCGCGTGGCTGAGCAGGCGCTGAAAATCCGGCGGACCGCCCGCCCGCCCGCCCGCGGCATTCCCTCCCGCGCCCATGCCGCTGGAAGGAGATTCTGGGCGCGTAGCTTGTCCGTTGGCCGGGGAGCCAGAACTGGATGCGGCATTAGGCGTCGCCCCGGCGGCCCCACCTTTCAGAAGCACTGCGAATCGCAGCGCCATCTCAGGGGGCAAGTGGCGAAGCTGCGAGTCCTGCGTGATTTTGACCGTTACGGTTTTCTTCGACAACAAATCGTGAACGCTGAGAGTGGATGAACTTGCATCGACGGAATTGATGGTGGCGGAGAAAAGAGGAAATGATCCTGAAACAACTTCGTCGGCTGCCAGTTGGCTCCCGTCGGCGCTGCGGTCGCCGCGCGCGTTCACCTGATCGCCGGGATGTATTTCCTGCAGAGTGCTCGGCTTGGCTTCGTCAAACTGCCAAGAGTCCGGCGCATAACGGAGAATCGTTGTGGCATTGGAGCTGTGAATGACGACGTCCTTGCTTCGCACCGAGATGGTGACAGTTCCGGTCGCTGCATCCACGGCCTTGGCGAGTCCGCCCACTCCACGCTTCTGCCAGTCTTGCAGATCCTGTTGATGACGGGCATCGAGGTCGGAGCGCTTCATCACTACCACCGAGGAAGCTACGAGAGACAGGTTGTCGTCAGACGCCTTGCCCGCAACCAGAATGCGGTCGCCGACTTGAACATCCTGCAACTGGATCGGCGTGACATTCTTCGGATTCTTCTCGCCCGGCGCGATGCGGACAATACGAGTTGCAGGCTGCACCGTGACGTTCACGTCCGGACCAGAGTCCGGGGTCAGCGTAATCGCTGTTCCGTTGATGGCTTTGACAGCGCCGATGCGCCTGCTAACTGCGCCGGGGGCTGCGGCTTCCTGGGTCGCCTGGCTGGACGGAGACGCATAACAAATGGGAACTAAAAAGGAGCCGGCTGTGCTTGCGGCGCAGAACGTGATCGCCAGAAACCGCTTTGTGGTTGCGTTCATACCTTCCATTAATTTACATCGGCACAACCTACAAGACGGGAGATTTACAAAGTTTTACTTCAAGGTGGAAGGTTTCTTACAGTACCGAGACATATTCCGATAAATGTGTCGTGAAGCGAAGGTAGGCGGTGCAATTATTCCGCGACCAGGAGACTTTCCGCGAATGGCCACTGATCATCTACCCATTGCACATCGCAGCGAAAACCGGCGGTTCGGGACATCTGACAAACCTCCTCTAGGGAGTATTTGTGGCTGCTTTCGGTCCAAATGGTTTCGCCCTCGAGAAACTCGACGGCAACACCCGCAGCGGGGATGTTCACGGTCTGGCGCCGCATAGAGCGCAGGTGCATTTCAACACTGCGGGATTGGTGATTGATCTTTGCGACGTGCTCGAAATGAGCGAGGTCGAAATTACCGTCCAGTTCGCGGTTGATGCGGGCCAGCAGGTTCAAGTTGAAGGCAGCGGTGACCCCTAATCTGTCGTCGTAGGCCGCCAGAAGTTGCGCGCTGGACTTAACCAAATCTGTTCCCAGCAGCAGAGAATCTCCGGGCTGAAGAATACGGCGGACCTGATTCAAGAATTTGAGACCCGCCATCGGATCGAAGTTTCCTATCGTGCTGCCGAGGAAGAGCACGAGGAGATGCTGGCCGGTGTGCCGCTGCGCGGCCACTTCGAGTAGTCCGTCGAGGTATTCGCGCTCGAAGCCGAGAATGCTGATGCAATCGATGTCACTGAGTTCGCGCTGGCACATGGCGAGGGCAGTGGGAGAAATTTCGATGGGATAGTAGCTGGTACGCTGGCGACGGCAGAGAGCTTCGAGAATCTGCCGAGTTTTCTTGCCGCTGCCACTTCCTAGTTCGGCTACGGCAACCGGACCGGCAAGGCGCTCTACGATGTCCCCGGCATAGCGGCGGAGGAGACGCTCATCGGCACGTGTGAGGCCGTACTCGGGAAGGTGGCTGATCACCTCGAAGAGAGCGGAGCCGACGTCGTCGTACAAGTACTTCGAGAGTAATTCCTTCTGACCCGTCTTGGTGAGACCGGCGCGAACGTCCGCTGCGAATTCGTAAGTCAGGTTGGCGGTGATAGCGTGGACGACCATGGTTAGAGCTCCCTCGTATACTCAGCGGCTTACGCAGCGAAAGCCGGTGTAGATAAATTGGTAATGCCCCTGGAACCAGTTGCGAAAGGTGCGGCGCAACATGCATCCTGCGGTGCGGGCCGATGCGCCTTTCATGACGAAGTGTTTGCCATCGAAGAAGTCAGCGGAATATCCCCGATAGAAGGGGAACGGCTCGAATCGCGGAAACGGAGCGAACTCCGTGGAAGTCCACTCCCAGCCGTTACCTAGCATGCCTTGCACACCGAAGGCGCTCTCGCCCGCAGGACCCGCATTTACGGGAACTGGATTCCACCGGGCGAAATCAAAGTTTCCGAATTCCGAAGAGGGTGCTCCGTTTCCCCAGGGATACGATCGCTCGTCGCCATCCGGTGTGCAGTATGCGGCGCGCTGCCACTCGGCTTCGGTGGGAAGCGACTTCCCTGCCCAGTGGGCGTAGGCTTTCGCTTCCGCCTGACTCACATAGACAGGCCAGTCCAGTGGAAGCGGGACTTCATTGAACATGGTGCGATACAGCCATTGATCGCCGTCACGCTTCCAAAAAGCCGGATACGAAATTCCGTGCTTCAATCTCCAGTCCCAATCGTCGGCGCTCCACAGAGTGCGATTTTCATACCCTCCGCCGGAAATGAACTCGAGGTACTGACGATTGGTCGCCTTGTATCGATCGATGGCAAACGTGGGAACATCAACAATGTGAGATTCATACTCGTTGTCCCATCCGAAAGCATTGGCCCCACGCTGAAGGCCCAGCGTGACCGGCCCAGCGGGAAGTTCCATGCTGCGATGATCGACTGGATCGGTGACGGGGCTCGGAGATTCTTTCTGCGGGACTTTCCGATTGAAGGGCAATTGATGCAGCATGTAGGCTAGAGTTTCCGCGTGCATGAGGCGGTGTTCAATGGCGACGTTGAGCAACGTACTGATCGGAAAACCATCTCGCCCGAAGGAATTGGGATTTGAGAGCGCATCGGACAACTTCTCGTCCAGGAGGAATCGGGCTTTCCTGACATACTCCTGCACTGCCGCAATCGATGGCCACTCTGAAGGTTGATCGGTGGGCAATCCGCCGCCGACGGGATCGATGCCAAAGGCAAAGAGCCGATCAAACTCGAGATGGAAACTTTTCAATCCCAGAACGCGATCATGGAATAAATTCCAATCGAATGCTTCGAGATGCCCGATGTAAAAGATGATGCGGTGACGTTCAGGAATAGGGCGTTCGTAGAGCGAATCCGGGCTGACTATGGCAAAGAGATCATCCGTTCTCTGACGGGCACCGGCTAACTGCTCGAGAAGTTCGTGACGAATCGCAGCGTCACTGTAAGTGGTTGGCATGCGAACCTCCTAGATGTCGAACGACGGAATTCGGCCCGGACAAACAGGCAAAGCGGCAGCCCGACGATTCTATCCGCGTCCCCGTCCGACTACCATAGGTTAATGTCTCTTTCGGTCTTTCGCCTCGATGCCTTCACAGCAGTCCCTTTCGCGGGCAATCCTGCCGCGGTGTGTCCTTTAACGCATTGGTTAGATGACGAGTTGTTGCGCGCGGTCGCTGCCGAAAATAATCTTTCTGAGACCGCCTACTTCGTGCCTTGCGGCGACAGCTACGAGTTGCGCTGGTTTACGCCACGCTGCGAGGTGAAGCTCTGCGGGCATGCGACGCTGGCTTCGGCATTCGTGCTGATGCAAATTCTTGCACCCAGACGCGAATCGGTGCTCTTCGAAACGCGCTTCAGCGGGGAGCTTTCCGTTTGCCGCGATGGCGAATTACTGGCGATGGACTTCCCTGCGCTTGCTCCCTGGCCCTGTGCGGAACCGCCTACGGCACTCATAGAAGGCTTAGGCCGATATCCGGCCGAAGTGATGCAAATCGAAGACAACTACTTTGTAGTGTACGAAAGTGAGGAAGAGGTCAGGCGCATCCGGCCCGACTTCAGGCCGCTGGAGAAACTTCATCCCGCAGGAGTCGCGATCACGGCTCCGGGAGAAGAAGCTGATTTTGTGTCCCGTTACTTCGCACCCAGTTACGGCATTCCGGAAGATCCTGTGACTGGATCGACGCATTGCTCGCTGGCGCCATATTGGGCTGAACGGCTGGGCAAGACGTCGTTGCAGGCGCGGCAGGTTTCAGAGCGCGGCGGCGAAGTGTGGTGCGAAGTCAAAAAGAGTCGAGTGATCCTCAAAGGCAATGCCGTGCTGACTCTGCGAGGAGAGTTGCTCATCTGAGCGCGGAACGATGCACAAATTCACAGATTAATGGAAGGGTTAGGCCTACTGAACTAATCCCTTGCTCCTCAGGAATTCGTGCGCGACATCTTTTGCATCGCGGTGCTGACCATCGAGGGCATAATTCAATTTCTGCATTTCCTGATCGGAAATCTTGCCGCCCAGCGCAGCGATCGCTTGAGAAACTTCAGGATGCTGTTGCAAGGTTTGCTGCCTAACTACTGCGACGGCCTCGTAGGGCGGAAAATACTGGCGGTCATCTTCGAGCACAGACAAGTCGAATGCAAGAATAAGTCCATCGGTGGCGTTGCCCGCAGCGATGTCAATCTGATGGTCCCTTAAAGCTGGGGCGAGCAAACCCAGGTCCATGATGCGTGGCGGCGCGGCAAAATGGAGACCATAGGCGGCGGCCAGGCCGGCGTATCCGTCGGGACGCTCCATGAATTCGTAGCCAAATCCCGCGTGCCATTGAGGAGCGAATACGGCAGCCTGCGATAAGGTTCTGAGATTCAGCCGGCGCGCATCAGCTCCACGAATTTCCATGGCAAAGGTATTGTTGAATCCGAACGGCGGACCTAGGGTCAGGCCGAATCGGGTTTCATAGTCGCTCCTCACTTCCTGATAGACTCCCGCCCGGTCGCCGGCAACTTTCTGCTTGAGAATGGCGGTGAGGGCGGTGCCAGTGTACTCAGGATAAATATCGATGCGCCCAGCCAATATTGCCTGCTGGCAGATATAGGTTCCCGCCAGATAGAAGCGGCGCTCGACTTTTAAGTGTGTGTGCGCTTCAATCTGCTGAGCCAGCAGTTCGCCCAGCATCAGTGACTCCGTAAAATTCTTGGATCCGATCACAATCCGATCGGAATACGACGGCGCACAAGACGGTAGAAGCAGGGCCAGGAAAATCATGCAGATAGCGCCCTCGCGCTGCAGTCCATGAAACTGCCCTTGCCGGTCCCGTTTCATCGCGGTCGAAGACGCCTCTCCAGCCATCCCAAACCGAAATCCGCCGACAACGCCAGGATTGCCGCAGGAATGGCTCCGGCCAGAATGAGTTCATTGTTCACCATGGCGAGGCCGCGAAAGATGAACTCGCCCAAGCCTCCAGCGCCGATCGCGGCAGCGATGGTGGCAAGTCCCACAGATACGACTACCGCGACCCGGACGCCGGAGAGAATCACACTCACCGCCAGGGGTAACTCCACCTGAAACACAAGCTGGCGATCGGTGAGTCCCATGCCGCGTCCGGCTTCCACGACGGATGGGTCGACGCCGCGGATTCCCGTGTAGGTATTGCGAATCACGGGCAAGAGCGCGTAAAGAGTGAGCGCCAGAATGGCCAGGCGATCGGCACGGGCGCCGATCCACGGCACAGGCAGCAGAAAGCCAAACAACGCGAGACTCGGAACTGTCTGAATAATGTTCGCAGTTCCCAATATCGGCTTATTCCATACGGGCCAGTGGGCGCTCACGATTCCGAGCGGTATGCCGATCAGAACGGCGAGCAGCGTGGAAATCCCGACCAGCCAGAGGTGCTCGAGGGTAAGATCCAGAATTTCTTCATGATGCTGCAGGAAAAAGTAAAAGACGTTCATGACGTGCCTCGATTTGCTGCCGAGTCCAATCCTTCTCCGAAAGCCTGCACGTAGGCGGCGGCCAACGGGTCACTCGATCGCAAGAAGTCCTGCGGGGAAAGAACCGTGACCAATCGTCCAGCCTCCATGAGCGCGATACGCGAACCGAGCCGCAAGGCTTCGCGCAGATCGTGGGTGACGAAGACTACCGTTTTGTTCAGTCGCTGCTGGAGCGAAAGAAACTCGCGCTGCAGTTGATCGCGGGTAATCGCGTCGACAGCACCGAAGGGCTCATCCATCAGAAGAATCGCGGGATCGGCGGCTAGAGCACGGGCCACACCCACACGCTGCCGCTGTCCTCCCGAGAGCTGATGGGGATATCGCGAAGCAATCTGCGAGTCGAGCCTGACCAGCTGCAATAACTCTTCGACGCGAAGCTGAATGCGCTCAGCAGGCCAGCCCTCGATACGGGGGACAAGGCCGATGTTGCGCTCCACCGTGAAATGCGGAAATAAGCCGACATCCTGGATGACATAGCCGATGCTGCGCCGCAGGCGTATCACATCATTCTCAGCCGTGAGAGCGCCGTTCACGCGAACTTCCCCGCCGCTGGGGGTCAGCAGTCGATTGATCAGCTTCAGCGTGGTAGTTTTGCCCGAACCGCTGCGTCCCAGCAAGACCAGAGTTTCGCCGCCTTGCACTTGCAGATTCAGGTTTTGAAGCAGCGGTTGGCCATTAGGAAGCGTGTAGACAACGTCGCGAAAGTCAATCACCGGTCCGTTGGCGGGAATTGTTTCCATGTTCGATCGTATTGGAAGAATACCGGAGTTGGCATGCCCGGCGCAGCAATGCACGCCAGGCCACTTTCATTTCCCTTTTGCCGCATCCAGAGAGCTGATAGACGATCAGGCTCCCTACCGCTACGATCCTCTGTTTGAGATGTTGTGGAAATTAATTTGGGTGTGAGTGTGTCCGGTTTACGCAATTTTATTTCCTGGGTGATGGTCCTCCTGTTCCCGCTGTCTTTGGCTGCTGCGGACACGGGCTCCGCCGTAGTGCATAGCAGCGGCGGAGTGTTGGTAAACGGCGCAGAGGTTGCGGACTCTACCGCAGTCTTCGCGGGAGATTTACTTGAGACCAGACCCGGCTTTGTCGCCAATCTCGACGCTGAATGATCGTCCGTGCTGATCCAAGGGGAATCAGTCGTGAAGTTCCAGGGGAATTACCTGGTTCTAGAACACGGAAGCGTTGTAGTGGGAACTTCTATTTTAATGAGCGTGCGCGCGAATTGCATCAACCTAAAACCCATTTCCAATGACCGCACGCAATTCGACGTAACCGACTTGACTGGGAAGGTTGAGGTCGCGGCTCACAAGAACAACGTGAACATCACACAAGGAGGCGCGCTCCGCAAGACCTCTTCGCAGAGCAGCCCTCAATCCGCGACCGTACATGAGGGGCAGCAAGCAACGCGCGACGAAACGACGGCGTGCGGAGCTGCACCTCGGCCCGAAGGAGCCGGTAATGCCCTGAACACAAAGTGGCTTGAGATTGGCGGCGGAGTCGCCGGAGGGGCCGTTATTCTTTGCTTACTCCTATGCAAAGATCCGAAACCCAGCAACGTCAGCCCTTCGCAGCCTTAACTGGCATGACTCTTCATTGATTTGGAATGGTGTCGTCCGTCACTATCGCGGCGAAATGCATTGGCGAAACTACAGCAAGATCTAGGAATGGGGCGTATACTGAAGATCTTGACCTCGAAGACACCCTAACAGCACGTTGCGCCTTCGCGATTGAGAAGATTCCCTGAAAGGCGAGTGACGTGTTAAACCAGAGGATTTCCGGAAGTCATTTCTCCCGATCCCAAGAATGCGGCCTCACATAACGGGCCGCGCAAGCAGGCGATTTGAGGATGCGCTCGTAGCTCAAAAACTTGACCGCGCGCCACTGCAAGTGAGGAGCGGGAGCCGCAGAGCACCGAGCAGGTTTTAACTTAAACCAGAACGCAAGGAGAATAGAAATGTCCGGAATCAATGGCGACAAGGCTCGATTTAACCGGCGGCGAAGGCAAAAGATCAGCCGCCGTGTGAGCAATCAAAAGATGTTGAAAGCCCTGGAAGAGAAGCGCTTGACGCCTCCGCCAGCCCCCTCCAACCTCAAAGAGAAGGTAGCATGACCAGTCCCGTCATAGCATTGCCACTTTCGCCTGCAGATGGCGGTTTCGCGAAAAAGAAGCGCGTGCTTCTGCTGGACACGTCGCAGAACAAGCGCGATTTGCGGGCCGATGTAATGAGAAAACTTGGCATTGAGGTTGACTGTGCGGCCGATGTGCTGGAGGCGCGATGCTGGTGGCGCGCGGACTTGTACAACCTCGTGCTGATTAACGCAACGGGAGAAGCGGAGAGCCGAGAAAAATTCTGTACCGATATTCGGAGTGCGATTCCACCGCAGAGAGTTGCTTTCTTCGTGGGCGGACCGGAATATCTCTCCATTGCGCCGCATTCTGACGCCGCACCTGCGGAAGCTGACGCGGACGCTATTCACAAAGAGATGGTCGCCGCGCTGCTCGCCCAGACCTCGCGACACACATCGCAGCGCTGGGGAATATTGGAAGCCTGCAAAAGAATCTCCTCGGTGCGCTCGGTCAGCGAAGCTCGCTCGCGTGCCATACGGGAGACGCCCCGGTCATCGCGCTGGGCCGAAGCCATCGAACAGCACTCCGCCCCCGAAGAAATTCGGCCTCAACCAAGATTTGCAACCGCGATCGCAGCAGAAAGAGAAGGACTCCTATGAAGAACCTGTATGTAGGCAATTTACCTCACAGCACCACCGAAGCGGAGCTTCGCGGAGTGTTTGAGGCGCACGGCGCAGTCGAGAAGGTGAGCATTGTTACAGATCGGGAAACCGGCCGCGCCCGGGGATTCGCCTTTGTTGAAATGACGAATCCGGCAGAAGCAGATAAGGCAGTGGCGGCTTTGAATGGCAAGGAACTTGGCGGACGCGCGTTGAAGATCAATGAGGCTAAGCCAAAGACTGATGCACCGCGCGGCGGTGGAGGCGGAAAGCGCTTTGGTGGCGGAGGCGCAGGGAGTCGCGATGATTATCAGGGTCACGCACGCCAACCCCGCGAACCGCGCTGGTAGGACGCACAACTAACATGGGAGAGCTCACGAAGTGTGCTTGGCTGATTGCTGAGTAAGCCGGTTGCCATGCCTTGAGCTTTGCACCTGAACGAAATGCAACCGGCGCCAGCTGTGATTGCAAAAATTGACAATGGGAGACGGGCAATGCCAGGACGAGGTCGATCAAGTTTTACCAAACGCCAGAAAGAACACACGCGGCAGCAGAAACAACGCGATAAAGCCGAGCGCAGGATTCAACGCAAAACCGAAGAACCTTCGGGAACATCGAGCGATTCGAGCGACCTGGATTTAAGCGAGTTGCAAAAGCACGCCGCCGAGCAGGCCGCTCTTTTCCAAATGGGAGCCGACGACGGCGATATTTCCAGCATTCCCCGCGAACGCAGTCCAGAAAAGACGGAACCGTAACATCGTTCTCGAGATATAAGAATTGAAGGCGTGCCTTCCAGGCACGCCTCTTTGCTGGTCCCCACTGTTAGACCCAGACAAGTCTCAGGCGAAAACTTCGCCCGGCATCCTGATCAGTGTCCGGCTAGCCAGCGTATTTTGGACGGCGCTTTCCCGCCGCTCTGCGTTCGACCAATCCACCTGCTTGCGCTCGATGCGCAGCTTCAGGGCGCGTTCGATGTGACGGAGTTCGATGACCTCGGCACCGGCCACCAAGCTGGAAGCCAGCCCTTCCGATCCGGCGCGGCCGGTCCGTCCAACACGATGGATAAAGTCCTCGGCCATCTTGGGCAGGTCGTAGTTGATCACGTGCGCGACGTCGTCGATGTGCAAGCCACGGGCGGCCACGTCAGTTGCGACCAGCACCTGATAGCGTCCCTGCTGAAATCCGCTGAGCGCTCCGTTACGCTGGGATTGCGAACGGTCGCCGTGAATCATCGCCGCGGAAAAACCTTCGCGTACCAATTCCTTAGCCAGCCGTTCTGTGCCTCGTTTGGTGCGAGCGAAGATTAGCGTCTGACCCTTCTCGGCGTAAAGCAGTTGTCGCAGGACATCGGGTTTTTCGGCCGGGCGCACTTCATAGGCCTGCAGCCGAACACTTTCGACCGGCTTCAGCACCGAACCGATCGCCACGCGTACGGGATCCCGCATGGAATCGTGCACCAGGCCCGCAACGGATTGCTCCATTGTGGCCGAGAAGCATAACGTCTGCCGGCGTTGAGGCAACACTGCAAGGATGCGGCGGATCGCGGGCAGAAATCCCATGTCGAGCATGCGATCAGCCTCATCGAGCACCAGAATCTTAATCTCGCGCAAGTCAATCAGCTTGCGGCTGATGAAGTCCTGCAAACGTCCCGGAGTTGCGATCACCAGAGCAGATCCGGCGCGCACCGCCTGAATCTGTGCCTTCTCGGAGACGCCACCGATTATCAGCGCGGCTTTCGAGAGTTCCTTGCCGCGCAGTTTTTCGTATTCTTCGCTGACCTGAATCGCTAGTTCGCGCGTGGGCAGCAAAACCAGTACGCGCACTTTCTGCGACGGCTCACGCTGCAACATTTCGATCACCGGGATCAGAAAAGCCAGCGTCTTGCCGGTACCAGTCTGTGCCGTTGCCAGCACGTCTTTGCCATCAAGGGCGCAAGGAATAGCCTGCTCTTGGATTGGCGTAGGATTAATAAATTGAGCTGTCGCCAGCCTCTGCTGCAAAGCAGAAGACAGCGGTAGTTCCGTAAAGCTTGTCATTCGTAATTTTCTTTCTGGAGGGGCTTAATCAAACTCCGAATACACTTGTCGTGAGTTCCTGGGCCGCCCTTATGTTTTGATTTGGCGCTGAATAAACGGCGGGCAGGAAAAGCGGAGATGCATCTTGATCCAACAGGATCAC
The DNA here is from genome assembly GCA_003138975.1 of Acidobacteriaceae bacterium. Lineage (GTDB taxonomy): Bacteria > Acidobacteriota > Terriglobia > Terriglobales > Acidobacteriaceae > Sulfotelmatobacter. The sequence continues at coordinate 36,036 of PLHQ01000105.1, read as the reverse complement.
CGCGTCACGAGCAAACCGTGGCTGTAGCGTTAAAGTTATTATAGCACAGCTTAACTACTTCGATAACAGTTACGAAAGATTCAACCTGCAGCTGCAGCTTTACACATCGAAGATCCGTATACCGACGACGGCCGTTGCTCCTGAAGCAATGAGATCGCAATGTGTAAGAATTAGCACATGACGATCCGGGAGCGTTAATTGGCCCGGATCTTCTACTTGGTGAGGACTTTTAACGGACAAGCCTGGAGGAATCTGAAGCCCAAAGCCCATAAAGAGATTCGCAGTGCAACTCCTGACCCAGGGGGTGAAGGCTACTGGCTTGGCATTGATCTTGGCACGCAAAGCGTTCGCGCAGTCGCTGTATCCAGTTCTGGTGTCGTTGTCGGCCAAGGCTCTCACCCTCTGACCGCGCACCGCGCCGGTGCCCGCCATGAACAGGATCCCGAGGAGTGGTGGCAAGCTACAATTTCGGCATGCCGCGCGGCGCTGGGCGGATTTTCAGCCTCGTCCGTTCGGGGTCTGGCGGTAGACGGCACTTCCGGCACGATTCTGCTCGTCGACCGATCCTGCAAGCCGCTAACGAAGGGCCTCATGTACGACGACGCCCGCGCGATTAACCAATTAGGCCTCGTCAACGACGCTGGCGCCTCCACATGGGCTTCGCTCGGATACCGCATGCAGACTTCGTGGGCACTGCCCAAGCTGCTCTGGCTGCTGCGCGAAAATCAGACCTTGCATCCCCCCGCTCGTCTGGCTCACCAGGCCGACTTCATTAATCGTCGGCTTGCGGGCCACGAGGTTGCATCGGATTCAAGCAACTCGCTGAAGACTGGTTACGATCTCATCCATGAGACTTGGCCGCACGAGGTTCTCGATGCTCTCGGCGTTCCTGATTGCATCATGCCTACGGTTGTACGCTCTGGGACCCAGATTGGGACGGTCTGCCGGGAGGCTGCGGACCTCACTGGCATCCCCGCCGGAACGCCGATTATCGCCGGCATGACGGACGGATGCGCCGCCCGGATCGCGGCTGGGGCACTCGACGTCGGAAGTTGGAACTCAGTGCTGGGCACTACTCTGGTGATTAAAGGCGTGACCGCGGGCTTGATTCGTGACCCCGCGGGAGTCGTCTATTCGCACCGCTCTCCCGATGGCAACTGGTTGCCCGGTGGGGCCTCCAGCGTGGGGGCTGGAATGCTCACTCAGCGATTTGCCGGACGCGATCTCGATGCATTAAGCGCACAAGCTGAGCTTCGAGAACCAGCTACCGTTGTTGCGTATCCCTTGGTATCCCATGGTGAGCGCTTCCCTTTCACTGCGCCGGATGCGGAGGGATTTATCCTTGGCACTCCCGTTGATGAGATTGATCTCTACGCCGCGCTGCTGCAGGGAGTAGCATTCGTGGAGCGGCTCTGCTTCGATTCTCTCGATATGCTGGGAGCACCCATCGAGGGCGATTTAACTTTCACCGGCGGTGCAACCCGTAGCCACTACTGGTGCCAGCTTCGAGCCGATATTCTAGGACGGCCTGTTCGACTGCCTGACAATGCGGAGCCCGCCATGGGGATGGCCGTACTTGCCGCCTCCGAGGGCCGATGTATGTCGCAAGTCGCCCGTGAAATGATACACATTCGCGAAGTGATCGCTCCTCGCTCGGGTCGCTCCGCTCGTTTTCACGAGCCATATTTGCACCTGGTGGACGAATTGGCGCGCCGCGGTTGGATCCGACCGCAACTTCGTGAATATGCGGAAAAGAGGACCGGATAGTGACTCGTCTCGTGCTCGTTCGCCACGGTGAAACGATCTGGCATTCCGAGAATCGTTACGCTGGAAGCACCGACATCCCGCTCGGCCCACGCGGCCTGGAGCAGGCGGAGCAGCTCGCTAAATGGGCGGCGGGGGCCGAGCTTGCGGCCATCTGGGTATCGCCTTTGCGTCGCGCCCGCGAAACAGCTGGGCCGTCGGAGATTGCCACCGGCATAACGGCTCGCGTTGACTCCCGGCTGAGGGAGATTGATTTCGGTCAGGCCGAAGGATTGACTGACACGGAGATCAGACAATCTTTGCCGGAGGCCTTCGCTGCGTTTCAGTCTGACCCCGTTTCCCATCACCTGCCCGGCGGTGAAGACCCTCGAGATGTCGTGCAGCGATGCACCGAATGTTTCAAAGAGATCGAGAGGATGCATTCGGGCGGACGCGTTCTAATCGTTACGCATAACACCTTGATCCGCGTTGCACTCTGCGAGTTACTCGCGGTGCCGCTATCGAAATACCGCACCGTATTTCCTTCGATCGATAACGGTGCGCTGAGCGAGATGCGGCTGCAAAATGGTCAAGCCGCTCTCTTGAAGTTCAACTTGCCGCTGGACCTACGGGTGGCCGAGCGCACCGAGCTTGACGAACCCGATGTCTAGCAGGGTCTAACAGCGGCGGTATAGATGCGGTAGAATACGCGCCTGGCGCGGAGATTACCGATTTCTGGAGAGGTCTTCACTCCGCGGATTCTGACATCTCCCCTTGAACCATCTTTAAACTCGAGAAACCCATGACGCGAATCATTCTCATCGGGGCCGGACGTGGTGGAAGAGCTTTGGTGGAACTATTCCATAACGATCCGAGCATCGAGATTGTCGGAGTCGCCGACAAAGATGAAGGCGCGCCTGGCATCGTGCTCGCTCACGAACTAGGCTTACCGGTTGCTGCCAACTACAGAAAATTTCTGAAAGCCGATGCGGCCGATCTCATCATCGATGTCACGGGCGATCCCGACATCGCTCGCGAGGTCTACCGCCTGCGGCCCCACGGGACGGAGGTTCTCGGCGGCAAGACCGCCCGTTTCATCTCCGCCTTTGTGCGCAAAAAGGATCAATCCGAATCTCTCCAAGATCAATACCAGCTTGCCCTGCGCGAACTTGAGTCCCGGGCGGAAGGCGAGTTCATCATTGGCAATAACCTGAAGATGAGAGAGATCTCGTCACTAATTTCGAAGGTTGCTCCGACACCGACGACTGTCCTGATCCGCGGCGAAAGCGGAACCGGGAAAGAGCTTGTAGCCCGCGCCATCCATCGTAACAGCACACGCAGCAATCATCCGCTGGTCACATTAAACTGCACGGCATTGTCTCCCGCTCTGCTGGAGAGCGAACTCTTTGGCTACCGCCGCGGCGCTTTTACGGGCGCTTATAACGACAGCAAGGGATTGTTCGAAAAGGCCGACGGTGGCACCATGTTCCTCGATGAAATTGGTGACATGTCGCTGGAGATCCAGGCTAAGTTTCTGCGCACGCTGCAAACGGGCGAGATTCGCGCCGTCGGTGACATGCGGACGCGAAGGGTTTCGGTAAGAATTGTCGCCGCGACGAACCGGAATCTGGAAACCGCCATTCGCGAAGGCACGTTTCGCGAAGATCTGTTCTACCGCATCAACACGTTCTCCATCACTCTGCCGCCCCTCCGCGAGCGGATTGAAGACATTCCGTTCCTCGCGGAATATTTCTTGCAGCGAGCCCGAGCCAAGGTCAACAAAAAAGTCGAGAGCATCGCACCGCAAGCACTTGCTCTGTTGAGGAACTATTCCTGGCCGGGCAACCTTCGCGAACTAGAAAACATTATTGAGCGCGCTGTTGTCTTATCCTCTTCTGCAACGGTAGAGGCCGAGCATCTTCCGCTTCATGTTCAAGATCTGGTCCCGTTCAAACCGCAGATGGGATTCATGCCGAGCAAAGCTCGCGCGATTGAGCAGTTTGAGCGGGAAGCCTTAGCTAGCTATTTAGTGAAGGCAGATGGAAATGTCTCCCGGGCTGCCACACTGGCGAAAATTCCGCGGAGAACGTTTCATCGCTTGCTCGCAAAGTACAAGTTAACGCATCGTCCGTTAAGGGTGCAGCATAGAGACTAATATGACCCACTTATGAGATGATATTGTCACTATCCATTAATTGACCAATAATACATTGCTGAGCAATGACTTACGTGACATCAACCATTGCTCATATGGGACCGAAAAGTCTCATATGAGCGGCTAGCAAAGTCCTCACTTTCCTCGTTCCCTCCTCGCGTGCAAGCCCCAACCGATAGAAACAACACGTACTTAAGAACTCGACGTCTGCCATCACAAGAATTGAAACAACATTGGAACGGGAATTGCCTTAATCATTTACGCAGGCGACGACAGCCGGCGAACCATCCGGAACGATTTCGAGAGCCAGTATCGCAAAGAAGTACGAGCGAAGGTGCGGCCGGGCCAACCAGCCCGGCTCCCGTCTGGAACAGCGCACGCCCTCCACTTCGGTGAATTCAAAACATTCGTGATCTGGACCAGCAGCAACGGTCGCAGAAACTTAGTGATTTTTATAGGGAGACGAAATGGCTGGTAGCAACAACTCCGGCAAGAAAAAGAGCCGTTGGGCCGCGGGCATCACGCCGTACGCGGAAATGGGTTACTACGAGGCGGATTACGAACCGAAGGCCACCGACATTTTGTGCGCCTTCCGTCTGGTGCCGCAAGCGGGCGTGGATCCCATTGAAGCTGCGGCAGCGGTGGCCGGCGAGTCTTCGACGGCAACATGGACCGTAGTTTGGACGGATCGACTGACTCCTTACGAGCACTATCAAGCGAAGTGCTACCGAGTCGATCCCGTGCCCGGCACTGACCAGTACATCGCTTACATCGCCTACGATATCGATCTCTTCGAAGAAGGTTCGATCGCGAACCTGACTTCTTCGATTATCGGCAACGTGTTCGGCTTCAAGGCGCTCAAGTCTCTGCGCCTGGAAGATATGCGAATTCCTCCGCACTATGCAAAAACGTTTCAGGGTCCAGCTCACGGGATCGTGATGGAGCGAGAGTACCTGAATAAATTCGGGCGTCCGTTGCTAGGCGCTACCGTAAAACCTAAGCTCGGTCTTTCTGCCCGCAATTATGGACGCGTGGTTTATGAAGCGCTGCGCGGCGGACTCGATTTCACCAAAGATGACGAGAACATCAACAGCCAGCCTTTCATGCGCTGGCGCGATCGCTTTCTGTTTTGCATGGAAGCGGTCAATCACGCCACGGCCTCGACCGGCGAGATTAAGGGACATTATTTGAACGTAACTGCCGGAACTATGGAGGAAATGTACGAACGCGCTGACTTCGCTAAAGATCTCGGGACAGTGATTGTGATGATCGACCTCACGATCGGCTATACCGCGATTCAGTCGATGGCCAAGTGGGCGCGGCGCAATGGAGTAATTCTGCATCTGCACCGCGCCGGTCATGGAACCTACACGCGGCAGAAAACGCACGGCGTCAATTTCCGCGTGATCGCCAAATGGATGCGGCTGGCGGGAGTGGACCACATTCACGCGGGCACCGTGGTTGGCAAGCTGGAGGGCGATCCCAATGCGATTCGCGGCTATTACAGCACGTTGCGATCGAACAAGATCGATGCCGATCTATCTCAAGGACTGTATTTCGAGCAGGATTGGGCGTCGCTGCCGGCAGTGATGCCGGTCGCTTCCGGCGGCATTCACGCGGGGCAGATGCATCAGTTGTTGCACCTTCTTGGCGAAGATGTGGTGCTGCAATTCGGCGGAGGCACAATTGGCCATCCCGACGGGATCGCCCAAGGGGCAACGGCCAATCGCGTGGCCACCGAAGTGATGATCCAGGCCCGCAACGAAGGGCGCGACTTCCTCAACGAGGGCCCGGAAATCTTGAACAAGGCTGCCCGCTGGTCGCCGGAACTGCGCAAGGCGCTGGATATCTGGAAGGACGTCACTTACGACTTTGAATCAACTGACGTACCCGATGCGGTCGGCACGGTCACCGTTGCATAAGCCCCGCCGCTTGTATGAGGCGGTGCCGCGAATAGAGAGGAATCATGCGCATTACACAAGGAACGTTTTCTTACTTGCCCGACTTTACGGAAGAACAGATCAAGGCGCAGGTGCGGTACTGCTTCGATAACGGCTGGGCGTTCTCGATCGAGCACACGGATGACCCTCATCCCCGAAACTCGTACTGGGAAATGTGGGGGCTTCCGATGTTTGACCTGCAAGACCTGCACCAGGCGATGGAGCGCCTCGAGGAATGCCGCAAGGCATTCCCGCAGCATTACATCAAACTGAATGGCTATGACCGCACCAAAGGCCGGCAAACAACGATGTTGAGTTTCATTGTGCAGCGGCCCGAGGATGAGCCCGGCTTTATTTTGGACCGCACCGAAGCGCAGGATCGCCGCATTCAGTACACCATTCGATCGAGGAGCAGGTCAGCGAATTAGAGCGCGGCAAATGCCATGCACAAACTGGATACAGATTCCGTCGTGGATGCAGCGCCTATCCCAGGGCCTGAGGAGAGCCTCGTCGACATTGGTGCAGCCCATCGGGATTCGAATCTCGACGAACTTTTGGATGAACTCGATCGCGAGTTAGTTGGCCTCACGCCGGTGAAGAGTTACATCCGGCGGGTAGCATCGTTGCTGTTGGTAACTCGTTTGCGCGAAAAGGTTGGGCTCTCCAACGAGCGTCCCACGCTGCACATGTCTTTTACCGGTCATCCTGGCACCGGCAAGACTACCGTCGCGATGCGCATGGCTAAGATCCTCCACCACCTCGGCTATCTGCGCCGAGGTCACCTGGTGGTCGCTACCCGCGACGATCTGGTGGGCCAATATGTTGGCCACACTGCTCCCAAGACAAAAGAGATTCTGAAAAAGGCTATGGGAGGGGTACTGTTTATTGACGAAGCGTATTACCTGTACCGTCCGGAAAATGAACGCGACTATGGTCAGGAAGCGGTTGAGATGTTATTGCAGGCGATGGAAAATCAGCGTGAAGATTTGGTCGTGATCTTGGCCGGCTATCAGGATCGAATGGCAACTTTTTTTCAATACAATCCAGGGTTTCGATCCCGTGTGGCGCACCACATCAGCTTTCCCGACTATACCTTGGAGGAGCTGACGACGATCGCCGAGGTGATGCTGCGCGAGCAGAAATACAGCTTTGACGACGAAGCGCGAGGGGCGTTTGTGGAATACCTAGAATTGCGAATGAAGCAGCCACAATTTGCTAACGCCCGCAGCGTGCGCAATGCCATTGACCGAATCAAGCTTCGTCAAGCGAGCCGTCTGGTCAGTGAAGGCGGACGCATCGGCAGAGAGCAACTGGCTCGCATTGCCGCTAGTGACGTGCGCCAGAGCCGCGTCTTTCAAGGCGGGCTTGAGGGAGACGCCGAAGCGGGATCCGCAAGCGGCATACAGCCGTTGCGGAGCAAGGAGACGCAATGAAAAGAAGACCAATCCTGCTCGGCATTGTCGGCGACAGCGCCGCGGGCAAAACAACCATCACTCGCGGCTTGACTCGTCTCCTTGGTGCGGACCGCGTGACACACGTGTGCGCCGACGATTATCACAAGTACGACCGCGCCGAGCGGGCGCGTCTGAACATCACTCCGCTGCATCCCGACTGCAATTTTCTCGACATTCTGGAGTTGCACTTGGAGCGGGCGCACTACGGGCAGGCCATGCTGAAGCCGGTTTATGACCACAGCACCGGATCGCTGGTGCGGCCCGAGTATGTGGAACCGCGTGAGTTCGTCATCGTCGAAGGTTTGCTGGGATTTCACACGCCCGCGATGCGGCAATTTTATGATGTCAAAGTGTTTCTCGATCCTCCCGAGGACATGAGACGCCTGTGGAAGATCAAGCGGGACACGGCGAAACGCGGCTATGTGCCCGAGCAAGTATTGGCGGAAATGGAACGGCGCGAGCCGGATTCGCGGGACTTCATCCGTCCACAGCGTGAATTCGCAGACATTGTCGTCCGCTTTTATCCGGAGAACGGTGTGGGATCGGATCAAGCCGACGGCCACTTGAATGTTCATCTAGTGCTACGTCCCACCATTCCCCATCCCGACCTTACTTACTTGGTGAACCATAAGAATGGCCAGCCTGCCGGGATTCGCCTTGCCCTCGGGCGTGATTGCGGACGTCCTGTGGAATTTCTTGAGGTGGACGGTAGCGTCAGCCAGGAACAGACTGCTCAACTAGAACAAGCGATCTGGAAACATCTGCCCGATCTGCGGCCGCTGCGCGCCGATCAGTTTGGCGATTACAACGATGGCAGCGAGGTCCGGCATAGCGATCCGTTGGCCCTCACGCAATTGCTCATCACGTATCACTTGCTGCGCGCCTATAGCAAGGACAGCCCAATACCGTTCGCCCGGCCAGTCGCGGCTCTGAGCCGGTTGAAGTCGGTGCCCCAGGAATCGCTTGTGGAGAGTGCCGTCAAACGGTGAGGATGCCCAGCCTTCCGGTCCACTACTATGGGCTGGAGTTTCCCGACGACCGCAACCTCGCCCGAATTTCTGCCACAATCTGCGTGAGGGACTGATCGACATTGACCGCCACTACGTGCTCCGGCTCTTCCAGCGTCTCCAGTTGGCTCTCGAGCATTTTTTCCGTCATGAAATGCCCGTGCCGTGCGCGCAACCGCTGCTGAAGCACCTCCGGTGCGGCCCGCAGATAGACTAGATGCACTTCAGGCGCGATCCGCAACCTTTCTCGATACTCTCGCTTCAATGCCGAACAAGCGAGTACTGCATTCTCTTCCGCTTCAATCCAGCCGACAATTAGCGCATGCAGAGTCTCCAGCCACGGACCACGGTCGGCATCGGTGAGCGGCATTCCGTTCCTCATTTTCTCCACATTCGCCGCCGGATGGTAATCGTCTCCGTCCACGAAGTCCCATCCCAGTTCGGACGCCAGCAAATGTCCGACCGTCGTCTTCCCCGCGCCCGATACTCCCATCAGCAGGATGACCACGCTTTCTCCATTCTTTCGGCCTGACCGCGCAATTTTGGCTCAGTAAGGATCATAAGAGTTCCCCTCTACGCATCCTACCCAAAACTGCCTCCTCGGCTGGCGCGTTCGCATCACAGGCGAAGATTTCTCGATCTTTGCAATTCACGGCGAACTTTGTATTCAAAGTTGTGAAGGCCTTCTTCTGCTCACGCTCAGCATGACGCTGGAACAATATGTTGCAACGGTTTGCACAGCGAGCTGAAACGCCAATGGCACAAACGGGTAATTACCAAGTGTTACTAGCGTCTATTACTTCTCATTACGATGTTACGATTGTGCGCTGCTGGGTCCGGGCGTAATCTTCAGGTCATGAACTCCCGTACCTACGAAAGCCTAACCGCTCGCACTCGAGTCGCACCGGTGACGGTCACTGGAGGAACACTCCTAAAGTCGATCGTCCTCACCGCATTTGTCTTGATGGCGTTGGCTACGACCTCAGTGGCGGCCGAACTTCCCGAAGCTCCCAGTAGCATCATGCGAACGAGCGCCCCGATGATCACGCCCACGGTACTGGCTTCGGCGCCCCGGAGTGCAGAAGTTCATCCCATCGATAAGAAATTCGTTAGTTTGTCTTTTGTCTCATCGGCCAGCACCTTTGCCGATTCCTACACCACATTGTTTGCCCGACAGAATTGGTTGGCTGGTAAGAAAGGCGTCTGTAATGTCGAGGTTCAGTCCGCGTACCTCTATGGAACTCATCCGACGGTTGGGCGCGCGTACGCTGTGGCGTCAGCAAAGAGTGCAGGGTCCATCTTCGCGGCTTACTATATGCGTAAGCATCACAGCCGGTTCTGGAGTTTTCCTTTAGTCGCGAACTCTCTAGTGAGCTTGGAAGGGGTAACTCAGAACATGATCGAGTGCAACTAGCGGGATCACTTCTTCCCAGATTCTTACTGAACGATAAGAGTCACAGGCAGCGAGTGTTGCAGATTGCCCGAAGTGCCTGTGACTGTGATGGTGTAGGTTCCAGGCGTAGTTCCGGTCTGAGGCGTCGGCGCGATACCCGTTCCTCCGGCGCATGCGGTCATGAAGATTAAAGCCATAGTCAAGAGTGCCGCAACAACAAGCCCGCGCGTTTTCCTAGATGGGCCCTTCGACGCGACCAGCACTAATCCAAATAAACCAATTGTTTGAATCTGAATCCAGACCGCATAAATCGGGGCGCTTCGCGAACCACTCGGAGACGCCTGCGCTGCGGTTCCGGTCGAGGTAATAGTCAACCTGGAGGAGGCGGTGCTGGCGCCCGGAGTCACGGCATTGGGCGATAAGCTGCAGGAAGTTTGTGCCGGTAGCCCGCTGCAGGTCAGTTTGACCGCATTGGCAAAGGATCCGCCAACGTGGGAGACGGTCAGGGTGTAGTTTGCCCCCGAGCCAGGTTGGATGGTGGCGCTGCCTGGAGAACTAGCCAGGCTGAAATCAGTGCCGACGCCAGCAAGATTCACAACTTGAGGGCTGCCCTGAGCGTTGTCACTGACGGTGAGACTACCGTTGCGAGTACCGGAAGCGGTAGGCGAGAATGTGACGTTAATTGTGCAACTGGAGCTGGCGGCCAAGGTGGCTGGACAATTGTTGGTCTGCGAGTAGTCGCCGGTGATCTGAATGTTGCTGATGCTCAACGCAGCATTCCCGCTGTTGGCGAGGATCACAGCCTGCGCCGCACTGGAGGTGCCCACCGGTTGAGCGGAAAAAGTCAGGCTGCCGGGGTTCAGTGTCGCAACCGGACCGGAGCCGATGCCGCTCAGATTGATGACATGGGGTGATCCCGCTGCATTATCCTGCATCAGGATTGACCCTAAGCGGGTCCCCGCGGTGGTGGGCGTAAAGGTCACAGACAAAGTACAACTGCCGGCAGCCGATACGCTGGTTCCGCAATTATCCAACTCCGCAAAATCTCCGGTCGCCGTGATCGATGAAATTGCCAGCGGCGAGCTGCCCATGTTGCGCAGCAGAACGGTCTGCGCTGGGCTGGTCGAGCCTACCGCCAGCGAGGGGTACTGTAGAGAATTTGGACTGAGGGATACGGATGGTGCCGAGTTCGGTCCGATCTTCATCACAAAGGCATCAGTGCCGCCTCCCAGCATAGTTTGGAAAGCTCCTTGCGTCACTGGGAGGTCGCTTGAATCGGTGGACCCGGCAATGTAGAGGTTGCCGCTGGAGTCGAGAGCGATTCCAGCGGGGAATTCATCTGCGCTCGCGCCCAGGTACGTGGCAAACAGCTCTGTACTGGTCGCGGGATCAATCTCCACCAGCAGCAGGTCGTCTCCGTTTGAATAACCTTCTATGCCATTGACGATCCCGAACGTATTGCTCGAGGTAGACGCCAGTACGTAGGCATCATTATTGGCGTCGAGTGCAATCGCCTGTGGGTTGGCGTTGTTGTTCGGGCCCAGGAACGTCGAATACAGCAAGGTCGAAGCTGTGGAATCGAACTTGGTGACAAAAGCATAGCTACAGGCAGATCCGGAAACGCCAGGATCGCAGATGGTGGTGGACGTAATGGGAAACGTGCCGTCACTGAAAGCCGTCCCAGTGACATACGCGGAGCCCGAACCATCCACGGCAATGGCATTGACGTTGGTCAGAGTGCCGCTGGATTCATAAAAGTATGTGGAGTAATCCAGGGTTCCCGAGCTGCTGAACTTGCTCACAAATCCGACCGTGTCGTTCAGTTGTGTCGAGTCCGTCGTGAGATATGCGGCTGGCGTAGTAGGAAAATTGTAGGTGTTCGTAGTACCGGCAGCATAGGCATTGCCGCTGCCATCCAGCGCGATTCCTTTGATCGCGCTATAAGGGGTAGGCCAGATACACAGAGGGTCGCTAGGAGTGCCGCCGCAGGCGTAAGGCACATTTGAGTTACCCGCGAAATAGGTAGAGTAGACCAGGTATGATCCGTCGGGGCTGAACTTGGTTAGAAAGCCGTAGTTGCCGAACACGCCACCTTGGTTAGCACTTGCCGTAGCCTGATAGGCATTGGCCACGGGAAAGTTCGTGGATGAAGTGTTTCCAGCAACCAAGACGCTTCCTACACTGTCGATCGCGATGCTGGCGGGCTGGTCCGAACCATTTCCCCCAAGATAGGTTGAGTACAACAGCGAAGAGCCGTCGGCGGAAACCTTGCTCAGAAAACCATTGAACGATCCCGGATAGGTGCCCTGATAGGGATAATTGACCACCGGAAAATTACTCGAGGCCGTGCTGCCCGTGACGTATACGTCGTTGGCGCTGTCCAGCACGAGTGCGTAGCCATAATCCTGGCTGTCGCCACCGATGTAGTCTGCATATACGAGGTTTGACCCGGTGGGGTCGAATTTGGCGACAAAAACATGCGTAGACCCAGCTGGAAGCGATTTTAGCGTGGCCAAAGGAAAGTCAGTTGAATCTGTGTAGCCGGCAAGGTAAACGCTGCCGGCACTGTCTACGGCAATGCCTGAAGGTTGATCATCGCCGCTTCCACCCAAATAGGTGGAGTACACCAGCACAGGGTCGATGACGAGCGGCTTACTGAGATCATACTGAGCAACCTGGAACGCGATGTGCGTCGAGTCTTTCATCACATAGGCACCCGACACCGGCACGCGCGCTCCGTTGAATTCCTGATAGACCACTGGGCTCTGGAAGTGGAGTTCTCCACTGCTGGTCTGCAACACCAAATTCCCTTCCACATCCAGTTCCGTCTGACTGGCTCCCGTGACTTCGAATTGAATCCGGCCTGGATCTGCGCCCGGCGAGATTGCAAAGTCGTACTCCAATTGCTGATGGCTTCCGTAATAGACCAGATCAATGCCCGGGTACACATTTTTGTACCGGACTCGGGCGTAGGTCGGCACATTGGTGTGCCACTTGGCAGGATCTCTCCCGATGAAGTAATTTACTTTGCCGGGCTGGGGATCCTCTCCCACGACGGCCGGATTCTGCGCTGCTCCCACCAGCTTGAATTGCAGTGTGGTGTTTACAGACTTCTGGGATTTGTTGTTCGCAGCGAGGCTGGCCGTCGGTCGTGCCGCAGCTTTGGCCGGACGGAGAGAGAGCACCATTCCACCCGCAGTGAGAAACGCAGAGTATCCCTTGCCCCGGGACAGAAACTTCACCGGAGAACCCGTCTGACCCTGATTCGCCTCAAAGGTCAGTGGTCGCGCGGCATAGTTCGAATAGGCCTGTGGCAGCGTCATGGCGCTCTGTGGAGCCATCGGCGCTGAGTACTGCTGCGCCGAAGACACTACTGCAGCTAGAGAAAAAACTATCCGCGCGAGAATTCTGGGTCGCATTGCTGTTACCTCAAATTCAAATGGCTCTCCTAGCCAAGACCAAGATATGTGTAGTTTCCCGATCGCGACTTCTAATGGCCGAAGAGCTCATGTTTCGCGTGGCAACGTCAAGCCGGGGAGAGCGTATATTTGGGAAACTTCGGCACGTGCAGGTGTTGCACGATCAGCGCCAAACTCTGTTTGCACTTAGAAACGTCGCAAGATGAAGCCCGCTCGTGACTTACGTGCGAGATTTAGGTAAGTGCGTGTTTGATGTGCGCTGTCAGTGTTCGTATCTTTCTCGGAATATCGTCTTGCTCTTGGACACCACGCGGCGTTTCGTAAAGCATCATTGGTGTGCTCGTGCAATTTCGACCAGCAAGCATGCGATGGACTTGAACACGATGAGACTGATCACGGCACGTTTCCAAATGCCACGCTGAAGATCACGTCTTCCCTGGAGTTCGGAGGTCTAAATTTCTTGAGAATGGCTGAACCGCGGGAGGCGCAGACGCTTTCTCTTCTTCACTTTCCTTCGTTTTCGCCGTCACCAGTGGGCATCTCAGCTTTCTCCAATTTAGCCAACTCAACTGCCAACCAATTCTCCAGCAAATTACGATCGTCCTCTGGAACAAACGAAAAACGCACCCCGGCCCGCCCTGTGGCATTAGCGTTTACAACCTTCCCGGTTGCATGAATCACGCCGGTGGTGCCCGGAAGCGAGAATTGCGTCAACACCTCCCGATTGATTTGCAGCGGCTGGCTGCAGTAAAGAGCCAGCCCGCCCACGCTGAGGTCGCTGATTCTGGCGTGGATTTCTCCAACTTCGGCGACTCTCGCTACCACCGCTATGTCGACAGGAACGCGAGCGGCCCGTCTTCGATTTTGCAGCATGGTTCCGTACGCGGCCCGCATACACCGCCGGGCATGATCGATGTCCGTGGGCTTGTGAATCATGAAGTTTGCGCCAACCAGAAGGGCGTGCGTTTCTGAATGCCCATTGACCATGGCGACGATAGTCGAATTGCTATTCGGGGATGACTTGCGCGTGGCTCTCACGATGCGGGTGGGATCGAACCCGCCGTCCCAATCCACAATGACAGCGTCTAGCCTGCGGTGAGTGACTGCGTCCAAAGCAGAGTCCAATTCGCCGCAAACCTCAGTATCGATTGCAAAGCTCTCCAGAATCTGATTCATTACAGACAAAACTTGCGTGTCATTGGTGAAGAGAAGGCCGTCGAGTTGAACATGCTCTTTCATAAGATCTCCCAAAGGCACTGGCACGTTGACGACCAAATCAGATGAACGTGCCTAAGATTCTGCAGGCCATTCACTTGTCTAGTTTGGATATGCCCTTGCGATGCTGCCGTGCGGTACGGGTTCTGGAATAGTGTTTGCTGGATAGACACTTATAGGTGCGAGCAACGCCCTTGGGCAATCCGTTCTTGCCCGAAAACACCGGGGGCCACTGGCTGCCTTTTTTCTTGGTCTGTTCGGTTTTCGTAACAAAATGGCCGCCTGCGCGATCCCGCCTCGCTGCTGACTTATACTTTGCCATTTTCTGGCTTTACACTTTGGTAAGCGTCCCCTGAAGTCCAGTATTAGCAGTTGATTGCGAGAATCGTGTCGGGCAACAGCTCCGCCTGAGCCCGCGTTATGTTCGGCGACCGAAATGGCAGCTAAGTAGCGGAAATGTCATCGTCAGAGCATCTAGCGAAAACAAATCGCGCGCTCCAACTCTTGAACCATAGGTTCGGAACCTTTGGTGGATTGTGACGACCGCAGAAAACTCGACTTCTTGCGCTCGTGCGCATCTAATAGTACTAAGGTGCGCCAAACACAGGTGGTAAGTCGATGTCGGATAAGGAGGAAGCCCTTGGCTCGGCAGGGTCAGATGAGCAAGCTTAGCTCGTTCAAGTTGTTAGCGATCGACGACGACCCGCAGAACCGGGCGTTGATTTCCGACGCACTTTCCCAGCAAGGACTGGAGGTACTGACCGCGAGTGATCCCGAGGCCGGCTTCGAACTCTTCTTGCGGGTGCGACCGAGAGGCGTCCTGGTTGATCTGAACGCGCCGGAAGCCACGGAGATGGATTTGTTGGAACGCATGGTCCGCATCGATCCGTCGGTAAACGTGATCCTGGTTTCGGATCATTACTCGGAGGATTCTGCGGTTGAGGCCGTTCAAAAAGGCGCTTGTGACTATCTGCCAAGGCCTATTGATTTTCAGAAACTTCGCCATCGAATTGCGGGCTTCCTGGCAGAAGCAGAGATACGCCAGAAGACGCTGGGGCTCGACCATGAATTGGTCCGAGCCTGTCAATTCGAGGGGATCGTCAGCCGCAGCCCGCTCATGCTTGAGGTATTTGCGAAGATCCGCCGGGTTGCTCCGCACTTCAGAACTGCGCTCATCACGGGGGCGACCGGAACGGGCAAAGAACTGGTCGCGAGGGCACTGCACACTCTCAGCCCAGCCTTGGCCGACCGGTTTGTGGTTTGTAACTGTTCCGCCTTGGTCGAGAGTCTCGTGGAGAGCGAATTATTTGGGTATGTGAAGGGTGCTTTCACTGGTGCCAGTCAGGACAAGGCTGGCTTATTTGAGAGCGCAGACTGTGGCGTTATCTTCCTCGATGAGATTGGGGAGCTTTCGCCGGGTGCTCAGGCAAAATTGCTCCGGGTGTTACAAGACCATAAAGTTCGAAGAGTAGGCTCGACTGTCTCGCGTGAAGTAGATTTGCGGATCATCGCAGCCACAAATCGCGACCTGCGCACGATGGTGCGGGAAGGCAAGTTTCGTGAGGACCTTTATTACCGGCTGGCGGTGGTCGAGATCGGCTTACCTGCGCTCACAAATCGACGCGAGGACCTGCCACTTCTCGAGAGATACTTTGTCGAGAAGTTCGCAAAGGAATATGAGAAGCCGATTGCCGGCCTGACCAGGAGAGCACAGAGCCGAATGGCCACCTATCCGTGGCCGGGAAACATTCGGGAGCTTGAGAGTGTCATCGGGAACGCCTGTATGATGGCGGATGGTAAGTTTCTTGATATTCACGAGCTGCCCGATAGAATCCAAGCTCAGGCCAGCGACCAATCGCCTACAGATGAGGCTCTTTTTTCTCTCGAAGAGATTTCAAGACGTCATGTCATGCGTGTGCTGGAGCGGGTAGGAGGCAACAAGGCCCGAGCGGCAGAGATTCTCGGAGTCGGCCGCGCAACAATCTACCAACTGCTCTCAAGGATGAAGCTTGAGAAACAGGGCGAAAGTGCGTAACGCCAGGCCAGTTGCCGATTCTTAGAGGCGAAATCCAACGGTTGTGATGTTTCCGTCGTGGCGGCTTCCAGATGGCCGTTCCGCCCAGTCGCCTGACACCCTTCTCTCCTTTCCTCCATCCTCCAAATCCGTCTCGCCCTGCAATCACCCAGAGACGATGAATAGATCCTGGCGCTCGGAATCTGGACCGGATTCCAGACTCTGGACACTCAGTTGCCTGAATTCGCCGGTCCGAGTTGTTTTTCAGCACAGTTGGCACAAAGATCGTTGGCAATGAAAATGCTTAAGACTTCAGGGGCAGCGCTCGCTCGTTCGGTACTTCCTCCCTGTCGTTGGGGGGCCGGTACTGGCAAATATATTCGGGTGCGTGGCGGCGGACGCGACAGTACGATGCGGTGGCTGTGAGTTTCTTCGCATTCCGCCGGTCGACCTGCTGATTGACTCACATTATCGCGAGTACTCGATTAAAGGAACCAGCGGTTGAGATATGAGAAAAGACGGACTCGGCCTTCCCTTCATTTTCCTTGTTGACAATTCTCTTTCCACGGACTGAACAGGCCACGAACACGTGCATGATGAACGTCAACCCGCGAGTAGCACCGAGACCGTCTTACCCCGCCTGAGCCAAGTTGAGAGTCGGGAGTGGTGGCTGTGGGGATTTGCCGTAACCGTCACCCTGGTCTTAACCTTCGGCATCCTGTCGTTGACTTTCCCCGGATTTCATCTAAGCAACGACAGAATTTATGCCTTGAACCTAAGAGAGTGGGTTCGTGGCCTGGCTGCCCTCGTATTGCTGTTCGACATCTATACGGTCTATCAAAACCTGCAACTCCAGCGGACGCGCCGCCAATTGGCAGAGCGCGACCGACTCTTTCAGCTCATCAGCGAAAACGCCGCGGACATGATTGCGGTTGTCAACAAGAAAGGGAATCGCATCTATAACAGCCCGGCGTACCAGAAGATCCTCGGGTATAGCCAGGACGACCTGGCCGAGTCACCCCTGGAACAGATCCACCCAGAGGACCGCGCTCGCGTGCACGGAGCCGCTGAGAAAGCCCGCATCACGGGTCGCGGCGAGCGTCTGGAATACCGCATCCGCCACAAAAACGGCTCGTGGCTGGTTCTTGAGTCCACCGCCAGCGTCATTTGCGGAGCAAAAGGCGAAATCGAAGGACTGGTAGTCGTGAACCGTGACATCACGGAGCGCAAGCGAGCCGAGGAGATGCTGGCGCACAACGCATTCCACGACGGTTTGACGAATCTTGCCAATCGCACGCTTCTTCTCGACCGCCTCGGAAGAGCTCTGGTCACTTCGAGCCGCCACGCGGATTTCAGATTCGCGGTGCTGTTCATCGACATCGATGGATTCAAGGTTTTCAATGACAGCCTGGGCCACGCTGCCGGAGATGATCTGCTCATTCAGATCGGCCGGCGCCTCACCGCTAGCCTTCGGCGTGTTGACACAATTTCGCGCCCGCGATCGGGGGAGAACAAAGAACCCATTTTCGGTGACGACACATTAGCCCGGCCAGGCGGAGACGAATTCGTGGTGTTGGCGGAAGAACTGCGCGAACCTAGCGACGCCATTCGCGTGGCCGAACGCATTCAGGAGAGACTGGCTCTTCCCTTCGACTTGGATGGTCACGAGATCGTTATCACGGCAAGCATCGGTATCGCATTTAACAGCAGCACCAACTCAGACGCCCAGGACCTGCTGCGCGACGCCGAGATCGCAATGTATCGAGCCAAACAAACGGGCAAAGCGCACTGCGAAGTATTCGATAACGCCATGCACGCCGGCGCTCTCAAGCGTTTGCAGCTTGAGACTGACCTGCGCCGCGCTGTCGAGCAAGGCGAGTTGCTCGTCTATTACCAGCCGATCGTGTCGTTGCGAGACGGACAGATTGTGGGATTCGAGGCTCTGACTCGCTGGCAAAGTCCCAAAGGCTTGGTGATGCCGAACGATTTCATCCCGGTCGCCGACGAGACCGGCATCATCCTATCCATTAACCGCCAATTGATGCACGAGGCCTGCCAGCAGCTGCTTTCCTGGCAGCAGCTGTTCCCCTCCAACCCACCTCTCTCCCTCAGCGTCAACATCAGCCCCAAACAATTCGCCCAGGCTGATCTGGCTGCTCAAATTGGCCAACTTCTCCAGGAGAGTGGCATGGATCCTCGCTTTGTGGACCTGGAGATCACGGAAACTATCGCCATGGCCGACGCCGAAAAGTCTGCCGGCATGCTCTCGGAATTGAAGGCACTCGGCGTTGGCTTGGACATTGACGACTTCGGCACCGGCTACTCGTCGCTGAGTCGCTTGCAAAGCTTCCGCGTTGACACTCTGAAGATCGACCGCATCTTTGTCTCCCGAATGGACAGCGATCACGAGACTCACGAAATCGTTCGGGTTATCATCAACCTCGCACACAGTCTCGGGCTAAAGGTGGTTGCTGAAGGGGTGGAAACGCAGGCCCAATTTGATCTGCTGAGGAAGCTCGGTTGTGAGCGTGCCCAAGGATACCTGTTCTCCAAACCTGTCGACCGCGACACGATTCTGAAGCTGCTAGCAACCAATCGCTCTGAGGCCGTCGTCGCCTTTCGATCCAAGGCCGCTGGGTCATCGTCTGCATGAATCAGGAAAAGACCGAGCTCCTGATGCCGATCATTTGGTGTTACTGCTTATAAGCTTGCCGCAGCATTCCGGACGCGGAGGCAAACTGGAGCGGTCCCATCCACCACCCGGGGCTTGAATCAGTAACACTGTATTGGCCATCCTCCTTCCCAGGATATTAACCGCGGTCACTTCGTCCGAAAGGGTTCAGCTTACAGGGCACAGATCGAAGGCTTGGAGCGGTTCTGCTTTGCCTGCCTGTTACGAAGGATTTTTTTCGGGAACTCAGCACTGTGGAGATTGCCAATATCGATATCGAGGACCGTAAGCGAGCAGTGATCCTCTCTTGGGGGACGACCCTGCGCGCGCCATTGGAGAGCCTCAACTGGTCTGAGGAACCCATCGGAGCCGAACCAATGACGCTGGAGCAGGCAGAGTGCGACCACATTCTGAAGACGCTCAGAGAAACCAATTGGGTGCTTGGGGGACCGAGAGGCGCCGCCGAAAGACTGGGGCTCAAGCGTACCACTCTTATCAGCAAGATGCGGAGGTTGGGTGTCTCGCGTCCGAACAACCCAGCGGCGGCGTAAATTGGCCGCTCCGCAGCCGACGAGTGAGTATTCCCATGGTTGCGGAACCCATGTGCTCTGCGCCCAGTTCAAACCACAGTGAGGTCCAGGACCCTGCACCGAGACCATTTCGTGATGGTGCTGTTGTGAATCAAGACTCCACAAGGATGTAAGATTATGACCGGCATTCCGATTAGGGTTTGGCCAGAGACCTCAGCCCATTGAAAGACACATTGGTGTCGCGCCAAAATGTGAAAGCCTAATCAGTGCGAAAGGAAGGAGTAGGAAAAACTCTCACCGTACCTAAAGATCGGAAACTTTCGAATCCGAGTATTATTTCTAGCAACTCAACTGCTTAAGTGTGGCATCTCACATGCATTTCTTCCCGCGCGACTCGAACAGTGGCCGCATGAGACAGGAGGTGATCCAGTATGACTGAGAAGACAAGCAACGACGCGCCAAAGGCGGTCTCAAGGCGCAACTTCATTAAAGGGGTCATCACTAGCGGCGTAGCCGTTTCCTCCGCGGGCTATTTGTTTCGCGCCTCCACTCTCCTGCACGGCCAGCAGTTGACTGGTGGCGTGGGCGAGCGCCTGATCACACTCAACGTCAACGGTCAGCAGAGGCGTGTCGACGTCATGAAGCAAGAGACATTGGCGTCAACGCTGCGTTATAAGCTCGGCCTCACCGGCACGAAGCTGGGATGCGACCGCGCTGAATGCGGATCCTGCACCGTCCTTATCGACGACATTCCGCACTATTCGTGTTCGGTGCTCGCTCACACTGTGCGTGGCCGGAAAGTTATGACCATCGAAGGCTTGGCGAGCGCCGATGGGACCTTGCATCCAGTTCAGCAGGGCGTCATAGACGAGCAGGGCTTTCAGTGCGCGTTCTGTATGTCCGGCTTCATCATGACGGCTGTTGGATACCTCAAAACTAATCCCAATCCCACCCGCCGGGAGTTGGCCAATGGCATCTCGGGATGCCTGTGCCGCTGCCAGGATTACGACAAGATTTTGACCGCGCTGATGCGCGGCGCCGAGAATTCGCGGAGGTCCAAGCTTGGATAATAAAAAGGTTGTTGAGACCGCTAAGACTGCTGAGCGCCCGTACGGGGCCGGCTACAAGCTGATCGGCAAGAACTATACGACGCCAGATCTCTACGCGAAGGTTACGGGCCAGGCAAAATATGCGGAGGACTTTCGCGCCGACGGTATGTTGTTCTGCAAACTGCTGCTCAGTCCGATGCCGCATGCGCGGGTAAAGCGCATCCACGCGGACGAAGCCCTCGCAATGCCCGGCGTTAAAGCCATTCTCACTGCGAACGATCTTCCTGCTCCGGCCGACACCCTCACGGACAATGGGACAGTTATCAAAGCTAGCAAGTGGGGCGAGCGAGGCCTCACCAACGAGCCGGTTTATCAGGGAGAACCGATTCTTGCAGTGGCCGCAGTCGACGAATTAACCGCCGCGGAAGCTATCGAGAAAATGGAAATCGATTTTGAACCTCTTCCGTTCGTGACCGATCCGCTCGACACACTACGACCGGGTGGTCCTAATCCGAGAACGGATGGCAATGTTTGGACTCGACCTACGGCGCCGGGTTCACAAGGTCCGGGAGCGCCGGTGGTCACTGAACTCAAGTGGACGAAAGCCGACTTCTCCGAGCTAGCGAAAGGCCGTCTGCCGATGGGCAAGACGCCCGACGAATGGTCGTACGGTGATCTCGATTCCGGCTTCAAGAATGCTGCACTGGTTCTTGACGAGACGTTCGTAACGCCCGACACCAGCCATCAAACTCTTGAAACCCGCAGTGCGATGGCTTACTGGCAGAACGGCAAGGTTTACATTCATACGGGCACGCAAAGCACCGCGCAAACATTGCCCGCGATCGCACGCTGGTTGAACATTAGTCCAGACAACGTTGTCTTCATCAGCGAATACACTGGAGGCGGGTTCGGCAGCAAGATCACCGGCGGCGTGTCGATGATCATCGCTGCGCTTCTCGCCAAGAAAACGAACACTCCGGTGATGATGCGGATCAGCCGTGAGGAGGAAACCTTCATCGGACGCGCGCGCCCCGGTTTTCAAGGGCGGATGAAAGTCGGCTTCTCCAAAGAGGGACGGATCACGGCCCTCGACATGTTCGTTATTTGCGACAACGGCCCATACGACGCCGTGGGAGATGCTCCCTCCTCGGGCCGCATCGTCTCTCTGTTGTATCAGCCGCAAGCCATGCGCTGGCGCGGAGTGACAGTCCTGACGAACACGCCGCCGCGCAGTGCGCAGAGTTCCCCGGGCGGGCTGCAGGGCATCGTCATCATCGAGCCCATCATCGCGAAAGCTGCGCGCAAGCTGGGAGTTGACCAAGTGGCGATTCGCCGCATCAACTGCCCGGAGGGCAAGGCACCGTTCGGACCACTCCTGCAGGGGAAACAGCAGTATGCCACCAGTGCATTCCTCAAAGAGGCACTCGACCGCGGCGCGGAGCAGTTCAGATGGAGCGAGCGGATTGCACGCAGTCCGAAAAGAATGGGCTCGAAAGTTCGCGGCGTGGGCGTATCGCTGAGCTGTTACGTAGGCGGCACGATCGGGTTCGACGGACTTCTCGTCATCAAGCCGGATGGCCGGATCGCCTTCCAGTCTGGAATAGGGAACTTGGGAACCGAGTCGGTGATGGACGTTCACCGCGCGGGTGCAGAAGTTCTCGGCGTGCCGTGGGAAAAATGCGACGTGGTGTGGGGAAACACCACAAAGAGTCTTCCTTTCACGTGTGTTTCCGGCGGCAGCCAGACAACTCACGCGATGACGCGAGCGGCCTATGCGACGGCGATGGACGCCAAGAAGAAACTCCAGGAAATCGCGGCCAAGAAGCTGGGCGGCAAGCCAGAGCAATACGAGGTCGCCAACGAGCGTGTTTTCCGCAAAGGAGGCGGCGCCGGCATGACTTTGGCGCAGGCCGCAAAATACGCGATTCAGCTGGGCGGCGTCTACGATGGCCACGAGGCACCCGCCGACGTCCACAAATTGACCAAGGCGTCGGTGGCGGCGTTGGCGGGACAGGGCTTGGTCGCGGCAGCCAAGGACACCTATCCCCGCGACGGCTCGACATTTTCCTACGTCGCCAGTTTCGCCGAGGTTGAAGTCGACATCGAGACCGGCAAGTACTACATCGTGGATTTCCTCGCCTCCGGCGATGTCGGCACGGTGATTCATCCGCGCGCACTAGGCGGCCAAATGCTTGGCCGTTCGACGCTCGGCATCGGCCATGCGATCGGACAGAAGTGGGTGTTCGATCCGCACTACGGCCAGATGGTTTCCAAGCGCTTCTACCAGAGCAAACCACCGACAATTCTGGATGTACCTGTCGACATGCAATGGACGGCGCTGGATATTCCGGACCCGGAGACGCCGGTGGGCGCTCGCGGTGTGGGCGAGCCCCCGGTTGCGGGCGGGTGTGGCTCCATCTTGAATGCTCTCTCGGATGCGCTCGGAGACGAGATTTTCCAGCGCGCACCAGTAAACGCCGACACGATTCTGACGTCGCTAGAAGCCGGCCGCCCGATGCAGCATCCCTTGATGGCTCACATTTGATGATGGCGTACATTGAGAAGAGATTTTTTGAGGTTAGCCATGGCTGTGATACGAGACGTAATGCCCGCTTTCGACCTGCTTCAGCCGACCTCTGTTGCCGATGCCCAGAAGCTTCTCGCTGAGCACGGGAGCGATGCGTGGGTGCTGGCCGGAGGACTCGATAGCTTCGACTGGCTCAAGGATCGAATCAGGAAGCCCAAAGTCGTAGTCGATCTTAGCGGAATCGAAGAGCTGCGAGGAGTTCGCACCACAGGCAATAACGGTAGCGAGGGTATTGAGATCGGAGCGATGACCACGCTCACTGAAGTGGTGAATCATCCCATCATTCAGCAGAAGTATGGTCTGCTGGCGGAGAGCGCGGAACTGGTGGCGTCGCCGCAGATCCGCAACCAGGGAACGATCGGTGGCAATGTTTCGCAGGACACGCGCTGTTGGTATTATCGCGGCGGTTGGCCGTGCTACCGTGCCGGCGGCAACATCTGCTATGCCGACACGCCGGAGGGCCGCAACCGCGAGCATGCGATTCTGCACGCCGACCGCTGTGTGGCAGTGAATCCCTCCGATTCGGCCCCTGCCCTGATCGCGCTGGACGCCAAGTTTGTCATCCGCACGCCCAAAGGCGAGCGCGTGGTGGATGCGGAGGATTACTTCATCGGTCCTGACATCGACATTACCCGGCTCCACATCTTGCGGCCCGGGGACCTGCTTATGGCCATTCGTATTCCTTCCACTTGGGCAGGCGCGCAATTCTATTTTGAAAAAATCCGAGACCGAAACGTTTGGGACTTCCCACTCATGAATGTGGCTGCGGCCATGGTGACATCCGGAGACACGATTGAGCGCATCCGGATCGCTGTGAATGGCGCCGCTGCACGTCCGCTACGGTTGAAGACGGTCGAAGATGCAGTTCGCGGCAAGCCGCGGAATGCAACGACCGGTGAGATGGCAGGGAAACTGGCAATACAGGGAGCGATCCCGCTGCAGTTCAATGCCTACAAGATACCGCTCATGAGAAATCTGGTGAAGCGCGCGATCAGTGGAGTGGAGGAGGCAACGTGGACTTCCTAGAGTGGGCGATCAGTCCGTGGGGACAGAGGGTCCCGATCCATATTGCGTGGATCTTGATCTGGGTTGCGGCGATCGCGGGATTGCTCTTCCTGATCGTCCACGCTACATGGCTAAGGTATTTCGCCAAGGGAAAAGAATTTGCCAGCAACGCTTCCCAGGAAGTCGTTGCGAGGATTCCCAAGCGCGTTCCCCGGCATTCGCTGGTCGCGCGGCTGTTTCACTGGATCATGGCAGCGTCCATGCTTACGCTGCTGTTTACCGCATTCCTTCCAAGAGTGGGTGTTCAGTTTCCCTGGGTTACCTATCATTGGATCGCCGGTGCTGTGTTGACGGTTTCAATCCTTTTTCACATCGTTCATGCGTCCTTCTGGCTGGATTTCTGGTCGATCTGGCCTGACAAAACGGATGTGCAAGATGCATGGAAAAGGGTTCGCCGATTTTTCGGAATGTCCGCGCCGCCGCCGCGAAAGTTCGCCAAGTATCCCCTGGAGAACAAGCTTTACCACGGCGTAATTATCTTGTGCGGTCTGTCGGTGATTCTTACCGGCGTTTTCATGATGTCTCGCATCCGTACGATCTTTTTCCCTCGGAATCCATATCTATTTGGTGACATGACCTGGGGTCTGATGTACGTGCTGCACGGGCTGGCGGGCGTGGGACTGATTGCGCTGGTCATGATGCACGTCTACATGGGACTCCGCCCCGAGAAGCTCCCGATCACNNAATCGATGATCTTCGGCTGGATGGATCGCGACTTTGTTCTGAAAGAGCACGATCCCGAGCGCTGGGTGGTCGAGACAACCTCGTCGTCATCGACACCCGGAAGAGTAGAACGTCGAGGGCTCACTGATGCTGGCTGAGATTGCGAATCGTTGTGAGGCGGTGGAAGAATGCTACGAGTTCCTGCTGGCCTATGCCGCCCAAGGGTTGCCCACCGACAAAGGAAGCAAGTCAGGCGGACAAGTGCGAGAGTTCCTGACTCGCGCCGTGAAGGCTTTGACGGGGCTGGCGGAGATTTGTGCGATGGTAATTAAGGAAGAAGATCTCCAGCCAGCCGACAAATACTCGGCGTTCGTTGCCGTACTCGATCGCGACGCTCGCGATTCTCTTGCCGCGATTGAACTGGTTCTGGCCCAGCCTGCAATCAGCTCCCAATTAATTGACAATCTGAACGCTTCCATCCATCTCCGCGCGCTGCTCACCGATTTGTTTCTGCTAGGCGAGATCGTAAGGAAGCAAGAAAAATCCGCTGGGCAGATTGTCACGAGTGAGGGTGAATAGTAAAGAAGTAGCGCGGCGGTTCCTGGTTTACGGCGGTCTGACTCCCTCGGAACCCAGAAAAGACCGTTCGCTAATCCGGGCTCGGTATCATTCAGCGGCATTACCGAGGGGATTGCCCTCAACCGTCTTCAAGCAGCGTTGTGTCTGGAGGTTTGAAGTTCGCCGCACCAGCGCCGGATCGGTCATCGCACTGCGTTTGAACTCATCTCCAAGAATGACTGCCTGGGCAATCTCCTTTATTGACTTGCGTTTTTGCCGGCTCTGGCGCTGCAGTTGCAATCATTTTGAACAAACATTTAATCATTATCAAGTATCTCTATGTATATAGTAATATACGGTGCATTTCTATGCAAGACACATGACAAAAACCCTATACTCAAGGCCATCAGCGAATTGGAAACCGCTGCAGAAATATTTTTCCAGGTACTGCAACAGACTATGCGTCTAAAGATTGTCCAGGCAGGCGAGCCCGTTTTGCGGCAAACCGCACGTCCGTTGATCCGCCAGGAGATATTGGGAGACGAGATCCAAAGGCTGATCCGCGACATGAAAGAAACGATGCAGGACGCACCTGGCGTCGGGTTGGCTGCACCCCAGGTCGGGCTTTCTCTGCAAGTTGCTGTCATCGAGGACCGCGAGGAAACGTTGAAGGATCTGCCGCCCCAGGAACTTGCGGAGAAGGATCGGCGGCCCGTTCCCTTTCACGTGATCATCAACCCACAGATCACTTTCGTGGAAGATGACAAGATCATTTTCTACGAAGGCTGCCTCAGCCTCGCGGGGTTCTCTGCGGCGGTTCCCCGCGCTCGGGCCATCCAAGTGGACTATTTGGATGAACAGGGAGAGCAACACTCAGTGGAAGCATCCGGTTGGTACGCCCGGATTCTGCAACACGAGATCGATCATCTGCACGGAGCTCTTTACATCGACCGCATGCACACCCGCACCTTCACGTCGGTCGACAACTGGAATCGCTTCTGGAGAGGCAAACCGATCCGCGAAGCGTCCTCCACCCCCACCCGTTAACTCCATGCAGGGGCGCTCCAATTCAACCGGTGGCAGCAGTTCGTTAGGCGCGGCCTCAGTGGTGATGTTTGCCGCTGGAGTGACCACCAAAATGGCCGCCTCCGCCCGAGTGCCCACGGCCGAAACTCTTCCGGCCACCGGAATTCTTCGGCCCGTGTCCGCCACCAAATAGACGTTTGCCGCCCGAGTGCTCCGGCTTGCCGAAAGACCGCTTCCCGAAATCGCTGCGTTGAAAGCTTGCACCCGGAGCGCGATAGCCGCGCATCGAACTACCGTAGCCTACGCCCGCTCTGGTGCCGTAGCTTTCCGTGGACCTGCCATAAAAACTGGACCCATAGCTTGAACGCCCATACTGCTGTGGCCTACTGACCGCTGGCCGGATGCTGTTGTGCGCCTCTCCCGACGACCGACCGTAGCCGGCTCCAGGCGTCCGGTAACCGCGGTTATATCCTTCTGCCGGCCGGTTGCCTGCATATGCATCTCTGTCTGGCGTTCGGGCAAATCCCTGTGCACGTGTCCCGTTGTATCCACCGATCGGTCGGTCATAGCCGCCCGGTGTCCGGTAAGAGCTATTCGACCGCGCGGCACTCCATCCGCCGTGCGAAAAGGCACGTGGGCCGCCGTGCGGCAAGCCCCAATCGGCCACCGTGGTGCTCCGCGAATAGTAGCTCGACTGATGGAAGAGCACTGACTGGGTCAGCCAGCTCAAACCCCAGCCCAACCACCCCCAGCTCATGTGGGTGAAGGCCGCCATCGCGATCCCCAAGCCAAATCTTACAGGTGATGAACCGAAGAACGACCCCAGCGCGCCAAGCAGTGAAAACCCTGGATAGGGCGAGACCGGCTGCCCGTACACACCCCACGGGTTATAGGCCCGCACATACACCACCTGCGGATTCACTGGCGCCAGCACGATGTTGCCCTGATCGTAGTTCACCATTTCCTGGGGAGTGCTTTGCAGGTTTCCAGCGGCCTGCGCACGCTGGCGCATCACCTGCACTGCTTCGAGTACATCCTGCGGCTGGTTGTAGTAGGCATTGCCCAGTTCGGTAGCCCACTGCAGGTTGTAGTCCATCTGCGCCAGCACCTGCGGAAATGCCGTCAACGCCTTCACACTCGGGTCCCAGGGCTGCGCGTCGGCTCCTCCGGCAATCTGATCAGAAGACGCATAGCCTTGCGCCCGCCGCCAACGGTCGGCATCCGCCACCTGTGCGGGATATGTGGCCGCAGTCAGTACCTGCGCCAGCAGGGTGTCGGGATAGAGAGCGATGGGCGCCACAAGTTGCTCAAGTTGTTGCGCGTTGAGCGGCTGCGGCTGAGCATAACCCTGCTGCGGATCCATCTGGCCGGGGGCCGAGTACGGCTGTTGCGGGTAGGACGGTTGCTGTTGTGGCTGCGCGTAGCCCGGCTGTCCATAGCCTGATTGCCGGTCCGGCGCACATTGTCCGCTCTCGGGCGGCGGCTGCTGCGCAAACAGCTCTCCTTGCCCCGTTGGCAGCAGCAGAAGCGCCAGCGCCAATGCAACCAGACGTCTCAGCGTCTGGCCGACGTCTGCGGTGGTTCCAATGTCGGGTGAGCAATCGTGGGGTGAGTCAAGCAACAGGTGGGCAAACTCGGCAGTGCGCGATGCGGGCATGTACGTTTTGGGTCTCATCTTACCTCGCATTAGCCCACATAGGCCGCCCCGCGGCTAAGTCTATGATCCAAGCAGCCGTAGGTTGCTCTTACGACCCGCGGGCGAACAACTGTTACTTATTCTAAACCCAAGAGTCGGGCGTTTGTTCCGGAGAGAATACTGATACTTTGCGCTTGGGGCGGCTTTACACGTACTCGCGTTCGGCCCGCCGAATCGCTCGATACCGCTCAAACACTTTCTTCTCGCTTTCCAGTCCCAGCGCGGAGCGGATCGAGCTTCCGCGGAATGTATGGAGCAGCATCTTCCATCCCTGGAACAGGACGAACCCCGGATCGTGCCTCAGTGCCACGGGAATGTGGTGAACCTTCATCCAGCGCTCGGCTTTCCAGCGGAGAAACTCCACTTCTTCGGCCGCTAGGTGCTCGGTACGCACGACGGCCGTAGTGCCGTCATATTCCTCGAGCCGCTCATTCATGATCAAACCCTGATCGCGGAAGTCCTTCGTCATGGGCGTGCGCGGATAAGGCGTTGGATGCTGGATGTAGGGCCAGTCCACATACCGGCGGGCGAATTCGAGGTTGGCTTCGATGGACTCGCGAGTGTCGCCCGGACTGCCCACGATTAATCCGCCGACTACATACATCTGATTACGGTGCAGGTAATCGATGGCCTTGAGAGTGGCATTGCCTGTGTCATGGCCGTTCGAACGCTCTGTGTTCTTGGCGGAGGCCCGCAGGAATTCCAAGTCGCCTTCCAAGATGTTTTCGATGCCGAGAAAAACGTAGCGGAACCCGGCCCGCCGCATCAGTGGCGCGAGAGTTTCGCCGTGGTTGGCAATGGCGGAGGTCATGGCCTGCACGAAGTAGTCGAGTTTGTGCAGCCCTGCGGTAATGATGGCCTCGCACAAAGCCTCGAAGCGCTTCACATTCAGCGTAATGTTGTCGTCGACCAGGAAAATGGTTCGAGCGCCGTGATCGCGGGCGTCACGAATGTCGGCCAACACGCGATCGAAAGAGTAGGTGTAGAAGTTGCGGCCGCGCATCTCGATGATGGAGCAGAAACTGCAATCGTAGGTGCAGCCACGCGAGGTCTCGATCACATCCACTTGGCGGCCCAGCAACGTGTATCCCTTCAGCATGCGCGCATCGCGCTTCGGCGGACGGATTTCTCTGTCTTCCAGTCGGTGCGGCGGCCGGGCTGGGTTGTGTACCCAGCCTTCGCCGTTGCGGTAGGAAAGACCACAGATTCTCTCAAACCCGGAGCACTGCTCGACTGCGCGCAACAATTCGCGGAAGGTGACTTCCCCTTCGCTGCGCACAAGATAATCCACGCCCATTTCCTCGTACGCTTCGGGCGCAAGGCTGGGATCGTACCCGCCCACGACGATTTTCACGCCCGGTCGGAGAGCGCGCACCAGTTCGATAATGCGACCGGCAGTCCGGCGCTGAAACGTCATGATGGAGAGTCCGACGATTTCAGGATTGAGCTCACAGACTAGCCTGGTTACAGTTTCACGAACCTGTCGCTGCACCAGGATCAAGTCAGCGACGGCCACGCGGTGGTGCGGATCAACGTTTCCCGCAAGCGATGTGAGAGCGCCATTGGGCATGCGGATGGCGGCCGGCGGCATATGCTCGAAAGAATCCGGCATAGAGAGTAACAGGACGTTCATGGGACCTAGTCCTTAATGCTTCGCAGAAATCCCGGGGCGCGGGTTGAACCCAGTGGCGAAGTGAATGGTCGTAATTGTACCGCAGCTTGCGGCAGAAATACCGCGCGAGAAAGGTCGAGCCTCCTGGGCAATTTCAAGTTATCATTTCAGCGAGACTGGCGCCGCAGATTGTGACCTGGAGAGCGGCGACATTTGGGGGAAGCATGGCGATCAACTTTACGCGAGCACGTGACGGAAGAGACGACTCGATACACTTCCAACCAATGGAGCGGCTAAAAGTATATTTGTTCGGGGCCACTATACTGTTTGCATCATTTGGGATGGGTGAAGCGGTATATCGACTTTTGTTTTCGGAGTTTGACGGCATAACCGATCGTATTCCGGTTGAGCTGCTGTTTGGTTTGGTATTTGCATGGCTCGCCACCAAGTTCGTCGGCGGCGTTTACAGAAATCGTAAACAGAGGAGCGCGCGGCTCAACTTCATTTGGGCTCGCAATCATCACATACGAGGCGCCCTGGAAGGAATCACTCCGTTGGCCCACCCAGCGAAGAACCAACAATCGATCAGAGTTATCCGCGAAGAAGTCGATAGGATTGAGTGGGCACTGAAGGAGATCTTGCCGGGCTAAACCTCTGTGCTAAGAGCGACTCCCTGTTCGCTTTCGCTGTGTGGCGCTCGGGGTTACGGTCACGTATGCCGTTGCGCGATCCGCGCGGGCCGGCGGTGACCGCATTCGATGGCACTAGCAGGCGCGGGCGGAACTTCCGGGAGGCTGAGCCGTAGGACGTGAACTCGCCATCTGCGATTCGTTATGAAGCCGGCTCTCCTGCCTTGGCCTTCGGGCCGCGCTTACGACCACCGATGTTGAATTGCTTGATCACGCGGCGAACCACATTCTTACCGATTCCAAACTCCTTTGCGATTTGGGCATGGCTCAGGTCGGGCCGACCGAGCAGTACTTGTGCCAGTTGGGTATCAAAACTGAGACGCGCCCGGTCGACCTTTTCTCTCAAATTTATCTGCTCGATCATCGATGCTCCTTAGCGCCAGTCGGCTGACGCCATCAGGATTACCTTGTCATTTTCACTCTCCGCAGTTTGAGTATGGCCATGGCGGTTCTGAAGCCGGCAGCCCGTCTGTTTACCGGGCTCCCAAACCTCAGACAAGAAAGCGCGGCCGTCACTGCGGGTGAACACCAGCTTGGGATTGCTGGGCTCCTCGCTCCTAACCAGGTCCGTTACGATGGCTTGGTACAGGCGTCCCTCCGAGCTCCGCACCTCGAGTACGTCGATGGTAGCTTTGCTGGGGAGGGAGTTGAGCAACGATCGGAACTTGTAGGTTCCAGCTGGGAACGTTTGGTTTCCGACTACAAACTCGAAAGGAACTTTGACGGTAAGCGCAGGCTGGAGTGAAGTTTGCGTATGGCCGACGCTCGGGTACAGCGACAGGCCAAAGGCAGCGGACAAAAATACGGCTAAGATCGTGAATCTCCTTTTCATAGATGCTCCTTATTCCGGTCAGGTTTTTCTTGAGCGCCGCTGCAGAGATCGCGAACCTTGATATTCACTTGCCGTCTTCCGTCCCCACGATCCAGAATCGGCCTCTATCTAGATAACGCGAAGAAACCACGGAAAAAGGTCCACATTTCTTGGTATTGGCCGTCGGCGGTTCTGGTTTTCGGCGCCCGCAAGCTCCAAGTGCTCCAAAACAAAGGCGTAAACCCCGTTCGTTTTGCATTCGACTTGATATATACTTTTGGCCCTAGAGATCGCGATCTTTGGGGTGAGTTGGGAATGCTCGCGAGCTCAGACTGGAATTCCCCCTGGCTTACATCTTTAGTTCTTTGTTTACCAACCTTGAGTGATCGCAACTTGCGGTGTCCGTTCAGGCCCCGGTGGTTCCGGTCATCGCGTTCGGGGTTCTTATGGATGCACCAACATATGCAGCCACCCTCCTCGGGGCACTCGATGTCGACAATGACAGAGCAGTGGCCGATTTGGTCGTGTCGTTATACTCGGAACTGCACAGTCTGGCCTCTCGTTACTTGCAGCGGGAGCGCAGTGATCACACCTTACAAACGACCGCCTTGGTGCATGAGGCCTATCTTCGCCTGGTCGATCAGAGAGAGGTTCATTGGAAGAACCGGGAGCAGTTCCTGGGCGTCGCTGCACAACTGATGCGCCGTATCCTTGTTGACTACAGCCGAGGCCATGACGCCAAAAAGCGCGGCCAGGGCTTCAAAAGAGTTTTCCTGGAAGAAGCAGCAGGCCTTTCCAAGGGAAAGGCGGCAGATGTCATTGCATTGGATGAAGCTCTCACCCGGCTGGCCGAATTCGATCCGCAGCAAGCCCAACTGGTGGAGTTACGTTTTTTCGGCGGCTTAAGCATCGAGGAGGCTGCCGGAGTTTTGGGAGTTTCCCGCACGACGGTGAAGCGCAACTGGAACCTGGCCAAGGCATGGCTTGCGCGTGAACTGCGCAAAGGCGACCAGAAAGATGCCTGAAAAATGGGACCAAGTAAAAGAACTGTTCGCGTTGGCCTTGGAGCGAGACCCCGAGGAGCGAAGTAGTTTTTTGCGTAAGGCCTGTGCAGGCGATGACTCCCTACGCACCGAAATAGAGTCGTTGCTGTCGAGCTTCGATGGCGCCGCCACCTTTCTTGAGTGTTGTCCCGCCGCTGATCTGCTCTCCATGCAGTCGCCTGCGATGGCGGGAAAAAGGATCGGGGCGTACCGCGTCCTCCGCGAGATTGGGCGTGGCGGCATGGCGGTCGTCTATTTGGCCGAGCGCGCGGATGATCAGTATCGCAAGCGTGTAGCCATCAAAATGCTGAAGCCAGGGACTCAGAGGGATGAAATCCTCCGGCGTTTTCGCAACGAGCGACAGGCCCTGGCAGCTCTGGACCACCCCAGCATCGTACGACTCCTCGACGGTGGGAGCACCGAAGAAGGCTTGCCTTATCTGATCATGGAGTACGTCGAGGGCGTTCGTATCGACGAGTATTGCGATACTCACAGACTCTCGATCTCCGAACGCTTGCAGTTGTTCCGCGCCGTCTGCCTCGCAGCGCAATATGCCCATGAGGCCCTCGTCATCCATCGTGATCTGAAGCCCAGCAATATTCTGATTACCAAGGAGGGCGTGGTCCGGCTCTTGGATTTTGGCATTGCCAAAGTGCTTAACCCGCAATGGTCCCCAGACACGACGCTTACCCGAACTGATTGGCGTCCGATGACGCCCGAATACGCGAGTCCCGAACAGTCGCACGGAGCACCGGTTACAAAGACCACGGATATCTATTCGCTCGGAGTCTTGCTTTACGAGCTGTTGACCGGGCATCGGCCGTATCGGGTTCGTCACGATTCCGCCTTGGAGATCGAGTGGCACCGTTACAACGAGGAACCGGAAAAGCCAAGTGTGGCAGTCGGCAGAATTGACGAAAAGGCATCTCACGATGGCAGCACGCAAACCGTAATCACTCCTCAACTGGTTGCTGAAGCACGTGCCGTTCGGCCCGAAGAACTGCCGCGCAGCTTGCGAGGCGACCTCGACACCATTGTGATGAAGGCAATCCGCACAGAACCGGAGCATCGTTATGCCTCCGCGGAAGAGTTCTCGATGGATATCGAGCGGCACCTTTCGGGCCTGCCCATTAAAGCCCGTAAACCTACTCTTCTCTACCTCAGTGGGAAATTCGTCCATCGGCATACGGAGTCCTTGGCTACCGCCATACTGATACTCGCTGTGACAGCAGGTTTGGGAGTTTGGGCAGCGCGCAAGTTGTGGAAGCAGAAGAATGCCACCGAGCCACCGCTCAGCGCTCTTCACGTTCGACTACGACCCTCGGTCGCTATATTAGGTTTTAAGAATCTCTCCAGCCGCCCAGACACCGCTTGGATTTCGACCGCGCTGTCGGAGATGCTGACTGCCGAACTGGGAGCCGGCGAGCAATTGCGCACTGTACCGGACGAGACAATCGCGCGAACGAAAATCGACCTTGGTCTTTCTGATGTAGAGAGTCTGCCTCCCGACACATTGACACAAGTTCGCAAGAACCTGGCAAGCGACTTCATCATTCTCGGCTCATATCTCGACTTGGGAAAAGAAAAGGGAGGCCAATTTCGCCTCGACCTTCGTCTCGAAGACACTGTCAAAGGAGAAACTGTCGCTGCCGTCTCGGAAACGGGCGCTGAGAAAACCATAATCGACCTGGTGTCGCAGGTTGGTGCACGCTTGCGCGAGCAGTTCGGGCTGGAGAAGCTTTCCCAAATCGAATCCGATGGAGTTAGAGCCGAGCTACCGTCGAATCCGGAAGCAATGCGTTCCTATTCGCAAGGACTCGCCAAGATCAGGGCCTTTGATGCGCTATCGGCACGGGATCTCCTCAGCCACGCTGTCGCCGCCGATCCCTCCTTTCCTCTTGCGCACTCTGAGCTCGCAAGGACGTGGTCGTCCCTCGGGTATGACTCCAACGCACAGCAGGAGGCAAAGAAAGCCTTGGACGGAGCGGGAAATCTTTCGCGTGAGAAGCACCTGCTGGTGGAGGCTCGATTCTATGAGACGGGCAGGGATTGGGGAAAAGCAATCGAAGCCTATCAGACGCTATTCAGCTTTTTCCCCGACAATCTCGATTACGGCTTGCAACTGGCCGACGCCGAAACTGCTGGTGGCCGAGGCAAAGATGCATTGAAGAGCTTGGCCGCTCTAGATGCTTTGGGGGTGGAGACAAAGGAAAACCCGCGAATCGACTTGGCCAGATCGTACGCCGCTGGGTCGCTCGGCGACCACAAACGAAGGCTCGAAATGGCTGAACTGGCGGCGCAAAGGGCAGGTGAACAGGGGGCCAAACTTCTGGTGGCTCGCGCCCGAATTTCTGAGTGCCGCGCTTTAGCGGATCTTGGAGAAAACGAAAAGGCCAAGAGTACCTGCGAAGAAGCTAGACAGATTTATGAAGCCGCGGGAGACCGCAGCGGTTTGGAGCAGACCCTGCACGAGATGGCCGAGGTCCCCATCAATCAAGGCGATTTTGCTGCGGCCGAGAAGTTGTACAGCCAAGCACTGACCCTGGCTCGATCCATCGGCAATCAGAAGGGGCAAGCGGGAGCACTGCTGGACCTCGGTGTGATATCCGTCAAGAGAGGAGATTTCGTTACTGCGCGTCGGTTCTACGACGAGGCATTCCGGATCTACCAGAAGGCGGGTGACAAGTATGGAATGGCAAGCGTGATGGGCGACACCGGCATCCTCTTGCGCGCACAAGGAAAACTGCAAGACGCACGGAACCATTTTCAGAAGACGTTCGAGTTGTCGAACGAGGTGGGACATCGAGTTTCAGCTGCGCAGGCCCTGGGGGCGATCGGAGACGTATTGTTAGAAGAGGGGGATCTTGCCGGGGCTCACCAGATGTACCAGCAGGAATTAACTACTATGCGCGAGACTGGTGGAAAGGTCCTTTACGCTTCCACGCTCGTTAAAATTGGGCAGGCATTGCGACAACTGGCAGAAGCGGATAAAGCACACGAGGCTTACGTTGAGGCGCTCTCCTTGCAAGAGGAACTTGGAAACAAAAGTGATGCCGCCGAGACTCGCCTGGCGCTGGCGGAATTGGATTGCGATTCGGGCAAAGGAACCGAGGCGGAACAACTCAGCCGTGCGGCGGTCGAAGCGTTTCGCGCGGATGCTTACGCTGATGAGGAAATCTTCGCGCAATCGATGTTATCGAGAGCCCTTCTTCAACAAGGAAAGGTAGACGAGGCGCGCGCAGCCATTGCCGAAGCGGTCCGACTTTCGGAAAAGAGCCAGGATGTAACCGTTCGAATCCCTGTGATTCTTGATCATGCTTACGTCATGGCAGCGGGGAAAAACCTGGGCGGAGCGGAGACTACAGCTCAAGAAGCGCTAGCCCGAGCGCGCAACCTGGGTCTTTTTCGATTGCAGCTGGAGGCCTCTCTCGCCCTGGGTCAGATTCAGATGACAGGGCCAAATCCCGTCGCGGGTCGCGCTCGGCTCCAGGCCCTGGAGAAAAGCGCCCGCGCGAAAGGGTTTGAATTGATTGCGCGAAAAGCAGCTAATGGCAATGGTGTGTCAACTACGTGGGAGAAACCCCAATAGTGATAGGCGTACCTCCAGCTTCAGTGACTGCCTACCTGACGCCCCAGAATCACCAGTTTGTGGGCAGCCGCTCGGCGCATCTTGTGGCTAGCTACTTTCCGTCGCAA
>PLHQ01000031.1 GCA_003138975.1 Acidobacteriaceae bacterium | reverse complement strand
GCCACTCGCAGCCCTTTATCTGTGCCGTATTGCGCCAACTGAAAAATATCTGAGCGGAAGAGCGGTTCGCCGCCGCTAAGCACGAGAATAGGAGAAGACATCTCGACAATCTGATCGATGATGTCGCGTNNATGCAGCGGAGATTGCACCCTTTCGTCAACTCCCAAAAAATCAGTCGCGGCTTTTGCGTTACCTGATTTGGATGCTGCCCCTTGCCGTTTGCAGTAGTCATTTGCTCTATCCTCCCAGAACCGGGCGCTGTCGCCCACCCACGGCGCAACGATAAAAGAGAAGGGAACTCGCGGCGGTGATGATCATCACCTCGAATTGTGATTACCGTCACGAGACTTCAAACTATGCAGAATGTGATAGTTACGTCCCCGCAGCGTATCTTGCGAAGCATCGCGCCAAGGCGGTGCGCCTAGTTGCGATTCGCGATCTCGCGCAGCGCTAACGTGTTGCGAATCACCAGAGTCGNNCGCGATTTCCTCGTGGGTGAGTCTCAACTTCAACCGCGGCTCCGCTTTCGCGCCTTCGCCGTTCTTGGAGCTCCATTCCAGAAGCAGCTTGGCCAATTTCTCGGCCGCGGAGTGCGACAGTCCCAGCGACCGCACTTCCTTACACGCGTTGTGATACTTTTCACCCAACTGCTCTGCCACTTTGAAGCAGGCTTCTACATCGTCCTTCAGAAACTTCAGAAAATCATCGCGCTTCACGAAATTGACCTGACAGGGATCGATCGTCTCTGCCGTCACTTCGTAGGGTTTGCCAGAGATAGTCGCGCTCAACCCCAATACCTCCCCGGGTTCCGCGAGTTTCACG
The DNA here is from genome assembly GCA_003138975.1 of Acidobacteriaceae bacterium. Lineage (GTDB taxonomy): Bacteria > Acidobacteriota > Terriglobia > Terriglobales > Acidobacteriaceae > Sulfotelmatobacter. The sequence goes on along the minus strand of PLHQ01000031.1, from coordinate 11,650 downwards.
ATCATCGTCCTCCCGCTCGGGGAATTAATCGAGAGCTTAACCCCGCCTTTGCAGAGCACAAAGATGCCGCGGGGCATCTGCCCCTCCACAAACAGCACCGCTCCCTGGGGATAGGCAGTAGCGAACTTGATGTTTTCAAAGTTCTGCAACGCCGTGGGCGGCAGATCGCAAAAGATGCGGTCAGCGCGCAGCTTGCAGGTTATGCAGCTTTCCACAATCTCCAATCCGTACGGCGAGAGCATGCGAGCCTCCTGAAACAACCTCGTCTCGAACAACCTTCGTGTCGAACACCGGGCCCCCTCGCTGCGAGTCGCATCTGGGACAATCGCAGTCATGTGGAGCCGGTCTCTGCCGCTAGTGTCCGTCTGGATCGACCGCTTGGCTGTGCTGCAAGATACACGGCGGTGTGATGTCCCTCACAATTCCTGTTTCCGCTACCCATGTGACGGAAATCACATTCCTCTGTGACTTGCCTTGCTGCGTTCTTCTGCGCCATCGTCCATGCTTATGCAGACAAGTGGGAAATAACCAAATCACACATTCATATCTGCATGTAAAGGTGGTCGAGTGCTCATGAAACGCAAGTTCAAGACCATGGATGCAAACGAGGCGGTCGCCTACGTCGCCTATCGTGTCAACGAAGTCATTGCCATTTATCCCATCACTCCTTCTTCCAACATGGGCGAATGGGCGGACGAATGGGCGTCTCAGGGTATCCAGAACATCTGGGGGACAGTGCCCCACGTGATCGAGATGCAAAGTGAGGGTGGCGCTGCCGGGGCGGTGCATGGCGCGCTGCAAACTGGTTCGCTGGCCACTACGTTTACCGCCTCGCAGGGGCTGCTGCTCATGATACCGAACATGAACAAGATTGCTGGAGAGCTTACGCCCACGGCGTTCCATGTTTCGGCACGCACGCTGGCGACCCACGCCCTGTCGATCTTCGGGGATCATTCGGACGTCATGTCCTGCCGCGCTACCGGCTACGCCATGCTTAGTTCCAACTCGGTGCAGGAGGCGATGGACATGGCCCTCATCGCTCATGCCGCAGCGCTCGAGTCGCGCATCCCTTTCCTGCATTTCTTTGATGGCTTCCGCACCTCGCACGAAGTGAACAAGATCGAAATGCTCACCGAAGACGATATGCGCGCGCTCATCAACATGGACCGCGTCTTCGAGCATCGGCAGCGCGCGCTCTCGCCGGATCATCCGGTCCTACGTGGTACGGCACAGAATCCCGACGTCTTCTTCCAGATGCGCGAACGGGCAAATTCTTATTACGATGCTTGTCCGCAAATTGTCCAATCCGTGATGAACAAGTTCGCCGCAGTGGCGGGCCGCTCCTATCATCTGGTTGATTACGTTGGTGCACCGGACGCGGAGCGCGTGATCGTGATCATGGGCTCGGGTGCCGAGGTGGCTCACGAAACCGTCGAATCCCTTAACGCCCAGGGCGAAAAGCTCGGACTGCTGAAAGTACATTTGTATCGCCCCTTCCCGGTGCAGGCATTCCTCGCGGCTCTGCCAGTCAGCGTGCGCAAGATCGCCGTCCTCGATCGCACCAAGGAATCGGGTGCGATTGGCGAACCGCTTTACCTCGATGTCGTAAACTCGCTTCACGAAGGCGTCAAAGCTGGCTTCAGTCCGCGAAAAGTAGCCCCGGCCGTCGTAGGTGGACGCTATGGGCTCTCCTCCAAGGAATTCACTCCAGCCATGGTCAAGGCGGTCTATGACAATTTGAAAGCAGATCAGCCTAAAGATCACTTCACCATCGGCATTCATGATGACGTTAGCCACACCAGTTTGCCCTATGACGCCGGCTTCTCCATCGAGCCTGCCAATGTTGTCCGGGCAATGTTTTACGGTTTGGGCGCGGACGGCACCGTAGGCGCCAACAAGAACTCAATCAAAATCATCGGCGAGAACACGGATAATTACGCGCAGGGATATTTTGTCTACGATTCCAAGAAGTCCGGCGCTGCAACCATTTCCCACCTCCGTTTCGGGCCGCAGCCCATTCGCTCCAGCTATCTGGTTTCAAGCGCGAACTTCGTAGCGTGTCATCAATGGATCTTCCTCGAGCGCTACGACATGCTGAGCGCTTTGGTTCCCGGCGGCACTTTCCTGTTGAATAGTCCATTCGGTGCGGATGAAGTTTGGGACCATCTTCCCCGTTCCGTCCAACAGCAGCTCATTTCGAAACGCGCGAAACTGTACGTGATTGACGCCTACCAGGTGGCGCGGGACACCGGCATGGGCAGCCGCATGAACACGATTCTGCAGGTGTGCTTCTTCGCTATCTCCGCGGTCTTGCCGGCGGATCAAGCGATCGAGGCGATTCGCGAATCAATTCGTCACACTTATGGTCGCAAGGGCGAAGAGATCGTTCAGAAGAACATGAAAGCCGTAGACGAAACACTGGCCCACTTGTTCGAAGTGAAGGTCCCCACTGAACTCACCAGCAAAATTGAGTTACCGCCGCCATTTTCCATCTCAGCGCCGGAATTCGAGCGCGATGTACTGGGCACGATCTATGCCGGACGCGGCGACGAATTACCGGTTAGCGCATTTCCCGTGGATGGCACTTTCCCCACCGGAACCGCGAAGTGGGAGAAGCGCAACCTGGCGCTCGAAATCCCCGCCTGGGATTCAAAGATCTGCATCCAGTGCGGAAAGTGCGCCATGGTTTGCCCGCATTCGGTCATCCGCATCAAGGTTTACGACTCGAAAGAATTGGAACACGCTCCCGCGACATTCAAGTCCACTGAGACTCGCGACAAGGAATGGCAGGGCCTCAAGTATACGATCCAGGTCGCGCCGGAAGACTGCACCGGCTGCGGCATCTGCGTGGAAATTTGTCCAGTGAAGAACAAGGCCGAAACGCGGCTCAAAGCCATCAACATGGTGCCGCAACCTCCGCTGCGCGTACCGGAGCGCGAGAACTGGGATTTCTTTCTCAATATCCCGGAGCTCGATCGGCGCAACATTAAAGCCGGAAATATCCGCCAACAGCAGGTGCAGGAGCCTCTGTTCGAGTTTTCCGGCGCCTGCGCCGGTTGCGGGGAAACTCCATATCTCAAGCTGATGTCGCAACTGTTTGGCGACCGCGCCATCATTGCCAACGCTACCGGGTGTTCATCGATCTATGGCGGCAACCTGCCCACCACGCCTTGGACGAAGAACGCAGATGGCCGCGGACCCGCATGGTCGAATTCTCTCTTCGAAGACAACGCCGAGTTCGGTTTGGGCTTCCGGCTTTCCGTCGATAAGCAGGCCGAGTTCGCTCAGGAATTGGTCAAGCGCGTCGCGGGAACGATTGGCGAAGAACTCGCCACGGCACTTCTCACTTCTCCGCAGAAGGACGAAGCAGACATCTACGAACAGCGCCAACGCGTGGATCTGCTGAAAGAAAAACTGCACGGCGTAAGTTCCGCGGACGCGAAGCAACTGCTTTCCGTCGCTGACTTGCTGGTCAAGAAGAGTATTTGGATCGTTGGCGGAGACGGCTGGGCCTATGACATCGGCTACGGCGGCCTCGATCATGTGTTAGCCAGCGGTCGCAACGTCAACGTGCTGGTGCTCGATACTGAGGTCTACTCCAACACCGGAGGGCAGGCGTCTAAATCTACTCCACGCGGCGCAGTGGCAAAATTTGCCGCTGGCGGCAAGCCTGGCCCCAAGAAAGATCTGGGACTCATCGCCATGAGCTACGGAAACATCTACGTGGCCAGTGTGGCCATGGGCGCCAAAGACGAGCACACGCTAAAAGCGTTCCTGGAGGCTGAAGCTTACGACGGGCCCAGTCTCATCATCGCCTATTCGCATTGTATCGCTCACGGCATCAACATGACGACTGCGATGTCGGATCAGAAAGTGGCCGTCGATTCTGGACAGTGGTTGCTCTATCGCTACAACCCGGAACGGACGGCCCAAGGCGAGAATCCGCTGATTCTCGATTCCCGGACCCCCACCCGCAAAGTCGCGGATTTCATGCAGATGGAAACACGCTTCAAAATGCTCACCAAAAGCAGACCGGAAGATGCCAAGCACCTGTGGGATGAAGCTCAGCATGATGCCATTACCCGTTTTCGCCTGTACGAATATATGGCGCAACGGAAAGGTGACAAAGAACCGGCCAAGGCCGAATGAACTACAGGCGTTGCATGCAAGTTGCAGCCAGCTGCGCCTTTGCGAAAACCCTTTAAATGACGGCGGAGATGTTGTTTCCAACCTCTTCGCTTGCCAGGAGCAATCATGATCGATCTCAAGACTAACTATCTAGGTTTGCAGCTGCGTACTCCTTTGGTGGCTTCAGCCTCACCCCTATCCCAGGAAATCGACGGCATTAAGCGTCTCGAAGATGCGGGAGCCTCCGCAGTTGTGTTGTATTCGCTGTTCGAAGAGCAGTTGCGGCAAGAAAGCTTCGAGCTCGAATACCATCTGGCCGAAGGGACCGACAGTTTTGCAGAGGCGTCCAGCTTTTTCCCGCAGCCCGATGAATTCCACCTGGGACCTGAGGGATATCTGAATCACATCCGTCGGGCCAAGCAAGTAGTGTCGATGCCAATTATCGCCAGCCTCAACGGCACCACTGTCGGCGGCTGGACGCAGTACGCCAAGCTCATTGAGCAGGCCGGCGCGGACGCTTTGGAATGCAACATCTACTCGATCGCCGCCGATCCCGACATTAGCTCCCTCGCAATCGAGCAGGAATACATCGACATACTTAAAGCGGTGAAATCAGCGGTGACAATCCCTGTCGCGGTAAAGGTCAGCCCCTTTTTCAGCAACATGGCCAATATGGCGAAACGGCTGAATGACGCAGGCGCGGACGGGCTCGTCCTATTCAATCGCTTCTACCAACCGGACATCAACCTCGAGGAACTGGAAATCCAACCGAACGTGCTGCTCAGCACTCCACAAGCGTTGCGGCTTCCGCTGACCTGGATCGGTATCCTCTACGGTCGCATCCGCGCTAATCTGGCGGCGACCAGTGGCGTTCATGGTCCCGAGGACGTGGTTAAGCTGCTGATGGTCGGCGCCGACGTTACGATGCTCTGCTCCGTGCTGTTACGCAACGGCATCGACCATCTTCGGAAAATCGAATCGGGTTTGCTGGAATGGATGGAAAAACACGAATACGAATCTGTCCAGCTCATGAAAGGCAGCATGAGCCAGATCCGCTGCCCCAATCCTTCAGCCTTCGAGCGGGCCCAGTATATGAAGGCAGTTAAGAGCATCCAGCATGTAGCGGCCACCAACCGCGAGGCCTGGAGACCTCATAGCGGCAGCTAAAACGCCAGTTGCGCAACGAAAGCTGAATGGGAGAATTACCGCTCAACAGAGAAAAAACGGGCACGAACCACCGCTCGTGCCCGCAACTCTTGGGCCTGTCTACACAACTCTGGCGAACGCCCTATTTCGCTTGCAGAGTCTCGATGTAATGGGTAAGGTTCGACACGCGTTGCTGCACTTCACCCTCGTGTCCACGACTCATATTCCAGAATAACTGTCCCCACACCGGCATATCTCTGGATCCGTGCGCGGGCAGATCGCCCGTGCCGCGAATGGTGGAAGTGACTTTCAGAGCGGGATACTTTCCCCCGTTGTTCTTGCTCAGCTGGGTAAGATCGGTCGGAGGCATCTTCAGCGCGCTGGCCGCGGGCCCTCCGCCTTTGCCGTCCGTTCCATGGCAAACCGCACAGTACGCCGTATACATCTCTTTGCCGGAAACCGGCGACGTGGTCGTGATCGGGACATGCTGGATGACTGTTTTGTTTTGGTCCGGCGTTTGATCCTGCGCCGCTACCATGCAGGTAAGTACGACTAGGGCGGTAAACATCAAAATCACTTTCCTCAGCGACATCGCAATTTCTCCTTTAGGACCGAGGGCTCTCACTGAAGCCCAAGCGTGCTCTGAAACCGAAAGCCGACCCTCTTGCTACCAGGAGTGGCAGAAGAAGATGAGCGCAATTTCCTCTCAACTTATTCATACTCCATCGGTTCTCCCGTTACTGTGATCAAAGACACAATCGACGGTGCCACTCCGCACGACGAAATAATACTCCAGGACGGCCTAAGACTTCCGACAAAATCTGTGACGTTTCTCTCTGTCCGGATGCGCCTGACGTGCGCTTCTTCACATACATCTGTGACTACTGTCACATTTAACCATCTTCCCGCAAGGCATAATTACCTAAGGTTTTCGTGGGTGTTCTACCAGCTTCAGCGTGGAGTTCTCATGGCAAAAGGACGCGTTTCCATCGTCGTCGAGCACTGCAAATCCTGCGGCTTCTGTGTGGAGTTTTGTCCCTCCCACGTGCTCGCTCTTTCTTCCGCTTTCAATTCCAAGGGTTACCATCCCCCGCATGTGGTTCATCCCGAGAAGTGCAGCGGATGTGACTTGTGCGGCATGTACTGCCCCGATTTCGCAATCTTTGCTACCAAGAACTCTGGCGCCAAGGAAGGTAAAAAATGAAAGCCGATCCTCGCGGAGTTCTCACTGGCATACACTTCATCGACGGCGACCACGCTTGCTGTGAAGGAGCCCTTGCGGCTGGCGCACGATTCGCGGCCGGCTATCCCATCACTCCTTCCACTGAAGTTGTGGAGCGTTTCGCCTCTCGCGTGCCTAAGGTGGGAGGAACCTTCATCCAGATGGAAGACGAGCTCGCCGCATCCATCACGTTGCAAGGCGCTGTATGGGGAGGAGCGAAGGCATTCACCGTCACTTCCGGTCCCGGATTCTCTTTGATGATGGAGCATATCGGCTACGCCGCTATGACCGAAACGCCCTGTGTGTTCGTGGATGTGCAACGCGGCGGCCCATCCACCGGCCTGCCCACGCTCCCCGCGCAAGCCGACATGATGCAGGCGCGCTGGGGCTCGCATGGCGACTACGAGATCATCGCGCTCTGCCCGAATTCTCCGCAGGAGTGTTTTGATCTCACCATCAAAGCCTTCAACCTGGCCGAGGAATTTCGCGTGCCCGTGATGTTCATGATGGATGAAGTCGTCGGCCACATGACCGAGAAAGTCGTCATCCCTCCCGCCGACCAAATCGAAGTCGTGCCGCGCAAGCATACCCGCAAGTCCGTTGAGGACTACCTGCCCTACGACACCAATGGCGACCAAGTCCCGGAAATGGCGCACGCCGGCGAAGGCTACAACTTTCATGTGACTGGCTTGACGCACGACGAACACGGTTACCCCAACATGACGCCGCAAGTTCAGGACAAGCTGGTTCGGCGCTTGCAAAACAAGATTCGCGACGCCGCCGACCGCATCGCCATGTTCGAGGAAGAGCAGCTCGACGGCGCCGACGTCGTGGTCGTCTCCTACGGAATTACTTCCCGAGTGGCGCAACGAGCCATCGGGGTAGCTCGTGAACAGGGTCTGCGCGTTGGCAAGTTGCGTCTGATCACCGCATGGCCATTTCCAGAAAAAAAGATCCGAGAGCTTGCAGCCAAGGTCAAAGCATTCGTCGTTCCCGAGCTGAATCTCGGCCAGATGGTGCGGGAAGTGGAGCGGGCTGCTGCCGGTCAGGCGAAGACGTTCGCCGTGTCGCACGCGGGCGGCGGCGTTCACAGACCCGAAGACATCCTCAAAGTGATCGTGGAGGCTAGCAGATGTCAGACAGCTTGATCGATATTGGTAATCCTGCCGTCAACCCAGTCGAGCCTTTCTTGCGCACCGATCGTATGCCTCACATCTGGTGCCCGGGATGCGGCATCGGCACCACGGTGAACTCTTTTGCCCGTGCGCTCATCGACTCAAAAATCGATTTGGGATCGCTGGCGCTGGTCTCAGGCATCGGCTGCACTGGCCGCGTCGCCGGCTACGTCAAACTGGATTCTTTCCATACCACGCACGGCCGCGCCATCCCGTTCGCCACCGGCCTCAAACTGGCCAACCCAAAGCTCAACGTTGTCGTCTACTCCGGTGACGGCGACCTCTCAGCCATTGGCGGCAATCATCTGATTCACGCCGCCCGCCGCAACATCGATCTGAAGGTCATCTGCGTCAACAACCTGATCTACGCCATGACTGGCGGCCAAACCGCGCCCACCACTCCCGATCACTCGACCACCTCCACCAATCCTTACGGCGTGTTCGAGCCGTCGTTCAACTTACCGCACTTGGTCGAAGCCGCTGGCGCGGTGTACGTCGCACGCTGGACCACCTTCCACGTACGCCAGCTCTCGCGCTCCATCGGCGAGGCGTTTCAGAAAAAAGGTTTCTCTTTTATCGAAGTCATCTCGCCCTGTCCCACTCTCTATCAGCGCCGCAACAAACTGGGCGACGGTCTCGACACCATGAAGTACTACAAAGAGAAGAGTAAAGTGCGGCACGGCGCGCCTACCAGCGAGGTCGGCCTCACTATGACCGGCGAGATCATCGTAGGCAAATTCGTAGACCGCGACCGCCCCGACTACGGCACCATGATGCGAGCGCAATTCACGGAATCGTTAGGCGAAAAATTCGTAGAACAAGACGAACAAGAGGTGCCAGTATGCAGCTAACTGAAATTCGAGTCGCGGGCTTCGGCGGCCAGGGAGTCATCCTTTCGGCAATTCTCCTCGGCAAGGCCGCATCGATCTACCAAGGCGCTTTCGCCACCATGACACAGAACTTCGGCCCGGAAGCCCGTGGCGGAGCCTGCAGCGCGCAGCTCGTCCTTTCCGATTCGCCTGTGTTGTACCCTTACGTCACCAAGCCCGACATCCTCGTCGTTATGTCGCAGGAAGCCTACGTACGTTTCGTCCCCGAGTTGAAAGATGGCGGCATCCTTATTGTTGAGCAGGATCTCGTACGAGTCTCCGATATCAACCAGGAACTCCAGGTCTACAGCATCCCAGCGACCCGCATCGCCGAAGAACTCGGAAAGCGTATGGTGCTGAATTCCGTGATGGTCGGATTCTTCACCGCCGTCACTCACCTGCTGGATGCCGACGCGGTTCGCAAAGCAGTGGCAGATTCCGTTCCGCCCAGCTTCCTTGATCTAAACCTCAAGGCCTTCGAAAAAGGATTGGAATACGGCATCAACGCGCCAACCGCAACTACTGAAACGGCGGATGCCGAACTGCAGGAGCAATACTCCCCGGAGTAGTCTTTCGCCGTTGCATTCTTCAACTTTCGCTGTTGTGATATTCATCTTTAGCTCCTCGCCCGTAAGCCTTTGATTGCAAAGCCTGATCACGTCTTCTTCTCTGAAACGTTGCAAACACTAGCTTTAAGCCTGTTGCAATTTCAATCAAGCCACTGTTGACAACTTCATCGCACACTCTCGCGTCATAACATTGCGCTTCGTCTATCCGACTGATTCAGCACGAGATCGCCGTCCGCAACCCTCCCACGCGGAACTCGGCCGCGCTTGGCACGGCGATTGCCTTAACAAAAGTGCTGAGTGGCTCGCTAGACGGCCCTCCGACGAGGTGACTTATGACAGTCCTACTGGTTCTCTTCACATTCGCAAGTTTCTTACTGATCGATCATTTCCGCAGCCGCCACGCAGTTGTACAACCAGCATTGCAGGTTGCCGCGCCCAGGCAGGAGGCAAACGCACCGCGTTTGCAGCCAGCTCTGGTCGGCGGCTTCGAAGTTCCGGAGAATTTGCGCTATCACCCTGGTCACACTTGGGCATTGAGCGAGAGCCCCAGCTTGGTGCGGGTCGGCATGGATGATTTTGCCTCCAAGCTCACCGGCGAGCTCGAGAGCATCACGCTGCCGCAACGCGGCCAGTGGATTCGCCAGGGCCAGAAGATGTGCACCATTCATCGCGACGGTCGCACCGTCGACATGGTTTCGCCCATCGAAGGCAGCGTCTCTGACATCAACGAAGCCGTCATGAAGGATGCGAAGCTGGCGCTCCGCGATCCTTACGGCGAAGGCTGGCTGATGACGGTCCAGGCCCCCGACGCCAAGACAAGCTTCCGCAACCTGCTGGGTGGCGCGATGGCCCGCTGGTGGACAGAAGAGTCCGCAAGCCGCTTGCAGCGCCACATGCCGATGGCAATGGCGGGTGCGATGGCCCAGGACGGCGGAGTAGCCGTAGACAGCATCTCCGCCCAGATCCCAGACCAGGACTGGCTGCCGATAGCGAAAGAGTTCTTCCTGTCATAAGCGCACCTCGTATGCGAGGAGAACCGGCCTCGCTGAGGACCGCTGAAGCACCGGCCGCCCGGATCCAAGGCTAAACAGCCAGGACACCGGGCGGCCGGTGTTCTTGCGTCCAGCAACCTTGGGTGCAATACACTCGAGGGTGTCCACGAGTTCAGAAGTTTCGCGCCGGCTGGACTTGCGTTATAGGTGTTGCCACGCTTTGGCACGTAGCGCACAGCGCGCTTTCCTTCAGGTCGATCCACTCCACGGCATGGGACGAGGCCATCGCGCAGCGATAGTCATCGCAATGAGTTAAGTGCAGAGTGTGTCCCACTTCATGCACGGCTTCCTTGATCAGGCGCTGGCGAAACAGTTTGCGGTCGGAGGGTAATCCGTAGAACTCCTGGCGCAGTCGGTGCGCTGAGACCACCGCACACGGACCACCCACCTGCGCCTCGCCAAAAACGAAAGTAAGAATCGGGATATACATATCCACAGCCCCGATACCCAGCAGTCGCCACGAATCCGCGGTAAGAAAACTTTGCATGCGGTGCAGAATTTCCGAGGAATGATATTGCTGCCGCTCTCCGTGGAAGGCGCACTCCGGGTCAAGACGGACGGGAAGCACTTTGCAGGGAACGCGAAAAATTTCTTCGATGGAAGGACAAAGATCCTTCAGCAACCCGTCATCCACATTCCCGATCGGCAACAGATGCAATAGCTTCATCGCGTGCCTTCACCGCGCGACTTCATCGGGCTTCTTATCTCGATCCACCGAAGCGCGAGTCCAGCCATATTTCTTCAGCTTGTGATAAAGCGTGACTCGATCGATGTCGAGCACCTCCGCGGCATGACTCTGATTCCCCCCACATTCTTCCACTACTCGTAGAATGTGAGCGCGTTCCATGTCGTCTAATGTCTTACTCGATCCGTTGGAGACGCTTTGCGGCTTAAAAATGAAGTCCTGTTCTTTCAGTTCCGGCTCCTGGCCCACAACCATGGCGCGCTCGACCGCATTCTCCAGTTCACGAACGTTCCCCAGCCACGGCTGCTGCTGCAACAAGTTCATGGCTGCAGGTGAAACGCGGGTTATGCGTTTGTTCATCGCCAGAGAGAGCTTGCGGACGAAGTGGTCGACGAGCAACGGAATGTCCTCGCGGCGATCGCGCAACGGCGGCAGTTCGATGCGGAAGACGTTGAGCCGGTAGAAAAGGTCGGGACGGAATTTACCCTCCTCGATCAATTTCTCCAGATCCTTGTTGGTGGCGGCGATGCACCGGAAGTCTACCTTGATAATTTGATTGCCGCCCACGCGAGTGATTTCGCGCTCCTGCAGCACCCGCAGCAAATCGGTCTGTGTCTTCAGGGAGATGTCGCCGATCTCATCCAGGAAAACCGTCCCACCCTCGGCGATTTCGAATTTGCCTTTCTTGCGATACTGCGCTCCGGTGAACGCGCCTTTCTCATGTCCGAAGAGTTCGCTCTCCAGAAGCGTCTCGGTCAGCGCGCCGCAATGAATTACGACCAGAGGATGAAACTTTCGCGGGCT
>PLHQ01000121.1 GCA_003138975.1 Acidobacteriaceae bacterium | reverse complement strand
CGTGAAGGATTTTCGACCCTGCAGCCACCAATCCGTCAACTCCCGGTTGGCCGACCAACCCGACGCTATCGCGCGCTCCGTTCTGCGCTAGGTTCATTCTCCGGAGCAGGGCCTGGAAGCGCGGGTCGGCGCGGTAGGGATCGATGGCGATGCAGGGTCAGCGGCTGAGCCCGTGCCAGAGTTCGAAGATCTGGGCCCCAAATCCCGCGAGCACTTGTGCTGCCTTCGGGCCGGGGTCTCCATAAACCTCGAAGCGGCTGATGCTCGAGGCCGCGAGAATTTTCGGCACAAATTCCTGCACCACCGGGCCCGTCACGTGAGCCAGCACAGCATCTGCATCGGCGTAGGTTTCGAGAATCCGGCACTGCCTGCGATCACCACTCAAATACCAATCGTAGCCGAGGGCGCCTGGTTCTTTCTGAGTGCCCACAATCATTGCTTGCGCAATACCTTCAAACTCATCAAACTTTCCTTCGTTGATCGTGAGATAGACGGTGAAGCGCACCGTGTGCTTGATCATGCTCAAATCCTCCTTTGTGTCGCACGCCGACTGATTGTCCTGTCCGTGGGCTTTTCGACGTCGTGGCTCAATCGATTAGTTCCGGTTGGCCAACTGCGCGGAAGTTGATGGGCAAGCTCTCAAGCTTTGCGAACGCCTCAACCTTCACCTCTTGGGACGGATAGCCAAACTGAAGTTTGCGCTCCATTCACCGGGAGAACGCGTCGGAGGCATGCAGAGTCGCGTTCGGAATGTTATCGGATCGCATAACCGCCATCGACACGGATCGTAGCACCGGTAACGAAGTCCGATGCCCGCGAGGCCAAGTACACGGCTGTTCCGGCAAGTTCTTCCGGTTGGCCCCATCGACCGGCGGGGGTCCGCGCAAGAATTTCATCGTTCATGGGCATTGCACGTACAGGCGCCGTCATGTCCGTTTCAATCCACCCCGGCGCAATCGCATTGACTTGAATGTTGTGCGGGGCGAGTTCAATGGCCATGGACTTGGTCAGTTGGACGATCGCTCCTTTCGCGGCGCTATAAGAAGGGACGAGCCCAGATCCAAAGAACGAGTACATGCTGCCAATGTTAATAATCTTTCCACCTTTATTACTGACCATCGATCTGGCAGCCAGCTTCGAAAGAAGGAAAACTGAGTTGAGTTGCGTCTCAATGACGTTGTCCCAATCTTCAGGTTTTTCCTGCAACACACCGCCGCTCAGCGACACGTTGCCGGCATTGTTTACCAGAATGCCTATGCCACCGAGTTCGCTCTCGACCCTGTTAAGCGCGGGTTCCAGTCCAGCACGATTGGTCACATCAACCATTACAGCAATCGATGGAACACCGATTGCTTTCAATTCGGAAAGCACTCGCTGGTTCTTTTCGTCGTTTCGTCCAAACACCGCGACGGCAGCCCCGGCTTCGGCCAATCCGAGCGCGATGCCACGACCAATTCCGCCATTACCGCCAGTCACTACAGCCACCCGACCGGTTAGGTCAAACAATGCATGCGTTTTCATCAAGCGCTCCCTTTCAAGGACCAACGAACAAGATTGATGCTGCGAAATAATTCAAGTCAGACCGTCAGAGTGAACCCGCCATCCGGTGTCAGCGTGGTGCCCGAGATGTAGCTGGCCTCGTCGGAACACAGAAAGAGGATTGTTTGGGCGATCTCATCCGGGCGGCCTGCCCGCCTGGTATGAACACGTGGTATCAGAACCTTGTCGTACAAGTCGTCGCCGACGATGCCGCGCGCCCGGTGATGCATCGGCGTATCGATGAATCCTGGGCACACGAGGTTCACCGGATTCCCTGCGGCGCCAGTTCCGCGGAAACGCTGGTCGTCAGCCCAACTTGCCCGTGTTTGGAAGCGACATACGCCGAGCCGCCGGGGAAGCCGAGAAAAGAGTTTACGGAACCGACGTTGACGATCGCACCACCATGTCCACCCGCAAGCATTGCGCGGGCCTCGTACTGCAAGCACAGGAAGGTGCCCTTCAGGTTCGTATCGAGAACTCGGTCCCAGTCCTGCTCAGGCAGGTCTGTGACGCCTGCTAACTTCCCCTCGATGCCGGCGTTGTTCACGGCGTAGTCGAGCCGGCCAAATGTCTCAATCGCATGCGCCACCATCCGTTCGACATCCTTGGCGATTGCGACATCCGTAACCACGAAGCTTGCTTTCCCTCCCTGCGCCTCTATCTCAGTCGTGAGCGTCGCCAACTCATGTTCGCGCCGCGCCGCAAGAACTACCTTGGCGCCTCGCGCCACAAAGGCCTCACCGGTCGCCCGGCCAATCCCACTGCTCGCTCCGGTAATCAGAGCTACTTTGCCATTCATGTCTGACATCCAGATCCTCCAAGGGGCGGTTGGCCTGACTCTCGCTAACGTTGCTTCTCCAGCGCTGCTATTGGCGATGTTTTTCCGTTGCGCCGTAGGATTGTGATTATAGCGAAGGGAGATACTCCTGGAGTCTTGCGATTTCGGACTTACCGTCGATACGTCCCGGTTGGACGGTTAGTGTTTACCGAGGCATGTCCGTTCCGAGCGGATGACGGGCAACCCTTACCTAACCCGGTAAGGTAAGGTTGGCTGACCATCCGCTCGGAGGATTCATGAGCGGGCGCTTTCGAGGTTAAAGCGTCTTATTATTCTGTCTGGGATGCGGGCTTGGTGGGCGCCGATGATTGCTCGCTGGTAATCTCCAGTCCCGCTTTGCGGAGGCCATCGATATAATGCTCGACGAGTTCCCGATCGTGGTACCTCCGGAGACCTTCGCGCGCCCACACGGCTATGCCCGGCCTCACCCTTAGCAGATCCCGCAGCTCTTTGCCCGCCGCGTCACGTTCCCCAAGCTGCGCGTAGGCAGCCGCCATGAACAAATGCGTAGCGAAAAAACCCGGAATATTGAACTTGAGTCCGGCGCTCACCGCGCCGTGGTAGTCGCCATTGCGGTACGCCTTGTGGAAGAGAGGAAACAAGTACCATCCTGGATGGCGCGGAAGGAGTTGCATGGCCCGCTCCACCAAGGCGCAGCCGTGCTCCCAGTCGCCCACGTACGCTATCAAGGTGCCCATGGCACAAAGAGTGGATGCGCTCATCGGGTTTAGTTCGATGGCCAGTTCCGCCGAAGTTCGGAAGGCCTGAAAATCCTTGCGGAAGAACAGAGCCCTGGCCAGGGCTTGGTGCGCAAGGGCATTTAAAGGTGCGGCGTCGACCGCTCGCTGCGCGGCTTGGAGTGCGCGCCCAACAGAATCGGGTAGCACATTGTATTCCATGCCGTACTCTTCCGCATACAGCCCCGACAGCATGGCCCAGCCATCGGCATAACCCGGCGCCTGTTGAACGGCCCGCTCCATGCAGGTCCGCGCCGCGGCATGCTCTTCGGGAGTTACGCGGTAATTGAAATCAATGCTGCGCAGAAACGCCTCATACGGGCTCAACTGGTCCGAGGCCTTGCTCCGAACCACTTCGCTCATGCTGCGCGGCAGAACACCGTGCATGTCGGCGACGGTCGAGACGATGCGTGGCACAAGGTCATCCTGCAACTCGAAAACCGCGTCCGGGCTGAAAGTTCGTTCGTAGTTCTCAGCCCACAGATGCGCGCCCGAGACTGTGTCCACGAGTTGCACTGCAAGCCGCAACTTGGTTCCTGCCTGGCGCAGGCTGCCTTCCATGACATAGCGCGCGCCAAGTCCCTTGCCAACAGTCCGCAAATCGGTTGCCTGGTTTGCGTAGTGCAGCGTCGAGCCGCGTGCGATCACCCGCAGATAAGAGAAGCGCGATAAGCCAGTCACGACGTCCTCAGACAGTCCGTCCGCCAACGCGGTGAGGTCAGCGTTCCCGCCGCTGTATTTGAAGGGCAGCACGGCCACCCAAAATCCTTCCTGGGCGCGAAGCGCTCCCGAATCGGACACCTTTGCGGCAAAAGAGTTTCCCGCTGTGCCTCCAATCTCAAGCCCCGCCTTGCGGAGGCCATTCATCAACTGCTCCACGAGATCCGGCTCGATCCACCTCCCATGTAACTCGCGCGCGACCTGGGCGTAGTTCGGTTTCAGCGCGAGCATATCCCGGAGCGCCTTGCGCGCCTCCTGCATCTGGTCAAGTTGCGCGTAGCAGATGGCCAACACCGCATGCGTGTAGTAGTTCTTTGGGGCGTTGAGGTGTAGAGCCACGTCCAGAGCTTTGCGGTAGTCTTTCTTGCGGTACGCATCGTGCCATGCGGCGTAGCGGTACCATCCCGGGTGATTGGGATTCAGTTGCGAACCTTTATCCGATAGAGCACAGCCGCGCTCCCAATCTCCGGCGTACGCAATGAGCAAACCCATGAACGCGGCAGTGGCTCCATCCATTGGATTGAGCGAAACGGCCCGTTCCGCGGCAACCCGGAAAGCCGGAATTTCTCGCCGGAAGAAGAGAGCCTGAGCCAAGGCGTAGTAAGGCAAGGAATGCAACGGTGCCGCTTCGACCGCCGTCCGGGCGGCTCGCAGTGACCGGTCGAGGGAATCCGGCTTCGCGTTGTCCCAGTGCCCGTACTCGTTTGCGTACATCACCGACAGCATGGCCCAACAGTCGGCGTTCCCAGGGGCCTGTTGGACGGCTCGTTCCAGGCAGGTCCGCACTTCGGCAAGGTCTTCGGGGGTGAAGCGCTCGTTGTAGCCGAAGCTGCGGAGCAGCGCTTCGTATGGGCTCATTTGATCGGCAGCCTTCAGCCGCACAGCTTCGCTCATGCTGCGCGGCAAGACTCCGTGCATGTCGGCGACCGTAGAAACGATGCGGGGAACGAGGTCGTCCTGGAGTTCGAAAACCACTTCGGCACTAAACGGACGCTCATAGGTTTCAGCCCACAGTTGCGCGCCTGTGGTGGCATCGACGAGTTGCACCGCTAATCGGAGCCGGGCGCCAATCTGGCGAAGACTGCCGTTCATGACGTAGTGGGCTCCCAGATCCTTACCCACCACTCGCAAATCGGGGGACTGATCGGCGTAGCGTTGCGTCGAACTGCTCGTGATCACACGAAGGTACGAGAAACGCGACAGTCCCGCGACGATTTCTTCGGACAGGCCATCGGCCAGGGCTTTGAGTTCTGTGCTTGTACCCGCGTACTTCAACGGCAGCACAGCGACCCAGAATCCTTCCTCGGCGCAGGCCGCGCCCGAGTCAGCGGTGGGCACGGCACGCGATGTCGGGGGCGTTGCCGGGACCACCTTCTGTGATGTCTGTCGTGCCAGATCGCGAAATTCGTTGCTGACGTCGCGCGCCGTCTGCACGCGGTGTCGCGGATCCTTCTCCAAACAGCGCCGGATGATGCGGGCCAGATCGCTCGGCAGATCGGGGCGAACGTCGGTGACGGACGGTGCAGTGTCCCGCAGAATTGCGGAGACCAACTCGGCGGAAGAATTGCCATCGAAGGGCCGCCGTCCCGTCGCCATCTCGTAGAGCACGACGCCCAGGGAAAAAATGTCGGTGCGATGGTCGAGGGGGCGACCCGATGTCTGTTCGGGAGACATGTAGGCTGGCGTCCCCATTACCACGCCCACTTGGGTTTGGCTCGCCGAGGTCAGCGTGGCATCGCCGGGGTTGGCTGCGCGAACATCTTTTGCTAATCCAAAGTCCAGCACTTTGACGCGGCCTTCGTTCGAGACCATGACATTGGCGGGCTTCAAGTCGCGATGTACGATGCCTTTCTCATGCGCGGCCGCGAGCGCGTCGCCCAGCGCACTGGCAATTTCGACGATCTGCTCGATGGGAAGGCCACTTGCGGGGATCAGGCGGTCGAGTGGCTGCCCTTCGACCAACTGCATCGTCAGGAAGTGGACGCCGTCGCATTCCTCCACCGAGTGGATGGTGACGATGTTCGGATGGTCAAGTTGGGCGAGAGCTTTGGCCTCACGACGAAAGCGCGCGAGTCTCTCCGGATCGTGCGCCATTTCGGCGGGCAGCACCTTGAGGGCTATGTCGCGACCGAGTTTCGTGTCGGTGGCGCGATACACCTCACCCATGCCACCTGCGCCGAGGGGCGCAAGAATTTCGTAGGGTCCCAACCGAGTTCCGGGAGTCAGGGGCATGGAGTGTCAAACGATTGTACCCTTCGGAAGTTTGAGATACAGGATAGGGGCTGCGGTTCAGGCCTTACCACTTGCGAACCGCTCGATAAGCTCAGCGGCCTCCTGGGCTCCGCCAAACTTGCGCATTGATTCGGCGACCCGGCGAGCGGAGCTGAAATAGCCGGGATCGTTCAGCACGCGGTGCACCTTAGCGCTGAATTCGGCCACATCGATGTGCTTTTCTCCGTCTGCGCCGTCAACGGGCAACACAATCTCGCCCGCGCCCAATGCCGCAAGACGACGAGCGTTGCTCTCGCGCTCCGTTATGGTAGGGATGATCACCGCCGGCGTGCCGGCAGACAATCCTGTTATGACCGAGCTGTGACCACCATGATGCACCATCAGGTCGCAGCGCTCAGCCATCGCTCTACCTGGCAGGTAGGGGGCGTGATGAAAGTTTGATGGCAGAATGCCAAACTCCTCCGGCACGTCCTGGTAGCCGGTTGTCAGTACTACTTGCACCGGCGCATCACCCAAGGCCGTGATTGCCGCGCGAATCACCACGATCGAGTCACAAGGAGTCGGAACTCCGGCATACCTGGGATTGCCGGAGTAGACCCATATCAGAGATTTGTCGCGGCCGAGCGCAGCGACCCAGTCGGGAAGCGTGGCATTGCCGCGCTGCCAGACAATTGGTCCGATGTAAGCGACAACTGCGGTAGCCGGCAGCGGATCCGTTTCTGGCGTGCCGACGATCAGGGAAAGATCGCCTGCCAGCAGATCAGCGCAACGCTCAACGGGTGCGCTTCCGTATTCCGCGGCAACCTTATTGATCACTGCGGCTGCACTGGGTAATCGAGCGGGGCGGTCTTTCTTCCACCAGAGAAATCCATCGCTGGCTGGATGAATATTGCCCTGAAGCACGGTTACGAGCGGCACGGCAACTACGCGCGCGGCGAGGCAAGTAAGAAGCCCGAATGAGTCGACCACAACATCAGGATCGTAATCGCGGATCACGTCCACGTAGACCGCCGTTTCGCCGCGAGTGGCTTCCTCGTCAAGATACAGAGCGGCAAAAAACTCTTCCACATCCCATGCGGACCCAACTTGAGCCAAGTCCATCACCGGAGCCGGCATAGGCCGCGAGGGCATGGGGAGGTTTTGCAATCCCGCCTCAGCGATCAGCTTTGAAGGTGCTGGTGCAGGGTTGAAGACGGCGACGTCGTGGCCACGATCTACCAGCGCTCGCGCGATGGGAACCATGCGCGTCGGCAGACCGAGGTCGTTCGCCAGCAGCATAGTAAACAAGAACTTCGCCATCGAGCACCTTCCGAGAGTCGTCTATGTGTATTCTCAACCCAGCTATAAGTCAAACCTCGGCCTGTGTGAGCGTCACTCCCGTTCTCATACCAACGTGGCTGCACGGGCGAATCACAAGCATCCAAATCTCCCGAAGTGCGCCCGGCGCGCTTTCCACTAGTTTGTAGAGCCACCGGACACTAGAAGTCGGATAGGACATGGAGGTCTTCGAAGTCCGAAGAAAAGGAGTTCGAAGCTCCTTATGCGATCTGTACGATTGTGGGCGGATGACGTTAGTGCTGTATCGCTGTGACCTGAAAGTTGCTGAGATGATTGTCTGCAGAAAGGATCAAATCATCAGACGTGCTGTCCCATCAGCACTACCCTACGAGGCATGGCGTGAAGGTAACGACTCGTCATGGAACCCTCCGACAACGTATCCCGCGATCGAGAGATCGGCATCGGAACCGCGAGGGGATGGTGCAGCTGCTAGCATCAAGGTGGCCAGGGGCTAGGGTTGATAGCATGGCCAGCATATGCAAATTCCCATAAGCGTCGCGTCCGCCGCGCGAGCGGCTTCGTTCTGACGGGCAAACGTGAAGTAATCCCAAGGTAAGGTTTGCCGACCACTCGCTCAGGACGGGTTCTTCGGTGTTCGGTGACGTGGCAAAACAACTGTCCGTACCGAACTCAACGCGAATGTCTCCCTTTCTGCATCGGTTTCGAATTGAGGTATCGAGAGATGTCAAATGACCAGGGAGGCTGGTTGGTTAACGGCAAGATTTCTTCGGGTGTTCCGTAGCCACGATCATAAGCCTCGTGCGAGACCTCACAGGCTTTCGTTTCTCCCCATCTCCAAGGGCTGACGACCCGCAATCCTCTGCAACAGCAATAGAGTATGTATTGCTCCGACGAGCCATACACCGTGGGAACCAGGTAGGATCCATTGCTATAAGGACTGAAGGCAATGAGATACCGCGTTAGACAGTTCGGACATTCCACACAATGGCGAATACGCACGTAGGAAATACCCCGAGGGAGACCGGTGGTACACCGATCGATGCTTCTAGACTTGTTCCGAAAATGGTCGGAAGCAATACCCACTTGACTGGATTTGGACATAACCATTACGATCCGAGGAAATGAAGAGGGTAGCTTCTGGGATTCTCCCTATGATCGAGGTCAACCGGAAGGCCCCGAAGGCTCTTCATCAGCAGATCTATGACGCCTATCGCGCGGCGATTGTCGATGGTAGCCTGCGGCCAGGACAACGAATTCCGTCGACCCGAGTGCTTGCCTCCGAAATTCGTGTTTCGCGCTTTCCCGTTCTCAATGCGTACGCCCAGCTTCTTGCGGAAGGCTATTTCGAGAGCCGCGTGGGCGCAGGAACTGTCATTGCCAGTTCCCTTCCGGACCAACTGACGTCGAGCAAGCCCGCCGGCAGCACCCATGCGCCAACCCCTTCTGGGCCTCGGCCGGTCGCTAGGCGCTCTTCGGTCCTTCCCCGTGTTGTTCGCTTCCCATGGCTGCAGAATTGGGGAGCATTCCGTGTAGGGCAGGTGGCATTCGACCAATTTCCGCTCGGCGTCTGGTCCAACCTGGTCGCGCGCCGTTGCCGAAGTTCGGACGCGGATGCATTTCATTACGGCGATCAGATGGGCTCCATGGCGTTCCGCGAAACGATCGCAAACTATCTGAAAATCGCCCGATCGTTGCACTGCGAAGCTGAGCAGGTCATGATCGTCGGAGGTTCCCAGCAGGCGCTTGAGATTTCGGCTCGGGTTCTCCTCGATCCTGGGAATCGTGTGTGGGTGGAACAACCCGGTTACCGATTGGCACGAGAGGTCTTTGCGCTGACCGGCTGTTATCCCGTGCCTGTGCCGGTCGACAAGGAAGGTCTGGATGTTGCCGCCGGCATCAAGCAATGTCGCAAGGCGCGAGCCGCATTTGTTACGCCCTCTCATCAATTTCCACTGGGCGTGACCATGAGCGCCTCACGACGCCTGCAATTGGTGGATTGGGCACAGACCTCGGGCTCCTGGATCATCGAGGATGACTATGACAGCGAGTTTCGGTACGAAAGCCTGCCGATCGCATCCTTGCAGGGGCTCGACTCCAACGCCCGCGTGATCTACATCGGAACCTTCAGCAAAGTCTTGTTTCCGTCTTTGCGTCTCGGATATATCGTTATTCCTTCGGACCTCGTCGATCGTTTTCACGCCGTCCGCCGGGTCATGGACCTTGGCCCCCCCAGCTTCTATCAGGAAGTGGTCTCGGACTTTATTCGGGAAGGGCATTTTGCACGCCACATCCGAAGAATGCGGATTCACTACGGCGAGCTAAGGAGTGCGTTGGTAGTCAGCCTCAGCAGAGAACTGGGCCCTTTGGTCGAATTGCTCGGGGACGAAGCTGGCATGCATGTGGCTGTGACGCTGCAAAACGGGAGTTGCGATCTGGAAATCGCCGAGCGAGCCGCCCGCCTGAACCTTTCGCTATGGCCGCTGTCTCCTTCCTATATGGGCGAGGCGTCGCGCCAGGGCTTCATCCTGGGTTTTGGCGGCACTAGGTTGACGGAGATTCCCAATGCTGTACGCAAGCTCCGCAACCTGCTCGCCATAAAGTGAGAAGTTCCGAGTTGTGGAACGTGGTCATGATCAAAATCTATTAAGTGGCTATTGCCGATGCATGCAGGTAGACAAGATGATTTCCTAAACTGCGGTGGTCAATGAGCCGATAGCTGTCTTCGGGACACACCGAACTCGGGAGACACCGAACGTGGACGAGCGGAAGGTGACGACTTCAAGGTAGCGCACGTATCTCAAAAGAAGTCTGTGTTTGTCGAAGTACCGTTCGGAATGGCAAACTCGATGTAGGCCGGCCTTGTAGCTTCGTCCTCCGCGCACCCGGGCGCTTTTCCGGCCATCGTTGTCGGTGGTCTGATTGTCGGCGCCGTGCATCTTCTCTAGGCGATTGCCGTGTACAGTCCTCGCCACCCCATTCTCATTCCGCAGACCATTTCGCGAAAGAGGTTCTGAAGCTTTCATCAACAAATTTCTGGATGTGTTTTGCCGGGCTTATCTATCTTGTCGCCGGAGTTTTTATACTTCGAAAAGAGATCAGCGCGGCTCGCGGCTGGAACAAGCTCATCACCTTGGGCTGTGTCTTCATCGCCGTTCCACTCGCTGTATTCGCGCCCGAGCATTTCCGCGACCCGGAATTTATCCAGAATATGGTCCGTCCTGGATGCCGGCGCACTTGGGCGTGTTTTGTCGGATGCGCGCTGCTCGCAGCAGCTACCAGTCTTACTGTGAGGAAGTTCGTACGCTTGTCGTCCACCCTGCTCGGATTGATGTTCTTTCTATTTGTCTGCATGATCTATATACCGTATGCGCTCGCGCATCCCAAAGATCGATTCGCGTGGGCCTACGCGCTAAGAGATCTCTCTTTTGCCGGAGGCGCATGGGCTCTCGCCGGACTGCATAGTCGCGCCTCGTCGCCGCAACAATCGAAATGGATGATCCTATTTGGGCGCATCGTCGTAGCGATTGCTGCGATCTTTCTTGCCGTAGAACATTTTCTTCATCCAGAGTTTGCGCCCGGCGTTCCTTTCCGGCGCAGGAGATTTCGATGGCGCGCTTGGCGGTTTGCTGACCGCGAACGTCTTTGAAGTCCACGAGAAATTCCTGGGATTCGCGCAGCAGGGCGTCGCCATCGGCTTTGAGGGGAGCGATTCGTTTGCCGGAGTTCACGAAGTGGATACATCCAGCAACGAACGCACCGGGTAAACGTCGACTCGCCAACCATGGCGGCTTCACGGGCGTTGGCTTCGGGGACGACGAGGCGGGAAATTTTCCGGCCGCGAGCCTCAAGGGCGATCGGCAGCGTGCCACGAATGCCGCGAACGCCACCGGCGAGCGACAACTCTCCCACAAAGAGGCAGTCGGAGATCTCCTTCTTCGTGAGACCGCCGTAGGCGCCCACAATACCGAGAGCCATCGGCAGGTCGAATCCTGAGCCCTCCTTCTTAATATCCGCAGGGGCGAGGTTGATAGTGATACCTTCGCCACTCCGAAGTCATAGAATCTTCGCGTGACACCGCTTGGTAAAGAAGACGTTGGCAGGCTTGATGTCGCGGTGAACGATGCCAGCCGTGTGAGCGGCGTCCAGCGCATCGGATGTCTCGACTCCGAGCGACAAGAGAGTTTCAATTTCCAGGGGGTGCCCGGCAATGCGATGTTTGAGCGTGACGCCATCGAGAAACTCCATGGCGATGAATGCCTGCCCATCCTGCTCGCCAATGTCGTAAACGGTACAGATATTAGGGTGGTTCAGTGCAGAAGCGGCTTTGGCTTCGCGTTGAAAACGGGCCAGAGCCTGCGAGTCACGGGCAACTTCATCGGGCAAGAACTTGAGGGCTACGAAACGGTGGAGGCGCATGTCCTCAGCCTTGTAGACCACACCCATGCCACCGCCGCCCAACTTCTCCACAATGCGGTAGTGCGAGACGGTTTGGTCGATCAACGAAAAAACCCGGCCCCGTGTGCGACCATCGTAGGGGCCTCGGTTGCGCCGAGTCAATGCATTTCGGGCAAGCACAGCACGGCGGCTAGATTCGGCTTGTCTGGTTGCGGAATTGAGTTCCGACTGCGAGATTTTCTCCCAATTTGGCCTGACGTACCTAGTTCTCCAACAACAACGGTTGTTCAGGCCCCAACCGGGGCAGTACGATGATTTGAGTGATATACCGTTGGATTCCCCATGATGCAGGCCTCTTCCGCTAGTCCTCGACCCTCTCGACCGCCTCAAAATCTGGAGCGGGAAGAATCTCAGCTTTGGCGATGGATTCTCCTGTTCATGGTTTTGCTGGCGGCGGGCTTTGCCGCGCTGGCGTGGGAGCGCCTGGAAACCCTGCCGTACCACCTGGGCCCGATGGCGGTGGGAGTATTCGTGTTGTCAGTGCTTCTGGCCGTCTATGCGTACGGACGGCGGCGGGAAGTAGTCGAGTTAAAGTTGCTTCTACAGGATTTGCAGGAACACGTGGGCGCGGCCCCGTCGGAAGAGCAACTTGATCAACTGAACGAGATGATTGCGCGCTCGCAGCGCAGCTTCAAAGAGCTGATCGATTCCTTTGACGATGCCGCTTGCGCCGTCTCTCTGGATGGCACCCTGCGCACGGTGAATAAGCGCGTCAGCGAACTGGTGGGACTTCCCTACACCGCGATCGTGGGACAGAAGTTCTTCGAGTTTCTGGACGAACCCACGCGCGCTAGTGTGGAAGCGGGACTCATGCGTTTCCTGGAAAAACGGCACTGGGTAGGCACGGTGCGCGTGCGTTTCAAGAACAACGACCGGCCCCATTACTTTGACTGCGTGCTGAATGCGATCGTCAAGAGCGGCGAAGTGGTTGGGCTCAGCGCGCTGGGGCGCGACGTCACCGGGCAACACGAGAAAGAGCTTCGCTTCACGGAACTCTTCGAGACGCTGCAGGAAGGCGCTTATTTCAGCACTCCGGAGGGCAGACTTCTGGACGCAAATCCGGCGCTGGTCAGCATTCTGGGTTATGCGACCAAGGATGAGTTACTTGCTCTCGATCCGATCCAGCTGAACCCCGATCCGAAACAACCGCCTGTTCTTGGCCGAGCTCTTGACGATCGCGGAGGGGTGCGCGCGAGAGAAATTACGCTTTGTAAGAAAGATGGGAGTCCCGCGGTGTTTCTCGAATCGTCTCGCGCGGTATGGGATGCAGCGGGCAAGCTGATTCGTTACCAGGGCACGTTGGTCGACGTCACGGAGAGGCGCAAGCTAGAGCGGCAACTGCTGCAGCAGGAAGAATTTCGGCGCCGGCTGCTGGAAAGCTTTCCCGACCTTATTCTGGTGGTCGATCTGGAGGAGCGATACACGTTCGTCAGTTCGCGCGTGCGTGATGTGCTCGGGTACCAATCCGAGGATTTGTTAGGCAAGAAAATATCCGAGACGCAGGCTCACTCGCCAGAGCTGATCGCGCTTTATCGCGACGTAGTCACCGGCAGCCGGATATTTGGATCGGCGGAATATGGCGCGCGGCACCGCGATGGAAGCGGGCGCACGATGAGGGCCTCAGCCAGCCAGTTTTCTGACGCGGATTCCAAACTCGCGGGTGTAATCATTTCTGTACGCGACATCACGACGGAAAAGAAGTTTGAGCACCAGGTGGTGCAGAGCGAACGTTTGGCTGCCATGGGCGCGATGATCGGCGGCGTTGCCCACGAACTGAACAATCCGCTTACCAGCATCCTGGGCGTGAGCGAACTTCTGCAAGACAGTCAAACCACGGACTCGGCGCGAAAGCAAATCGGCATATTGCAGCAGCAGGCGCGCCGCGCGGCGGAGATTGTTCACAACCTGACTTATTTTGCGACCCCGCCGACGCCGGGCAAGACTCGCGTCAATCTATTGGACGTTGTTGAACGCACGCTGAATCTGCACGCCTACTCGCTTCGGAAAAATAACATCACCGTGGACTTCGTTCGCGAGCCCGGGCTGCCCTATGTTCAGGGCGACCCGCACCAACTGATGCAGGTTTTCCTGAATCTGGTGATGAACGCGGAGCAGGCGATTCGCGAGGCGCGCGACCGCGGAACTTTACGCATACGCCTAGGAACAAGCGGAGAATCAGTTTGGGCGAGTTTTCTGGATGATGGTCCGGGAATTCCGCCCGACGTCCTGGCCAGCATCTTCGATCCGTTCTATACGACGAAGCGTCCGGGGCGAGGGACAGGCCTTGGGCTCAGCATTTGCAAATCGGTCATGAAGGAACACAATGGCGCGATCGAAGCCGCCAACGCGCCCGGAGGCGGAGCGGTCTTTACCGTTACAGTGCCTGCGGCTATTGCTTTGAGCTAGCCCGATTTCTAGTCTCTCTCGACCGCCATCGCGACTGCATTACCCCCACCAAGGCACAGGGCGGCGATTCCACGCTTCGCGTCGCGGCGGGCCATTTCATAGATTAAAGTCACCAGTACCCGCGCTCCGCTGGCTCCGATGGGATGACCGATGGCCACGGCCCCGCCATTCACGTTGACCCTGTCGGGATCGAGCCCAAGCTCGCGCATCACGCCGAGCGCCTGCACCGAGAACGCTTCGTTGAGCTCGTAGAGGTCAACGTCTTCGTTTTCCCATCCGGTTCTCTTCCAGATTTTTCGTACCGCATCCACGGGCGCCATCATCACCCATTTGGGTTCGACGCCGCTGGTGGCCTGCGCCACGATTCGGACTATTGTCTGAGTACCAAGTTCTTTTGCCCGTTGCGCGCTGGTCACGACTACCGCCGCGGCGCCGTCATTCACTCCTGGCGCGTTGCCGGCAGTCACGGTTCCATCTTTCTTGAAGGCGGGCTTTAGAGCACGGAGGACTTCGACGGTTGTATCCTCCCGCGGGGATTCATCCTTTTCGAAGAGGACTGGGGCTTCGCCTTTTTTCTTTGCGGGAAGTTCTACTGGCACAATCTGCGATTTGAAGCGGCACTCTTTCATCGCGGCGACCGCCTTACGGTGCGAATTCACCGCGAACTCGTCCTGCTCTTCGCGAGTGATGCCGTACTTCTCAGCAACGCTCTCGCCGGTGATGCCCATGTGGTAGTCGTTGTAAATATCCCACAGGCCATCGTGCACCATGGAATCGATCACTTTGCCATTTCCGAGGCGGTAGCCTTTGCGTGCCTGCGGCAGAAGGTAAGGAGCATTGGTCATGGATTCCATGCCGCCGGCGACGACGATGGAACTGTTTCCGGTCTGCACCGCTTGCGCTGCGAGAGCCACTGCTTTCAATCCGGAGCCACAAACTTTGTTGATTGTCATGGCACCTGTGGCGGGGGACAAACCTGCGAAGATTGCTGCTTGCCGCGCCGGATTTTGTCCCAATCCGGCGGGGAGGACGTTGCCCATGATGCATTCGTCAACCTGATCGGAGTTCAGTCCGGCACGCTTTACGGCCTCGCGCACCACGACCGCACCCAACTGTGAAGCACTCAAATCGGTAAGACTTCCCTGAAATTTGCCTACCGCTGTGCGACAACCAGAAATGATGACAACATCATCAAAAGCCGCCATTGATCATGCTCCCGCGAAGATTTCGCAACTTCATTATAGATGCGGAGGGTTGCGGAAACGATCAACTTCCGCAATATGATTTGAGTGCTATGCGCTCATTTGCGCGCGAAGAATCGAGACGCACCAAAAGTCGCCGACGCGTATTCATCGACGTCTTCATGATTCGCGATGACATGCTGGCGATGCGTTTCGGCGCAGCGACGTTAAAATATTCTGGTTCGCTCGCATCTCGTTGTGACTTTGGTACAGCATCGCTCGCTACACTGCATGCATTTTTTTCTTGACTTCATTTTTCATTAACTCTATACAATCAATTAGTTGCAACAAAACAGCGTTGCAGATTTTTCCATGACAAATGGAAGGGAGAATAGAACCAATGGCAACCAAGAAAAAGGCAAAGAAGAAAAAGAAGCATTAAGAAGGTCAGTACGAAGTCAAAGGGGGACGCCAAAAGCGTCCCCTAAGTTTTTGCGCCGGAAGTTGCGCGACGAAATCAATCAAGCGATGCCCCTGCATTCTTCGCAACCTTGGAGGCAACATTGGGAGCCCGCTTTTCACGGGCTGGACATAAGCCGCGAAACGCGCAAAAGGTGCAGTGGAAATCAGGCTTCGGTTTGAAGTTTCCTTCCGCAATGCCTCGCGCCACAGCCTGCACGCGCTCTCGTGCTTCTTCCAATTGAAACTCGGCTCGCTTCGAAACTACGGCGACGTTTCCCTCCAGATTATGAAACACCAACTCTCCCACGCGATATCCCCACTTCTCATGTGCGGCCATTGCGTAGATGGAGAGTTGCAGGCTCTCGTCCGCATCCTCCTGCGAGCGAGCCTTACCGGTCTTGTAGTCAACGATCGCGACGCCACCATCGGCCATGCGGTCCATGCGATCAATTCGTCCCGCGACCTTGGTTCCGGCGATCTGAACGTCAAACCATTCTTCCGTGTGCAGGACCTCGGGTGCGGCAGCTGAACGCATCGCGGCCAGAAAATCGGTTAACTGCTCCAGTCCCTGCTTCAAGTACAAATCCCGCTGATAGTCATCCTGAATTCCAGATGTGGCCAGGTCGTCACGAAACAGTTGCAGCAACTCGTCGTCGTTCTGGGTCCTGCCCAAACGTACGGAATCATAGTAGGTGCGCAACACGCGGTGCATGGCTGCCCCGTACTGCACGGCCGCGTGAAGTTGCCGCGATAGCTTCCATTCGCGTTCAAACTTGAACTGCAGAGGACAGGCCTCATAAGTCTCCACTGCCGTAGCGCTCAAGCGCGCGTCGAGTCCTTCGATGGCCGGGAGGGCAAGCCACGCTGGCAACCGGGAACCCTGGGCTTGAGCCGTGTCCGCTGCTGCGGCGATCTCGATCAACTCGGGTTGCGAAGGCAATGCTGGCCGCGATCTGAGCCAGGGTCGCAATCCCGCGTTGCCGATGAGTTCGCGCATCAGCCCTGCTGGCGTTTTATCGCGGCCTATCCCCTGCTTTCCATAGATGTGCAGCGAATCTTTGGCGCGGGTCATCGCCACATAAAAAAGCCGGCGCTCTTCCTGGTCGTGGAGGTTTTTGTCGTCGCCCGCCGCGGCTGAATCGGGATCGCGCAGCTCTGCCGGAAACTCCACCAGGGTTTCCCGGTAACTTGCGGGAAATGAGCCTTTGGTTGCGCGCAGAACAAAAACATGAGGAAACTCCAGACCCTTGGCTCCGTGGGCAGTCATCAGGCGTACGGCGTCCTCGTTCTCTTTCGACGCTAAGGGAATTGTTCCAGACGCTTCGCGAAAGTAATTGAGATATTCAATCCATTCGCCGAGTTCCTTAGTTTGTGTGGTTGGCTTCGCCTCCCACTCACCGGCAAATTTCAGCGACGCCTGGAGGACTGGAGAGTTGAGGGGGAGCCGGAACTTTTTTCCGATCAACTGCAAAGCCGCCCGCGCTTTCGCCTTATTCTGGCCGACTTCGTCACGGGCCTGGCGAATGCATTCCAATACTTCCGCACCCCCGGCGACGCAGTCCAGCACTGAGGCGAGCGGAACGACCACGCCCTCTTTCGAATCCTTCGCCATCGTTCGCAGCGCGGTGCGAAGCTGTTCTGGATCCACATTGAACTGCGGCAACGCAGCCACCCGAAAAAGACTGGCATCGGCTCCCAGGTCCACGACGACCGCGACGCAAGCGAATAAATCCCGAACTTCGGGGGTATCGCTCACGTCCATGTTTTCGATGGAGAAAGGAATTTCGCGCTCCGCCAGTTGTTGCACCACGTCATCCCGGTGAACGTGCGAGCGGTACAGGATGCCGAAGTCTTTCCATTTGCACCGCGATCGCCGCTTGACGCCTTCGATGATGCTGACCACATCGGGCGCCTCCGCATCCTTGCCGCTGAAAGAGATAGCTTCCACGGGGAAAGTGGGCAGAGGCTGTCCTTCCTTTTGCGCCTCTTCTTCGCGCGCCGACTGCAGAGGAACGCGCCGGTAGGCGAGTGCGCTACGTTCGTTTGGTCCAAACACTGGAGGATTTTTGTCGATCAGGGCAAAGGCACATTGCAGAATGGGAGTGGTGGAGCGCCGATTCTTGCCCAGGATGACTAACTTTGCTTCAGGAAAATGCCCGCGGAAAAGATGAAACGCTGCGCTGGATGCGCCACGAAAACGGTAAATGCCCTGATCCGGATCGCCGACAGCGAAGACATTCCCTGCCTTACCTGCCAAGGTCGCCAGAATCTCAATCTGCGCGAAGTTGGCGTCCTGAAATTCGTCTACCAGAATGAAGCGGGCGCGGGCGCGTTCCGCGGCCAACAGATTTGTGTCGTTCACAAGCAACTCGTGCGCACGGGTGATCATGTGGCTGAATGTGCCGTAATCGTCTTCGCGCAGCCAGCGCTCGGTGGTGGCGAACACGCGGGCAATTTCTTGGCAGCGACCAATCACCTCGGCGTCGCTCAACTCGTCTTTGGATTTCGCAACCCGCGGAACGGGTAGTTCGCCACGTTCCAGCCGGGCAACATAGTCCGCGTACTTTTGCGGCGTCACCATTTCGTCGTGACAGCGGCTGAGGAAGTCCAACAGGTCGTTGAGAAACTTTCCTACATTTGCCGCCCGGACGTAGTGCTCGAGGCGAAGCTCATGAACTCTCTTGCGGAGATAGATCCACAAGTCTTTCTCGTCGAGCACGCCGAAATCTTTGCCGGCGCGTTTCAGCAGGCTGTTGCAATAATCATGGAACGTGGCGGAAGGAATTTCGTGGCCAAGGAGCGCGCTCACGCGATCTCGCATCTCGCCGGCAGCGGCCACGGTATAGGTGAGGGCGAGGATTTCCTCAGGCTTCGCGTGTCCCTCTTGAACCAGACGGGCAACGCGATGGATGAGAACCGACGTTTTGCCGGTGCCGGCGCCTGCTACAACCAGCATCGGTCCGTGAACGTGGTCGATCGCTTTGCGCTGCCAATCGTCGGGAAGGAATGGATGAGATTTTAATTTGGAGACGGCCATTGGGGCTCAGAATACCACCACATCCAGCAACGCGTGGAACGGACATGAGTGCAGTTCAGAACGAGAATAGCGTTGAGGCCGCAACCGCGATCGCGGCTATGGCGGCGGTCTCGGCGCGGAGAATGGTGTTTCCGAGCGACGCTGAAATCCATCCGGCTTGCTGAAACAATTGCAGTTCGTCTTCGGCCCAGCCACCCTCGGGACCGACGGCGAGAGCGATTCCGCCCGCCGTCGCGTGGGCCTGCAGGACGTCGCGAAGCAAAGTTTGCTCTTCCGATTCCGCCAGGACAACTCGCAAAGCCTCGGGCAGATTCAACGCGTCGGAGAGTTTGATGGGCGCTGCAATCTCCGGCGGCGCGGCGCGGCGAGACTGTTCTGCCGCTTGCCGGGCGATTGGCCGCCAACGCTCAACGCGCTTCATCGAGGCCGCGGCAAGGTGAGCATCGGTGCGGCGCGAGATGACAGGCACAATCCTCGAGACGCCGAGCTCAGTGCACTTCTCGATCGCCCATTCCAAGCGATCGAACTTGAAGATAGCGAGAACCAAGGTGATCTTGGCCAACGGGGCGGCGGAAATTACTTCGCCCAGGTCAAACTCGACTCGGTCTTCGTTCACCGATGTAATTCGACCGCGACGCAAAGCTTGGCCGGTGGCGATATCGAAAGATTCTCCGATGCGAGCCCTGAGCACACGCACCAGATGATCGGCATGCGCTCCAACGAGAGCGGCACGGTCCCCTGAGACCTCGTCGGCAATCCAGCGGCGGCGTGTCATTCTTCAGTTGTCAGTTCTTGGTTCTCAGTTCTCAGTAAAGGCTCATTGCCAAGGATGTTAAGGATGATCATTTGCGCTCGGTGAGAGCAATGAAGGCGAGTCGGAGAACCGAGAACTTTTTCTAGCCGAACATATCTTTGACTTTGCCTAGCAGCGAGCGCACCAGTGGATGATTATCGACTTTGGCGGTAGTTTCGAGTTCCTGCAGCAGTTCCTTCTGACGCTTGTTCAGCTTGGTGGGAACTTGCACGCGCACCTCCACATAAAGGTCACCTTTACCGTGGCCATTCAGCACGGGGACGCCCTTGTTACGAATGCGAAAAGTGGTTCCGGGCTGAGTGCCATCGGGAATCTTGAGGGTGTGCTCGCCCTCGAGCGTGGGCACGCGAATCTCCGCACCCATGGCCGCTTGCGTAACGGAGAGCGGCACAACGCAATGGAGATCATTTCCTTCGCGCACAAAGAAAGGATGCTCTTTCACGTGCAGGACAACGTAGAGATCGCCCGCCGGCCCACCAAAAGGCCCGGCTTCACCTCCGCCGGAAAACCTGATCCGCGTGCCATCTTCCACGCCAGCCGGAATTTTCGCGTCGACCGAGCGCTGACGCAAAACGCGGCCTTCGCCTTTGCACTTCGGGCATGGATCGGTGATCACGTTGCCCGTTCCCTGACAGGTGGGGCAAGTCCGCGCAATGCTGAAGAAGCCCTGCTGATAGCGCACCTGGCCCCGACCCGCGCACGAAGCACAGGTGGCTGGACCTTTGCCCGGGGCAGCGCCTGAGCCGCGGCAGTCCTCGCAGGCCTCGTGACGACGCACCATGACGCGCGTCTCCGTGCCGAAGACAGCTTCTTCGAACTCGATGGTGATGTCTTCGCGTAAATCTGCGCCGCGCTGCACCCGACTGCGGCGTCGCCCACCGCCTCCGAACGCATCTCCAAAGCCGAAGAATTCGCCAAAGATCTCGCCGAAGTCCTGGAATACGGTGGCATCAAAACCCCCGCCAGGCGAGGCCGCGCCACCGACTCCGGCATGGCCGTACCGATCGTAGAGAGACCGCTTCTCAGAGTCGGCAAGGATCGCATAAGCCTCTGTTACTTCTTTAAATCGTTCTTCCGCCTCGGGATTATTCGGATTGCGATCGGGATGCCACTGCATGGCCAGCTTGCGATAAGCGCTCTTCAGTTCAACTTCAGTCACCGTGCGGCTCACGCCAAGCACTTCGTAATAGTCGCGTTTTGCGTTCGTAGTCAGAATCGGCGCCTTTCGTTCATGAGAGATACAACGGGGTTGGAAGCTTACTTCCCGGGATTTCTGGCAACCTTCACCATCGCTGGCCGCAGCAGCCGGTCCTTCAACTTGTAGCCACGCTGCAACTCCTCAATCACCTGATGATCGGGAGCCTCCGTGGTCTCCACCATTTCGATGGCCTCGTGATAGTGCGGATCAAAGGGTTCGCCTTTGGCCGCGACGGGTTGCAGCGACAACTTCCCCAAAGCAGTTTGCAGCTGCTTGTAAATCAGATCGACGCCGTTGCGGAATTCGGCCGCATCCGATTTCACCTGCAGGGCACGCTCAAAGCTGTCGAGCACCGGCAACAAGGACTTGATCGTATCGGCCGCGGCGTAATCGCGGAATTCCTGCTGTTCCTTGACGGTGCGGCGGCGCGCGTTTTCGAACTCGGCCTGCGTTCGAGCCAACCGGTCGAGCAGCGAGTCGCGTTCCGCCTTTACTTTTTGCAGCTCCGAATCCGGGATAGACGAATCGCCCGCTGCGGTTTGCGCAGCACTCTCCGCTCCATCGCCGGGCGGCAGTTCGTGCTCTAAATCCAGATTCACTTTCTCTACTTCCGATCTACCGTTCGCTTTGGCCATAACCAACTGTGCTACTCCGATTCATTCAAAATTTTGTCAAAGAGACGCGCGATATAGGAAACCGCCGTCATGGTGTGCTGATAATCCATGCGCGTAGGTCCGATTACCGCCAGCGATCCGAACATATCGGTTCCCGATCGCGCGGGAGCTCCGATCAAAACGAAGTTTTGCATGGAAGGCAGGGCATCATCCAATCCGATTACTACCCGCACCGCCTCCTGCTTGACGTCCAGATACGCTGCGAGGAGTTGCGCAACTTTTTCTTTCTCCTCGAGAGTTTGCAGCATCTCTTGCAGACGCTTGCGGTCTTCCTGGCCGGTTACAAGATTGGCCGCACCTTCCACAAAGACCACCTGAGATCCCACTTCGCCAGCCAGAGCGCCCTGTTTGTAGAGCTGCTCGATGGAATTCATCAGGCGATCGTATTCGCTGCGTTCCTGCTCGATTCTCCGCTCCAGTTCGGCACGCATCGACTCCATCGTCCAGCCGCGGAAATTCTCGTTGATATAGCGGGCGGCGAGGTCCAGTTCAGCTTGCGGCAGGTCGAGCCGCAACACGCGGTCGCGCACCAATCCTGAACGCGTTACCAGTACCGCCAAGACTTTCTGATCGCTCAGACGCGAGAAGTACACGTGCTCCAGGGCGTTCCTGGTGCCGCTGGAGGCCACGGTGACGCCCACATTCCGCGAAATCAGCGACAGAACATGCGAGGTGCGCTCCATGAACTCTTGCACATCGCTAACGCCGGCCAGCGAGTCAGAAATCATGCTCTCTTCCTGGGGCGCGAGCTTCGCGGTTCCGGAAATCTGCTCTACGTAATAGCGGTAGGCTTCGGTGGTTGGAATGCGTCCCGCCGAGGCATGCGGCTGCTCCAGAAATCCCGCGTCGGACAAATCCGCCATCACGTTGCGAATGCTGGCCGGACTCAGTCCCTCGCGGTTCGACCGCGAGAGCGTGCGAGAACCGACCGGCTCGCCCGTGGAAATGAACGTTTCCACGATCGCGGTCAGAACTTCGCGTTCCCGCTTGCCGATATTAGGATCAGAGGGCATTCGCAAAAGGGTTCCCAAGCCTGCAGCCAGCCGCGCATTTCCGGCTAAC
Source organism: Acidobacteriaceae bacterium (assembly GCA_003138975.1). Taxonomy (GTDB): domain Bacteria; phylum Acidobacteriota; class Terriglobia; order Terriglobales; family Acidobacteriaceae; genus Sulfotelmatobacter. The sequence continues at coordinate 14,105 of PLHQ01000121.1, read as the reverse complement.
TATTTTAGATGCAGAAACTTAGCTGAAAGACGCAGACATCGCTTGCTGCTTGGATTCTAGGAACGCGTCCCCTTCCTGTCAAGGACGCGGCTCACGCCTGCTCAGTATCGGTCCCAACCAGCGGAAGCTCGGTCGCATCTTCCCTGTCGCGCTCTCTCCGCGTATCCTCTGATTGCCGTAAAGCGAGATCATTCCTCATGAAACTCAACCCACATGTTGCAGTGATCGGAGCCGGGGCGTTTGGAGGCTGGACCGCGCTTCATCTTCTCGAACGAGGAGCTCGCGTGACCCTGCTCGACGCCTGGGGGCCGGGAAACTCGCGCGCCTCGTCGGGCGGCGAAACTCGCATCATGCGTGGGACTTACGGGCCAGATCAGCCCTATACCGAGCTCGCCGCGCGCGCCCTCAGGCTGTGGCAGAAATATGAACGGCGCTGGAAATGCCAACTCCTGCACCGCACCGGCGTTCTTTGGATGGTTAGCAGCCGCGACGACGCCTACGAACGCGGCTCGCTGGCGATGCTTCGCGAGGCTCGAATCAAGTTTCAGGAATTTTCGGCCCCGGAGATGAAAAACCGCTGGCCGCAGATCAACGTCTCCAATGTCCACTGGGGAATCTACGAACCGGAGTACGGATATCTCGACGCCCGCGGCAGTTGTCAGGCTGTGGTCGACGCTTTCATCGCCGGAGGCGGCGCATACCGGCAACTCGCGGTCTCGCCTGAGGGTCTGGAGAACGCGCCTCTTCGCAGCTTGATTCTTTCCGACGGTTCGCGGCTCAAGGCCGATCGCTATGTCTTCGCCTGTGGCCCGTGGTTGGGCAAGCTGTTTCCTGAAACTTTGGGCGACGTCATCCGCCCCACCAAGCAGGACATATTTTTCTTCGGCGTGCCTGCCGGCGATTCGCGGTTTACAGATGCGCAGCTTCCCGTGTGGGGCGACCACGGCAAGCGCTTTTTCTACGGCATCCCCGGCAGCGACCGCCGCGGCTTCAAGATGGCCGACGATACCCGTGGCGCAGCCTTCGATCCTACGTGCGGCGAGCGCGTCGTGAGCCGAGCAACCTTAAAGCGTGTTCGCGAATATCTGGCCTTCCGGTTTCCTGCCATGAAAGACGCTCCGCTGATTGAGACGCGCGTTTGCCAGTACGAACAAACTCCCGACAGTAACTTTATTCTGGATCGCCATCCCCGGATGGATAATGTCTGGCTGCTGGGCGGCGGCTCCGGGCACGGGTTCAAGCATGGGCCGGCGCTCGGAGAGGAGATGGCAAATTTGATCTTGAAGAACAGCGAGGCAGATTCGCTGTGGCGCCTGACGCGGTTTCCAAAGCAAAAGTAACCGCAGGAGCCACAGAGGTCACAGGGTAATCCCCTGTGTTCTCTCCGTCCCCCGCGGTGATGCTCTTACTCTATTGGATTTGGATGACGCTCGCGCCTTCGCCCGCTTTGATCTCTCCCACGCGCGCAACCACTCTCCTCGCAAACTCGAAGATCGACTTGGCATGGGGCGAGTTTTCTCCTTCGAGCACGACCGGCGTACCGCCGTCGCCGGATTTCCGTACCTCGGGATCGAGCGCAATGTTTCCTAGGAAGGACACGCCAAACTGCTTCGCCATGTTCTCGGCACCGCCGCGCGAGAAGATATCGATCTCGTGACTACAATGCGGGCAAACGAAATAGCTCATGTTCTCGACCACGCCGATCAGATCCACTTTCATCTGTTTGAACATTTCGATGGCTTTGCGCGCGTCTTGCAAAGATACGTCGGACGGCGTCGAGACCACCACGGCTCCGGTCAGCGGAACGTTTTGCACCAGCGACAATGCAATGTCGCCTGTACCTGGAGGCAGGTCCACAATCATGTAGTCGAGATGTCCCCACTCCACCATTCCCAAGAACTGCTTCACGATCTGGTGCAGCATGGGACCGCGCCAGATGATCGGCTTGTCCCCGGGATTGAGGAATCCTACCGATATGACCTTCAGCCCAAATGCCTCCAGCGGCGCGATGCGATTTTCTCCGACCATCTTAGGCTGACCGCTCATTCCCAGCATCAGCGGGACATTCGGCCCATAGACATCGGCGTCGAGCAGGCCGACTTTGTAGCCCATCTTCGCCATAGCGACGGCAAGGTTCACTGAGAGCGTGGTCTTTCCCACGCCGCCCTTGCCGGAACCGACGGCAATGATGGCATCAACTCCAGGCAGTGGTTGCGGACCCTGTGCAGCTTGGCCGGGAGGAGGAGGCATATGTGCGTTCAAGGAATCACACTCCAAGGATGACTTCAGGATGGGTCGAACATTAATTACTCGAAGATTCGATTATACAAGGATGTGGCGGGTGCCTCAGTAGCCTTCGCCTTCCAGCCGCACTTTTCCCCGAAACATGCGGAACAGGAAGGTGAAGTATCCCAGAGCCAGAACCAGCGCAATGATCCACCACGTGAGGCCAACGGTTAGACCATGGCGTCCCGCGGCGGTATTGTAGATGGTCAGGCTGTACGCAGGGTCAGTACTCGCCGGCAACACGACCGGATACAGCGCAAATGCCGCGCCAACCAGCATCCCCACGATGTAAAGGGCTGAGCCGATGAAGGCAAGCTTGTCCAGACCCTTGCGGATCGCGTAGATCATAACGGAGAGACTGCCAAACACAACCAGGGGAATCAGATATCCGATGCCGTGGTGTTTGTAGTTGTCGAGAACCATAGGCCGGACGTAGCAAGTTGCAATCAGGCCGACAATAGTCAAGACCAGCTGCAGCGGCCAGGCCCACAGCGCCACGGTGCGGACGCGCTGGCTCAATTCGCCGTCAGTCTTGACCGCGATATACAATGCGCCGTGCGCGGTGAGCGTTACTAAAGCGATCACGCCAGTGAGGACGGTGTACCAGTCGAGAATTCCGGCATTGGCGCCGACTCTGAAATTTGTCCAGAGCGGCTCAAAGAAGTATCCATCAGCTTGCAAGGGCACGCCGCGTACCACGTTGCCCAGTGCCGCGCCGAAAAATATGGCAAGCAGAATGCTGGATACGCAGAAGATCAGATCGAAGAAGCCCAGCCAAACCGGATTCACCATGTGTGCGCGCAGCTCGATGCCAATGCCGCGCAGCATCAAAAGCCAGAGTACCATCATCAGCGGCAGGTAGAAGCCGCTGAAACTGGAGGCATAGAGCAACGGGAAGGCAAAGTACAGCGTCCCGCCAGCTGCGAGCAACCACACTTCATTGCCATCCCACACCGGACCGATGGCGCGCAAAATTTTTCGCCGCTCATCGCTCTTCTTGGCCACTCCCAAGTAAATCGCACCGGCGCCCAGATCGAACCCATCGAGGACCACGTAAGCCGCCACCATCACGGCCACGATCATGAACCATAGCGTTTCCATTACGCTCCTCACAAAGCAGTGCGCTTCTAGTGCTGCGAATTCAATTCCGTGAGCGGACCGTGCTCAATCTCTCGCCGCACCAGAAACAGAAACAGAATACCGAGCACCGTGTACATGCCGAGAAAACCCAGCAGTGTGAACATTCCGTTGCCCGCCGAGACCATCTTCGAATATCCGTCGGCAGTACGCATCAAGCCGTATACCAGCCAGGGCTGCCGGCCCAGTTCCGCCGTCATCCATCCTGCGGTATTCGCGATGTAAGGGAAGGGCAAAGCCAGTAACAGGATCCACAACATCCAGCGCGCGGAGAACAACTTGCCCAGCCATAACAGAAACGCCGCCACTACCATAATGGCGATGAAAATCGTCCCCAGCCCGACCATGATGTGGTAGCTGTAATAGAGCAGCGCGATATTCTGCGGCCAGAGATCCGGAGGGAACGAGTCGAGCCCCTGCACATTAGCTTTCCACACCCGATACGTCAAGAAGCTGAGCGCGTCGGGAACCTCAAGCGGATTATCAATCTTCCGCTGGTCCACGTTCGGTTGTCCTAAGATCACCAGTGGCGCTCCCGGTTGGCCCACGAAGAGCGCTTCCATGGCGGCAAGCGTGACGGGTTGATTCACGGCAATCAGTCGTCCCTGACCATCGCCAGTAGGAAACAATTGCAACACGCTGAAGATCAAGCCGGCGATCACGCCCACCTTTACGAAAATCCTACCGTGCGCCTCGAATTTTCCCCAAAGAAGGTAGAACGCCCCCACTGACGCCATCACAATGGCGCCGGTAATTACGGCGCCGCTCATGTTATGGGCATACTGCCACCATGCCCAGGGGTTCATTACGAGTGCCCAGAAGCTTGAGAGTTGCAACGAGCCATCCGCCGCTTTGGCGTAGCCCACGGGATGCTGCATCCACGCATCCGTGGCGATGATGAAATAACCAGACAACCATGATCCCAAGAACACAGCGACCGCGGACCACCAATGCCCGCGCGGGCCAAGCCGCTTTTCTCCGTAAAGAAACAGTCCGAGAAAGGCCGATTCCAGGAAGAAGGCAAACATGCCTTCCATAGCCAGAGTTTGACCAATCACGCCCCCGGCGTAGCGAGAGAAGTGAGACCAGTTCGTGCCAAACTGAAATTCCATCGGAATCCCAGTCACAACGCCGAGCAGGAAATTGATGCCGAAGATCTTCGCCCAGAAACGCGCCGCCTGGTGATAGGTCTCATCGTTGCGGCGAAGGCCTAACGTCTTGAGCACCACGATCAGCGGCGCCAGGCCCATGGTCAGTTGCGGAAAGAGATAGTGGAAAGTAATGGTGAATGCGAAATGAATGCGATGAACGAGGAGGGCACTATCCATAGAAATCCTGCCAAACTGAGAAGGCTATCTGTTCCGTTAAAGGGGTGATGTGACGACGGTCACATCAGCCTGCGGATTATCGTTTCGCCTTACGCCTTCGCTCCAGTTCGGAGCGCCGGATCTCGCGTCGGCGTCCGGCGTCGTCATAGCGGCGTCGCTGCTCATCGGTCTCCGGAATCACCGGCGCCACTTTCAGGTGGTTTCCCTTGGTGTCTACGGCCACGAATGTCAGGTGGGCCGAGGCCACGTGCTGCGCCGTATCGGCGAGGTAATTCTCTACGAAAACCTTTACCCCCACTTCCATGGAAGTCTGAAAAACCCGGTTCACTGACGACTTCAGAATCACCAGATCACCCACCTTCACCGGCACCAGGAAGTCGATGTGATCCACAGAGGCAGTCACCGCGTAACTCCGCGAATGACGGTGAACCGCCATCGCACCCGCCAGATCGATCCAGTGCATCAACCGGCCGCCCAGCAGCGCGCCCAGCGGGTTGGCGTCATTCGGCAGAACAAGCTCCGCCATCTCCGATTGCGAATCCCTCACGGGGCGCGGCACCAGCGTCTCTTCGCTCATAGTCTTCCTTATCCTCCGCTAACTGGGTGTGCTCATCAAACCAACTCGGTGTTGCGTCAGCCGATTCGCACGGAGCTTTCCATTAACTCGCGACGACCGGAGCTGTTTCCTGCCGCTTCCGCTTTTCAACATAGGACGCCACAAAGCACTCCGCCATCCTCTGCAGCCGGTTGTCGGGATGACGCTGTTCCCACCGATTCCCAGTCGCATCAAACTCGAGCATCCCGTGCTCGGCAGGACGATGATCCCGCTCGCAGACATATCGAACCTGGATGCGCCTGCCAGTACCGTTCTTCCCGTCGTCGCCCATAGTTCTAGCTCCGAACCGGATCGAATCCCACTTCCGATCCCGCGGCAAACGTCCGCAACCTTCCGCATAGCCAAGGTTGCAGAACTCCTGCAGGTCTTCCTGCGGTGGAGACTCACCCTCATGTCCCGGCGCAGTGCAGTGACCACTCCATCCGCATCTCAGTGGAAGCCGACCCGCGTGCAGCCAAGTCCCGTTCTCCAACTTCTCCACCGGCATGAAATACGGACAAGCCACAAGGCGCCTCCGTCAGAACATGAAATTTTCAGGAGTGCCCATTCTACTCGGGATGAGAAGCCGCCGTTTATACTAACCTCGTCCGAACCCAGAACTGGGAACTGCCCTATGGACCGCATCGCCGCGCTCAACGAGATCCTGACGCAGGATCCGAACGACACGTTCGCCCGCTACGGCCTGGCGATGGAATATTCCAAGCAGGGCGACCTCGATCGCGCGATGGCGGAATTTTCCATCCTGCTGAAAGCCAATCCCGACTATACTCCCGGATATTTCATGGCCGCTCAAACTTTGGTTCGTGCCGACAGGGCTGCCGAAGCCAAGACGATGCTCACCGACGGCATCGCCTCCGCCCGCCGCACCGGCAACCTGCACGCGCAATCTGAAATGGAAGCCATGCTAGCGGACCTGGGATAGTTCCTCGCCTCGACTGCACCGAAAAACCGGACGTCACTTCGCCATCCTTTCCATCGCCCACTCCACGATTTCCGGAAACAGCTGATAGATCTTCTGCGGTGCATACATCGTCCAGGGCACGATCAATTCCCTCTTCCGCTTCAAATATCCCTGCAGCGTAGCCCGAGCCACACGCCCGGCGGTGATCCCGCGCACGGAATTGGGCCGCACCTTTTTTTGTTCATTGCCCAGAACCACATTCTGGCTGAAGGCCGTCCGCACATAGCCGGGACAAACCGTCAGCACATGAATCCCATCTTTCTTCAGTTCCACTCCCGCAGCCTTACCAATGGCGTTCATCGCAAACTTGGTCGCGCTATAGGCCGCATGAAACGGCAGCGGAATGTGCCCCGCCACACTGGAAATATTGATGATCGTCCCGGCGCCCTGCTGACGCATCACCGGAATGACCGCCTGCATCGCAGCAACCGCTCCAAAGAAATTCGTCTCGAACATCTCCCGGCATGCCGCCATCTCCATTTGTGCCACGGAATCCAGCAGCCCGTGCCCCGCATTGTTCACCCAAACATCGATTCGCTGAAAATGATGCAGAGTCAGCCCGATGGCGCGGTCGATCTCCTCGCGATGGCGCACATCGCAAGCCAGCGCCAGCGTCCGCTCGGCATGGCCCACTCGACCTCGCGCCGCTTCGACGCGGCCCGCATCGCGCGACAGCATCACCACACTCGCCCCATGATCGACAAATATCTTCGCAATGGCTTCCCCGATTCCCATGGAAGCGCCGGTCACCACCACAATTTTCCCTGCAAGTTCCATAGCGCGCTTTTATTCCTCCGCAACTTGTGAAGTCAAGCGCTGCGGTACAATCAGGGTCAGCCCGCTCATTTTTGCGCGGATCCCCGTGCCCAGGGAGATTTCTTGGCTGCCCTTATTCCCCTGTTCCCGCTCGACGTCGTGCTATTCCCCGGCACTCCCCTTCCCCTGCACATCTTCGAACCGCGTTATAAGGAAATGATTGCCGAATGCCTGGCTCAGAATCGCACGTTCGGCGTTGTGCGCGCTATCGAGCAGGGTCTCGCCGAGGTGGGATGCACCGCCGAAATCGTCACCGTGGTGAAAGAATATCCTGACGGCCGTCTTGACCTCGTCACCGAAGGCCGCAAGCGTTTCGAACTCCTCGCCGTAAATGAGGAGCGTTCTTTCCTGCGAGCCGAAGTTCTCATGATCGACGATGAACTCGGCACGCCGCCGCAGGAAGACACCGCCCGGGCCATTCAGCTGCACTCTGAACTGCTTGCCCTGGCAGGCGCGCAACAGGATCTTGCCGCGGTCGACCCCTCGCTGCTCTCTTTCCATCTCGCCGGGTCTCTGCCCCTCGATCTGGATTTCAAACAGAAGCTGCTCTCTCTGCGCGCCGAATCCGAGCGTCTTACCTTGCTCATCAATTATCTCGAAACCCTCATTCCCAACCTTCATCGAGCCGCGCGTGCCCGGGAAAAAGCTGGCGGCAACGGACACGTGGGTTGAGCCTAGAATCCGGACCGCCGCAAACCCGCGTATAATCCAGGAAAGTATTTCCCCCGGGGGTTCTTCATGAGTCTTCCTCGCACGCTTGGCGAACTGCGCCACAGTGATTTCTCCGAAAAACGTTTGCGCACGCGCCGCGTGAAAGATGAACTCCGGGAAAATCTCATCGCCCGCTTGCGTCAAAGTGATGACGCCAGCATCTTTCCGGGCATCGTCGGATACGACGATACCGTGGTACCACAAATCATTAATGCCGTCCTCTCACGGCACAATTTCATTCTGCTCGGCCTGCGCGGCCAGGCCAANNATCCTGCGCGCCTTAACAACACTGCTTGATCCTCACATGCCCTACGTCGCCGGCTGTGAGATCCGCGATAACCCTTACGCGCCCATCTGCCGCCTCTGCCGCGAAGAAGTCGCGAGCCTTGGTGACGCTACGCCCATCGCCTATCTCACTCCGGACAATCGCTACGTGGAAAAACTCGCCACGCCCGACGTCACTATCGCAGACCTCATCGGAGACATCGATCCGATCAAGGCCGCTCGCGGCGGTCACGAACTTTCCAGCGAGTTCACGGTTCACTACGGACTGTTGCCTCGCGCCAATCGCGGCATCTTCGCCGTCAACGAACTTCCCGATCTCGCCGGAAAAATTCAGGTCGGCCTCTTCAACATCATGCAGGAAGGCGACGTGCAGATTAAGGGATATCCCATCCGGCTGGCGCTGGATGTCGCGCTGGTGTTCAGCGCGAACCCGGAAGACTACACGGCGCGCGGGAAGATCATTACGCCGCTGAAGGATCGCATNNGGCGACGTGCAGATTAAGGGATACCCCGTCCGCCTGCCGCTCGATCTCGCCATCGTGTTCAGCGCGAATCCCGAGGATTACACGGCTCGAGGAAAGATCATCACGCCGCTCAAAGACCGCATCGGTTCTGAGATTCGAACGCACTACCCCGCGACCGTGGATGAAGGCATCGCCATCACCGCGCAGGAAGCCTGGACCAGCCGCAACAGTCACGCGATGCACCTGCCCACCTACATTCAGGAAGTGATCGAGCGCATCGCTTTCGCAGCCCGCGAAGATAAGAAAATCGACAAACGCTCCGGCGTCAGCCAGCGCCTGCCCATTTCCGCGATGGAGAACGTCATCTCGAACGCCGAGCGCCGCGCCATCCGCAACGACGAAAAGCTCGTCGTGCCGCGCATCAGCGATGTCTACGCCGCACTGCCCGCCATTACAGGCAAACTCGAACTCGAATACGAAGGCGAGATGAAAGGTGCTGATTTCGTCGGCCGCGAACTCATCCGCGCCGCCATCGCCAAGACTTACGACGAATATTTCACCGGCGCCAACGTGCAGCAGATCGTGCAGTGGTTCGACCTTGGAGGCGAGATTCAATTACCGGATTCGGTCTCGGCTCTCGAAGCGCTTGAAAATCTTAAAGAGATTCAGGGCCTGGTCGACAAACTCGGCCCGCTCGGCGTCTCGCAGAAAGAAAGTCCGGAGCAGCAAGTCTCCGCCGCGGAATTCATCCTCGAGGGCCTGCATGCGCACAAGCGCATAGGCCGCAATGAAGAGCGAGTATTCAAAGCGGGAGAGAAAAAGCTCGAGCCGCGCGAGCGCGACAAAAGTTTCGAGAAAGAAGAACCACCGTACCGGCAGAGACGACAGTTTAATTGAGTGGCCAGTGGTCAGAAAAGCGACTCGTCTTCGGTCTTACTGGCCACTGGCAACTGACCACTAGCCACTGCTCTTATGAAACGCATCCGCTACTCCAAATACGTTCCTGATCCTGCCGGCGAAATGAGCATGGAGGACCTGCTCGGCGCGCTCTCCGACTACCTCCTGCAAAGCGGCTTTCAGAGCGACATGTGGTACGAAATGCCCGAGGGCGAGCAAACCCTCGATGACCTTCGCCGCGCCATCGAGCAGGCCCTGATGGAGGGCGACGCCTTCGACGACGACATGCGGGAACGCCTGCAACAAATGGCGGCGGACGGCCAACTCGACGAACTCATCGAGAAACTGATCGAGCGCATGCAGCAGGAAGACTACATCTCAATCGATCAACCGCCTGATCCTTCACGCCCGTCCGGCGTCGGCGGGCAGGTCGGCGAAAACCAGCAGCAAGCCAAGTTTGAGATCACCGACAAAAGCCTCGACTTCCTCGGGTTCAAATCTCTGCGCAACCTGCTCGGCTCGCTCGGCAAATCCAGCTTTGGGCGCCACGACACTCGCGACCTCGCTACCGGCATCGAAACCAGCGGATCGTCGAAGACCTACGAGTTCGGAGACACGCTCAACCTCGACATCACGGCCACGCTCTCCAGCGCCATCCAGCGCGAAGGCCTCGCGCTGCCACTCAACATCGAATACTCCGACCTGCAGGTTCATCAGTGCGAGTACCAATCTTCCTGCGCGACGGTACTCATGCTCGACTGCTCGCACTCGATGATTCTCTACGGCGAAGACCGCTTCACCCCTGCGAAAAAAGTCGCCATGGCACTCTCGCACCTCATCCGCACGCAGTATCCCAGCGACTCACTTTCGCTCGTGCTCTTCCACGACTCCGCCGAAGAAGTTCCGCTCTCGCAGCTCGCCCGCGTCAAGGTCGGCCCTTATTACACCAATACGCGCGAAGGCCTGCGCCTGGCCCAGCGGATTTTGCAGCGGCAGAGAAAAGACATGAGGCAGATCGTCATGATCACCGACGGCAAACCCTCCGCGCTCACCCTGGAAGACGGACGCATCTACAAAAACGCCTTCGGCCTCGATCCCCTCGTCGTCAGCCAGACGCTCGAAGAAGTTTCGAAGTGCAAGCGCGCCGGCGTCTTGATCAACACCTTCATGCTCGCATCTGATTATGGATTGGTGCAATTCGTCCAAAAAGTCACCGAGATGTGCCGCGGCAAAGCCTACTTCACGACTCCATACACGCTCGGCCAGTACCTGCTGATCGATTACATGTCGAGAAAGACCAAGACCGTCCACTAAGAAGCAACGGCGTGAATCACAAAGCTTCGACCGCTCCCTTAGTTAGTTCGGATTTTGCCTGTCTTCCGCCTGAAAAATGCCGTCACTTGCTCACCTGATTACACTGTTTGCGGGGCATTCCCCACCATAAGGAGAATCACCATGAAACGGATCCTCGCAGTTACGTTGTTGCTCATGTCGTTCGCTTCTGTAGCATTGGCCGACGGGTCGGGCCTTCCACCAGTAAAATCGACGAAGCCGCCCCAAGCAGAAGTCCTTCGCTTGGCGGACGGGTCGGGCCTTCCGCCAGTAAAACCGACAAAACCGCCCGAGCGGACCGTTTCGGCTTAGCGGATTACTGTCGAAAAGCTGGGGGCAGGTAGGGTAAGCTGCTCCCGGCTTGATTTTCCTGACGTACATCCCGCTAGGGCTGCTGGCGCTGTTGTTGTGGACTCTGGTTCGTAAGAGCGCGTACAAGGCAGTTCCGTGCTTTTTCGCCTACACGGCTTTTGCCGTGGCCGCAGACGTAACACGGTTCCTGGTTCACAACCATCGCCATCCTTACTACGCGGCCTATTGGTTCACCGAGGCTGGCTACGATCTTCTTGGAATTCTCGTGATGTACGAAGTGCTGCGAACGGTTCTCGGGAACCTGACCCGAGCTTGGTGGGCCCGCCTCATCTTTCCGGCGGTCCTTGTTGCTGGCGTAGGCATCAGTCTGGCCCGGGCCGACGTCGTCCCGTCTCGCCTTGGTGGTCTCCTCTTTTATATTGTCGTCGGCGAAATTGCTGTGCGGTTCGTGCAAGTATTCGTCTTCGCTGGACTGGTGACACTTGTCCCACTTCTCGGTCTCCGCTGGCGGCAGTATCCATTTGGAGTAGCTACAGGGTTTGGGCTTTACGCCACGGTTATGCTGCTGACCACAACCAAGTTTTCGGATTTTGGAACAAGATTCAAATTTTTGTGGGGAGTAACCTCACTTGTGGCATACTCGCTTGCCGTGTTGATTTGGATTTGGTTTTTCAGCGTGCCACAAAAAGCAGAGACTCCGGGTTCTGAGCTATCGGCCCCATCCCCTGGTGATCTAAAGCAATATAAGGACGCGTTACGGAGGATGCGCTAGGTTATGTTCTCTATAATTTTCACCTGGTTGATCGTTGCGTGGGGCGCGCTGTCCTGCATCTACATGCTGCGTTGCGCCTGGTCTCGCTTTCCCAAGCGCGACGTCGACGTGGATGATGTCATTCCCTTCCTTTACCCGGTGGATATTTCACTGGCCGAGTCACTTCTCGATCCCGCCACGGAATTTGAATTTCGCTGGAAGCTTGGCCCGCCGCAGTTTCGCGAGGCGCAACGGAAACGCATGCGCCTGTTTCTCGAACTGACGCGGCGTATGGCTCACAACTCCAAGGTCCTGGTGGAATACGCCGACTCGGAAAAGAACCGCCAGGATCCTCGCCGGGCCAGCCTGGCTTCCACTCTGCAAGAGAAGGCAATTGAGGTCCGCCTGTATTCGCTGCTGACCGGAATCAAACTCCGCTTTTGGTTGCTGCTGCGCACGGATATCTGGAACGCAAAACCGGTTCTCGCACATCTGCGTACCGCGGGCGAGATCGACGGCCTTCAAACTTACAGTGCTCTAAAAGTGGCGGCCGCCGCGGCTTTTATGCAATTGCCGCCCGACGAACTAGATTCGCTTACGCGAAACCTCTGAGCGGCCTGCCACGGAAGATGCTTTTGCTTTTCCGTGGAACAACCACCCGGCCTGCTTTTCGTTCCACTCCTCGCCCGCAATGCCCAACTCCTGATACGCTTTCTTAGACCCATGGCAAATTGCATTCGATGTGGCCGGCAGCTTCCCGGATTGTCCTTTGGCAAAAAGATCTGCCAGTGGTGCGTGCAGCACGAGGCCTACCAGCGCGGAGAAATCGCCGAGGACGCGCGCCAACCAGTCATGCGCACTCCCTGGGTTCGCCGCGGCGAATCCACCATCGGCCTCACCCAGGTAATCTTCGGCATCAATGTTGCGGTGTTCCTGGGAATGGCTCTCGCCGGTTCCACCGTCATGGATTTCCCTGCTCAAGAGACTCTCCGCTGGGGCGCGAACTGGGGACCACTCACTCTCTCAGGTGAATGGTGGCGCTTGCTCACCTGCGTCTTCGTTCACGGGGGCGTCATTCATATCGCCTTCAATATGTGGTGCCTGTGGAATCTCGGGGGGCTTGCCGAATCGCTCTACGGACGCTGGACCTACGCCGCCATCTATCTCATATGTGGCGTGGGAGCCAGTCTCGCCAGTGTTGCTTGGCATCCCGGCGTGCCCAGCGTCGGCGCTTCGGGAGCCATCTTCGGTCTGGCTGGCGCACTCATCGCCGCATTCAAGTTAGGGGAGTTCTCCGTACCACGCTCCGCGCTCTCCGGCACGCTGCGCAGTCTTGCCATGTTTGTTGTTTACAACCTCATCTTCGGACAGGTAATCGGCACTACTGATAACGCAGCGCACATCGGCGGGCTCATCACCGGATTGATTCTCGGCGGCCTCGTCGCGCTCCTCGCCCCGCAACACGACCACGACCTTCGACGGGTTGCTATTTTTGTCACCGTAACCGTCGTCATCGCAGGTGGCGCAGTCGAACTGGCGCACTATCACGGTTTGCCGTTGCGTCTGGGACGAGCCTCGATCTCGGCCGAGGACAATCAGCCCGGCCGCGCCATCGCTCATCTGGAGAAGATCGTGAAGCAGCGTCCCAATTTTGTTCCTGCACGTTTCGATCTTGCGCAAGCGTATTTCAATCAAGCTGAATACAGCCAGGCAGGAACCGAACTGAAGCACGTCCTCGAACTCGAGCCGCGACACGTCGGTGCCCGCTCTCTGTTAGGGATGGTGTATCTGAACCAGAATCACTCGCAGGACGCGAAGGACACTTTCACGCAGCTAATTACTCAAGACCCCAACAACGCTGAGGCCCACTACGGCCTGGGCATGGCTCTAGCCGCCGAGGACGACCATCAGGCTGCCGTCAAAGAATATAAAACCGCCGCAGGCATCGACCCGCAATCAACCGGCGTCAATTACAACCTCGGCCTCTCCTACGCCAAACTAAACCAATACGATGACGCCATCGCCGCTTACCTCAAAGAGCAGCAGCAAAGCGGCGATTACTACGAACTGGATGCCGCTCTCGCTGACGCCTACCAAGCCAAAGGCTTAACACAAAAAGCCCAGGAAGCCTCAAACAAGGCAGCGCAACTCAAAGCCGCCGCACAATAGATCTATAGATAGCCAGGAACCAAAGCAGGCCCTCTAGCTA
>PLHQ01000131.1:1541-4357 GCA_003138975.1 Acidobacteriaceae bacterium | reverse complement strand
ACTTGACGGCGCCGGGAACGACAAAAAGTCATTGAAAAGACACCAAAGCACAGCTATTGGACCATAGTCGGACCACAGTTCCGCACTCGCACAATTCTTCGCTGGGGCGTCTCTCGGCGCTAGAAGTCAGGGATAGTCTTGTAAGCGGCCAACTGCCGCAAGGATTCTACCTTCGCTTAGCGGAGACGCGGCTCCCTCGTGCGAGGTACTGGTGATCGAGCGCCTGGCGTATCAGCGTCTTGATCACCGCCTGGCGGCTGATGTTCAACTCTTTGGCAGCCTTGTCCAGTTCTTCCAGCATGCCCGACGCCAGGTCAACATTCACCCTCTGTATCGGACCCATCATTCGCCCATCATTGGTGAAGAACCGTGACACATCCTTCCCTTTGTCCGCAAAGCGGGCGATGGTTTCTGCCGAGACTGGTTTCCGACGTCTACGAGTGTTCTGCATAAAGTTCCTGCTCCTGCTTGGTGGCCGTCCAGAGAGTCACTAGGTGGTAATACTCTCCTTCTTCGTCCTCCCGCACTTCGAAAATGACGGTGTACAACTGCTCACCCACCCAGCCGATCGCCCGGTACTGTTCGGGCAAATCCGAGCGCTGGTCAAGGTAGTACGGGTGCGAGAAAATCTCCTGCGCCTCTTCGAATCCGACGCCTCTTTTCGGGTTTGCTCTTAGCCGCCTGCTCTTTCGCTCATCGAAGTGAAACCGCATGAGTATAACAGTTATACCATATTGAGTGACGGAATGACGAGCGATTATGATTGCAGAAAGCCGGGCCGCACGTCAGGGCTGCAGGCGAGCAGGGTTTCAACTTCCTGGCGAAGAGATGGATCGGACGAACAGCGCGTAGAAGATCAACTGACCCCGGCGGAACAACTGGTCAATTGAGATTTTGTTTTCCCCATTGGATACGGGTCACGCGGGTATACGTACTCAGACGGACGTATGTGCTGCTATCCACTTTGAGAGTGAGAGCGACCCGGGTCCCGCGTTATGAGCAGCAGGCATAACGTTCTACTGAAAAGTCATTGGACGAGAGCCTCATCGACCCACTAGGGTGACCCACACATTAGCAAATTTAATGGTCGCTCCCGGAGGTTCTCATGTCGTATTTTGGTCCAGGCCAAGCCCAATCCACCAAACAGAGTGTTGGCCGCATTCGCCTGGCAGTCCAGAAACCGTCACTTCTTTTGCTTCTCTTGATCTTGCCACTTGCGGCTCACGCCCAAGGAAGTCCCTTCGACACCGGCTTTAACTCCCTACAAACGCTCTTCACCGGCACCGTGGCAAAGGTTGCGAGCCTGATCGCCATCGTCATCGGCGGATACGGTTTCGCGCACGGCGAACCCGGCGCGAAAAAGGCGCTCGCCGGCGTTGCCGCCGGAACGGGCATTGCCGTTCTCGCTGCGAATGTCCTGAGCTGGCTCTGGGGCGTATAGCGCGCACTACCAGCTACGTCGAACTCTCCACCGCGTCATGCCTTTAGACCAGGAATTATGCCAGACAAACCGCAGCATAAGCAGCGCACAAACCGAGTCTTCAAGAGCCTGCATAAGCCTCTAACTTATTTGGGCGTTGAGCGCACGCTCTTCTACTTCGTGTGCGTCGGCGCGGTAGGGGCCTTCAATCTCTTCAATTCCATCCTCGCCGGTATCGCTGTCTTCGTCGGCGGTTTTGCCTTCGGCCATTGGGTAACCAATAGCGATCCGGCATTCCTTCGCATCCTCGCAAAGTCCGAACGGTACAAGCTGCGCTATGACGCCGCGAAGCAGCAAGTTCCCCGCGTGGAGGTGCTGTGATGCTGCGTCTCGATAAGGTCATCAAGCCGTGGAAGGAGAGCGCGGCACTGAATGACCACATCAACCTCTACGGCTTTTGGAATGAGACGACCTTTCTCACCAAGAGCGGTGACGTGGGCATGGTTCTCAGTATTCCTGGCGTGGACTACGAAAGTCTCGACCGCTCCGAGCAGGAGTACGCGGTGAAGCGGTTGGAGGCGGCGCTGAAAGCGTTCGGCGTAGGCGTCCATGTTTACCAGTACCTCTTCAAGTCAAACCGCCCCGACATACCGTTCGCAACCTATGACGACCCCATTGTCGAAGCGGCGATTGACCAGCGGCGCAAGTTCTTTGAAGCCAAGCGTGACCATCTTTATCAGGTTGAAATCTTCTATTGCATCCTGCTTGAAGGCGCCAGGTCGAAGACCGGCATAAGCACGGCGCTAGCTCGCCTCTTGCGCGATCCCGAGGGCGCGATCGGCGAACTACGAGCGCAGTTTACCAACGACAACATGAAGACGTTGTTGCGTTCGCATATCGAGCATGATGTTCGACGGCTCGACCAACACGTCCAGGCATTTGCGCGACAGCTTGCGGACTCCATGCAGATCGAGGTCCTTGACCAGCACCGACAGTTCACGTTTTTCCGCCGGTTGCTGAACTACGACGACTGGCGCGTTGCGGGCAAGCCGCAGTCCACGCAATTTCTCGACTATCAGGTGGTCAACTCCAACATCGAAGCGGAACGCGATCACCTGCGCGTCGGCGATCACATTGTCCGCGTGTTGACGATGAAAGAGGCCATCACAGAGACGCGGCCCCTGGTGCTAGACGCGCTGTTGAAGATTCCGGCCAACTTCTATGTGGTCACGGAGTGGACGCCGCTCCCGGCGGACAAGGCCCGCAAGGAAGTGAACAAGCGCCGCCGCCACTTCAACATGTCGAAGACGGGATTTGTCTCCCAAATGGGCAACGACGCCACGAAGACGAACCCGCGCGATGTGCTGGTGGACGAGTCCAAGCAGGCCGACATTGA
>PLHQ01000131.1:0-1503 GCA_003138975.1 Acidobacteriaceae bacterium | reverse complement strand
TGTTCGCGGAAACCTACAACCAGCTGAACGCCTATTTCGCTACCGTACCAGGCAACTACGTGCTGAACCTCCGCCAGTTGTATCTGCTCAACACGAACTACGCCGACCTGTCTTTTCTGTTCACGATCCTTCCCGGCGAGAAGACGAACGCGCACCTCGGCGCGGAGTACCTAGCAGTGCTCGAAACCGACAACAGCACGCCATACTTTTTGAACCTGCATAACGGTGAGGTCGCCCACACGCTGATTCTTGGGACTAGTGGGAGTGGCAAGTCTTATTTTTGTAGTTTCTTGTTGCAGAACGCGCAGAAGTACGCACCGCTGACCTTCATTTTCGATATCGGCGGCAGCTTCCAGTCTCTGACGACGATCTTTGGCGGATCGTACCTGAACGTCGGCCAGGAGGCGCGCGACTTCACCATCAACCCGTTTTCACTGCCTCGAACCAAAGGGAATCTGCAATTTCTCTTTAGCTTCTTCCGCGTACTCATTGAGGGCAACGAGCAACGTTACCGGCTCGACTTCAAGGAGGAACGCCGACTGTGGGATGCGATCGAGCGCATGTACGTGCTGGAGCCGGACCAGCGCACCGTCTCGAACTTTGGGAACATCATTGGCCAGTTGAAGGAACGCCTACACCGCTGGACCCACGGCGGACAGTACGGGTTCCTCTTCGACAACGCTGAGGACACGCTTTCGTTCTCCCGCTTTCAGACCTTCAACTTCCACGGTTGGAATGATGCACCGGAAGTTTTGGAGCCACTGCTGTTTTACGTTTTACACCGGGCATCGAATGAAATTACCGACCCCACGAAGCTGGGCACCTTCAAGATTTTCCTGCTCGACGAAGCGTGGCTTTTCATCAAGAACGAGACGATCCGCAATTACGTAGTCCAGGCGCAGAAGACCTGGCGCAAACACTACGCCGCGATGATCCTTGCCACGCAATCCATCAAAGAGCTTGAGGAGTCGGGGATGCTGGCGATTGTGGCCGAGAGTTGCCCGACAAAGATCTTCCTCGCTAACCCGGACATGAACCGTGACGTTTACCGGGAAGCGTTTCATCTGAACGACACGGAACTGGACCTTATCGACGGCCTTGTTCCGCCCGGCCAGATGCTGATTCGCAAGGCTCAGACCTCAAAGAAAGTGCATTTGAATGTCGATTCCGTCTCGCACTGGATGGCGACCAACAACGCCCGCGACAACCTCAAGAAGCAGGAATATTTCGAGCGCTTCGGTTTTGCGGGTGGCCTTCGCCATCTTGCCGAAGAATATCCATTCCAGCCGCGCGCGCTGGCCGTATCAACTATCAACACGAACCGCTAAGGAGATATGCTATGCGCCATCTGAAATTCGGCATCAATTGTGCTTTGGTCGTCTCTTCTATCGTCAGTGCTTTGGCGCAGGAGTCCGCGCGCACCGTGCAATATCACTCGCAGGATATTGTCGCAATCCGCGCCAAGGTGAAATACACGACTCTCATCGAGTTACCCACTACCGA
>PLHQ01000062.1 GCA_003138975.1 Acidobacteriaceae bacterium | reverse complement strand
TCGCCACATTGCTTTTCTTCGCCTTCTTCTTTGCCTTTGCCATCAAGGTCCCGATGTTTCCCTTCCACACCTGGCTGCCCGATGCCCACGTGGAAGCGCCGACCGCCGGCTCGGTCATTCTGGCAGGCGTCCTGCTAAAGATGGGAACGTACGGCTTCATCCGTTTCTCGCTGCCGTTCTTTCCCGACGTGCTGACCCACGGCAGAGTTCGCTACTGGATGATGGTCCTCTCTGTCGTTGCCATCATCTACGGCGCACTCGTTTCGCTCATGCAGAAGGATATGAAGAAGCTGGTGGCGTATTCCTCGGTTAGCCATCTCGGCTTCTGCACGCTGGGCATCTTCGCCCTTACGCCGCTTGGCCTGAGCGGATCGGTCTTGCAGCAGGTCAATCACGGAATCTCGACCGGCGCGTTGTTCTTGATCGTCGGCATTCTGTACGAGCGTCGCCATACCCGCGAGATCGCCGAATATGGCGGCATCTCCAACGTCATGCCCGTCTACGCCACCATCACCATGATCATGTTCCTCTCCTCGATGGGACTGCCGCTGCTCAACGGATTCGTCGGCGAGTTCACCATCCTGCAGGGTACGTTCATGGAGAAGGAGATCGCGGGGCATCCTGGCTACTTCTGGGCCGCATGGGCCGTCCCTGGCGTCATTCTCGCCGCGGCATATCTGCTATGGCTCTACCAGCGCGTCTTCTTCGGCACCGTGACGAATCCGAAAAACGAGAAGCTGCACGACCTCACGCCACGTGAAGTGCTGACGTTTGTGCCGCTCCTCATCATGGCTTTCTGGATCGGCCTCTACCCCAAGCCGTTTTTTCAGATTCTTGAGCAGCCGGTGAATCAGCTCGTTCAGAACGTCCACGCTCCGCGGGCCGGAGATGCGGTGAATGCCGCGGTTCAACATGAAAAGACACCATCTGCAATTGCCAGCACAGCGGCCGTGACCAATACGCTCGCCCCGATGCAATCGACGAANNGTCCTCCCCATCACTCTGCTTACCGTGTTTGCTCTTGGCATCCTGCTCATCGATCTCATGCTCCCTGCGGAGGAGAAATGGGTCAATGCTCTGCTGGCTTTCGTGGGAGTGCTGTTTGCCGTTAGGGGCGTGGTTACGATTCAGCACTGGATGCAAGGGAATCGGTCGGTGTCCATGGGTTCGCTCGGCATGATGGACGCCATCCTGGTGGACCGCTGCGCTCTTTATTTCTTCTATCTGTTTCTTACGGCCACAGCCATTTCGATTCTTATCTCGGTCCGGTACATGAAGACCGAGCATGAGAACCACGGCGAATATTATGCCCTGATGTTGCTCTCGGTTGTGGGCATGATGTGCATGGCAGCAGGTTTTGACATCGTACTCATCTTCATCGGCCTGGAGCTGATGGCGATTTCCACCTATGTTCTCGTGGGTTTCCTGCGCCGCGATCGCCGCTCCAACGAAGCGGCGCTGAAGTATCTGCTACTCGGTGCGTTTTCGTCCGGAATTTTTGTGTACGGCCTGTCGCTGCTGTACGGGCTCACCGATAGCACGAACTTGGGCGACATTGGCAAACGGCTCGCGATGATTCTTGCCAAAGATCCTCATAATCCGATCGCGATTGTGGCCTTACTGACCACGGCCACCGGCCTATTGTTTAAGATTGCTGCCGTTCCGTTCCATCAGTGGGCGCCAGACGCCTACGAAGGCGCGCCTACCTGCATCACCGGATTTATGTCCGTAGCGGTCAAAGCCGCAGGCTGGGCAATGCTTTTGCGCGTCATGGGCGCGACCTACCCGACCTATCCCAATGTCGTGTTGGGTCTGGCGGCAATGCGGCCAATCTATGTTCCGCTGTTTGTCTTCGTTTCCATCGCCACCATGACGGGCGCAAACTTTGCCGCCCTCACTCAGACCAACACCAAGCGCCTGCTGGCCTACTCTTCGATCGCTCACGTCGGTTACATGCTGCTCGGCCTGATCGCAGGAACTTCCACCCAACTCAGCCCGGACGGCGTCAAAGGTATCCTGATTTATCTTTTGGTTTACACATTCATGAACCTCGGCGCTTTCGGCGTGATCACCTCGCTGCGCCACCGCAACGTCATCGGCGACGAACTCGATGATCTTAACGGCCTCTACTCCCGTGCTCCCGTCGAAGCCGTACTCATGCTGATCTTCCTTCTATCGCTCGCCGGGATTCCGCCCTTGGCCGGCTTCTGGGGAAAATACTTCATCTTCCTCAGTCTTATCGAAACCGGACACTATGCGCTGGCGTCACTGGGCGTCCTGTATTCCGTCTTCGGCCTCTACTATTACTTGAAAATGGCCAACGCCATGTTCATGGGCCAGTCCGAAGAACGCGGACTTCTGCCCGTAAGTTGGACCATGCGCGCCGCTCTCGCTGTCACCGCATTCGCCACGCTGTTTATCGGAATCATGCCGGACCGCTTCATCAACTTCGTGAACTGGTCGTTGGTTATCGCCCAGAATCCGGTGGCGAGGCTGGTGCACTAACTCGCGATTACGGACGAACGCCGATGCCCATGTCTCCATCCGACCCCACGCCCCACCCTGAAAACTCTGACCGGAGAGAGAACTTCTGGGTTCAGGTTGGTCGCTACAGCCAACTGGCATTTATCCTGCCTGCAGCTCTCGTCGTGGGATGGTTGATCGGCGCAGCACTCGACCGCTGGTTGCATACCACGTGGCTCTATCTTGCTGGTATCCTCTTGGGCATAGCCGCCGGTTTCATCGAACTGATCCGCACTGTTCTGCGCGATACGAAGTAAATCGCACCGTCGGACTGAAGTTGCCGCCCCTGCTGAACCGCCCATCGCTTACCATGGTTGCTGGAGAACGTTTGCTGACTCTTGCCAATGCCCGACTCGGCCCAACCCGAAGTTGACCCGGCACAAGCCGCTGCGGCCGAGCACTTCTACTCCGGCGCGCTCCACCGGATCCGCAGCCTCATGGCCGTGCTCGCTCCGATTCTGGTTGCGGCCGCTTGGTGGAAGTTCGGCCTGCGCCCCGCGGTCGGCTTTGCTTCGGGCTGTGCCATTGCTTACGTCAATTTCCACTGGCTGAAGCGCGTGATCACTGGCTTTGTCGACCGTGCCACCGGCGCCGCTGCATCGCAATCCGGTCAGGGAATTATATTTCGATTCTTGTTGCGGTACGTTTTGATGGCGGTTGGCGCCTATGTTATATTGACTGTTTCACCCGCGAGCCTGAATGGGCTTCTTGCGGGCTTATTTTTGCCCGTCGCCGCCATCGCCTGCGAAGCGGTTTACGAACTGTACGCAGCAGTGGTTCGTGGAGTCTAGCCGGAAAACCGGTCGAGCACGGAGAAACTAGGAGCTGGCAGCTAGAACTTTCTTTATGCCTGAACAACTCTGGTTCACCGCAATCCTGAACCGTCTTCTCGCGAGCCCCGTCACGTCGCTGCTGCGAGCATTGCATATCGAGCCCAGGTATCCGACGGCCCCCATCTCGAACTCGTTCGCGATGGAAGTTCTCGTCTTCTCGTTCCTTCTGGTTCTGTTCTTTCTGGTCCGTTCACGCCTTTCGGTGGACCGTCCCGGGGCCCTGCAACACGCTTTCGAAGGCGTCGAGGGATTCATCCAGGGGCAGAGTGACGAGATCATCGGCCACCACAGCGAGGGCTATACGCCGTTCCTGGCCGCGCTCGGCTTCTTCATTTTGTTCTGTAACCTGATCGGCGTGATTCCGGGCTTCGAGTCGCCAACCGCTATTCCCGTCGTTCCATTAGGCTGTGCTCTTTGCGCCTTTGTCTACTACCAGACCCAGGGATTCAAGCACGCTGGCATCGGTTACTTGAAGCACTTCCTCGGACCATCGGATCCGACGATGTCGATTTTCATCCGGCTCCCTTTGGCCTTGTTAATGCTGCCGATTGAACTGATTAGCCATTTGGCACGCGTTCTTTCCCTGACCATCCGTCTGTTCGCCAACATGTTCGCGGGAGACATGGTCACGCTAGTCTTCTTCTCTCTAGTGCCCCTGGGTGTTCCGATATTGTTCCTTGGGCTTCACATCGGTGTGTCGCTTCTGCAAACCTACATTTTCGTTCTATTGACCACCGTGTATCTCTCGGGCGCGGTTTCGGAAGAGCACTAAGAGTTTGGATCTTCAAGTTTCGAGTTTCTGGATTCGAATGACAGCTGCGACGCACGGCCGACACAAGAAACCGGAAACGGCCGTTCAGCGTGAGGGCGTCTGCACGGGATGACGTCAACCACCCACTGGCGGTATTTCATACAAGGAGAAACACAATGGGTAAGTTAAGCAAATTGTTTATGGTACTGTCCGTACTCTCGTTCGCCGTCCCCGCCTTCGCACAGGGCGGAGCCGAGAGCGGAGTCAACTGGGTTGCTATCGCCGCCGGATTCTCCATGGCCTTTGCCTCCGGCATCTGCGCTCTCGCGCAGGGCAAGGCGACCGCCTCCGCCGCCGAGAGTCTGGCCCGCAATCCAGCCGCTCGCCCCGGCATTCAGCTAGCTCTGATTCTGGGCTTGGCCCTGATCGAATCACTTGCGCTCTACACCCTGGTCATCATTTTCGCCAAGGTGAAGTAGCGTCCCGATCAAACTCTCAGAAAGCAAAAGGCCTCTGCTCGAACCAGCGAGCAGAGGCTTCACTTTTTTTCGAAATTGTTTAAGAGCTCAGTCCTAGCCTTTTCGCTCCCCGCTCCACTCTTGATCTTTCTTTTGCGGCACATGGGTGAGCGCGTCGACCAGCAGCCGACGCAGGCGGTAACGGCTTTCCAGGTCGGTGCTCACGATCTCGAATCCCACTTCGTTCACGCGGGCGCGGCGCAGCAGCACATGCGCCCGGATCTTCGACCGCATGCCCAACGAGATCTCCAGATCGGCCTCGCTGCCGATTCTCAGATTATCTTCTTTGGTACCCATGCCGCCGCCCAGGCTCAACTCACGAATCAGGATTCTCGATTTTCCCCACGAACTCCCAATCGTGGCGCCAATCGTGCGCGCCAGCACCATCCGCTCGTAGCGCCGTTGCCGCACCCACGGACATGCCGGAGCCATGTCGAGAGGGGCGATTGCTAATTCCGCTGGCTCGATGCTGCTGTCGGAGAGAATCTGAGCGCTGTAGCGCGGATCCGTTTTGGACAATGACTGTGCCGCCGCAATTCTCATCTCGCGATGATGAACCCATCCAAATGTCTTCTTGGTCTCGACAATCTCGCGCAGCAGGGGCACCGCTTCGGCATCCCGTAGCCGTCCCAGCGACTCGATGGCCTTCAATTGCACAAACGGCGAACGCGAAGCCGCTTCGCCCGGTTTGGCCATAGCCAGCAGAGGCGGCGCCGCGCTGAGATCGCCACTCATTCCGATTTCATCGATAGCTTCCGGGAGGACCACAGCATCCAAAACTTCTGCCAGCTCGAGCAGCGTTCTTCCACGGTCCGGTGCGGCTCCGTAAGCGACTTGACGAACCACGATGTCGTGGTAGAAGCGGTTCCACTCCGGCAATCGCGTTGGCAACAGCTCCAGCAAAGTGCCCACGTCCAGCCGGCTTAGCAAACCCACAACAGCCGACGCCTGCCGCGACTGTCCCGTACGCAAAATTTCCCGTAATTGTGAAAGAGCCGGAGATCCCATCTCCTTGACCAGTTCGACCATGCGATCGCATTCATCCCGCCTCATGCAGCGAAAGAACCGGTCGGCCAGATGTTCCGCCCCCGCTTGGCACGTGCGCCGCAATACGACCAGCAGCTCCGCCGGAATCGGATCACGGCTCAATGCTTCCTCAATGAACTCTGGAATCCGGTTTTCCACGCCCACCCGCGGCCGCAGGTCATTCACCATCACCGGCCGCTGCTGCTGAAGCATTTCCATCCCGGAGCATACTTCATTCAATGCCTGGTAGTTCTTGGCCTCACTGGCCTCCTGACTGAGACGCACGAAAGCCGCGCTCAACAGGCTCTGCAGTTCGGGATCCTTCTCGACACACAGCTGCTCGGCTACTTTACGGATGGCCCCGCCCATCGCTTCGCCACCCAATCTTGCGTACAGATCGGCTAGTTGGCTCAATCCGATCGCCGTTTTGCGGCGGGAGTCAGCTTCCTTGGTACCCAGGCAGCCAGAATAATTATTCAGAATTTCAGCTGATGCCTCCTTGTCGTCGCGGTCGAGGAGTACTTCCACGAATTGGCGGACATTGCGTGGCGGAACACACGGAGCTTCATGAGAGAGCAGCACCGTCTTCTTTCCCGACTCCGGTACTTCCGCCCAGAACATTCGATCCAGGATGTCGGCATGCGACTCCACCAGGATCCCAGCCTTGTTCATCTTTTCTTCTTGCAGTTTCAAAATCTGGCGGAGGGAATCCATCTGGCGGCTCATGTGCTCCATCATCTGATGCACAGCGTTTACCTTCACTTCGCCTTTCTGGTAACGGTCCAGTGCGAAGCGGATTGCCATGTGCTCGGCCGCCTTCATCAACAGCGGCGTATCTTCCTGCTGTTCGCTAGTCGCTTTGGCCGCGAGCGTACCCAACAACTGCTGTAAGTTTAGCCGCGTATTCGGGTCCGTCTCGCCCAATTCCTTCTGCAAGTCTTCGGGACGAAGATTCGGATCGCCCTGCACCTGGCCGAATCGAGTCAACAGTCGGATAGCCTGAACTACCTCGGCTTCCTGCAGCGGAACCACTCCACCCTCCCAGGCTGGAGCCGCTCCGGTTCCAGTGCTGGTTCCTGCGGCCTGACCGGTTCCACCGCCGCCACCCGGAATGTTTGGAACGCTGCCGAAAGGAACTACCGTTCCGCCACCTTGTCCTTGGCCGCCTCCGGCACTGGCGCCTTCCGCTGCTGCAATCAACTGCAACAGCTTCTGTGGATCGTTCAACCACTGCTTGAATTCCGGTCCCAAGGTCTGTGCGGCGATCTGCGCTGCTACGCTGATGTCACCGGTGAGCGGATCGGCCGCCACGAACTTCACTTCATTAATTTTGATGGTGCTTTGCTTGCTTCCGCTATTGAGGGCTTCTTTGATCTGCTTCGATACATCTTGGGCCTTCGAGCCGGCCATCGTAAAAGCGCGTACCAGGCGGGTAAAATCTTCAATAGTCACATCCTTGGAGAAGTGCAGGCTGGCGAGCCCGGCCGTGCTCAAGAGCTGGCCAAAGCTACGTTCGGTCTGACCGGTTTCCAGCGGCACGCCGTCCAGCAATAACTTGTTATCCGAAACTCCCAGCAGAAAGCCGCTATCTCCGGCCGCCGGCAGACCTTGTTGCAATTCATTCCAGGTGACTTCGAACTGCGCTTCTGTGCGCTTGTGCTCATAGCCGTACATCCGCGCATACTTGATCAGGATGTTCAGGCTATGGACAAAAGCGCGCGCCGATGCCGCCCGATTGGCATGAAATGTACTTGCGTTCGTGATAAGGCGCTCCTCGAACTACACTCTGCAAGTAAAAGGTTAAATCCAGCAGGTAAGTGCCTGCACATTACCGAGGTAACAAAAATGGATGGCGCATTGGTTGCTCAAGGCTGCACAAAAGGACCCTAAGAGATGTCCAATCCGTGTTCTTCTCTGTGATCCACTATGTCCCCTGTGGTGAAGGCCCTTGGGACACTCCCTGTCACTGGCATTTGTACTCGTCTCCGGCGAAAATAGTGATATCAATATCGCAGCGATTCAGGTCTCCTTTGCCTTTCTCAACGCCTCATACGACGCGGCCCAAGAAAATCACCGGCCTTCGCTACTGGATGCTGCGGGTTCTTGAGGAATGCGAGCACGTTTCCGCCGATTTTGGCCCCGACCCGGTTCACGATTTACGCGTCTCCCTCCGCCGCTGCCGCTCCCTGGCCGACGGCTTGATGGCCCTCGATCCTGATCCCGACTGGAAGGCAATGAAGAAGGCTGGCAGGCGCCTGTTTCAGCGTCTCGGAGCTCTACGCGATGTCCACGTAATGATCGAGTGGGTCGAGAAGCTCAATCCATCGGAAGCTAGTGTGGCACAAGCCGGTGTGGAAGCGGGCGATTCGCCCGCGTTGCCTTTATCACAACAGATTCGTGAATTCATTGCGGACCCAACCGACCCAAAGGCTAGTCCTAATGATCCCGCCGCCCAAGCCCTGCTCGAGATCCTCCAGCGTCGCGAACAAGAGCAACAGCACGAAGCGCAAACCGCTCTCGAAGAGTTCGACCGCAAACAGTGGCGATCTTGGAGCAAGTCTCTTCCCGCGCGCGCCACGCGCATCCGGATGGGCAGCGCGCTCTTCAAACACCTCGCTCTGGAGCGTTGGACCACAGCCCGCGAACTGCACAACCGCGCCATGCGCAACCGCTCCCAGGTCGCGTTCCACAGCCTGCGCATCGGCATCAAGCGCTTCCGCTACATCGTGGAAAACTTTCTTCCCGTCGAGCACAAGGCCTGGAGTAACGACCTCAAGGAAATCCAAGATCTACTCGGCGAAGTTCACGATCTCGACGTGCTCTGGTCTACAGCCGTTTCCTGTCAAGTATTTCCCGATGAAGATTCGCGCAAACGTTGGCGAGAAATAATTCTCTCGGAGCGCACCAAGCGCATCGACCGCTATCGCGCGAAGATGATCGGCCCCGATTCTCTCTGGCAAGTCTGGCGCTCCGCGCTGCCCCACGGCAAGCAGATCCAAGTGCTTGCCACCCGCCGCATGAAGCTTTGGGCGAATGGCCTCGATCCCGATTTCCCGCATTCCGAGCGCGTCGCCAGCCTTGCTCTCCAGCTCTATAACGGCCTGCTGGCCTCGGGATGGCAGCCTTCCGTCGACGCCGCTTCTGGCCGCTCCAGCCTGTTCGCTGCCGCCCTCCTGCACGATGTCGGCAAGTCTGCAGGCCAGAAAGGTCATCATAAGACTTCCTTCGACTTGATTCGCGCCCATGGCAATCCTTTGGGCTGGCAACCCGCAGACCTGCAGCGTGCCGCCATCGTCGCTCGCTTTCACCGCGGAGCCCTGCCCACCCGAAAGCACAAGACTCTGCGCGATCTCCTGCCCGGCGAGCAGAAAGCTACCATCCAGCTGGCCGCCATCCTACGCCTGGCCAATGCCCTGGACGCCGCCCACGACGGCCACATCCGCCGCATCCAGATTGAAAATGTTCAGATCGGTATAGAAAAGAGTCGGAAGGCAAGGACGAATCGATTCCAACGCAAGCCCTCAAGCGTAGCTGCAAACGAAGCCCTAGTCATCGTCGCCGAAGGCTACACCCCAACCAGTTCCACCGCTCAAACAATTGCCACTGAACGCCATCTGCTGGAAACAGTCCTGCGCCGTCCGGTAGTGGTTAAGCCGATGAAGAATCCAATAGAACCACGAGCCAGCCAGTAGCCACCAAGTCACTTTCCAGCAGGTGCCGCTAGAAGCTACAAGGGAAGCATCCATGACTCATGCTCAACTGGTCGAAAAAGCCGTGCGCTGGCTGCGCCGCTACCGCTGCGGAGTCGTTCTCTCCGAGCAGGCTTGCGTCAGTGGCGAGATGCCCGACGCGATCGGCTGGAAGCGCGCTTGCCATTCCGTGCTGGTCGAGTGCAAAGTCACGCGATCCGATTTCCTCGCCGACCGTGCCAAGCCCTTCCGCCTCAAGCCGGAACAGGGAGTCGGCTGTGAGCGCTTTTATCTAGTCTCCGCTGGACTGGTTCGACGTGAAGAACTTCCCCTAGGCTGGGGATTGCTCGAACACCGTCGCGGCAGGATCGAAACTATGCATCCCTCCGCGAAGAATCTCCGCAGCGCCACCGGCTTTCGCTATGAGATGAATCTGCTGCTCGCCAGCCTGCGCCGCGTCGAGGTCCGCGTCGAACCGCAAAGCATCACCGACTTCCTCAAGTGGAAGAACCGCATGGCCGAATACAACCGCGGCACCCTCCCCGAAGGCCTCGCTTCCGCCGAAGAAGAACTTAATGTGTTCCTGGAGCCAGACCTGACGTTATAGCGCCGCCATCTCGGGAGGGAAGTCCCGGGCAAGAAACGACGCGAGGAGAGTAAAGGTTCAGGCGAGTAGCTAGCAGCCAGAAGCTAGAAGCCGTTCTTCACAACTCCCGCCGCCCTTCCATGGCCTTCAGCATCGTGATCTCATCTGTGTATTCGATGTCGCTGCCGACCGGAATGCCCATCGCGATGCGCGTGACCTTGACGCCCGCGCGTTTGAGTTGCTGCGACAGATAAGTGGCGGTGGCTTCCCCTTCCACCGTAGGATTGGTGGCCACGATCACTTCATCCACATTGCCCGCATCGACGCGCGCAATGAGGTTCGCGATGCGCAACTGCTCAGGCCCCACGCCGTGCAATGGCGAAAGCGATCCGTGCAGCACATGATAGACGCCATTGAAATGCTTGGTTTTTTCGATGGCGGCGATATTTGTCGGTTCTTCCAGGACGCACACCAGTCGCTGATTTCGCGTCGAGCTGGTGCAATAAACGCACGGATCCACGTCGGTAATGTTGTTGCACACTGAACACAGCCGCAGGCTTGCCTTCACGTCGCGCACCGCGGCGGCCAGCGCCTCGGCGTCTTCATCGCTTGCGCGCAGAATATAGAACGCCAGTCTCTGCGCGCTTTTCGTGCCCACGCCCGGCAGCTTCTTCAGTTCGTCAATCAGCCGCGACATCGGCTCAGCAAACTTAGACATAGGAATTGAATGATTGGGTCATTCGTCAGAATCCGCCGATGCCCAGCCCGCCCAGCATTCCGCCGACTGTCGATTGCATCGCTCCATCAATTTTGCGCGCGGCCTCGTTAACCGCAGCCAGGATCAAGTCCTGCAGCATCTCTACGTCGCCGGATTTTAAGGCCTCTGGGTCAATCCGCACGCTGAGCAACTGCTTGCGTCCGTCCATCTTTGCCGTGACCGTGCCTCCGCCCGATGAGGCTTCGACCACCGTTTCCTGCATTTTCTTCTGCAGGCTCTCGTACTGCGACTTGGCTTTCGACATCAATTCTTGCAGATTGAATCCACCCATAATGGCTTTACCGCTTCTCCTTGTAATCAATCACGGTGCGAATCTGAGCGCCGAATTTCTCTTGCAGCCGCCGGACTACCAAATCCTGCTCGGCCCGATTTCTCCCGCCCGCTCGCAAACTCGCGCCGCTAGTTCTGCCAGCGCCATTGTGCTTTACCTCCGTGGCCGCCACAGCCGCGCCGGGAATTATCTTCAACTTGACGGCCCGTCCCAGAACCCCGCTGGCCGAAGCGACGGCCAGCCGCCTTCCATCGGCTCCCAACGACATGTCGACCACCGTCTGCGACTCAGACACCTTAATCACGAGTTCGTTTCCTTCGACCGTCCATTCGCCTGCTTCGAGCATCGAGACCAGTATGCGCTGATTGCCGTCCGTGAGCGCCTGCAGCACGGCGCTCTTCAGCCTCTCGATCGGCGTCGCTGTTTCCGCGACAGCTGACTGCGCTAGCGAGTCTTGAGGTCCAGCCTGCACGTGCGGTTCCGGCTGTGATCTCACCTGTGATTCCCGCTGGGGTTCGGGACGGGAACTGATCTGCGGTTCGGGCGCATTCTCGTTGAGATTTGCCGGTGCCACGGCACCCAGGATCACGCGCGCTGGCGAGTTTCCTTCCCCGAACACCCGCGGCCCGCTGGCGGAAACGGAATCGGCAGAGGACTCCTGCCGAGGGCCACCCTTGCGCGCGGAATCGGCCGCGAACGGCGAAACATGACTCGGACGGGCAGGTGAAGCCACCTCCGTGCGGCGCTCGCCCGCAGTTGAAGTCACAATTGAAGGCCGGGCGAGACTTCTGGGCGTGGCTACTCCAGAGCCTGAAGCATTCGAAGAAGCGGCCACGTCGCTGAGTAGCTGCTCGATGGGCAGCAGGCGTTGCGCATGCGCCATCTTGAGCAGGCCGAGTTCCAGGTGGAAACGCTGCTCCTGCTTATATCCTAGCTCACCATGGGTTCGCAGCATTATCTGCAGATGACGAGTGAGATCTTCTTCGCCAAACAGCGCTGCGACTCGTTCCACCCGCTCGCGCTCTTCGCTCGATATCTGCAGCAGGGAAGAATCTTTGCCTGCAATCTTGGCAACGGTAGTATTGCGAAGAAAGCGCACCATCTGCCGCGCAAAATGCGTGGGGCTGTGGCCTTCGCTGATGAGGTGGTCGACCCGCCGCAGCACATCTTCGCTGGCGCCGCGAGCGATGGCCTGCATCACTTCTTCGAGAGTGTGCGCCGGAGCCGCGCCGACCAGATCGAGCACAGAATCTACTGTGATTCGTCCGCTGGAAGATGCTATTGCCTGATCGAGAATCGACAACGCATCGCGCATGGAGCCGTCGCCCGCCTCGGCCAGCAGGGCAAGAGCATCGTCATCCGCTTCGATCTTTTCGCGCCCGATGAGATCGCGCAGTTGGTCGACGATATCGTTGAACTTTACCGCCCGGAAACTGAAGTGCTGGCAGCGCGAGCGAATCGTCTGCGGAATGTCCTCCGGTTGCGTCGTCGCCAGCATGAAAACAATATGGTCCGGCGGCTCTTCCAGCGTCTTAAGCAAAGCGTTGAACGCAGCGTCCGTAATCTGGTGAGCTTCGTCGAGGATGTAGATCTTGAAACGATCTCGCGCCGGGCGGTAGCGCGCCGCCTCGCGCAGTTCGCGGATTTCGTCGATGCCGCGATTGGTGGCGGCGTCGATCTCGATCACGTCGACCGCGTTACCGGCGCGAATCTCAGTGCAAGACTCGCAGGCGCCGCAAGGCTCCGCCACCGGCTTGTCAGACGAGCGGCAATTCAGGGCAGCCGCCAGAATGCGCGCCACCGTTGTCTTCCCAATGCCGCGATGGCCACTGAAAATGTAGCCGTGGGCGGTGCGCCCCTGTTCGAGGGCGTTCTGCAGGGTCCGGGTGACGTGCTCTTGTCCGATAACCTCGGAGAACTTCTGCGGCCGGTATTTGCGCGCCAGGACGGTGTAGCTCATGAGCCGGAAGAGACGATTATACGTGATGGCAGCAGGATCGGCTCGCCGTTCGCTTTGTCCGGATGCTTGCTAAAACGGAACGGCAAGCGATAGTCTGGTGCGTCCACCCGGAGTGCCGCAGCCGGCGGCTCCCACGGAGCGAAAGGAGAGTTACGATGCAACTGAAGCTGGCAACGCAAACGAAAGACGGAATTTTGGTCGTGGATTGTAGTGGCCGGATTGTGTTTGGGGAGGAGTCTTCGCTTTTGCGGGAGACTGTTAAGAAGGCTGTGTCAGAGAGCAATCGCATAGTTCTTAATCTGGGCGAGGTCAATTATATCGATTCCGGCGGCCTGGGAACGCTGGTGGCGCTCCGTACGAGCGCGCAAAATGCCGGCGGCACGATCAAGTTAACGAACCTGACCAAACGCGTGGGCGATTTGCTGCAAGTTACGAAATTGCTCACGGTTTTCGATGTATACAGCTCCGAGGCGGAAGCCATCGCATCCTTCCGTGAGGCGGCCTAGTCCGACCCGCGAGTTGCGGCTCAGAGATCGCGGTTTTTCATCCGCCGCGAATGTTCTGCAGCTGCGCCGGACTTGCTCGAATGCTCCCTCGCATCATCTTTATTCTGTGCCTGATGGTTAGCGCCAGCGGCTTTGTGTCTCCGCCGGTGGCGCTGGCACTCGGGCTGGTGTTTGGTCTGACGGTGCCACATCCCTACGGCCGGGAAGCAAAGACATTCTCCAAATATCTGTTGCAGGCCTCCGTGGTAGGACTCGGTTTCGGAATGAATCTCCACCAGGTCGTTCAGACCGGGCGTAGCGGCTTCCTTTACACCATGCTGGGCATCAGCTTCGCGATGCTTGCGGGCATGGGCTTGGGCGCGCTGTTCGGTGTGCAACGTGTGCCCGCATTTCTCATTTCCACCGGCACTGCAATTTGCGGCGGTAGCGCCATTGCTGCTGTCGGGCCCATTACGCAGGCCAGCGACGAAGAGATGGCCGTAGCGCTGGGAACTGTCTTCGTGCTGAATTCAGTGGCGCTGCTCATTTTTCCCGCCATCGGCACGGCGCTCAAGCTTACGCAATCCCAGTTCGGACTGTGGGCGGCGCTGGCCATTCACGACACCAGTTCGGTGGTGGGAGCAGCGGCCAAGTACGGAGCGGTCGCATTGGCCGTTGCGACCACCGTGAAACTGGCTCGCGCATTGTGGATTGTTCCGCTTTCGCTGGGGACGGCTGTTGTGCGTGGTGCCAAGGCGAAGATTCGGTGGCCGTGGTTTATCGGCTTGTTCTGCCTGGCGGCGGTGTGCAACACGGATCTTCCGGCCGAAGCACACGCCTACTCTCTCGCCGTGAAGATCGCGAAGATCGGACTGACCGTCACTCTTTTCTTGATTGGCAGCGGTATTTCGGTTGCAACCATCAAACGAGTAGGACATCGTCCACTCCTGCAAGGAATTATCCTGTGGCTGTTGGTTTCCGTGGGATCGCTGTGGCTGATTCGCATTGGATGGATTGCGCTGTGAAGCAGGGAAGCAAGAACTCGCGAAACCGCCAGAGCACGAGACTTCTGGACAAATTGTCTCCGCGCAATCAACCGTCTCAGGACAGATCGTCGAAGATGCGAATGCGCATCGAGGCCGCGATCCGGGGCATCCCTAAGGGGAAAGTGTCCACCTACGGGGCGATTGCGCGCGCAGCGGCGTTTCCAGGCGCGGCGCGACAAGTGGCTCAGATATTGCATCGTGGGTTCGGATTGCCTTGGCAGCGCGTGTTAGGCGCAGGTGGAGAGATCAAGCTGCGCGGCGATTCGGGCATCGAGCAGAGGCTACGGTTGGAAGCCGAGGGGGTGCGCTTCCGCGGGCGGAGGGTGGATATGAAGGCGCACGAATTCAAGTTTCCCGGCGGTAGCGCGGCGAAGAAGCATTGACTCGAAGCTTAACTCATCCTCTACGCGCCACTACTTCCTAAACTGCTCGTCGATCTCCACCTGATATCCCGTGACCATCTTATTCGTCTCATTCGCCATGCCGACCACGGCCATCAACTCCTTGAACATGGCATCCGTCATGCCTTTCTTCTGCGCCGACGCGGTATGCGAGGCGATGCAGTAGTTGCACTGGTTGGTTACGCTCACCGCGACATAGATCATTTCTTTGGTCAGCGGATCGAGCGCGCCTGGAGCCATGATCTGCTTGATGTCTTCCCAGGTGCGCTTCAGGGTGGCGGGGTCGTGCGCGATTGCTCTCCAGAAATTATTGATCCAGTCGGTCTTGCGAGTCGCCATGATGTCATCGTAAACGGCACGTACTTCGGGGCTGGCGTCTTTGTATTCGATAAGTCCAAGCGTTGCCATAGTTCTCCAGTTGTTATGAATCGAGTTACCACAGAGTCACGGATAAAGGCAATTCCTTAAAAGGTCTTCTCCGTGACCCTGTGACTGCGTGGCGATGCGGCTTAGCTATTTCGGCAGTTCTCCGCTCAGCAGTGTTTTCAATGCCGCGGCTGGGCAGCGCACTCCGACATAGAATTGGCCGAACAAGGCATAGACAGCGCTCACTTGATCGAAGCGCATTTCGTAAATCAATTTCTTGAAGACGAGCGGGTCGTCAGCGAACAGATCGACACCCCACTCCCAATCGTCGAAGCCGATCGAGCCGGTAATGATCTGCTTCACTTCGCCCGCGTAACGGCGTCCCACCAGTCCATGCTCGTTCATCTGGCGGGCCCGCTCTTCGATGGGCAGCGTATACCAGTTCTTGTCTTCGCCCCGCCGCCGGTCCATGGGATAAAAACAGATGTAGCGGTTTGTCGGGATCTGAGGGAACAACCGGGGATGCATGGCTTCGCGATGCCGGGCGAGTTTGCATTCAATCTCGGCCTTCCATTGGTCGGAATGAGGCTGAATCCCTTGCGCGGAGAGTTCTTTATAAATTTTAAGAGTCGAGTCATAGAGACCAAGTTCGATAACGGAAAGATAAGAGGATGCGGGTTCCATGTAATCGCTCAGGCGCAAGCCGGCCAGCTTGAGTTCCGCCTGGTTTAGCTCGGCGAAGGAGTTGCGAAAGTGCACCAGCATCAGATCGCCCTTGTGGCCGATCAACGAAAAAAGCGCGGATTGTCCCTCCGATCTCTGCTCCATTTCGCCCAGTACGGCTGCCGCTTCCTGAGCAATCTTTGCCCGTGTGTCTTCCGGCAGGGCCCGCCAGGCCGTCCAGCGGAACCGCATCATCTGATGCAGCACGCTGTAGCCCTCGGTGGTCAGCGGAACTTCGGGAATCTCCGCCGACGCAGTTTGCGGACCATCAGTTTGCGGACGAACCTGTGGGGAGATTGTCGTGGTCATTGGGCTCTTGGAACGTGTGCTCATGGTTTCAGCATCTATTGTACGCAAGAGCTGCGAAGCCAGCGAGTCCACGATTTACAATCAACGTGACAATCCGAATGCTGCGGCTCCTTCATGCGAAAAGTGATCCATATTGCTTGTGTTCTTTCCCTCTCAACTCTGCTCGCGGCACAGAGCAAGCGCTTATGGGTGCTGCGCGGGCCCGGGGATGCGGTAGAGTATGATTCCGCAACTTTTGCGGAGAAGCAGACGGTGAAGACTCCCCCGGAAGCCGTAGCATCGCCGTCGAGATTCTCAGTCAATGCCCTCGGGCAGATGTTGGTCGCCGCGCCCGTGGCTTTGCCGCTGGCGGAGGGCGATCTCTCCGCCGAGCGAAGAGTTTGGTTCTGGAATGGTCACATGGCAAGCGAACTTACGCGTGACGTCGGCCGCACCACATCGACGGCGGGATCAAACCTGGTTATTACCGAGTCCGCGCCTGTGCCCTTTCTCTCGGCAGATGGCGTCCATCTCTACTGGTTTTCGAACCAGGCACGTCGCCTGCAGCGCGATGGCGTGGATCTCTCCACCAAGATAACCTGGCTAGGCTGGCGGACGGACCTCTCTGGCGCCGGGCGTCAGGACTTAGCCTCGATCGCCATGCCCGATTGTTCGTGCACGACCGGAGGGTGCGAGGAAACGTGCCCTTACGGAGATACGTGGATTCCTGACGAAGGGGTGGGCAAGTTTTTTCTTCTGACGCTATTTGTGGAGGGACAAACGCAGGCAATTTATAGGTCGTCGTCCGTTTACCAGGAGAACGCAGGCCAATGGACGGCCACGCCTCTCGATCTGCCGCTGCAACGAGAATTGGACGCTGCGAATGGGGGCGCAATCTTGGAAGCGATCCCCGACACGGGCTGCTGCGGATGGTCCAATGAAAGCGATGACCAAACTCTGCTCTATCTTCACGGCAAGAGATTGACCGTATTCGATGAACTGGCGGCATACAAAAATCCCGACTACGATGTGAGCTTCTACACTCAGAACGGCAAATTGTCGCCCAATCTCGGATTCGTGGCGATGACGATCAATGCTACTGCCAGGCCAAATACCCCGATTCAACTTGCCGAGCAAGGACAGGCCAATCCCGAGGAGTCGCAACGCATTCGCAAAGCTTTATTGGATCTACCGGCGGTCGAGATAAAGAGTGTCGAGGATTCTCCGCGGCACTTGGCCTTTTTGCCGCACGCCACGCTGGTGGGTTGGATCAATGACAAAGAGATCCTCATTGTGGAGGATCAGTGGCTGGTTGGCTATAACGTCGCGAGTGGAGCCCGCCGGAAATCGAACATACGCGTGGAAGATGCGGAGCACGTGTTTCTGCGCTGAAAAATGCCCCCCGTTGCTCGTCGGATTGCAAAGACTCACCTGCCAAGCTGTAGAGACGACGATTTCATCGCCTTCATTGACTTGCCGCAGTCCGACACGTAGGATTTTTCAACGTGATCGGAAAAACCATTTCGCACTACCGGATTATCGAGAAACTCGGTGGCGGCGGGATGGGTGTGGTCTACAAGGCGGAAGATCCGCGCCTGCATCGTTTTGTGGCGCTCAAATTTCTGCCCGATGCCGTAGCCCGCGATCCGCATGCTCTCGCTCGTTTTGAACGCGAAGCCCAAGCCGCATCCGCTCTGAACCATCCCAATATCTGTACGATTCACGACATCGGCGAGCAGGATGGCCAGGCGTTCATCGCCATGGAGTTTCTGGATGGGCTGCCGCTGAAGCACCGGATCGCAGGCCGTCCGCTAGACATAAGAACTTTGTTGTCACTATCAGTCGAAATA
Organism: Acidobacteriaceae bacterium; assembly: GCA_003138975.1. GTDB lineage: Bacteria > Acidobacteriota > Terriglobia > Terriglobales > Acidobacteriaceae > Sulfotelmatobacter. The sequence goes on along the minus strand of PLHQ01000062.1, from coordinate 8,212 downwards.
GCGGATGCTCTCGATGCCGCTCACACGCATGGCATTATTCATCGCGATATCAACCCGGTAAATATTTTTGTTACCAAGCGCGGCCACGCCAAAATCCTCGACTTCGGTCTTGCGAAGCTAACCGAGGGGGACGAAGCCGTTCTCAGCGGCAATACTTTTGGAGAGGTCACGCAGTCTCCGGAAGATCCGGCTCGCCCCGGCTTTGCTTTGGGAACCATCCCCTATATGTCGCCGGAGCAGGCGCTGGGCCGGCCTCTGGATTCCCGTACCGACCTATTCTCTTTCGGAGTCGTCCTCTATGAGATGGCGACCGGAGTTCTACCTTTCACGGGACAGACCACCGCTGCATTTTTTGACTCTCTGATTCACAGCGTGCCGGAATGGCCATTGCGGTTCAACTCCGCTACTCCCGCCGAACTTGAACGCATCGTCAGGAAGGCTCTCGAGAAGGATCCAGGGGATCGTTATCAAAGCGCTGCCGAAATGCGTGCCGATTTGCAACGCCTGCGCCGCGAAGTCGAGTCAGGACAAGCCTTGACCGCTGCACCAGTTGCCCGTCCAGTGCCGGATTCGAAGGATCGAATCCGTGCCATGTTCGCCACGGCTCTCACCACCGCTGCGCATCAGCCGAAGTCAAGTAAGGCGCCGTGGCTGGCGGCAGGCCTGGTTGCACTCGCGGCCTTTGTCGCAGTTATTCTTTTCCTAAGATCGCCAGAGCCCCCGCCCGCCGTGGTCTCGTCGCTGCAGATTACCAATGACGGAACATCGAAACGCTCTCTCGTGACTGACGGCACCCGGTTGTATTTTTCCGAATATGTCAGTGGCCACTCGGTTCTGATGCAGGTTTCCACAGCGGGTGGAGAAACGGCGCCTTTGCCCATCTCGCTGGCGAGTGCCGATGTCTATGATTTCTTTCCGGGCCGCTCCGAATTACTCGTGAAAGGCGTGGCGGAGGGCTCGGATACTGAATGGCCGGTTTGGATATTGCCGCTGCCGGCAGGATCGCTGCGAGCTGTGGGAACTATCCTCGCACACGCCGCCACATGGGCTCCCGACGGCCAGCACATCGTGTATGCCAGGAACTCAAGCCTGTACGAATGTAATGTAGATGGAAGCGATTCGCATGAACTCATCGCAATCTCCGGAGTTCCTTTTGCGCCTCGATTTTCTACCGACGGCCGCCGCCTGCGCTTCACCATCCGCGATACCGACCAGCGCACTTCTTCCTTGTGGGAAATTTCACCGGAGGGGAAGAATTTGCACCCGGTGCTGCCGGACTGGAACAAGCCAGCCCAGGAGTTTGGTGGAACCTGGACGCCCGATGGGCAGTATTTTCTGTTTGAATCTACTCACGACCACACCCAGAACATCTGGGCTCTTCGTGATGGTAGGTCGTTGTTTCACCAGGCGAACGCCCAACCGACGCAACTGACTGTAGGCCCGCTCATGTTCAGTAATCCGACTCTGAGCCCGGACGGAAAGAAGCTTTTCGTGATTGGTCAGCAGCGTCGCTTCGATTTAGTTCGCATGAGTGGCAATTCACAGCAATTCTCTATCTATCTTCAGGGCGTGTCAGCCGGCGAGGCCGATATCACGCGCAACGGCGAGTGGATGACCTACGTGTCGCACCCCGACCTGACGCTGTGGCGCAGCAAACCGGACGGAAGTTCTCGAACGCAACTTACTTACGCGCCAATGCTGGCGCACATGCCGCGGTGGTCGCCCGATGGAACTCAGATCGCGTTCATGGCATCGCGCCCGGGAAGACCCTGGAAGATCTTCGTGATACCAGCCGAGGGCGGCACGCCGCGTGAAGTGACTGCCGGGAACCAAAACCAAGGGGATCCGACCTGGTTGCCTCGAGGTGATGGGATTGTTTTTGCGGGAATGCCGTGGCTGGAATACGGAAACACGGCTGGTCCCAACATTCACATTGCCGATTTGAAAACTTCGCAAATTTCGGACGTGCCGGATTCGGAGAATCTTTTCAGTCCTCGCTCTTCGCAGGACGGCCGCCACGTGGCGGCCCTCTCCGCAGACTCCACCAAGCTAATGCTCTACGACATCGAAAAGAATAGTTGGTCGCAGCTCGCGGTATCGCGCTTCGGTTTCGAGAACTGGTCACACGACGGGAAGTACGTGTATGCGGAAGATTATTCCGACAAGACCGATGACATTGTTCGTGTAAATGTGGCCGATAGCAAGATGGAACGCTTACTCAGCCTGAAGGAAATTCCGCGTGGCTTCGATCCTTGGGAATTTTGGGTCGGCCTCGCCCCCGATGACTCGCCGCTCCTTATGCGCGACAAAAGTACGCAGGAGATCTACACCTTGGACGTGCGCTTCCCGTAGCACAGAAATAGGCGATCAAACCGCCCGCGTTGTATAACATCCCATCGGAAGACTGTCTCATGAACATACTTGACCTTGTTGTCGGCAAGCCCATCAAAACCAGTGACGAACGCGCCGAGCAGATTGGTCCCACACAAGGCGTTCCGATATTTGGTCTCGATGGGCTGAGTTCGGCCGCGTACGGCCCGGAAGCTGCGCTCAGTCTTCTGATCCCGCTTGGCCTTCTGGGTGTCCGCTATATCGTCCCCATCAGCGCTGCCATCATCACGTTGCTGGTGATCGTATATTTCTCCTATCGCCAGACCATCGCTGCTTATCCTTCCGGCGGCGGTTCCTACACGGTGGCGCGCTTCAACCTTGGCGCGTCCGCGGGATTGCTAGCGGCGGCCGCGCTGCTCGCCGATTACATTCTCACGGCTGCTGTAGGCATTTCCGCAGGAGTCGGGGCCTTGGTCTCGGCCGTTCCGTCTTTACTACCGCATACTGTTTCTCTCTGCGTGGGAATCCTGATTCTCATCACCATTCTTAATCTCCGCGGCGTGCGCGAGGCTGGCACCGCTTTCGCGGTTCCTACATATTTATTTGTGGGCACCCTTCTCATTACCATCGGCGCAGGGGTTCTGCGGGTCCTGCTCAGCGTAGGGCATCCCACTCCGGTGGTTCCGCTTCCGCCTCCTCCGCATGCAACGGAAACCGTCACCTATTGGCTGCTGCTCAAGGTTTTCGCCAGTGGTTGCACGGCACTGACGGGCGTGGAGGCGGTCAGCAACGGCGTGAGGGCTTTCCGCGAACCTACCGTGAAAAACGCGCAGCGCACTCTAACTGTGATTATTTTCCTTCTGGCAGTGTTGCTGGCCGGAATTTCTTATCTCGTGAAGACTTACGGAATAGCAGCCACCGATCCGGGCGCGCCCGGTTACCAGAGCATTCTCTCCATGCTGACGTCTGCCGTGCTTGGCAAAGGTATTTTCTACTATCTCACCATCGGCTCGATTCTTGTCGTTCTCTCTCTATCCGCCAACACAGCCTTCGCCGATTTCCCGCGCCTCTGCCGCGCCATCGCTCAGAACAATTATCTGCCGCACGTCTTTGGTTACCGGGGCAGGCGACTCGTCTACACCTACGGCATCGTCGTTCTGGCTTTGCTGTGCGGCGGTGTTCTGATTCTTTTCGGCGGGATTACCGACAGGCTAATCCCTCTTTATGCTGTCGGCGCTTTTATGGCTTTTACGCTCTCGCAAGCCGGCATGGTCATGCACTGGAAAAAAAAGCGCGGCCCGAACTGGCTAAAGAGCGCATTCGTGAATGGGCTAGGCGCGCTCGTTACTGGCGTCACCACCATCGTCGTGCTGGTTGCGAAATTCGTGGAAGGCGCCTGGATCACGCTGCTTTTCATCCCATTGACCATTGTTTTCTTCTCCCTGGTTCGTCGCCACTATCACAATGTGAAACTGCTCACCAGCTGCAAGGACCCCATTGATGCGGCCGGCCTGAATCAGCATCCGATTGCCGTCATTGCCATCGACCACTGGAGCATCATTACCCGCCAGGGAATTGAGTTTGCTGCCCGTCTTTCCCCGGAAGTGATCGCTGTTCACGTCGAGCCGACCGAGCATTCCCAGCTGCTCGAAGGTGAGTGGGAACACTACGTTGAAAAGCCCTTCCAGGCGGCGGGCAAGCAGCCGCCCCAGCTCCACGTTCTGCCGTCACCCTACCGTTTCATCATCGTTCCCTTCGTTCAGTTCATTCTCGATCTTTCGAAAAAACATCCCGATCGCAGCATTGTCGTTGTCATACCGGAGCTGGTGGAGGATAGATGGTACGAATACTTCCTGCACAACCAGCGTGGCCGGCTTCTGGAATGGGTACTGCTCGCCCGCGGCAATGAGCGAATTTTCACGGTGAGCGCCCCTTGGTACGTTGGGAAACGAACCTGATTGCATCGGGAGAGCACGATCAGGCAGGACTCTTTCCATTTTACGGCTGGAGGAATCACGCCATTACCCGAGTTGCCTCCGCGCGCCCGTGCGGTAGATGGCACACCCTAGACCGTTTGCCCCCAGAACGACTATGGTGATCTTCAGCGAATACTTCCATGAACTTTCCACGTCGATGATGGGAAAAATCGACAGCACGACATAAAGCAATGTCATCAAGAATCCCGAGACCGCTGCTATGCGCAGCCATAGTCCCGGGCGCAGTCCTCGCTCTTTCGGCGACAGAAATGGAATTGCGAAGAGCGCCAGATAAGCGATGGCGTAAAACGTGAAGGCCCAAGTGAGCAAAAGCTCATAGGCTTCCTGTGGGCCGACTCCGATCAGGGCGACTACGCTGCCAGCCAAGGTTACGGCTCCCAGGACGAGAATCGAGTTGACCGGAGTCTTGTATCTGGCGTGCAGGCGAGTGAACCATTCGGGGAGCAAATGATCCCATCCCGCGACCATCGGGAGTCGAGCGCTGGCACTGAAGTACACGCTGAACGACGTCGGGTAGTTCACGAAGAGCAGGCCAATTGCTAGCGGGACGATGAAGCCGGAAAATCCCAAGGCCCGCGAGCCCAGGCGCAGAGCCTGCGGGATGGGACCGACCACGTCCACGGTCTCGGGCGAAATAAACGCCAAGATGGAACTGGTCGCGAAGATATAAATGAGCGCGATGAAAGGCGCGGTGATGAGCACGGATCGAGTGAGGTTGCGCGCCGGATTGCGACACTCGCCCGCAAAGATGGCTACATATTCGAAACCGCTGAGCGCGCCGAACATCATCTTCGCGAAAACGCTGAGGCTGAAGACGGTAAGCGGCGGCATCACCAGACGAAGCGGGTGATATTCAGCGAGCGTTCCGCGCCAGCGGTTGAGCAATGGCGTGGCGATGAGCACCGCAAGCGTGATCAGCGTAGCGATGCTGCCCGCGTTGCTTAACCACTTGCCAACGCGCAGCCCAAGAGCGGTCAAGAACATCATTCCGAGAATCAGCGCGAATGAAACGGTGAGAATCAGCCCCATGCTGGAAGCCATCCACGCTGCAGCGGGACCTAGGGCGTAGGCCACAAATGTTGTGGTGACCAGTCCGATTACCGCGACATACAGCATGACGAAGAGCCAAAGATTCCACGCCACCAGAAAGCCGACTTGATCGCCGAAGGCTAGGCGCGCCCACTCATACAAACCACCCTCCAGCGGCATCAGCCGATTAAGATGAGCGACCACCATAGCCAGCGGAATGAAAAACAGAACGAACGCCACCAGCCAGAACGCGACGTGGGCTGACCCAGCCTTGGCAGCGGTGCCGAAGAAATCCAGCACGATGACGAGCAGGACCTGTGCCATCACCAGGTCGAATAAACCCAGTTCTTTGCGCAGTGCGGCGCTGTGGCCCTGGACTTCCGCCTCCGCAGTCCGCAATGCGATGGGATTCTCAGTGGTCAATTGCTTGCCCGTAGCCTACTGTTTTTTCTCAGCTGGTCTAAGCAGGAGATCCTGATAGTCGAAGCTGAAATCCGCCAGCGGCGAAACCGCCGCCATGCGCGCGCTCTCGATGCCGCCGTCCGGCTTCAAAGAGAACGTTACAAACGCATCTTCAATCGTGCGGTCGCGCCAGTGTGCCTTGAAAGTGTCGTGCTGCCAGTGCTGCAAGTCGCCGATCATCGTGGGCGTGTGATCGAAAGTGATGACGAGAGCGCCATTCTCCATGCGAATGGTGATGGGACCATACCAGGCATCGCTGTAGGTTCCAGCGTATTGATCGAGCGGCAAGGACGGCTTGGAATCAACCGCGCGTGCGCCTTCCGCTTTCTTCATCGCCTCGGCAGCTCCTTCTTCCTCAGTATCTTTGACGGACTTAAACGCGGCGATCCAGTCGGTCGGTGGTAAGCCGAAGTAATGATCAAGCACGTGATAGAGAATGGAATCGAACGCGCCGCCTTCTTCCGCATTAGTCAGAATTACTACACCAAGATTTTCCTCCGGCACCAGCATCACGCGCGAAACGAATCCGGCGACTCCCCCAGTGTGTCCGGCTAATTTGCGTCCGTGATAGTCGCGCAAACCCCAGCCCAAGGCGTAATTCGCGAAGTTTGGCTTCAAAGCCGCTAAAGGCGGTCGTGGGTCTGCAATCAGCAAAATTGTCTGCGGTGTCCACATTTCTTTCGACTGCTGCTCGCTGAACAGGCGTCCGTCATGGTCGACAAACTTGCCGCGATTGAGCTGCAACTGCACCCACTTCGCCATATCCTCAGCGCAAGAATTGATCGCACCTGCCGGGCCGGCGTTGTCGAGTACTTCGAATGGAATCACCTGCAGCTTCCCATCCACGCGCTCATGCGGAAAAGCGTAGTCGTCGCCCGGCCTAAATGTGGCATTGCTAATGTTGGAATGATTCATGCCCAAGGGCGCGAAAATATTTTGGCGGATGTAGTCATCCCATGAGACCCCAGCCACTGCGGGAATGATCTGCCCCGCGGTCATATAGAGCAAATTGTCGTAAGCGTAGTGGCTGCGGAAGCTCGACGCCGGTTTCATGAAGCGCAGCTTATAAATGATTTCGTCACGCGTATAGGTCGAGTGCGGCCAGAACAGCAAGTCGCCTTCGCCAAGCCCCATGCCGCTGCGGTGGGTGAGCAAATCACGGATGGTCATCTCATGCGATACATACGGGTCATACATCACGAAGCCGGGAAGCCGCTGGTACACGGGATCGTCCCATGAGAGCTTGCCCGCATCCACCAGTCCGGCCAGCGCGGCCGTAGTGAATGCCTTGGTGTTTGACCCGATGCCGAACATCGTATGCTCGTCGACCGGCATCGAATCTCCGAGCTTACGTACGCCGTACCCCTTCGCCACGATGATCTTGCCATCTTTCACGATGGCCACGGCTATTCCCGGCACCTCGAACGTCTTCATGGAATTGGCGACATAGGAATCCAGATCGGGCGGTGGCGCGTTCTGGGCGCAAAGCGACGCAGCAGACGCGATCACAAGAATACTGGTTGCGAACTTAGAGCAACGCAATTTGGGCATATGTTTTCCCTCAACGAGACGAGAGCCAGCATTAGAACATACAAGGATGATGTTTCTAGATCGAGATCCGCAACCCGGGCGGTTACAGCCTGCAGAACTTAAGCAGGCAGCTTATGGCCGCCCGCCTGCCTTATGAAAGACTGCAATTTTACTTAGTGATGGTCGTGGTCGCCGTGGCTATGCCGCCAGGTCCAGTATTCCGTTTGTTCTTGGGGGGGCAATTTCCTGAAGTCTCTGTTTTCATCTCGGTGGTTTTCCCGTGCCCACGTGTGGTAGTAGGCGTCTTCATCGTGGTTCCAGACGTGGTAATCGCTGTAATAGGGGTCGTAGACCCGGTAGTAATGATGGTGGGCACAGGCCGTGCCTACCACGGAAAGCGTCAGCGCGGCGGCTAGGAACCATGAACTGAGAAATTGCGACTTGCTATTCATCGGTGAATGCTCCTCCTCTGCTCTCAGTCTCTCAATGAGTTAGAAATCCCAACTTCGGAGTCGAATCGCCCTTGTATTTGTTGCCAGGTCATGCGCCTAGGTTGCTTTGCCCGCGGTTTGCAAGAAGCTTCAGACGGCAAGTCAAGATGCCTTTTCGTTTGTTTCTTCTTGCACGGAGGGGCTTCTCACTCCAGAAGAAAGAATCATAGCCCGAGAGGGTTTATTTTTTCTGGGTTAGAATCAAGATACACACTTTCTTCTGAACATATTTCAAGCACCGAAGGAGCACACGTCAATGTATCCGGAAATCATGGTCATCCCCATGCGCGAAGAATTAACCCGTTTGGGTATCGAGGAACTGCGCACAGGCGATGCTGTCGACCATGCCCTGAAGGCTCAGCCCGGCACCAC
>PLHQ01000119.1 GCA_003138975.1 Acidobacteriaceae bacterium | reverse complement strand
ACTAGTTCGAACAAATCAGAAATTGACAATTCTTCCCCGCGCCGTACAATCCGCCCTGCATGGCGATAGGTCCAATCGAACTGATTCGGCAGGCGACACCGGGACAACGGCGAACGCTGCTGGCAGCGGCGCTGGGCTGGGCTCTGGATTCCTTCGACGCCATGCTTTATGCGCTGGTGCTGGCGTTGCTGATACGCGATTTCGGCATGAGTAAGACCACGGCGGGGCTGCTGGGTACACTGACGCTGCTGGCTTCTGGCATAGGTGGCATTCTGTTTGGGTTTCTCGCCGATCGCATAGGGCGTAAGCGGGCACTGATGGCGAGCATTCTGACGTATTCGGTCTGCTCGTTCGCGTCGGGATTAGCGACGAGCATTGCCATGCTGGCGGCGGCACGATTTGTCCTCGGACTGGGCATGGGTGGCGAATGGAATACGGGCGCGACGCTGGTGGCTGAAACTTGGCCTACGGAACTCCGTGCCAAGGCAATCTCGGTGGTTCAGAGTTCGTGGGCGATCGGTTTTGCCGTGGCGGCGCTGGTAGCCGGACCAGTGGCACGCTACTTCGGATGGCGGGCTGTATTCTTCATAGGGATTCTGCCGGCACTGCTGACCTTGTGGATCCGGCGCGGAGTGCCGGAGTCGGCGATGTGGGAGCAGCGGAAATGTCCGAAAGAATGCAACGCGATAGGCAGCAGCCTTGGCACCGCAAGCAGAAACGAAACAAGTTACGTCTCTACGAAATTTTCGGGAATCTTTCGGGCCCCTTACTTAAGGGCTACGATCGCGCTGCTGCTGTTTAACTTCTTCTGCATGTTTGCGTGGTGGGGATTGTTTACCTGGATGCCGCCATATTTGTCGCTTCCGGTATCGCAGGGCGGGCGGGGCTTTGGGGTGATGGGCACGACCACGCTGCTCGTGGTGCTGAATCTGCTTGGAATGTTCCCCGGTTACGCCAGCTTCGGGTGGGCAGCGGATCACCTTGGACGGCGGAAAGCATTTATTATCTACAGCTTAACGGCGGCACTTCTGATTCCACTTTATGCCGCGGGACGCTCGCCCGCCGTGCTGATGATCTTAGGAACGATTGTGGCGTTCTTCGGAACTGGATTATTCTCCGGGTCCGGAATCATAGGCAGTGAGATATTTCCGACCAGCCTGCGGGCGCGTGGGCTGGGATTCACTTACAACGGCGCGCGCACGATGAGCTGCGTTGCGCCTCTTGTCATCGGGCGAGTTGGCCAGTCCAGAGGATTGGGCTGGGCATTTTATTTGTGCGCTGCAGGATATCTGCTGGCCGCGCTCATGACCACGCAATTGCCCGAGACAAAAGGTCGGCATCTGGAGTGAGCCAGCGGATTCATAGCAAAGGGTCCGGAACTGCCTCCTATTCGATCGGATCGACCACAACTCGCTCCTCAGCAACGCTGCGACCGGGGCGCTGCACGATCACGATGGCGGTGAGTACCAAGACAATTCCCAAAGCCTGAATGGGACGCAGCACTTCGCCCAGGAGCAGGGCCGCGAGAAGAATGGAGAACACCGGCTCGAGGCAACTGGCGATTATGGCGCGCGTGGGCTCCAGATGTTGCAGGCCTAGGAAGTAAAGCGAAAATGCTCCAAGTACGGAGATCATCGAGAACACGAACAGAAACAGCCATTGCACGGGGACGTAGTGGGCAGCAATGATTTTCCAGGGAGGGTTGACGACGAGCCAGAAGGCGGCGGCCGCGGTGAGCGTCCAGACGAGGACGCGCCAGCGGTCGTGGCGAACGAGAATGCGGTGTCCGCCGACGTTATAGAACGCGAAGGAAAACGAGGCCAGTAGCGCAGCGATGACGCCGTAGAGATCGAGATGAAGCACAGAGCCGGACTTGGTTCCGAGGAGCGCGGCTCCGAATAGATTGATGACCAAAGCGATTCCGGTCACAGCCAAGGCGACGGCAGCAACTTTTTGCGCGGTAAGTTTTTGCTGGCCGCGAGCTACCACATAGAGCAGAACCCACACGGGAGCGGTGTATTGCACAATGATGGCCGTCGCGACATTCGTTCGCTGGATGGCGACGTAGTAGAAGTAGTTGGAGACGGCCACACCGAGTGTCCCCAACACGAAGCAGTAGGCGAGATCGCGCGCGGGAAGCTTGATGCGCTGCCAGCCATGCGATGCAACGAGAATAGGAAGCAGGACGAGTAAAGAGAATGTAGTGCGGCTCTGAGAAAGAATCAGCGGGTCGATTGGACGCAGGGCTACGGCACCCAGCGGCAACTTTCCGGTGAAGACGGCACGCCCCAGGGCAGCGGAGACTCCCCACAAAAAAGCGGCGGAGGCAATAAAGAAATATCCGCGAAGAGGATGCGGGAGCGAGCTTGGCAGATTTGTGTTCGGAATGGCGAGCCTCGCGAATGGCTTCGATGATCAGGCAGCCGAGAGCAAGTGGTCAAGGCGGTCGGGATCGAAACCTTCAATCACTTCGGCTCCGGTCGCGGTGAGAATCACCAGCGTCGGGGCAGTGTGGCTCTGGTAGGTATCGAGCAGTTCGGCGCGGGCGGAGGAGTCCAGACTCATGTCCCGTTCTTCAAAGGCGATTTCTTTCGCTTCGAGAAAAATTTTCATGACCTCGCAGGTGAGACAGCCGGGCTGGGTGAAGAGCAAGATTCTAAGCGGCATACGTCTCTGCAATTCTACGCGTCGGCGTACTCGATCACGGTGGTGATTTTCGCGGTCTTATCAAGCATGGCTGAGACCGAACAGTACTTCTCTTTCGAGAGACGGACCGCGTCCTCAACTGCCTTGCGAGACACGTTACCACCAATGCGATAGATCAGCTTGATCTCCGTGTAAACGGATGGCGGATTGGCGGCGCGCTCGGCCTCGGCACGGACTTCCAGGCTGGTGAACGGTTCCCGCTTCTTTTGCAGGATGGAAACGACGTCATACCCAGTGCAGCCGCACAGGCCGATGAGAACGAGTTCCATGGGACTGTTGCCGGCAGCTTTGTCACCATCGACGATAATCGGGTGGCCGCTGTCAGATACTCCGTTGAAGCGCTGCTTCTCTATCCAGGTGGCGTGGGCGTTCGTCATAAACAGGTACTCCGCCTAGATTCTACCTCCGGTTATCCGTGCTGGGTTCCGGATGAATCAGTACACGGAACAACTCGGGAGCGGCTTGCTTGAAGCGTATTTCGAGCTCGGTCTGGATGTCGTGGACGCGCACTAGCGAGAGATTGTCGGCAATGGTGCAGTGGCAGGAAACGTAAAGTCGTCCGCGGACTCGCGTGATGACGAATTCGTGAACATCCAGTACGTCCGGGAATCCCGTCGCGACGACTTTGAGTTGACGCTCAAGATCGGCGTCACGCACCAGTTCTTCCGGTTTCTCGATGGTGGCGGGCTCGCTTTCGATGTGGGTGAGGATGGCCGCGATTTCGGGCACATCGTGGCGCATGTCGGCTTCGAGTTCAGTGACCTGATCGTGAGCGTCCTTGAGGGTCATGCGTTCGTCCAGTTCGACGTGTTGCTCGACATGAAGCTGGCCGTCGAAATCCTGCACCGTGATGTCGTGGACGTTCAGATTGTGGCGGGTAGCCACGGCGCGAATGCGGTCAAAGATGTTTTCCGAACGCTGGGCACGGGGTAGCGGTTGAACGGTGACGTCGGCGTCCGGAAGGATACCGCGGACCGCGACCGTGACCGCTTCGACCAGTTGTTCGGAACGCTGGAAGGTAACGGTGCGGGCCAAGCCGACGGCAAGATCGGCGAAATAGCGATTTCCGGAGCGACGGATGCGGACCCGTCCGATTTCGAGCACACCATCCACATGGGAAACGGCATCGGTGATCTGGGCGCGGACTCCGGCGGGCGCTGCGTCGAGCAGGGCATCGATGGTGCGCCGCGCCAGCCGCCAGCTCACGGAGACGATAACGCCCGCGACGAAAAGAGCAGCGATGGGATCGGCCAAACGCAGCCAATCCAGATTGTAGATTCGTCCCGCCAGGATGAGAGCCAGACCCAAGACCACGACGCCCGCGGAATATATATCGGTGGAAAAGTGCAGCGCATCGGCTTCGAGCGCCTGGCTATCGTACTTGGTGGCGATGCGGCCCAGGGCGCGGGAACGCCAGTAGTCCACAGCCATGGAGATCAGCATAACGGCGAAGGCCCAAACGGAAGGCTCGACTTCTACCCGCCGGAAAAACAATCGCACGATAGCTTCGTAGATGACCCAGATGCAAGTCAGCAAGAGCAGGCCAGTTTCGACAAACGCCGAGAAATTTTCGACCTTGCCGTGGCCATATTGGTGGTCGGCATCGGCGGGCTTGTCGGAAACTCCGACGGACAAATAGGTGAGCAGGGCGGCAATGAGATCCAGGGCGGAGTGGGCGGCCTCAGAGAGAATGCCCAAGCTGCCGGTGGTGACGCCAACGACAATCTTACCGCCGGTAATGAGCAGGGCGGCAAGCACCGAGTTTCCAGCTACCGCGCGTTTTTCGGCGCGCATAGCCTTAGGCGAGTAAAGGGCCGGCGTCCCGGACATGATGGGATTATCGCCGCTAACGTGCAGTTGCGCCAAGGGAATCGGAGCGGAGTCATTGGGATTGAGACGGGAGGATGGGATTTGCAGAGCTCATCTACTCCATTAAGGAAACGACGTCAGCCGGCGATGGATAGTGGAGCTTCCAAACGCATTTGCACAGAGGCCGGTACAATTCGTTTTATGGGTTCCGCAGGAAGCCGTGATAGACATCGCTCGCGTCAATGTAGTATCCCGTGATCGCGCCTTCCGAGTTGATGCTGCTGCTTGTGGTGCCCTGGAAGGCGCCTGTGCCCGCGTCCAGAGCATCGAAGGTGGTGAAAGTACCGTCGGGAGTGCGCAGGAAGCCGTGATTGACATTGTTCGCGTCAATGTAGTATCCCGCGATCGCGTCTTCCAAGTTGGTGCCGTTGCTTATGGTGCCCTGGCCAGAGCCTGTGCCCGCGCCCGGAGCATCGAAGGTGGTGAAGGTACCGTCGGGAGCGCGCAGGAAGCCGTGATAGATGTTGCTCGCATCTACGTACAGTCCTGTGATCGCCCCCGCAGCGTTGATGCCATAACTGAACGTGCCCTGCAAGGCGCCTGTGCCCGCGCCCGGAGCTTGAAATATCGTGAAGGTACCGTGAGCAGAGCGAATGTAGCCGTGATAGACGTTGCTCGCGTCTACGTACCCTCCCGTGATCGCCCCCGCTGGGTTGAGGCCATCGATGATTGCGACTTGGGTGCCCTGGTAAAAGCCTGTGCCCGCGCCCGGAGCTTCAAATGTCGCGAAGGTACCGTCGGGTTGGAACAGGTAGCTGCGAAAGGCGTTGCTCGCCTCAACGTAGTTTCCCGCGATCGCGCCTGCAGGGTTGATGTCAAGGCCCCCGCCGCCCTGGCTCGCGCCCGTGCCCGCGCGTGGAGCGCTGAACGTCGTGATGGCGCCGTCGGGAGTACGCAGGAAGCCGCGAATCACATTGCTCGTGTCAAAGTACCATCCCGTGATCGCGCCTGCCGGGTTGATACTCAAGGGCCCGGTCCCCTCGTAAAAGCTTGTGCCCGCATCCAGAACGTCGAACGTGGTGAAAGTACCGTCGGCAGCGCGTAGGAAGCCGTGATAGACATCGCTCGCGTCAAGGTAGTATCCCGTGATCGCGCCTGCAGGGTTGATGCTGTTGCTTATGGTGCCCTGGCCGGCGCCCGTGCCCGCGCCCGGAGCATTGAAGGTAATGAACTTGGCATCCTTGCTGTGTGGATTGTCCTGCGCGGCCAGCGAAACTGGGACGGCCAGCACAACGAGTAACGCGATTGCGGCAATGCACATCAGCTTTTCGAATTTCATTTTTCCTCCTAAATAGATTCTTCAGGACGGGACAGACTTTCTTTCTTTGTAATTCGACCTGCGTCTCAGGGGGCTGCCTTTCAGCTGGCGGGAACTGCTCTTCGGAGCAGGAGGAACATATCATTGCCACACGAATGAGCGCGTAAGGTCAGTGACGCGGGTCACATCTGATGTGCGGTACCCGCCAAGAGCCACAAAGCCAGACAGTCAACTGTTGTAAAATTTCACCAGCAACCCTTCTGCTCACTCCGCCGTTTCTCCCCTTTTCCACCCTCCGGTGCTCGTGGCTGCTCTCGTGCGCCAGCGTCACCGCCCGCATGGTCCGCGACGCCTGCTCCGGCGTAACCTCCAGCGTCGCCTTCTTCTCGATCGCATCCCGCACATTTAAGTAAAACCGCGATAATCTCCGCGCGGTCTGTATTGACCAGTTATCTGTGAGCAAGGGCCTGATACTGGAGATATAACTTTCGATCGAAAGCGGAAATTCTGGAGGATTAACAAAATGTGGCAAGTCAAGAACGTCGCCCCCTGGGCTCGCAAGCTCGCAATGCACAGTCTGATTCTGGCCGGTTCAACAACCTTGCTCGTGCCTTTGGCCTTGGTGCCAACGGCTAACGCACAAGTTGTTATCAGCCTAACTCCGCCGATGTGTTCCTATGGCTACTACGACTATTCACCGTACGGCTGCGCACCCATGGGCTTTTATGGTCCGGGCTATTTCTATAACGGCATCTTCCTGGGCGTGGGCCCATGGGCGAACTGGGGCTATGGCCACGGCTGGGGTGGTCATCGCTTCAGCGGTGGAGGCGGAGGACGCTACGTCGCCGGCCGTGGAAACGGCGGCGGACGTGGGTATGCAGCCAATCGTGGACGTGGCCCGTCGGCAGTACGCTCTGGCCGCAGTAGCGGTGGCGTCCATACCGCAGCAGCGCGTAGTGGCGTATCCCATAGCACGTCCCATGCCGCAGCAGCGCGTGGTGGCGTATCCCATGGTACGTCCCATGCTGCAGCACCACGTGGTGGCGCGTCACATGGTGCTTCCCATGCCACAGCAGCGCGTGGTGGCGCCTCTCACGGTGGCAGTGGCGGATCGCATGGTGGCGGCGAACACCATTAGCCCGTGGCTGCTGAATTTGGCAGCGCAGGAAATAAGAAGCGGCGGAGCATAACAGTTCCGCCGCTATGCATTTCCGCGCAGTGTCGCACCTCAAACGAGTGCTGTGCCTCCGGAACTGCTGTCGCGTCTGGGAAGCAGCAGTTTGCAGTTGGTGACATATCGCCGTAGCGCTCACAGCCGAGGAATCGGCTCGTCGCTGCGCGGCGGTTGGTCGGCAATCCGGAAGGGATCGGAGATTAGGCTTCCAAACTGAACCACTACCGGAAGGCCCGGAAGGCAGGACTGCTACTGCAGATCATGGCTCCTATGCTAGGATGCTAGGTTCAAGTTTATTCCAACTTCCTGATCTACCAATCCTGGAGGATTTCTTGTATGCGTAAGAGTTGGCTGCTGTGTGTGTTGTTGGGGGCGATGGCATGGGGACAAGCACAACCGTTACAAACTCCGGCTCCGCCGCCGGGTCCGGGCCAGGCTTCGAAGGCTGCCGGGAATGCCACCACCCCACCGGTAGCGGATGTGCCGGAGAACGCGGTGGTGCTGACCATTGTTGGCGTTTGCCCTCCCTCAGCGACTCCGGCGTCCAAGAGCGCTTCCGCCGGCAAGACGGCTACCGCGGCCGGGAAGACCGCCGCGAACAAGCCAGCAGACTGTAAGACCGAGATCACGCGGAAGGAGTTCGAGAAAATTGCCAGCGCGCTTTCGCCGAACGTCACCCCGCAATTGAAACGTCAACTGTCGACGGTACTGCCTAAGTTCATGGCCATGTCAGAAGCGGCGAAGGCCAAGGGTCTGGACAAGACTCCGCAATATCAAGAAACGCTGAAAGTTTACAAGATGCAGATTCTCACCCAGCAACTGCAGCGCGCCGTGCAGGAAGAGGCGGACCAGGTGTCACCTCAGGATATAGACGCTTACTACAAGAAGAATCCCGAGCCGTATGAGCAATTTTCTCTGGACCGGTTGTTCGTTCCTCGCTACAAGCAGGCGCAACCTGCGGAAAAAAGCACCGAGAATGCCGAGAAGCTGACCGAAGAGCAGCAAAAGGCTAAGGAAGCAGCCGATAAGGCGAAACAGGAACAGGGCGAGCAGGATCTGACTAAATTGGCCGAGGGTCTGCGGGAACGAGCCGCGGCCGGGGAAGACTTCACCAAGCTGCAAAAAGAGGCTTTCGAAGCCGCAGGTATAAGAATGGATTCGCCCACCGTCAATCTGCCCAAAGTGCGGCGCACCGGCTTGCCGCCGGCACACGCCGCGGTGTTCGATCTGAAAGTCGGCGAGGTCTCTGCCGTGATCGCCGACAATGGAGGACACTACGTGTACAAAGTGGTGAGCAAACAGGTTCTTCCACTGGATCAGGTAGGGGATGAAATCCGCAATAGCCTGAAGACCCAACGGATGAAGGAAATGATGGACAAGTACGCGAACTCTTACCACGCGGAAACTAACGAGGCATATTTTGGACCGCCGGGGCCGAGTGGGCCGATGGGAGGACGCCCCCTCCCGAATCGGATGCCGCATCCGAATGCGCCAACGCCTCCAACGCAGCCACAGGAACAGCCGCAAGCTACCCCTCAGGCTGCAAGCCCAACATCGCAGCCGCCTGCGCAACCGGCGCCTCCGTCCAAGCCGAACTGATGGCGAGCGAGAAACCAGTCGTCGTGGTCACCGGCATCGCGGGAAACCTGGGATCGCGGTTGCTCCCGCTGCTGGGGGATTTCTCGGTGATTGGGGTGGACGTGAGTTCACCCCAAACCACTTTGCCGCTCCAATTCGAGCGTCTGGATTTGGGCGAGGAATCCTCCACCCGCATTCTCTACGAAATGCTGCGCGATACCCGACCAGTGTCGGTGGTGCACCTTGCATTCGTAATCGATGGAGTACGCTCGGGCGTGCTCGACGGCGAGCGCATGTGGCAGATCAATGTGGCCGGCACGGCTCGGGTAATGGAAGCCATCACCGAAGCGAACCGCACCGTCGATTCCGGGATCAAGCAATTCATTTTTCCCAGCAGCGTTTCTGTGTATGGCCCCAGCCTCCCGGCGCCGGCGACGGAAGAGTCTCCCATGGCGGCGCACACCCTGCCCTATGCGATCCATAAGAAACAGAGCGACGAGGTGGTGCAGCAGCGCTCATCGGCGCTGCGCGGTTGCAGCGTTTACATTCTGCGTTCGCATATTCTTGCCGGCGCCAGCGTCAGCAACTACCTGCTGGGAGCGTTTCGCGGAACTCCCAACGGCAAGAGCGCGCGAGCGGAAAAGATGCGCAGTGAGGGGAAACGCCTGCCTTGCATGCTTCCCCGCGGGCAACAGTATCTCGACAACAAGATCCAGTTCATCCACGTAGACGATATGGCGCGGCTGATCGCGCACATCTTGCACAGGGACCCGGAGGCGCAACGCCTGACAATTCTGAATGTCGCCGGACGTGGAGAGCCGCTCACTTTCGGGCGTTGCATCCAGATGGCGAAAGCGAAGCTGGTGCGCGTTCCCGGAAAATGGTTGATGCGGCTGCTGCTGGAGTTTCTGTGGAAGCGCCAGATCTCTGCGATTCCGCCAGAGGCGCTGCCCTACATGACCGGTGAGTACATCATGAATACCGACCGCCTGCGAAAGTTCCTGGGTGCGGAATATGAAAACGTGATGCGCCACACGATTTCGGATGCCTTCGCTGACAGCTTCAAGACAGTAGCAGCGCCCGCGCAGAGTGCGGCCACCAAGTAGGTCAAGATCTCACTGTGTAGGACTGATCTCGCTTCCTTCCTCGGTACAAACCGGCAATTCCGAAAGTGTAAGGCGTCCACGTTGCTTCGCGAAATCCAGCGCGGCGCATGCGATCCAGCATTTCCTGCGGCTCGGGAAAACGCTCTACCGAATCTGGCAGATATGCATAAGGGCCGCGCACGCCCGAAAGCATAGTACCCACGCGGGGCAGCACTTGCTTGAAGTAAATGCGATACAGGCGCCCCATCAATCCTTTGGGCTCGCTGAAGTCGAGGATGCCGCACTCTCCCCCGGATTTCAGCACGCGCACGATCTCACGCAGGCTGGCATCGTAGTCAGAAAGATTGCGAAAGCCGAAAGCTGAAGTCACCAGGTTGAAGTGCTGGTCGGGAAATGGAAGACAGAGGGCGTCTGCTTCAATCCAGCGCGGCATTGCAGACTCAGCGCTCTCCGTGTTCTGGCCGAGAGACTTCGAACGCGCGCGCTGCAGCATGGCATGAGAGAAATCGGCGCCCAAAATCTGCGGACTGCACTTCCCTGCCTGCTTGCGCAAAGCGAAAGTCATGTCCCCAGTGCCGCAGCATAAGTCGAGCATGCGACAGTCAGGCTGCGCAAAAACGTCCGCGAAGGTGCGGGCCGTACGCCGCCACCACAGACGATCCACGTTGCATGACAACACGTGATTCAGCAGATCGTAGCGCGGAGCGATCGAGGTAAACATCTCGCGCACGGCTCGTGCCGCGGAGTGAGGGTCAACGGCGCCAGCAGGCGCGGCGCCGACAACCGTGGGCCTTTGAGTCTCAGCCGCGCGACTCATTTCTTCCAGATCTTCATTTCTTCCAGACCCAGCCGTCGTGGGATAACCGGCGCAATTCTTCGACTGCATCGAGCACGACCTTGTCCGGCACATCAGAGGCTATTTCGACTTTTCCAATTTCTCGAGGCAAAACAAAATGGACCGCCCCATTTTGCGTTTTCTTGTCAGCCTGCAGGCGCGCGAGAATCTTGCGAGCGCTTACCTTCAATTCCGGCAAGCGACCCAGGCTCAGCACAGCGTCGGCAATGCGACCGGCGGTGACGCTATCCGTGCGCCCAACCGTAAGAGCAATGTTTGTCGCAGCGATCAGGCCCCACGCAACGGCCTCGCCGTGAAGCAGGGTGCGGTAGCCGGTCTCCACCTCCAGCGCGTGTCCAATCGTATGGCCTAGGTTTAGAACCCGTCGTAAGCCGCCTTCTTGCTCGTCGGCGGAAACGATTTCAGCTTTCAGCTTCACGCTCTGCGCAATAAGACCTTCAACCTCAACCGGATCGCGCTTCAGGATCTGTGCCCGCTTTTGTTCAAAGCGCAAGAAAAGATCGAGATCGCCGATGATACCGCACTTGAGCGCCTCATAGAGGCCGGCGCGATACGTGCGATCCGAGAGCGTGTGCAGAACTTCAGGGTCAATGAGAACAACACGCGGATGGTGATAAGTTCCCAGCAAGTTCTTCCCTGCCCCGAGGTTCACAGCAGTCTTGCCGCCAACGGACGCGTCCACTTGGGCCAGGACTGTGGTTGGAATCTGAACCAAGTCCACGCCCCGCATGTAAAGGGAAGCTAACAATCCCGTGACATCGCCGACCACGCCTCCGCCCAGTGCGATGAGAATAGCTTTGCGGTCCGCGCCCAGGCGAACTAATCTCTCGGCCATGGTTTCAATTGTGGCCAGCTTTTTAGCGGGTTCGCCGTCAGGAATCTGCAGGACCTGAGGATTGAAGCCCGCCGAAGTCAGCGAGCTCAGAAGTTTGGCGCCCCAACGGCGGCGCACCGGAGGAACCGTAACCACAAACACTTTGCTCGATTGCGGCAGCAATTCTGCCAGCAAAGCTCCAGCCCGCGCCAGTAATCCGTTCTCAATTCGAGCCTGGTAGGGACGGGGCGGAACATGAATGGTGACTTGCGCCATGGACCTCCATAATAGCCTATGGGCAGTGGTGGTTTGGTGGACGTAGATGACCTCCCTACGCCCGCTCCTTCTCCGGGATGAGAATCGAGCCTACCACCGAAACAGTCAGTATTCCCGCTACCACCCCGAGCATCGCCAGGGTTGGCACCCTGAAATAATGTGCCACGATCATCTTCAGTCCCACCAGGATCAAAATCAGCGCCAGCCCGGTGTGAAGAAACCGGAAAACTTTCATCAGCCCGGAAACAGCAAAGAACAACGACCGCAGTCCCATGATAGCGAACACATTCGAGGCGTAGACGATGAAAGCATTGAGCGTAATAGCCAGGATTGCTGGGATCGAATCGACGGCGAAAAGGAGGTCTGTGGTTTCGATTACCGCCAGGACTACCAATAACGGCGTGGCGTAGAGTCCCGCCTTCCCTTGCCAACTACGTACAAAGAAGCTGCCTCCCTGGTAGCTGTCCGTAACCGGTATCAAGCGACGCAAAGCCTTCACCGCTGGATTTTTTGAGGGATCGACTTGGTGTTCCCCGGCTAACCCAAGGCGGATGCCGCTATAGACAAGCAGCGCCCCGAGACCGTAGAAAATCCAGTGAAAGCGCTGGATGAGGCTAACCCCGGCGAGGATGAAGCACCCGCGCATCACCAGCGCTCCAAGAATTCCCCAAAACAACACGCGGTGTTGGTGCTCCTCGGGCACGGCGAAGTAGCGCAAGATTACGAGGAAGATGAAAAGATTGTCGACGCTGAGAGAGAGCTCCAATACGTAACCGGTGATGAATTCGATCGCGACCTGGCGTCCCTGCCAGAAAAACACCACCCCTGCAAATGCTGCCGCCAAACCAACCCACATCGCGCTTCGACCGAACGCCTCGCGAGAACGCATACGGCCGCGGCGGTGGAAGACACGAAGATCCAGCACCAGCATGCCGAGCGCGAAAAGATTGAAGATGATCCAGAAATAGAGCAAGTCTGATTGCCGATTGTCGATTGCCAATTTTCAATTGGGACTGCTGCGCGGTTCAATTGGAAATCGGAAATTGCAAATCTAATCACTTCTGCCGGCCCAGGTTTCCGCTCTCCCACGCGTCCCACATGCCTGCCGCTTTAAACATCTGGTCAGAGCCGGTTTCGTGCAGGGACTGTTCAATCTGCGCACGGGTAAAGCGCGGCCCGATTTTCGCCGGAAGATTTGCCAAGGCAAAAGCAAATTCGGCGGCTTCGGCTACGTGTTTTTTGAGCTGTACGAAATCGACTTTGTCGTAAGTGTCGGAGACGGCATGATAATTTTCTAGATAGTTCGCCTCCTCTTGGTCCGCCACGAACGTAGGGACGCCTTCGAGCATGAAATCGAAATGGTCGGTACCCCATTCCATGTCAGTCTTCAGTTCGGTTACGCCAAACTGCTGTAGCGGCGCGATGATGCGCTTAGTGGTGTCCAGTACGTCCTTGCGACCGCCGGTAGCGAAACCTGTCGTCTTGCCCGTGCCAGAATCGTAGATGATGACACCGGCCGCTTTATCGAGTTCCGGCCGGTGCGCCGTGGCATAGGCACGTGAACCGAGCAGACCTTCCTCTTCGCCAGAAAATAGAATGAAGCGGATGGAGCGGCGCGGCCTCAGCCCGCTCGCTTTGATTGTTCGCAGCGCATCCACGACCAGCACCGCATTGCAACCGTTATCGAGCGCGCCCGTGCCGAGTTCCCAGGAATCGAGATGCGCGCCGAGAATAACGAACTCGTCGGGCTTTTCGCTACCTTTGATTTCAGCAACCACGTTTGCGGCTTTGATTGGGCCGCCGAGCTGACTTGGGATGCTCAGATCAGCCCACACCGGATGCCCTGAGGCTAGCAATCTTCCGATGCGCTCTCCGTCTTCGCGCGCCACCAGCACCTGCGGGATCCGGTCGATCTCTCCTGCGAAAGAATTCGTGTGCCGGTACAGAATGTCGTGCTCGCGCGTGGCGATAAACGCTACAGCTCTCGCCTTGCCGTTCACTGCAGCGGTGATCACGGGCGGCGCGTTCGTATATTCGGCGAAGAGGTCGTCCCACGTTTTCAGCACAACGGAATGGACGAGTATGATTTTCCCTGAAATATCGCCGGCCTTCTTGAATTCATCGGAACTGCCGCTGCCCACATCGACGACCGGCACATGCTTCACCGGAGCAAGCGCGGGCGCCCACGCAATGGAAACACACCGTATGCGGAACTCAATTTTGGGGATCTGCGTGAGATTAGGATCGAGAGCAGTCCCCGTCGCACTGACAGACATCTCGGTCGCGCCCTCGGCCCAGGAATGCGGAATGGTGAACGTTTCAGTGTGGACGCTATCCGCTCCAGCGGCCGTGAACATCTTCACGCCCCATTCGACGGCCCTTTGCATGGCGGGCGTTCCGGGCACTCGGCCGCCGATTTCGTCCGTCAGATGGCGCAGGTTGCTCTCAATCGGGGATGGTTGGAGTGCAGTCTGAATGATGCGGGCCGCGTCGTCTTTCTCAGTCGGGGGAGTTGCAGCTAGGCAAATAGTGGTGAAGATGAAGCACAGACAAAAGGCTTTCAGGTTTCGCATATCCGGTGAATTAGAAATGAATTTAGGGAAAAGAGCAAAAGCACTATCGCAGAGTGCGCAGAGAACTGCTTTGCGGAAGTCGCTGAGAACATTTTCTTAGGAGATCTTGAGCTTACTTCGGTGGCAGCGAGTCCATGCTGTCGAGAATGTTGACCGTCTCCAGGATGGTGCTGCCGACGATTTCCAGGCTCTTGGGGCTCAGTTTGTCCACGGTGTCCTGCGGTGTGTGCCAGAAAACGTTGTTATATCCGTAGTCAAAATCGATGAGATCCGCGGACGGCACGCCTCTTTGCATAAACGGAATGTGGTCGTCCGAGACCTGATTGTCACGCGCGAAAAAATGAGATTGATAGCCCAAGCGAGTGGCAGCTTGATACACGACCTCTTCCAGCCATGGCGTTGAGTTCTGATCATGATCGATATTGAGGTCCGCGTCGCCGATCATATCGGCTAGCAGAAATGCCTTCATCTTCTTCAGAGTCCCGTCATCCTGCCATTTCTGTGCAAGATGCCGGATCCCGTACAAACTGTCGGCGTCCGACCACGTCTTGATAGCTTCCTCCGCATCGTCCCATACCAGCCATACGCTGTAGCCGTCGCGCTTTCTCCCGCGCAGTTGATTCGCAATTTCAAGGAGGAGCGCGCTCGATGAGGCGCCGTCATTGGCGCCTATGTACGAAGTGTTTCGCAGTGGATAATTTGTGTCGTAATGGCTGGCGATTACCATGATGCCGTCGCGTGTCCCGGGAAACTTCGCGATGATGTTCCGCACCGGAAACTTGCCCTCGGGCGTATCCGCAGTAAACACATCGTTTTCAACTGTGTCGCCCTTGAGGTGGGAAATGATGTAATCCTCGACCTTCTTATGATTTGCGCTGCCGATGGGGCGCGGACCGAAAGCTACCATCTCTTTCACGTACCGCATGGCGCGGGCCGAGTCAATCTCCGGGGGCGGACCGCTGTCGGGAGGAAGTGACAGCTTGGGAACGGAGGCTTCGCGTGCCGCGACCTGAGGCTGGGTCTGCGCTCTTACTGGACTGGCCTCCTTGTCGCGGTCGCAGGCCAGCACTAGGGCGATCGAAAGCAACAGGACTAAAATCACGATTCTCTTGCTGATCACTGAATGAACCTCAATGAGTAAGCCAAAGCGCCCCAACGATGTTATGCCGCCTTTTTTTCCTTGCGAGCCCGGCGCTGTTTTGGATGGACTGCCCAGGCTATTCCAATGCTGAAAACGTACAGAGCGATCATAGGCGCAGCAAAGATGCACATATTCAAAACGTCGGGAGTCGGGGTTACGATGGCCGCAATGATGAAAATAACCAGAATGGAGTAGCGAAAATTCTTCCACATAAAGCCGGCGGTGACGATGCCCATCAGAGCCAGGAAAAAGATAAGGATGGGCATCTCGAAGATCAATCCCATGCCGAGGATGATGCTCAGAAACAGCGATGTATATTCGCCGATGGTGATCATCGGCTGGAACTGCCTGCCGAAGTGAATCAGAAAACCGAGCGCTTGCGGATAGACAACTTTGTAGCCGAAGTATCCGCCGGTCGTGAACAAGGCGATAGTTGAAACCATGAATGGCACGACGTATCGCTTCTCGTTGCGGTAAAGACCCGGAGAGATAAACATCCAAACCTGGTAGAGCACAAAGGGCGATGTGAGGAAAAGTCCGGCAAGCGCGGCGATCTTCAGGTACAAGTTGAAAGGTTCGGTGGGGTTCAGATAGACGAGCCGCTCCGACATCCCATTGTCCTTGAGGGCCTTCATAATAGGACGCTGCATGATGTCGTAGATGCTCTCCACTTTCCACCAGCAGGCGAAGAATCCCACAGCGACGGCGGCAATGGAGTACACCAGGCGAGTGCGTAATTCCTCGAGGTGATCGAGGAAGCCCATGGTGGGCATGGCGTCGCGCTTCGGGTCATCCCCGGTAGACGCGGTCTGGCTTTCAAACATGCGAGTCCTGCGGCGTGGAAGCGATCTCCACCTCAGACACGGTCGGGGAAGGTGCGATTGGCGAGATGTCTGGATTCTCTGTGACCGAAGTCGCGACGGTTGAATTCGAATTAGCGGAACCACTTGCCAGAGCAGTATCGGCGGGAGCACCTAAAGTTGTGCGCGACTCCTGTGCAACCACTTCGCTTGAGGCCGGGTTCAGACTCAAACTCGCCACCGCGCCCGGCGGCGGAGAGCTGGGCGGAAGGATTGTCTGGCTCTTCTTCTCTACCTCTAGATGCGCGATTTCGGTTTCGATCTGTGATCTGAACTCGTTGGAGGCACGGCGAAGTTCGGCGAGCAAACGTCCGGCTTGACGGGCGATCTCCGGCAACTTCTTCGGCCCGAATATAATGAGGGCCAGGAAGAACAGGAAGATCGTCTCGGAAAAACTCATGGGTTCATCATAATGCGGAGCGCAAAAGGCGGCAATGCTAGAGCCAGGCACCGATTCATCCTGAGGCTCAATTCGGGCGCCTTGGCTATGCCCGCATCAGTGGTGCGCTGATCACGGATTACCAAGCCTCGATTTTGGCAAGACCTGCTGCGCCACTGAACTAAGAAACTGAGCAGATCTCCCGGAGCTAGAACCCTAACCACCTCCTTCCGCATCTTTAAAGGAAGACGGTCCAGGAGGGTTACCGATGGTGACTATCCCGGTCCGTGGCAGTCTAATCTGGTGATATACTGCGTATATTCAGCGCGGTAGCTGGGGAAGCTCGACATCCATCAACCGAAGGAAACATTCAAGATGGCACGTAGTTCTCGCCGATCACTCTTTCTGGTGGTTTTTTTTCTGCTTGCTTGCGGCTTTCTGGGAATTCTTTTTGCCCAGCGCACGGGGCAGCAGCCTTCGTCGCCCTCGAGCGACTCTGACGTCAAGGACAGCCTGAAGCAGTTCACGGATGTCTATGCCGTCATCGAAGACAATTACGCGGAGCCGGTCAATCCCGACAAGGCCATCTACAACGGGGCCATTCCTGGGATGCTGCATGCGCTTGATCCGCACTCGAATTTCTTCGATCCCAAGTCTTACGCGCTGATGCGCGAGGACCAGCGGGGCAAATACTACGGCGTCGGCATGACGGTGGGACCGCGCAACAATAAAGTCATCGTCATTTTTCCCTTCACGGGGACGCCCGCCTATAAAGCCGGCATTCATCCGGGCGACGTGATCATCGCCGTCGATGGCAAGTCCACCGAGAACAT
Source organism: Acidobacteriaceae bacterium (assembly GCA_003138975.1). Lineage (GTDB taxonomy): Bacteria > Acidobacteriota > Terriglobia > Terriglobales > Acidobacteriaceae > Sulfotelmatobacter. The sequence goes on along the minus strand of PLHQ01000119.1, from coordinate 9,020 downwards.
GAGCACTGGCGACGTTGCCGACCTGCTCAAAGGGCCCAAGGGCACAACCGTACACATCAGCATCTCCCGTGAAGGTGTGGAGAAACCCATGGAGTTCACCCTGGTGCGCGACGAGATTCCGCGCTACAGCGTGGACGTACACTTCCTCATCCGTCCGGGGATTGGGTACCTGCACGTGACCGGCTTCAACGAGACCACGGAAGAAGAGGTCTCGAAAGCTCTAGACGAGTTTGGCGATCTCAAAGGTTTGATTTTGGATCTGCGAGGAAATCCCGGCGGCTTGTTGAGCGAAGGTGTGGGCGTAGCTGACAAGTTTCTGAAGAAGGGTCAACTCATCGTTTCGCACCACGGCCGCGCTTCGGCCGAGAAGCGTTACGTGGCGCAGCATGGGAATGGGGGGAAAGATTATCCTCTGGTTGTGTTGGTAAACCGGCTGACCGCGTCGGCAGCAGAAATTGTTTCCGGAGCCATTCAGGACCATGATCGCGGGCTGATCGCGGGTGAAGTTACGTTTGGTAAGGGGCTGGTTCAGACCGTTTATCCGCTCTCGGAAAATACCGGACTGGCGCTGACCACCGCGCACTATTACACGCCCAGCGGACGCCTCATTCAACGCGATTACAGCAACATTTCGCTCTACGATTACTATTACAACCGCGAAGCCGAGTCGGGCAGCAATGCCAGCCGGGAAGTGAAGCTGACTGACAGCGGCCGCACCGTATATGGCGGTGGCGGCATTACGCCGGATGTTGTGATTCCCCCGGTCAAAGGCAATCACTTTCAGGACACGCTGTTGCAACACTACGCGTTCTTCAACTACGCCAAGCGCTACGTCGTAAGTCATCACCCGACGAAGAGCTTTGACGTGGATGATGCCATTCTGCAGGAGTTCCGCAAATCGCTGGATGAAGCGGACATTCCCTACACCCAGGCTGATCTGGTGGATAACAATGACTGGATCAAATCTAACATCAAGGCTGAGATTTTCGTCGATGCTTTCGGCCAGGATGAAGGCCTGAAGGTGCGAGCGGAATCGGATCCGGAAGTGCTGAAGGGTCTGGATCTTCTGCCGCAAGCGAAAGCGCTGGCAGACAATGCCAAGCGCATCGTGGCTGAGCACAACAGCGCAGGAGCGTTTAACCGCTAAGATTGAACGATTTTCCCGAGGCCCGGACACATTCCGGGCCTTTGCTTTTGGGAGTGACTACTAGGTTTGCATTGCTAGCCTATTCATTGACTTCGGAATCCAGCTATGTGAAAATCCGCCCCAGCAAGGGCTTTTGCTGGTCTCGGGATGTGGAAAGCGCGCATTTCGATTGCGCGATAGCGAGCCGATAGAGGTGGAACGTTTGCAGCAACGTGGGCGTATCAGGGTTCAGGGGTCACCTTCACCGTGCAACCCGGAGTTGGTCTGAAACCGGCGGTGCTGGCTTTGGCCGTGGTTTTCGCGGTGGCGGCTGGCTTCACGGATTGGCGCAGCCGTCGTATCCCTAACTGGCTGACAGTTCCGGGGTTACTCGTTGGCATCGCGGTTAACGCAGCAACCGGCGGAGTGGGCGGTTTGAAGACTTCTCTGCTGGGGGCCGGGTTGGGATTGCTAGTGCTGCTGCCATTCGTCATCGTTCGCAGCCTGGGTGCGGGCGACTGGAAGCTGGCGGGAGCTTTGGGAGCGTTCGTAGGACCGGGAGTGTTGGTCGACTTGCTGATGGTTTCGGTTTTTGTGGCGGGGATCATGGCCCTTGGGCTGGTGATCTACAAGCGGCGATTCAAGGAAACGCTGCGCAACATCGGACAGCTGTTGGCATCGCTGTTAACGTTTCGTATGCCCGGGCCCGAGGTTTCGCTGGATAATCCGCAGTCGCTGAAGATTCCCTATGGAGTAGCATTGGCCTTGACCACTTTGCTTTTCGGCATCGGTAAGCTTTGGGGAAGATCATAACTGCGATGAAATGGCTTTGGACAATATTGCGGCACGTCGCACAGGACACAAGCGGCACGGAGATCGTGGAAAGTGCCTTTGTGCTGCCCTTGGTGTTCATGTTCATGATCGGGATTTTCTGGTTCGGACTGGCGTTTTTCATTTACGGCACGCTGACTCAAGGAACACGGGCTGGGGCAGTAGCAGCCGTGGCCCCGGTTTGCACAACGTGTGGTTCTACACCGAGTCCCGCCACGACCGCCGAAACGGCCATCTATAACGCGCTTGCCGCCGCGCATTTGAAGAAGAATCAGCTGGTTGCCACAAGTAACTGGACGCGACCCATGCTGTGCGCTTGTGGCACCGCCAGTTCGCGAGCTGCGTGTGGTACCGCGGCTCCCTGCGACGGTACCGTCACCGACGTTTGTGTCCAGGTGAACGTCCAGTTATCGTATCCAAGCCAGGGCGGTGCGGGTACTTGCGGCACATCCGTAAGTGCGCGATATCAATATCCGTACCATTTCAGTATTCCCCTCACCAATTTGGACATAGGGAATGTGCTTCTTCCAGGACAGTCGCAGATGAGGGCTGAGACGCAGTGACGCTAGCCGCGGGTCTGAGGACCGGATTGCTGGCCTCGCTAAAGCGACGGTGGACGAATGATTGCGGGTCCCAAATCGTGGAGCTTGCGCTTTCGCTGCCATTGCTGGTGTTTTTCGTCGTGGGGATTTTTGACTTCAGCGGAGCGCTCACCCTGAAGCAGAAGCTGACGAACGCCGCTCGTGAAGGAGCACGAGTTTCAGCGGCCGATCCGGCCAGCGATATGTACGCTACCGTGCCCGTCTCCGTCAGCGACGCCGTCCAGGTCGTGGATAACTATCTGTATTCGGAGAAGATCAACGATTGCGGGCTGGGACCTATTCCGGCGGCGCCGACGCAGACCAACCTTACGTGGACCTACACGGCGACCGGTTCTGGTTGTCCGGGAACGGGGATCAGTATCGCGATCAATCGAGGCTGCTCGACACAGGAGAACGGCGTATATCTGATCGGCACTTGTGTCAAAATTACCTACGCATACAAGTGGCAGTTCAACAGCGTGAGCGGTCTGATGCCCGGGAAATTTCTCGGTCCGGCCACTGTTATTACGACCGCTGAGGCGTTTAACGAGAACTGAGGACTTCCCATGCTGTCACCGCTAATCCGCCGCCCGCGAAGAGACTCAGAGCCGCGCTCGAAGGAGCGGGGTGTCACCATGGCGTTAGTGGCCATAACGATGGTGGCCATCATTTCCATGGCAGCCTTGTCAATCGACATCGGCACACTTTACGAAGCCAAGGCGGAGGCCCAGCGCGCCGCGGACGCGGCTGCATTGACTGCGGCCAGGGTGATTTCGATTTCCGGCAACACGGGAGCTACCTCTGCCACATGGGGGCAGATTTGCGGCGGTGGCGGCAGTGCAGCCACGCTCGCCGCGATCAGTATGGCTCAACAGAACCTGATTGGCGGCGTTTCGGTCCCCAGTGCGTCGGTAAGCGTGAACTACGGAGCGGGAAGTTCAGGCGCAACAAATACAGACTGCTCTGGCCTCGGAGCAAACTTCGCCGTGAACCCCGTTGTTACCGTGAGCGTTCAGCGCACGAATCTGCCAATCTTCTTCGCTCGCGTTTTCTCCTTGTTTGGCAGCAGGTATTCTGGCACCACCGTGAGCGCTACCGCGACCGCCGAGGCGTTCAATCCTTCGGGCTCGGGCCCTATGATTCCGGTGCAGCCCCGGTGCGTGAAGCCGTGGATGGTTCCCAATCAGGATCCGGCTCATTTCACCGGGACCAAGTATTTCGTCGATCCAACTAGCGGTGCGATCAAAAACCCCGGGACGTTCACCGGGAACAATGGCGTCATCGGTGAAACGTTTGACCTGATTGCGGACTGTCAACACAACCCAAGGCATAGGTGCGTTTTACCATCACCACCCAATTCACAGCCCGTAGCCGCTCCTCCCCCAGTGAACACCCTCCAATACGTTCCCGCACAGCCGCCGGTCACTTCCGTCGCGATTGCCGCCAATACAGCAATCAGCGGATGTTCACAGATTCTCCGTGCTGAATATTGGGACGCCGTCGCGGGTTGCGACCAGACCACCGCCTACGCCTGCGGGACACCTCTGGCGAACATGGTGGATCTAGCGGTGGATAATCCAGGGCTAAATGGGAACGACAGTGTGAACGCCGCGCAGTGTCTCATCAACGCCACTAACGCCACTGCATTCAACCAGATGACTAACGGCCAGGATTATCTCGACCCCGGCCTCAGTCCTTATACCTACCCTTTTCAAATTAAGGCCGGAGGCAACAGCGCTTTAACAAATGCCGGCGTCGCGAGCGGTAACCAGATCACCAATAGCCCTTCCATCGTCTCCTTGCCCATTTATGACAACGCAACGGTGATTAGTGGTGCCGGCACGACTCCAGTCACGGTCATTGGCTTCTTGCAGGTCTTCATCAACAGCGTCGACAACGGTACTGGAAAGATAAACGTAACCGTGATGAACGTCTCCGGATGCGGCAATGGTGCCGCGAATCCACCTGTTTACGGCACTTCTCCCGTGCCTGTTCGCCTGATCACGCCGCCGTAAACGAATTGCAATCCAAGAAACGCGAACGGTTAGTCTGGGACGTTATCCGACGGAGGATTTGTCGGTGGACCTTGTCGCTCGCCCCCCGGGTTGGGATTGGGCGCGACCGCAGGAGGAGGTGGAGTTCTGGCCGGGGCATCGGCTTCAGGATTTTCGTCGACTGGGGCCATCGGCTGCAAGGGTTGGAAAGCTGCAGCCGGGCCTTCCGGTCGCGCACTGAGAATAACGCGGTCGACAGTACCCGGATCATTCGCCGCACTCAGAATCAGAAAATTAAATTTCGTTCCATTCAGCAGGCGAGACAAAACCTCCGGCGCGGATGCGGGACCAATCTCGGCGACAACTTTTTCCTGCTCCGCGCCTGCCGGGATGGCGATGTCAGCTCCAGTGCGCTGATGCACCGCGAAGAGTACTTCCGACAAACTGGCCTTGTTGGCACTGATAGTGAGCAGTCCCGCCTGAAAAGAGACAACCAGCGGCGGCGGCGCGGGAAGTTCAATCTCGACGGAGTGCACGGGATAATTGGAATTCACCAGCTTTGGTCCGGACGACGAGGACGGGTTAAGTCCGACAGTTTGCGGCCCCGCGCTCCCGACCTTGATGATCACGGTTCTGCCGGAGGGAAAAACCTGGTAAGCCTGCGGACCATTCAAATCGATGACCACCCGCGTAACCGGCGGCTTCGATGTGAACAAGCCCACGCGCACGCTCTTCACTTCTCCGCGATTCAATATCTGATTACGCAACTGGGCGCCGGGAACTGCATTGGCGAAGTCCACCACGAGCCGATCGGGGCCAGTTAAGACTTGCGTCTGGGGAACGAGGCGATCGCTAGCCTCGATCTCGATCTCGAGCGGATTCCGGTTGCCCAGCACCTGCACCCGGCGCACCGAGGGCACGTCTTGCGCTTGCGCCATGACCGGCGTAGAAATGACCGGGACGGAAATACACACTGCGGCCCACACCAGAAGACCGGCCGCGGCTCTGAGAGAGCGATCCATAAACACCCTTAAGTTGTATGCGTTGGCGCTATTGCGATTCTAGCAGCCTTCACGAACCCGCCACTCTCACGGAAGGATTACGACTTAGGATCGGCCCCACGCGCACACGGCTCTAATGGGTCAGCGGAGTGAGCATCACTTCAAGAAGATCAGGCTGGCCGGACACTCGCTCCAGATGTGGATTCTTATCTCCCTCATGGTAAGAAACTGGGTAAGTCTGGAAGAACTGGCCATTTTCGACCAGCAAGTCGATGGGCTCTACGGTCGCTTGCGCCGCTTTGATTGCCGTGTGCAAAACCTCAGGCGTCCACTTGCGCCCATTCACTGCGATCAACTTCATCCCCGGACCTATGCCGGATTGATAGGTGGGAGATCCCACGATTACATCCTCCAGCTTGCCATCCTCGGTAACGGTGAACCCGAGGGAATACGAGAAGTCTGCGAACTTAAACTTTTTCTCCGCGGCTTTTGTGAACGCGTTCGGCTGGCCGTTGTATACCACCTTCCAGCCATCTCCTTCGATACCTCCCATCGGCGCGTGAGTGCTGGTGGAACTGACGCGTTCTTTCAGCAGACTCGCCCAGTCGTAAGGAGCAACTTCGCTAAGCGTGCGAACAACATCGTCGAACTTATAAGGCACCACAGCCGGAGGTCCGCTCTGGCCACCGTGAAAGCGCCGGCAAAAATCGTCGAGAGACCGCTGGCCGTGCGTCTCCTGGCGAATGATCGAGTCGACTTCAAGCCAGATCAATTCCCCTTCGGGATAGTAATCCAGTCCGCGGCGCCAGTTCGACCACTGCGGTCCCAGCGTTCGCAGAGTCTGCACGGACCGCGCGGTATCCTCCAAGGGACGCCACCTGCGGCCCGAGCGGTGATCGAGACTGGCAGCGGTCAGGGCCAACGCTTCACGATACTGTTCCGCGGACCACAATCCACTGCGCTCCGCCAGCATGTTGCCCAGATATTCCGTGAGCCCTTCGTAAACCCACAAGAGATCGCCGGCCATTGGTTCCTGATAATTTCGCGTGGCCAGCCCCGCAGGCCGACGATACTTCCCGTTCCACGAGTGCGCGAACTCGTGAGGAATCAGGGCCCCGTACAGCATGTGCAGATCGGGATCGAGCAGCGTGCGCTCCGCCGCAGCGCTGTCGTTCGACTCGTGGTGCTCGAGCCCATGTTGGCCGACATCACCGCTAAGCGTATACAGGAAGTGATACTGCCGGTAGTGCCGCGCGCCAAACAGCGCCCCGGTTTCAGCGACCAGTTTTCGGTAGGCCGCCAAGTCTTCCGGCTTCATCGCCAGATCGGCTTCGCTATCAGCCACCAGATCCATCTGGTGCATCGGCGTCTCCGAACCTGAGGTCAAATCAATCTGCCGGTAATGTTTCCCGGCGATCAACGGAGAATCCACCAATGTAGTGAGTGACACCGGAGCGAACTCAACCTGATCTCCGGACATATGCGCAGGAATCAGCGCCGATCCAAACTTCCACCCAGTCGGAAGTTTGACGGATGCTACGAATTTCACCGCATCGGAATCCGCGCCTTGCGGATATAGCACGACCGCATTCCAATTCAAGTCCAGCAGATTGCTGGAAGCCGCTGGCCCTCCGCCGCCTGCGCTGTCATTGGAGGTAATCGCGTCCAAGGAAACGATCAGCTCCTGCGCTGCTTCCGGCACAACCACATGAAAAGCGTACATATCGACATCGTCACGCTGCCACGTCACTGTCTTGCCCGCGGCTTCCATGCGTATTCCAGTAAGACCAGCAATAGGACCGCTGGGACGGTGATTGCCTGGAATCCACTCCGGAAAGACCAACGTCATCGGGCCTGATTTAGCGGGAATGTTTAGCCTGGCATGATAGATATTTCGTGGAGCGTCCGTGAGATCTACGTGCAGCCGGATGGATTGCGAGAACACAGATGGGCTAGCTAACGTCAGCGATCCGATTGCAAGCAGAAAGGAAAAACAGAAATCACGACGACGTGGCGAACGCACCATCGACCTCCACAAACTCCAAGCCCTGAGTTAAAAGGATGAGACTACCGAAAGCGAAGACAGGATCGCAAGCAGGGTGCAACGTGCAAGTGTCTATGGATTGGCGCTTTTCAGCGCTTCAGGCGTGGTTCAACTTGCGGCGTGCCTGCCAATAGATTGCGGCCAGGCCGGAAGCGAACAATACCCATGTTCCCGGTTCGGGCACAACTCCGGTGCCGCCGCAGGGGCCGCCATTTTTCTTCTTGTTGATAGGCTCGTCGCCAGGACAGCAACCTGTGTCGCCGGTACCTTTTTTCTTGTTCGGACCGCAAAGCGCTAATGGCAGCGGAGGAGGCGAGATAGGGGTCCAGTTGCCGCCACCCAACGGATCGTACAGACTCAGCGGTCCCGTTGGTCCCGCACCAGGCATAGCGGGCCGGTTAAGCAGCGCCGATTCGAACGGAAACGGAGGAGACTGCATAGCCGTTCCATTGCCAACTCGGAGCGGCTCATCGAATGTTTGCACTGGAGGTTCCACGGGAGCGGTCGCCTGTTGCGGAGCTTCTTCGACACGGTTGGCGCAACGGGTGCGCGCCGTCATCCTACCGTCTGTAATAACCTTCTCCCCTTTGTGAAGCGTCACCCTATGATGCGTCCAATAGACGCGGTTTCCAATGCGATAGGACACGTATGCCGTCCGCGCCAAGGTCAGGCGCACGACCTGCGCACGGTCGTAATCAAAGCCGGCATAGTGCGCCGCAACGATAGGATCGTGCTCAGCCACCCACTTCAATTCCTTCGCATCCTGCACTCCGCCGGGCACAACGGAATACGGATACACCGGGCGATCGGCGGATGGCTCCGTCTGCGTAAGAAGATTTAATGTGACGACGCGATTTCGGCTAAGCTCCGCCTGCTGAAAGTTGGGAGGTGCACTCTGCTGCGCCCGAAACAGTGACGGACTGAGATACCTCAGGGCGAGAGTGGAAACGCTTGCGATGAAAAGCGCGAAAACTGCCGCCGCGAGCCAGCGTCGTATGCGACGATTGCGGCAGTGGCGACGGCTTCGCCGGCGCTTCACTACCCGGACGTTCCCCTCTACGGGATCGGTCACAAAACCACTCCTACCTGCGGCGGCCGTCCTAGGCTCTGGACTGGAGGCACTTTACCGCAACACATAGCGGCAGTTCGAGTGCCATACCGCGGCGCGCGAACCCAACAGACTGAATAAGATCCGCGTTCTTTTGGCGATCATCCTAGCAGACAGCGAAATAGTTTGCACAAATTATGTTGTAGATTTCTACAGTCCCAGATTCGATGTCGATTGGTTCGAGCCTCACACCGTTAGACGAGGAACCAATTGCGGGCATCTAAATTTATCGCAGGCGGGTTCTTACGCTTAGTCGCTAAAACTTAGGCTGATAGAGAAATGGTGGAGCTAGTCGGGATCGAACCGACGGCCTCGTCGTTGCGAACGACGCGCTC
>PLHQ01000184.1 GCA_003138975.1 Acidobacteriaceae bacterium | reverse complement strand
TCGAACAAAGACAGAAGACCGTCGGCGGAGAGTGAGGAGGAAAGGCCGCTGATCAAGGAGAACGCTGGTCAACCTAACACGTACCCGACTCAGAGCGGGAAGGGCGTGTCCCAAGGGCTGGCGAGCGTGGTGCAGCGATGCTAGCTGCCATTCTAGCGGGTGCAAGACCCGCCCGTGGAACTTGCCCAGTTGCCACGGTAGCAATATCCGGCGGCGAAACGGGAGACCAATTCACCGGAAGCCCGGAAGTAAAAGCCCCCGTTGGCCGAGCAGAAATGCTTGGTCGGATCCGCCTGGGGGGCAAACAACTCGACAGGTCGTAACGCAAGTGAACCGTAGTTAAGCTCCGAAATAGCCCCCCACGGGAAGCGGATTGTGGGAAATGATGGAAGTGCCGAGTCGCTCACGCTTTGACGAAGGCCAACGTCGACGGCGAAGGAACTGGGTACATGCAGCCGTTGAACTTCCCGGAGTCGTAGAAGGCGACATGTCGAGACAGAATGGTCAGCGAAAGCACGGAACCACTCCCGGGTCGCCTAGGCGCACCCGCACAGCGAAGGCATCGCATATAAACCGCCCTGCGGCGAAACTGCGTTGTGCCCGAGAGTGGGACGGATGTGGCCGAATAAGTGTTGATGGACTGGGACAACATAACCCAGACCGGAGCGAGGGCCACTGGGATAGAAGAGGGAACTCTTCGCTTGGTGGTGCGTCGTTAGCCCCTCCTTCCCGACTCTGAGCGGGAGTTCACGGAGTAGGCCCGATGCACGAAGGACAGAGGCGAAGCAAGCGGACCGCTGAGCATGCCGGGTGCAGGCTTAACCAGCGGGACGTGCGCGAAGGCGCTGTCTGACAGGCCAGCCTTTCAGCCGTACTGGGGAAAACCCACCGTACGGAATGATAGGGGGGACGGTGGAAACGTCGGCATCATTCGAAGCCCGCTACGCGCCACTGTCCTACCCGACCGGAAAGCAGCAAGGGAGAATAAGGAGATGAAGTTCACCGCCTTGCTCCACCATCTGACTATCGATCTGCTGCGGGAAAGCTTTTACTCACTCAAGAGGAAAGCCGCACCCGGAGTGGACGGGGTGACATGGCAGGAGTATGAAAACGGAATTGAAGATCGACGGATCGATCTCCACGGCCGAGTTCATCGTGGAGCATACCGTGCGCAGCCATCGCGAAGAGTGTACATAGAGAAAGAAGATGGACGGCAACGTCCACTCGGAGTCGCGGCCTTGGAAGATAAGCTCGTCCAGTACGCCGTGGCTACCATCCTCAACCAGATTTACGAGGAAGACTTTCTCGGGTTTTCGTATGGATTTCGCCCGGGGCGCAGCCAGCATCAAGCGCTGGATGCACTGTCATATGCGCTCCTGAAGAAGAAAGTGAACTACGTTCTAGACGCCGACATTCGCGGTTTTTTCGACAACCTCGATCACCGTTGGCTGATCAAGTTCGTGGAGCATCGCGTCGCCGACCCCCGCATTCTGCGACTGATCCAGAAATGGCTCAAGGCTGGAGTGATGGAGGAAGGCAAGTGGTCGGAAGTGCAGACAGGGAGTCCGCAAGGTTCGGTGATTTCACCGCTCCTCGCGAATATATACCTGCACTACAGTTTCGATCTCTGGGTGAACGTCTGGCGCAGGAAGTATGCGCAAGGCGAGGTGGTGGTCATCCGATATGCCGATGACACCATCGTGGGATTCCAGTATCAGACGGACGCAGATCACTTTCTGGAAAACTTACGGGAGCGACTGGGGAAGTTTGGGCTGGAACTCCATCCCGACAAGACGCGCCGGATTGAGTTCGGTCGGTTTGCCGAACAAAACCGGGAACGAAGAGGGGAAGGCAGACCGGAAACGTTCGACTTTCTGGGCTTCAAGCACATCAGCGGGAAGAACGGATTAGGGCGATTCATGGTGCGGCGCACGACGATCCGCAAGCGCATGCGAGCCAAGCTGCGACAGATTAAGCAGCAACTCCGTGAGCGCACACGATCCCGTGCCCCAAACCGGACAGTGGCTCCAGTCGATCGTCCAAGGCTACTTCAACTACTACGCGGTACCGGGAAACCTCAAGAGCCTGGGTGGATTCCGGGACCGGGTGCTTGCGCTTTGGTGGCGCACTCTTCGCCGCCGGAGCCAGAAACGCTCGGTGTCCTGGACGCGCACCCTAGCACTGGCTCAGCAATGGCTCCCTCAACCGCGTGCGCTCCATCCCTTTCCTGACGCTCGCTTCGCCGCCACTCATCCGAGATAAGAACCGGATGCGCTAATCAGCGCCCGTCCGGGTCTGTGCGGGGGGCAGCCGGCGACGGCTGTCCCTACCGCGATCGCCAGTTGACGAATAAGTTGCCGACGATACGGGCTCGGATGGGCTTGCCGCCGACAAGCTCTTCTCGTTTTTAATGAAGAGCGATTTTATGTGCCCAGTACGCTTCCTCGCTTGCTTTCCAGACGTTTCACGACTTTCTCGGCATTCTCCGGCATGACTCCCACTTCTTCCAGGGCTGCGCGAAAGTGCTGGAGGAACAGGTCGAAGTGCGCACCGTTCAAACCCTGATCTCTGGACCGGGCATGGGCGTCACGAATATCTTTCCCTGTATACACTCGTCCGCCGAGGAGCATGGAAATCAACATAGCCTGCCGGGACCGGAGGTGCGCCACGTCAACTCCTTCAAAGAAATGGCGCAAGTTATCATCCTGCAAGATTTTGTCGTAGAAGAGCTTTGTAGCAGCCTCGATAGTGCTACGTCCCCCGATCAGGTCATATAAGTCTTCAATCATGGTCTCCTCAGCAATAATGCGTGTAATAGGGATATTTCGCCAACTATCGCAGACGGGCAACAACATAGATGATGGCTGGGTACGCAAGCACCCCGAGAAGACCCACAGCAGCAACACTTTCCAAGCTGAGCCCAAATCACGTAGACGGTTGTGTTGGAGACCGTGCCGACTCTGCGCCCGATTAAAGTTCCGGGAGGATTGATCTCGATACTCCGCCAATCGCTGACCTTTCAAGTGCGTCGGCCATCGCTTAATGTTTACCGCTGTATCTTGGTGGATTGCGAAGCTACCGCCTGCCACTTGCCGTTTCGCTTGACCCAGGTGTCAGTGAAGCGATACTTTCCGCTTATATCCTGCCCCTTATACGTACCTTTCGTCATATTGGTTCCGGCCGCCACAGCGGTGTTGCCGTAAACGTGGACTTTCAGGTCACTCACTTCGATGGATTGGAATTTCAGATCGCCCGAGCTCAAATCTATCTTGTCTTGGGCTTTGTCGGTAACGCGGCCGCTGGGGTCGGTGTCGATGATGTCATCGGCTTCATATTGATCCACCGCGGCTGCGCCTTCCTTTATGGTCGCTTGTGCCCAGTTTTGCTCGTGTTCCTTGATCTGATCCTCGACAGTACCCTTCTTGGACGTCTTTTGGCCGGCGGCGGCGAGAGACAGCGAAAGCAAACAAAGCAATGCAATAGCTAGCACGTTCTTCATAGCTGCTCCTGTGGAGGCCGCGATCATACTCCGCGTTGCATCAGCCTGGCAACAACCGTGAGTGTAAAAGCGAGGTTTCGCCAATAATCGGCTCACTCGGATTCTTCGTCTAGGTCAGCGGACGCCAATCTGAAAGAATATTAACTTTCCGTTCATCACCGCGTCACAAAGCCTCTCTACGATTGTTAGTCATCCTCGATCCGAAGATTCTCCTATTTCGGCGGAGTTAGTCTCCGACGAAATCGTGCTCCGCGCTGAACAGCGCAGCTAGAGCGGTTTTGCAGTTATTGCCAAAGGAGCATCACCCATGAAAACACAGAACCCTTCCTGCATTCTCTCTATTATCCGGACAATGGCGGTCCGGCTGACCTTTTGCGCTCTCCTGGGAACGGCCTTCGCCCAAACCGAGTACGGAATTATCAGTGGACGTGCTGTGGACAAACAGGGCGCCGTACTGGCTGGAGCGATCGTAAAACTACAACCGGGCGAATACAGAATTGCCACCAACGAGCAAGGAGAGTTCACCATCACCGGGCTAACCCCCGGCAACTACACTCTCACAATTTCATACCTGGGATTCCTGACATTCACGCAACAGGTGAAGGTCACGGCTGGCCAGGCAAGCCACATCGAAGCTAGGTTGGATGTCTCTGGAAAGAGCGAAGAAATCACCGTGATTGGCGACCGCCCCCATGGCGAGGCCGAGGCCATCAACCGCGAGCGAGCTTCTGACGACATCCTTCAAGTCTTGCCAGCCGATGTAATCACCAGCCTCCCGAACGCGAACATCGCCGATGCCGTCGGCCGCCTGCCGAGCGTGACCTTGGAACGCGACGAGGGAGAAGGTAAGTACGTCCAGATCCGCGGAACCGAGCCGCGCTTGAACAACCTGACCATCGACGGCGTCAACGTGCCGTCGCCCGAAGCCGGAGTCCGTCAGGTGAAACTGGACACGATTCCCGCCGGTATCGTCGAGTCAGTCGAGGTCAGCAAAACCCTGTCGGCCAATCAGGACGGAGACGCCATTGGCGGATCCGTTAATATACGCACCAAAACCGCTGGCGATCTTCCGACTCTGTCCCTGGAAGGAATCGGTGGATTTACTCCCATCTTGAACACGCGCTATGTCTACCAAATGACTGGAACCGTAGGTCAGCGATTTGGCTCCAGCAAGAAATTTGGCGCCCTTTTTTCCGGAAGCTACGACTACAATGGCCGCGGCATCAACGACATCGAACCCACGCCCGATCCTAATTTCGCATCCCCTTACTACGACAGCATCGACCTCCGTGACTACAGATATAAACGCACTCGCTATGGTTTCGGCGGTTCTCTCGATTACAAACTCGGAGAAGGCTCGGGTCTTTATCTCCACTATTTTGTGTCCGACTTCAAAGACTACGGCGACAAATGGGTGTATACGCTGAACGATGGCGCAACTAGCCCTCCTGGAACCCCGAAATTCTCGACCTCATCTCGTCTGCCCGACTACGGCATCTACAATCTGGCCATCGGCGGCAAACATGTCTTCACGAAATCCTGGCTAAGCTGGGAACTCTCGGCTTCGCGCGCACGTCAAACGGCTGCAGCGGGAAATCCGGGAGCCGATTTCCAATATAACGGTCCCACAACTCTGAGTGATGGCGTTACGCCCATTTGTTCCTACGTGGGCGCGCCGAACATTCACCTGCCTCAATTCAGCCCAGCCTGCACCGCACCCGGCACACCCTTCTTCGATCCGAACCAGTGGAGCTTGCTGGACATCGATACAACCTCAGGCAATACTTCGCAGGTAAATTTGCAAGGAGCGTTTTCCTACGCCAGGAACTACCATCTCGCTTCGCATTCCTCGACCTTTGAGTTCGGTTTCAAGGTCCGGAACGCGCACAAAGGTCAGGACGCCTATTCGCCGGTTTACGACAATCCGAGCGCAGCAGCCCCGCTGATGACCCAGTTTCTAACGGGGCTCTCCGATCCCAACTACTACTTTGGCGCATATAAGATTGGTCCATTTACCAGCTTCGGCAAGATTACTGGCGATCTGAACAACTTGCTTAATCAAGGGATTTTGTCGCTCGACGAAGGCGCCACTCACCTCGGTTCCGACGCCAGCAACTACGACCTCACGGAGCGAGTCTCTGCGGCCTACGCCATGAACACGATTGAGTTTGGCCGCTTCCGCCTGCAAACCGGCCTCCGCATCGAAGCCACACAACTGGACACACGTGGCTACATCGTGACCAATGACGTAAATGGCAATTACGTCTCCACCGCTCCGGCGACAGCCAGCGCCTGGTATTGGGATCCTATGCCCAGCGTTCAGTTGCGCTACCGCATTACCGACGACTCCGACATCCGCGCGGTCTACGGCAGAGGAATTTCCCGGCCCGATCCGTACGACACAATACCCTATGTTACCCTCGATCAGTCCTCGACTCCGTACAGCGTCGGCATAGGGAACCCCAACCTCAAGCCTGAACACGCCAACAGCTATGACTTGCTCTACGAGCACTACCTGAAGCCTTTCGGCGAGATTCAGGCGGGCTTCTTTTACAAACAATTGAGCGCTCCCATCTATTACGTCGACAACCCGACTCTGAGCCCAGGAGATCCTTACTACAACCAGTACCCGGGATATCACTTGGATTACATCATCAACGGCGTCAATGCAAAGCTGTATGGGATGGAGGCCGCCTACATCCAGCATCTCGGCTTCCTTCCAGGTGGGTTGAACGGCTTCGGGGTTTCGGCGAACTTCAGCTGGACAGGCTCAAGCGCGGGTACGTTGCCGGTTCGCAATGACAATCCTGCGCTGCAGCGCCAGGCTCCGCTCACTTGGAACTTCAGTCCGACCTACGATAAAGGCCGTTTCTCGGCGCGTCTTGGGACCACTTACAACAGTAAGAGTATTTTCCAGTATCAATGGGAAAACAACACTACCGAAGACCCATCGAGCTTTGGTCCCAAAGGTCCGGCGGGCGACATCTACCTCTACTCGCACTTACAAGTGGACGCGCAAGCCAGCTACCGTGTTCAGAAGAGCCTCACTCTGCTGGTACAGGGCCTGAACCTGACCGATGAGGTATTCGGCTTCTACAATGGCAGCCCTTGGTACACGATTCAGCGCGAATACTACAAGCCGACCTATTCCTTCGGCTTGCGCTGGGAGCCTCGCCGAGAGTAACGAAGGAGAATCCACGCCAACCTGAGGTTCGCCGCGCTTTCAGGCGAACTTCAGGTTAGCTGCGTAGGATTACGCCTTCGGCCACATTTCTTAAATCACGCCGACCAGAAATGGAGCTCCTTGCAGATGCAGAACACGAACCCGCGCCGTAACCCTTCAGCCAGGATGTTGGCAGTTTTCATAGCCGTTCTCGCTTTAGGGATCACACCTGCTGGTATCTCCGCTGCATCCGCCGCGGAATTTGCGATCACCAATAAGATCTCGATCCCCGGTCAGGGTAGTTGGGACTATCTCACCGTAGATGAAGCGGCGCGGCGTTTGTACGTCTCTCACGGAACGCAAGTCGAAGTGATTGATGTGGATTCGGGGGCCATCGTTGGAAGTATCTCGAAGACGCTCGGCGTGCATGGGATTGCGATCGCACCGGAGCTTGGCCGCGGATTCGTGAGCAACGGCCAATCCTCGACGGTTACCATTTTTGATCTGAAGACTCTGAAGCCCATCGCCGAAGTTCCGACAGGACAGAAGCCCGATGCCATCATCTTCGATCCCGCCACTTCGCGAGTCTTCGCCTTCAACGGAGGCAGCAACAGCGTGACCGCCATCGATGCCGCCACCGGCAAGGTTGCCGGCACAATCGACCTCGGTGGCGGGCCGGAATACGCGGCCGCGGACGGCGACGGCTTTGTCTACAACAATCTGGAGGATGAAAGCCTCGTGCTGAAGATCGACTCCCGCAAACTCGCGGTCGACAAGCGCTGGCCGACCGCACCCTGCGCATCGCCCTCGAGCATGGCGATCGATCGCGCCAACCGCCGTCTGTTCCTCGGTTGCCGCAGCAAAGTAATGGCCGTCATGAACGCCGACACAGGCCAGGTGATAACCACGCTTCCAATTGGCGATCACGTGGATGCAACCGCCTTCGATCCGGAGACGAAGCTGATCTTCAACTCCAACGGAGAAGGAAGCATCACCGTGGTTCGCGAGGACAATCCCAACAAGTACTCCGTAGTCCAGACCGTGAAGACTTTGCCGCGAGCCAAGACCATGGCCCTCGATCCAAGAACGCACCGTCTCTTTCTTTCTACGGCAGAAGCGGGGCAGTTCGAGGTGTTGGTCGTGGGAAAGTAGCCGATACTTGAGTGCAGAGCGTAATCTTTAACCATGCTTTCACAACGCAGATACTTCGCGCAGACGTTGTCGCTTCTGTGCCTAACGGCGGCACTATTTGGGCTGACTAGTTGCACGAAGGAGTCGACCGCGCAAACATCGGTTGATCTGCAGTTCAATACGAGTGTTCCGTTTCGCTTTGTGGCCTACGGCGACACTCGCTTTCATGATCCTAAAGACACGGACGCTGCGAATCCCGCGGTGCGCGTAGCGCTGGTGCAAGCCATCGCCGAGGTTAATCCCGCATTTATTTGTTTCACCGGCGACATTGTTTACAACGGCTATGACGTGAACGATTGGAAGGTCTGGGATAGCGAGACAACCATTTGGCGTGACAAGAGAATCCCTGTCTATCCCGCGCTCGGCAATCACGACCTGCACGGAGACGAGAAAATTGCGCTGGGCAACTATTTCCAGCGCTTCCCCGATCTGAAGAACAGCCGCTACTACTCTGTGCGAGCCGCAAATACGCTTCTGCTGGTGCTCGACAGCTCTCTGGATGAAGTTTCTGGCCCGCAGGGCCAATGGCTTTCCAGCAAACTCGACAACATCCCGTCCGATGTAGACTTTGTGTTCCTTATGTTTCACCATCCGCCTTATACCAGTTCCTCGGACGGAAAGATGTTCGGTGGAGGCCACTCTGCGCGATCCACGGAGCGAGCACTGGCGAAGATGCTGGAGGATCGCCAGTCCCACACTCGTGCCCGTTTCGTGGTCTTCTCAGGACATGTGCACAACTACGAACGCCATGAACACGGTGGCGTCACTTACTTCGTCTCCGGAGGAGGAGCGGCTCACGCCTATCCTATCGAACGCGCCCCCACAGATCTTTTCCAGAGCAAGGAAGTAAACTACCACTACCTCCTCGTCGAAGTCGACCATCAGCAATTGAAGATCACGATGAATCGCATCGAGCTATCAAATGGGAAGGCTGTGTGGACGCAGCCCGATTCAGTGAAGATTGCGCTTGCAGCCCCAGCCTCCGTCAACGCGGTTGCCCACTGACCAGCGCTGGGAGACGTTAGCAGATCGCGACGTGACCGGTCCATTCGCGCCGGGCAGAGAAAGTAGACGAACGTACTGATCGGACTTGATCGCGGCCCAGCGACCCGTCTTGGACCGGCGCAATGCGGCGGGCAGGTACTTGTACCGTAACGGAAGTCGTGCCCTTTAGGTGCCTCCACTTGAGAGTCGTTCCCGCCTCATGGCTCGCCGTTCGTTCTGGCGCGCCGAAAAAGCTTGTAACCAACCTGTTCCGGCCCCGTAATAGACAGTAGAGAAGCCCATGGATCTGCTACGGCGATTTGCGCTTGGCGAGATCGATGCTTTCGAGACACTGGTCCGGCAGTTCCAGGGCGACATCTTCGCCTGGACCCTGCGCATCGTGCGCGACCCGGGCATCGCGGAGGATCTGACCGTGGAGACTCTCTGGCGCATCTACCGGGCACGCCACCAGTTCCGACCGGACGGAAACTTCTCCGCTTGGGCGCGGCGTATCTCCACCAACCTGGCGCTCGACTATCTCCGTCGCAGACGCCCGGAACAGAGTCTGCCCGCAGAACCCGCCGGATCGCCTGAGCCCGATCAGCTCCTCCAGCGCGAGACGCGGGAGAAGATCCAGCAAGCATTTCGCCGTCTGCCGGCCAAGTTGCAGGTAGCGGCGACGCTCGCGCTTGTGGAAGAACAGCCCTACGCCGAAATTGCCGATGCCTTAGGGACATCGGTTGGCGCGGTGAAGCTGCGTGTCTTCCGCGCGGTTCGCATCCTGCGCAAACAACTGAGCCACCTTGGACTCAGGTCCGAGGGAAACGTCTCGAGGGTAAGAAAATGACCAAACACGATATGACCAAACACGGAATGTCGGACGACGACCGCCAGATTCGCGACGCTCTCCAACAGTCGTTCCCCGCGGTGAACACTGAACTCCGCCGCGACCTGTGGCCGGCGGTGTTGCGCAAACTCGACACTCGCCCGGTACGCGTGCCCTGGTATGACTGGGCGCTGATTGGCCTGAGTGTCAGCGTGTTTCTGTTCTTCCCGCAACTGATCCTCGTGTTCGCATACCACTTGTAGAGGAAGGAAGAAGAGGTGAGGAGGCTTTATGAATAATCATCCGTACCTGCGCGCGTACATGGCTGGAATTGCCGTTCCGACCCCGCTTCTGCTGGTCATCCTAACCCTGTTCAGCGTCGCGCGGTTTATCTATAACGTTCCAGTCCCCGTGGAACGGGTGATTATTTTTCCCATGGCGATCGTCCCCAACCTGTTCGGAGTCTGGAACATGCTGCACCTGGCTTCGCGCTCACGCACGCACTTGCCTCTGGGGATTCACGGCGCCATTCTGCCCTTCATCCTTGCACCCGCGGGATTCCTTCTCGCTCGTTGCCTGGGTTTTCTGGAAACCACAGGCCACAGCTTCATCTATTTCGGCGGGGTGGAGATTCACTATGCCTATGCGGCGGTCGGGTTTTGCGCCGCAGTGATTGTTTATTACCTGGTCTGGAAATACCTGATCGGATTCCTCAATCGAGTCGCAGGAGTTGCAGAGTAGCGAAATAGTACGTGCAATGGAGGGAATATGACGCATGAACAGTCTGGGAGTATAGCGGTCACGCACGGGGATCGGTGGCTAACGGCGGCAGCCTCGCTGGCCGTAGGCGCGGCGTTTTTCGCCTTGTGGTTCTGGCTTCTGCCGCAGTGGCTCAGTTTCCGCGTGGAAACGGCGGGCGCAGCACGTTGGCGATGGCTCGCTGCGCTTCCGTCTGTATTGGGATTCGCGGTTGCGCTTCGCTGCGTCTGGGACTTCGGCTGGACGGGACACGGCACACCTGCCCCTGTCGCTCCGCCGCAGCGTTTGGTCGTGGTGGGTTTCTACCGCTACGTCCGCAACCCCATGTACCTGGGCTTCGCAGCGGGCTGGATCGGCCTGTGGATCGTGTTCGGACACCCTAACCCGGCGGCGATTGCCGCTGTGGCAGCCGTTGCCCTCGGCGTTCATCTGTTCGTGCTCCTTTATGAAGAGCCAACTCTTCGCAGGAAATTCGGAGCAGACTACGAACAGTACTGCCGGAACGTGCGTCGCTGGCGGCCCCGCGTGCGAGCTTGGGACAAGCCCCAATAGCGGGGGGATTGGCAAAATGCGCCCGGTGCCCCAAGTCTCGCATCCTTTGCGAGACTTGGGGATGTTCCTCCTGCTGCCGGGAGTCTCGCGAGTTATGTAAGACTGGAAAGCTCAGCAAGATCGGGAAGGGCACGAGTTCACTCGTGCCGCATCAGCGCTCAACTGGAGCGGGCTTCACAGTTCTCTGACAGAATTGTGAACGACGGCGATAACGTGGAAGAGCGGACCTTCAGCGCCGCGTAAGCGTCCCCAATCTAGGCGGGCTTCAGCCCCAGTGGTGTCGCACTCTTTGTCCAGTGCGAATCTTTCCCGCGGCCTCCTCAGCCGCTGGCTACCGCGCCATCTCAAGCTTGTCATCCCGACCGGAGCCGGAGCGCCAGCGACGGAGTAGTCGAAGGACCTGCTGCTCTGTCCCCCATCCCAGAGGCGGCGAGAAGCCAAGAGCGGGACAATGATCGCGGAATCCCACCCTTCAAAAAACAAAGGGTGGGGGCACTCGGCTTTACGCCGACTGAGCGCGGGAGGCTGGGCCGCTCCCGAAAGCATTGGGGCCGCGGTTTATTTAGAACGCGTCGACTATACGGGGCATTTCGTTTCAATAGCTTAGAACGGATGCGGACCTCTTCCCGATCGCTTGCGTCTTTTCTCCCCCTACCCGCGTATGTATGAGTAGCATGAACGCGACGGCCTTCTATTTCGAGAGCTCGATGGCGCAGGAGAGCACCGAGATCGCTCGTGGACTTAGACGTCGAGATGCGGATTTGCTCGACCGGCTGATCGAGCAATACCAGCATCGCCTTCTACGCTACCTCGTGTACTTGACCGGACGCCGCGAATTGGCCGAAGACCTTTTCCAGGAAACCTGGATCCGCGTGCTCGAACGTGGGCACCAGTTCAACGACAAGTACGCATTCAGCACCTGGCTGTTCTCAGTTGCGCATAACCTGGCAATCGATCATCTGCGCCGCAAACAGCCCGCCAGCCTCGACGGTTTGTTGAATGACAATGACGAAGACGCGCCCTTCGATGTGCCTGCGACCGGCCGGGCCTCGGCTTTTGATCTGACTGTGCAGCGCGAGCAAAGCGAGCACATTGCGGCCGGCATGCAACATCTCCCGGCGGAATACCGTGAAGCGCTCGTGCTTCGATTTCAGGAGGGCATGTCTCTCGAAGAGATCGCGAGCGTGGCACGCGTGCCTTTGGGCACTGTGAAATCCAGAATCTACCGCGGTCTGAGCGCGCTCGAACCGTGGTTAAAAGGAGCGCAGCTGTGAACACAGATGCACATGAACGGGCACGGAAACTGATTGCGTTAGCCGGTCCCGAGACGCTTTCCGCCGCCGATCGGCCTTCCGACCAACGGTCGTCGAATGCGTGGTTGGCAGCGCACCTGGAAACGTGTGCCTCATGCCGCGCATTCGCCGAGAATGCCGCGCAGACGATTCATGGGTTGCGCGCGATCCCAATCGCCGCGGAGCGGAGCCTTGTCTCGACGACGCAGATCAGAGTGCGCCGCCGCGCCCTAGAATTGCGGCGCAATCGAGAACGCCTGCGGCTGGTTTCGGTCAGTTGTACAGCCGTGACCCTATGCGCGCTGCTTAGCACAGTCGTTTTGTGGCGCGGCTTTGAGTGGTTAGGCGAGCGAGCACAGTTGGCTTCATCGGTCTGGCAAGTAGGGTTCCTGGTCTTCTGCGTGATGCCAGCCCTGGTGGCGGCAATCCTGCTGCTGGCCAAGGATAGGCACCTGGCGGATCACACTGGTTCTTACCGGGGCTAATCGAGCCGGGAACAAGATTCTTGCTGGAACATTCTTGTTGAAACGAAGTACGGAGTCAGGAGATTAAGATGACATTCAGAAATCAAACTTCCACGCGATCCAAAGACGAGATCCGCATCTTTACGCCTTGGGCCTACGTCTTATTCACCCTGGTCTGCCTGACGATAACTGTGCTCTTTGTGACCGTCGTGGGCAGGGATCCGCACGCACCTCGGCTTCCGGTTCGGTGTCTGCTGGGAGTCATTGCGGGAACGTTACTCGGCTGCTACGCCGTGCTGATTGGTTACATAAACCAGGACGCGGGGCGGCGCAGCATGAGCCGCTTGCTTTGGACGCTCATTGCCATCTTTGTCCCCAACGGGTTGGGAATCGTCCTCTATTTCGTCTTGCGCAAACCGCGCACCGCCCACTGTTCGCAATGCGATGCCGAGGTCGAGCCGGGCTTCAACTTCTGCCCTCGTTGCAGCTACAAACTGAGCCCGAGCTGTCCGCGGTGCCAGCGCGTGGTCGGCGTAAACGATGTCTATTGTCCGTACTGCGGAACTTCGCTGCGCAATCAGGAGGTCCCGCAGGTCTGACCGTCGAGATGAGCGAAGGAGTATCTCAGGCGACAGTAAGAAATCGAAGGAGATAGGATATGGCTTCGACCAAAAAGGCGGCAAGAGTCGCAGGATTACTGTATTTCTTGGCGAGCCTACCCGCTCCCTTTAGCCTCCTCTATATTCCCTCCGTTTTCATGGTGATGGGAGATGCCACGGCTACAGCCAACAAGATCAGAACTACCGAGTTGCTTTTCCGTATCGGCATTGTGGCCGAACTAATCAGCGCGACCATTTTTATCTTCATGGGTCTGGCTTTCTATCATTTGCTCAAAGGGGTCAACAAGAAACATGCTTTGCTTATGTTGACATTGGTTTTAATCTCTGTCCCTATATCGTATCTTAATGAGCTTAACCGAGTTGCTGCCCTGATACTCTCAAACGGTGCTCATTTTTCGTCAGTACTGGACCAAAGTCAGCTGGATGCCCTGGTAATGGCGTTTTTCCATTTGCATGGCGATGGACTTCTTCTCGCCCAGATATTTTGGGGACTTTGGCTTTTCCCCTTCGGAGTTCTTGTATATCGATCGGGTTTCCTTCCCCGAATTCTGGGCGTCTTGCTGATACCCGCAGGTGTTGGCTATGTGGCCGCCAGTCTAACTTCCTTACTCTCTCCACCCTACGGAGATATTGTTTTCCACATTGCGGCGGTGTTGGGGGGTCTTGGGGAGGGGTCGACTATGTTCTGGCTTTTGATTAAGGGTGCAAGGGATTCCGTTAGCCGAGCCAGCATAAACTAGACCGGATTCCTGTGGCGTGGCGGAACTATCGCTGATGCCGGGAAGGGTGGTGGGGATTTTGATCCCGCACCCCTCCCCGCTGTCATCCTGAGCGAAGCCGGGTGCCCCATTTCTCGCGCTCTTTGCGAGAAGTGGGGATTCTCCTTGGCTGCCTCTTTAAGCTCCCTCCGGAGAATACTCCTCCGCACAGGCTTGAATCCGCGTAATCACGCCCGGCGTTTCTCCGCGCAGCAGATGCCAGGCTTCCTTGTACCCGTAATACTTCGAAACCTCCAGCTTCGGATAGAGCCCCACGCTCCACATCCCCCACACCGCTCCCGCAGGCGCCGTAATGCTCACCGCGAGTTCCGTGGACGCGATGCTCAAGGATAAAGGTTACAAAGACGGAGCTCTCAATAGCCGAATTGACCAGGCTGCCGTAGATCACCTAATTACTGACGAGATGGCGGCGTGGGCCTACGAGATCAGGCTCGACGCCAACGATCAGCGACATGCAGACGAGGCCGCGCCGTTGCCAAACGATGGAGATGCGAGACGGGTAATCGAGTTCGCAAAATGCTCTTGCACAGTTCCTGTATGTCTTGCCCGCTGCGTCGCGCGTGGCCGGAAGAAATAGTCAAAGCCGCCCAGGCGGAAGAAAACAATACGGGACGGCTTGCGCCGCCCCGCTAACGACCAAAAGACTAACGACCAACGACCGCCCTAGGTTCCCTCGCTCCATCCCGCTAAATACTCTTCCTGCTCGGGCGTCAGCCGATCGATCTTGATCCCCATCGATTCCAGCTTCAGCTTCGCCACGCGCTTGTCGAGCTCGTCGGGAACCTTGTAGACCTTATTCTCGAGCGACTTGTAATTCTTTACCATGTACTCCACCGATAGCGCCTGATCGGCAAAGCTCATGTCCATCACCGACGCGGGATGGCCCTCCGCCGCGGCCAGATTGATCAGCCGTCCCTCGCCCAGCAGGTTGATCTTGCGCCCGTCTTTCAAGGAGTATTCGTCCACGAACGTCCGCGTCGTCCGCTTCGACGATGACATCTTCTCCAGCGCCGGAATATCGATCTCCACGTTGAAGTGTCCGGAATTCGAAATGATCGCGCCGTCCTTCATCAACTCGAAATGCTCCCGGGTTAGCACGCTCTTGTTTCCCGTGACCGTGCAGAACACATCTCCCAGCTTCGCCGCTTCCGTCATCGACATCACGCGGAAGCCGTCCATCACCGCTTCCAGCGCCTTCGTCGGGTCCACTTCGGTGACGATCACTTCCGCCCCGGCGCCCCGCGCCCGGCTCGCCAGCCCGCGCCCGCACCAGCCGTAGCCGGCCACCACAAACTTCGATCCCGCCAACAGGAAGTTCGTCGCCCGGATAATGCCGTCGATCGTCGACTGTCCTGTGCCATAGCGGTTGTCAAACAGATGCTTGGTATCGGCGTCGTTCACGGCGACGATGGGAAACTTCAGCACGCCTTCCTTCGCCATCGCCCGCAGCCGGATCACGCCCGTCGTCGTCTCTTCCGTTCCGCCAATCACGCCTTCCAGCCCATCCATCCGCTTGGTGTGCAGAATTGTCACCAGGTCCGCGCCATCGTCCATCGTGATGTGCGGCTTGTGATCGATGGCCGCCAGAATGTGGTTGTAATACGTATCGTTATCCTCACCCTTGATCGCAAACACCGAAATGCCCTGATCGCGCACCAGGCTGGCCGAAACATCGTCCTGCGTCGAAAGCGGATTCGAAGCGCACAGCACCACGTCCGCTCCTCCGTCGCGCAAACAAATCGCCAGGTTCGCGGTCTCCGCCGTCACGTGCAGGCATGCCGATATGCGGATTCCCTTCAGCGGCTGGTTCTTGATGAATTCTTTGCGGATAATCTGCAGCACCTTCATGGACTGATTCGCCCACTCAATGCGCTTTTTGCCCAGTTCGGCCAGTTCCAGGCTTCTGATATCGGAATTAATCTGTGCTGCTGTTGACATACGCCTCCTGTGGCGCCTTCATACTAAGAATTGATGTTGGTTACCTTTGTATTAACTTGGGAGAGTACTCTGATCGCTCTGTCAGAATACACGACTCGGAAGCAAGATCAGCATACCCAAATAGTCTTTAGGGAATGAGACTTTCGGCCCATCACCCGAGTTGAACTTTGGTCAGGGCTGTCATCCTGACCAAGCGTCTTTCGCGCCGCGAAGGATCTGGGCGAGCCGCGCGAAGCGTGCGCCTTTTGCGACGCAACAATCGCGCGCTTGGCTCGCTTCTCTATTGCCCAGCTACTTGCGCACACCCGCCGGTTCCCGCACACCCGCGTCGCTCGCCAGCCTCGCCGCTTTGTCGGTCGCTTCCCACGTGAAGTCCGGATCGCTGCGTCCAAAATGTCCGTACGCCGCCGTCTTCTTGTAAATCGGACGCCGCAAATCCAGCGATTCAATAATCCCTCGCGGCGTCAACTTGAAATGTGCACGAATCAAATCCGGAAGAATCTCCGGATCCACTTTCTCCGTCCCGAATGTATCCACGCGCACGCTCACCGGATCGGCCACGCCAATGGCATAAGCGAGCTGCACTTCGCAGCGGTCCGCAAGCTTCGCGGCAACGATGTTCTTGGCAATGTGCCGCGCCATGTAAGCCGCCGACCGATCCACCTTCGTCGGATCCTTCCCGCTGAAAGCTCCTCCGCCGTGCCGTCCCATCCCACCGTAAGTGTCCACGATAATCTTGCGGCCCGTCAGCCCTGTATCTCCCATCGGCCCGCCAATCACAAATCGTCCCGTGGGATTGATGTGATAGTTCGTGTACTCATCGAGCAGATGCGCCGGAATCACCGCCTGGATCACGTGCTTCAGAATCTCCGCGCGCAATTCGTCGTTCGTCACGGTCTCCGCATGCTGCGTGGAAATCACAACTGCATCGATGCGCCGCACTTTCCCCTTCGCATCATACTCAACCGTAACCTGCGATTTTCCATCCGGACGAAGAAACGGCAGCGTCCCATTCTTCCGCACTTGCGACAACCGCATCGTCAACTTGTGCGCCAATGAAATCGGCGTCGGCATCAACTCCGCATTCTCGTCACAAGCATATCCAAACATCATTCCCTGGTCGCCGGCGCCGCCGGTATCGACGCCCATGGCGATGTCGCCGGACTGTTTGTTGATGGTGGAGATGACGGCGCAGGTGTTGCAGTCGAAGCCGTAGACGGCGTTGTCGTAACCGATGGCGCCGACGGTGCCGCGGACAACCTGCTGAAAATCGACATAGGCTTTGGTGGTGATTTCTCCGGCGATGACGACGAGGCCGGTGGCGGTGAGAGTTTCGCAGGCGACGCGGCTGACGGGATCTTCCGTGAGGCAGGAGTCGAGGATGGCATCGGAAATCTGGTCGGCGATCTTATCGGGATGGCCTTCGGTTACGGATTCGGACGTAAATAGAATGCGATTCTTTGAGGTTGCGGCCAAGATTTGTTCTCCTTAGAAAGATGCTTCGGACTTTACTTGTGGCGAGAGCCGCGGACATGGCGCGCGGTCGCAACGACGATACGAAAGAATGATCAAAAAGAAGTCCGTAAAAAAGGTTACCAGACGACTCGCCAGCGCGCAATGAATTTTACGTTAACTGCTTTGTGATGAATTCAATAGAGAAATATGCGCGCCGGACAAAGCGATACGGGCGTCCAGTGGCGACGAGTTTTTTACAATCCTGTAATCATTTCGGCGAATTGACGATGTCGGGACTGCGGGCGGAAAATCGCCATGTTCCGGGTGGTGCAGGAGTGTTTGACGAATATCCATCGTCATTCCGGAAGTGCCACCGCCGCCATACGGGTGCATAGGCAGGAGAAGCTTCTCAGGGTTGAGGTGCAAGACCGAGGAAAGGGTATGCCGGAGGTAAAGCTGCGGAGCTTTGCGCGGGCGGGGAGGATTGGCGTCGGCTTCAGTGGTATGCGGGAACGATTCAGAAAGCTGGGTGGCACTTTGGAGATTCGATCGGACGGAAACGGAACTCTGGTGAGGGCGGTGCTGCCGATTGAGCCGCGCCGGGAGATGGCTGGGCAAGAAGTTAGGCGCCGACGGGCGCTAGGTGAAAGTAAGTCTTACCTTTGAGGAGCGCTGCAACCGCGGCGAAAATAGACTTAAGGTCGGCCTTGGCAAAGAGGCCTTTGACTCCGGCTTTTTGGGCCTCTTGTTCCAGTTGCTGCGAGGGGTCGATCGTGACCATCAGAATGGGCGCGCCGGGATGCTGCAGAGATAATTGCCGCGCTGCTTCCAGGCCATCCATTTCAGGCATGGCGAAATCGATTACCGTTAAGTGAGGAGCATTTTCATCCCACTTCTCGATGGCGCGGCGGCCCTCTTCGGCCTCCCCTACGACCACCCATTCGTCCTGCATTTCGAGCAGGGCGCGAAGATGCGACCGCATCATTGCGTTATCGTCGACCAAGAAAATACCTACCACGCCTCTCCTTCCGTGAGGACGAAGACTCAGCGTAGCGGACGCCGATGCTCCCAAGCCAGCGCGTCGGCCGAAGGTAAGCTATACAGCGGGAACCCTACGTAGCACGAGTATTTCGGGGCGCGGGGGTAATGCGGAGTCGCCGAAACATTCAAAAAACAACCCTTATCCGCGGACGCTGATTCTCGAAAAGGAAAGCACGGCCCGCGATGAGATGGGATGCCCCATCGACATTGCGGGGCGGAAAGTGGTGAAGATGAGCATGCGTTTCACTTGCGGCAGAAGTTCCTGAGAGGCGCCGGGATCAGAGAGAATTTTGTAATCCTCAACCCGGCCGCGCGAGTCGACGTAAGCCTCGATGACGAGAGACTCAGCGTTGATGGAACTCATGGTGCCGAATGAAGTTTGCTGCAATTCAGGACCGGTATTCAAGACCAGCGGGACATCTTCATTGTTGGCCTGCAACTGGCCTGGGATTGCCAGGATGGCGGCGACCAGACCAAAGATCAGGACGGCGCAGGCCAGTCCTGCGGTCGCCGGGACCATGGATGCTTCCAAACTGTTTTCGAGGCGCACGCGCAAGCCTTCAAAGCGTGGACGACGAGTCTGGGCGGCTTCCCGGGAAATCGCGAGGCGCAATTTCAGGCCTAAGTCCGCGGGCACGTTGGGACGGCCGGCGCTGGTGAGCAATTGCTGCGTCTTGCGCAGCAAAGTGTATTCGCGCGAGCACGCGGCGCATGCGTCGATATGCTCGCCCAAGGTGCGCATCTCAGTGCCGGTGACGGCACCATCGAGATAGGGCGAGAACAATTCCCTCGCCTGGGCACACTGCATCATCGCGTTCGTTGATCCGGACTTGTTCGAACCGGACTTTGTGGCCATGTACTTCATGGCGTTACCTCAACCCTTCTACCCCCTCCAGCAACCCGTCGCCGCAAATCGGCGGCGTCCTCTTCCTGTTTCTCAGGCAGGGTGAGCCCCAGTTCATCCCCCACCTCGTGCACGTAGGGCGCCAGCCGCTTTTTCAGGGCCTGGCGACCGCGCGTCAATCTGGACTTCACCGTTCCTAGAGAGATCTGTAAAATCTCGGCGATCTCTTCGTAAGACATTTCTTCCAGGTCGCGCAGAATCAGCGTGGTGCGATAAGGCTCCGCGACCCGGCGTAATTCCGCATCCACCCGCTGCTGCAATTCGCGCTGGGCCACGTTGTCAAAGGGCGACTCATGGCGATCGGTGAGAGCGGTCAGCAGCGCTCCGTCCGTGTTCGCCATGCTCTCCGATTCCGCCGGCTCAATGGAAGTCTCATGCGCCTTGTGCCGGAACCACCAACGTTTGCGGTTCGCGGCTTCGTGCAGGGCGATGCGGTAAATCCACGTCTTCAGGCTGGATTCGCCATGGAAGTGCTTCATGCCGCGGAACACTTTCAGGAACACGTCCTGGGTGGTATCCGCTGCGTCGGAAGGATCGCTTACCATGCGATACACGAGTCCGTAAACGGGACGTTGAAATTCGCCAATCAGCCAGGCGTAGGCCGTTTCCGAACCGGCTTTGAGGTCGGCCACAATTGCCGCCTCTTCTGCCCGAGCTCCGATCGCGCTTGCCAAATCTCCCAAGGTGGTTGCTCCCGCCATGTGCAGGCGTCCCCTGATTATAGGATTTTCCACCCCATCTGAACCGAAAAATCGTCGGCCAGCCGCTCAGTAAGCGCTTTCGTCCGCTCAAAGGGATAGACTCCGGCCGTGGGTTCCAAGTTCCCGGCCGTAAGTGGTTTATTCACAAAGGTAACCAGACTCAGTGACCAAAAGGGGCGACTTACACGCTAAGAAACCATTAGGTGCCTCGGTGGCTCTTACAAAGAGAAATACGCGCAGGAACGCTTTGAATACCGAATGGAGCAGACCACAAGTTAGCGGACGCACGGTTGCGAATCAAATTAAGTGTGAAATTAAGTTGTTCTGGGAGCGGGAAGTAACGCCGGCACCGGTTCCTGCAGAAAAGGTCATGCACTGTGGATCGTTACGTTGACGTTGTATGCATAATGCTCATGAGCGACGTGACTGGAGGGAATCACAGTGCCGCGGCGACCTGACCCTGACTTGGAAGGCAAAATACTGGATGCAGCGCAGAAGCTATGGAGGAAGGGAGGGGAGAAGGCGCTCACAATGCGCGCCGTCGCGAAAGCGGCGGGGACAAATACGCCTTCCGTGTACCGGCGCTTTCGCGACCGGGACGACATTCTGCGGGCGCTGCTGCAGCGCATACGGCTGGAGGTTGCGGCGGTGCTGGAGAGCGTGTTTTCTCCAGAAGAGGGCTGCGAGCGATACCTGGATTACGCGTTGAGCCATGCCCACGAGTATGAGCTGTTTTTTCAGAAGGAATATGAACTGTTTCATTCGGCGCGATCCAGACGTACGGGGGTGAAGACGGTGGGGCGTCCGGGCAAGGACGCGATGAAGCGCAAGTTGGCGGCAAAATTTGGAGCATCGCCGGAGGATTACGAACAAATGCAGGCGGCTTTGTGGATGGTGGCCCATGGAGCGGCGATGCTAATGATCGCGAAGACGATCCCGCCTGAGAAGCTAGTGGAGGGGCGCGCGGTGTTTACCAGGACGGTGGCCACGCTGTTGCGGGAGGCTAGCCGTTCGTGAGCGGTGCCGCGCGTTGCGGTTTGGAAGACGGTAAGGGGCGAGGTCCTTCGGGGACTTCGGGATGCCAGCGTGGTTAACGTGAAGCGTCCGGGGCTGGCAATGCGGTGGAGGTTAGCATTCCAGAGGAATCAAAGGTGTAGGTGCGGACTTCGCCGGGGGCTCCGGGAGCTGCGATTTCCTTATCGTTGAGCAGGAAGCTGATGCCAGCGGAATTGCCGGCTCTGACGATGATCTCGTGGGTGGCACGAACAGAGGTGTTGGCGGGAGCGATCAGTGTTTCTTTGGCCACAGGCTCGCCGTCGGCTGTGATCGAAACCCAGGATGTTTGTGTGGCGCGGATGCGCAGCGTGAAGGTTGGCGGGGCCTCGGCCGTGACAGCGTGAGCATGAGGCTTGGCGAAGGGTGGATTGGCGTCTCGATCGGTCGGAGTCGAGGCGGAGTGAGTAGGGGCCGGCTCTGCTGGGTGGGAGGGTGGGACGGGCATGGAATTGGCAGGCGCGGAGGGTTCGGTGGCGGCGGACGCGAGAGTGGGCACTGGCGCCGTGGAGGGATTCGAGGGAGCGGCCTGGGATGCGGCTGCAGGCTGGCTGCGGCGGTGCAAAGTCCAGAAGGCGAGGACCAGCGTGATCACAATTAAAGGGGCAGCCAGCTTTTCCAAGGGAACACGGCGAGAAGGATGATCCGCAGAGAGAGGCGCTGCGGCTTCGATTTGCTCGGGATCGCCGTGCGGCGCGTCGTGCGAAGACGATGGCGAGGAATTGAGGTTCAGGAAAGAAAGCGGCGACGAGGGAACAACGTCGTCGAGGTTTTCGTCGGAGCGATCTTCGATGGGGCGATCGGCGTCGGGACGAACTTCGCTGTGTCGATCCGCGCTGGGACGAGCTTCAAGAGGACGAACTTTACGGTCATCTCTGCGGCGAGTCTCTTTGCGACGCTCCTCGATCCGCCGATCCGCAATATGTAAATCCGTGGCTACGTTGTTCTCGTAGAGGGTGTTGCTATGGAGAGTCTTGAGGGCCTGGTCAGGATTGTGGAGATCTTTGCCTCGATGATGGTTGTCACGGTCGGGGTTGCGGGGATCCGGTTCGTTCGTGGATTTGCCCGTGCGGAAGTTGGGGAGCAGGGTTTGAGACTGAATCTGGCTTTCGCGGAGGGCGGCCAGATAGTCAGTAACGGCTTCGTCTTCGTCGAGGCCGACCTGGCGGGCGTAGGCGCGGACAAAACCTTTGTTGAAGACGCCGCCGGGGAGTTGGTCAAAATGTTCGTCCTCGATGGCGCGGAGCATGCGAGTACCGATCTTTGTGGCGGTAGAGATGGCCTCGAGCGAGAGGCTACGCAGCTCGCGCTGTTTGCGAAATTTTTCTCCGAACGAACCCACGGCGGACTCCGGCGGGCAGAGTGACGGCTGAAAGCCCGCGTCGAGACGACAATTATCATAGGCGAAGTCGGGCACGGACGCCAGAGTTAAGGTTGGGAAGGGGCTTAAAGCCTGGCGTTCTCGCGGATTTGACGCGGCGCTCAAGCACAGTTTTTCCATAGGGATGCAGGGGTTCGCGGGGGTGTGCAGGGGTTTGCGACGGTGCGGGCATTTACCCCGATCAGGCATTCAAGATGCTGCGGGCATTTCAAGGCGGGGTTGGCGCCGCACCATCGATTGCGCAGGCTGGGCTCTTGTGCGCTCCGAAAGTCTCTTGAAACTATTCCTGTGCCTTTTTCCGCAGGACGACGGTGAATTGGGCTTTACAGGTTTTGGATGGGTTGTCAAAGGCGGAGCCTTCGCGATCGGCTTCGGAGGCGCGGAAGAAGAGTCCTTGTTTGGGATTTTCGGGGAGCCCGATGAAGCGGGCCTTGCCATCGGCATTGGTTCCGACCTCGAGATCGAACTTGTGGAGGTTCATGAATCCGTAAGCGATGTGGACGCGGATGTTGGCGGCGTAGACTGGCGCACCGGCGGCATCGGTAATAATGAAATCGGCAGTGCAGGGGCCGAGGCCGGCGTCGACTACGGAAACGGTTTTCGGATCTACTTTCGGGTCTCCGGCCTGGGCGGCATGAGCAAGCGAACTGACCGGTGAGAAAATTAGCAAGGCGAAGGCAATCGCGAGCGCGGAGGCGTATCGGAGTATCGTTGACATAGGTTCGTTATTAGATTACGCCCAGGATTGACTGGGGGGGCAAGCAGGATAGAGCTTCCGCCACCACGAAGAGCCCATTGGCATTGAGGGTTCTGGTTACCAACGTTCATTGCCGCGCTGGGGATGGGGAATCTATAATTTTCGGAACTGTCACTTGTCCATGCCACGAATCGTCGTTTTCAAGCTTGGGTAACGATTCGAAGGTCACGATTCTGAAGATCAGGATTCGAAGATCAAGGGTCAAAGCATAAGGCTCGCGGGCTCAAGCGCCCGCGCTGCACGGGAGATGAAGGAACCCCGCATGTCCGAGGCCGTCGGCACACAGCTAACCCGCCAGAGCCAGGAGCTCAACATTTTCCACGACGTAGCCAAGGCGCTGACATCGTCGCTGGACCTCGACTCGATTCTGCAAACCATCATGGAGAAGATGGCGGAATACTTCCGTCCGGATACGTGGTCATTGTTGATGGTGGACGAGCAAAAGGACGAGCTCTATTTCGCGATTGCGGTGGGCGATAAGGCGGAAGCTCTGAAGAATGTCCGGTTGAAGCTGGGCGAGGGAATTGCGGGGTGGGTGGCCAAGCACGGCGAGCAGGTCATTTCGAGCGATGTGGATCACGATCCGCGGTTTGCGAAGCGGATCGACGAGGCCACGCAGTGGGAGACGCGGTCGATTATTGCCGTGCCGCTGCGGTCAAGGCTGCGGGTGCTGGGCGTGATCCAGTTGGTGAATGTGGACCGATCGCAATTCAACGAGCCGGAAGTTTTCTTTCTGCAGGCGCTGTGCGACTATGCGGCCATTGCGATTGAGAATGCGCGCTGGGTGGAGAAGATACAGGAACTGACCATTACCGACGACTGTACGGGGCTCTATAACGCTCGGCATCTCTACAAGACGCTGGAGACGGAGGTTTACCGTTCGTCGCGGTTTGGATACGAGTTCAGCGTGCTATTTATTGACCTGGACCACTTCAAGCAGGTGAACGACACGCACGGACATTTAATTGGGAGCAAGCTGCTGGCGGAGATTGGGTATCTCGTGAAGGCGCAGCTGCGGTTGATTGATTTTGCGTTTCGTTACGGCGGTGACGAATTCGTGGTGCTGCTGCCGCAGACTGGGAAGGATCAGGCGCTGGTGGTGGCCAAACGGTTGCGCGATGCGCTGCGCGCCAGCAGTTTTTGCCGCGACGAAGGGCTGAATCTGAATGTTAGGGCTTCGATTGGACTGGCTACCTATCCTCACGATGCGCGCGACGCGCATGACATCATCCGGCAGGCCGACGAGATGATGTATCTAGTGAAGAATACGACGCGCGACAATATCGGGATTGCGCAACGGGGAGTGATGAAGTAAGAAGGCAGTTCTCAGTTCTCGGTGTTCAGTTCTCAGTATTTGTGATGATGTCTTTCTCGGGGTGGTTTTATTTTTTCTCGCCCGCGTCTTTACTCTTCAGTTGGTCCTTCACATCTGGCGTCCAGGGGTTCGGGTTGGCGGGGGCGTCGGGATTGACGCCAAAGGGCCAGAGGTAAAGGTTCATGCCTTCCGATCCTTCCATTTCGACGATGGCGTATTCGCCGGGTGCGAGGTCTTCGGTGGGAGTTAGCTTGAGCCATCCGCCGGCGACGCGGTCGATGGTGGTCTTTACGGAATTTTGTTCCTGACTGGTCTTGCCAGTAGCGGCGCGTTTGAGATCGCCGACGATACGTTTTCCGTTTTTCACTTTCAGGTGCACAATGCGGAAGCGGTCAAAAGGAACGATGGCCTGCTCGGGCTGCTCGGGGCGTTGGGGCTCGGCGCGGGGTGCGTCAAGGCTGGGTTTGGATGGTTGTGCGGAGGCGGTTTCGCCGGGCGGCGGTGCGGGGGCTGGAGGTTCGTCGTCGCTCTTGATGTAGATGGAAGGTACGGCGACATGAGCGTAGATGGCAGCGTGTTCGCCCTCGAGCTCGATGGTTTGCTTGGCGCTGGCAACGGGATTCAGCGCTCCGCGCAAAATACTACCCTTGGTGTTGCGATCGACCTCGCCCTCGTTCTGCTGCACCTCGACGAGTTGCGGCTGGCCTTTGAAATTGTCAAGCAGATACATGCCGGAAAGTTCCGGCAGGTGCAGGCCGGGCGCGACTTGCGGAAGGCGGAGCTCTGCGGCTTCGCGGTCGGCGTCGGTTTCCTTGTCGATGAGGGCGGCTTCGGGGATGGCGGGCGCAGCGGCGCGCTCTTTCTCGTATTGTTCCGTAGCTGGCCAATCGACGAGCGAAGAAGGGAGTTCCTCCCATTCTTCGCGCTCGGCGCTGTAGTAGCGAACACGGTCTCCTTTGACTTCATACTTTGTGATGGATTGATAGGAGCCGTCTTTGAGGATGAGGCGGCGGG
This sequence comes from Acidobacteriaceae bacterium, assembly GCA_003138975.1. GTDB lineage: Bacteria > Acidobacteriota > Terriglobia > Terriglobales > Acidobacteriaceae > Sulfotelmatobacter. Next base: position 35,316 of record PLHQ01000184.1, on the reverse strand, counting down.
CGAGTTGCTGGGCGGGGGATTGCACAGGCAAAGCCAGGATGAGGGCGGCGAGCGCAAATGCGGCAATTACGATGCGATGTGAGCGAGTGATTCGGGGAGTCATACGTATTCTTAATTATCGTCTTTTTGATTATCTTCTGTTTGGTTATCGTTTTCTCGATCGTCGTCCGGGACGGTTCTTTCGCCAATCGCCTGCATCTGACTTCCGTCTGATCGGTGCAGTGCTATAGAGTGAGAGCGATGAAGCGCACATTGCAGCAGATTGCCGAGGCCGTTGAAGCCTGCCTGCAGGGAGATCCAAGCGTTCAGGTGAGCAGTGTGGCGAGCGTCGCGTCAGCTTCGCCGGACGATCTCGTGTTTGTGGAAGATGAGAAGCATCTTTCGCAGGCGCTGCAGTCAGGCGCGGGAGCGGTGATGGCGGGAGAGTTCGCGGCGGGCTCGTTGGGGAAACCGCTGCTCATTTGTCGTCATCCTAAACTTGCGTTTGCGCGGGCGGCGCGGTTGCTGCAGGTGGCGAGTCGGGAAGTAATTAGCGCTGGAGTGCAAGCGAGTGCGGTGGTGCATTCCTCCGTTCGCCTTGGAGCGCGTGTGGTGGTGGAGGAGCGCGCCGTAGTCGGCGAGGATGCGGAGATTGGCGAGGGCTCGCGGATCGGCGCGGGCTGCGTGATTGGGAGCGGAGTGAAAATTGGGCGGCAGTGCGAGATTTATCCGCATGTGACGATTTACGCGGGGGCGACGTTGGGCGATCGCGTGATCGTGCATGCGGGCGCGGTGCTGGGAAGCGATGGCTTTGGATATGTGCGCGACGCGAAGAGCGGACGGTATGAGAAGTTTCCGCAGGTGGGCAAATTGGTGATTGAAGACGACGTGGAGATTGGCGCCAATACGACGATCGACCGCGGGGCGCTGGATGAAACGAGGATTGGGCGGGGAACGAAGATCGATAATCTGGTGCATATTGGCCACAATTGTCGAGTCGGGGAGAATGTGGTGATTGCGGCGCAGACGGGGCTTTCCGGAAGTATTGTGATTGAAAACGACGTCGTGCTCGGCGGGCAGGTGGGCATTGGCGAGCACGCGCGTATTGAAGAAGGAGTGATGTTGGGCGGGCAGGGTGGTGTGTTGCCGAATAAAGTTTTGCGCGGCAAGGGCGTGGCGTTCTGGGGAACTCCGGCGCAGCCAGTGCGGCAGTATTTGAAGCAGTTGGCGGCACTGGCGCGGTTGGGGAAAAAGAGGTAGGCGTGGCGATCGTCGTTATTGGCGGGCATTCGCGAAGTGTGGGGAAGACCAGTGTGGTTGCGGGGCTGATTGCCGCGTTGCCTGAGTACGATTGGACGGCGGTGAAGATTACGCAATATGGGCATGGGGTTTGCTCGGCCAATGGAGCGCCGTGCGACTGCGCGACTGCCGATCATACCTGGGCGATTTCCGAGGAGAAAGATCGCGGGGGCGAATCAGACACTTCGCGCTTTCTGGTTGCGGGAGCGGTGCGGGCGCTGTGGCTGCGGACGGAGCAGGGCAGGCTAGCCGAGGCGATGCCGACCTTGCGGCGGCGGATCGAGTTGTCGCGCAATGTAATCGTGGAATCGAATAGCGTGTTGAAATTCTTGCGGCCCGATTTGTATGTGACGGTGCTCGATCCGGGCACGGAAGATTTCAAGAAGTCGGCGCAGGAATTTTTGGATCGGGCGAGGGCAGTGATTCTTCACGATCATGCGAATGTCGGAGGCGCGCCGTGGCAGGGGATTTCTTTGAAACCGGTGTTGGGACGGCCGGTGTTTCGGATTGCGCCTCCGCCTTATGTGACGGCGGAGATTGTCGAGTTCGTCCGCCAACGGATTGAATCGCCTGCTGAGAACCAAGAACTGAGAACTGAGAACTGAGAACTAGTTTTGCTATTCTTGCCGGTGCGGCAAATCCATTACAGCGCCTGGTTGTTAGTTGGTCTGTCGTCGCTGTTGCAAATTCTGATTTTTCCGCTGCCTGGGCTTTATGTTTTATCGTGGGTGGCGTTCGCTCCGCTCATTGTGGCTGTGTTGCGTGCGCGGCCGGCGGGGGCGTTGGAGGTTGACGGCTCCGTTCATCTTCAGGCTGCCACGCCGGGGCAGGCATTTCTGCTGGCGTATGCTTCCGGAATTCTCTGGTACGCAGGCACGTGTTACTGGATTTATGACACGATGCACGAGCATGGCGGGCTGAGCGCGCCGGTAGCGCTGCTGGCGCTGTTTCTCTTCTGTCTTTATCTCGGACTTTATCACGGGCTGTTTGGTTTTCTGCTGGCGTTGGCGGCGGGACCGGGGCGCGACAATCGGCGAGCGTTGATCTCCGTGCCATTTCTGTGGGTCGGGGTGGAGTTGGCGCGGACGCGGGTTACAGGATTTCCCTGGGATCTGCTCGGCACCGCGCAAGTGGATAACATTTCCTTGAGCCGGATCACAACCTGGACCGGAGTATACGGGGCTTCGTTCGAGATCATGCTGGTGAATGTCGCGGTGGCCGCGGCGTTCCTGGTACCGAGAAAAAAGCGAAGCACGTTGTTGCTGGCAGCGTTGGTGGCTGCGGCAGTGTTGCAGGCTGGAAGGCTGGTGGATGCCCCTGCCATTCCAGGGGATCGTGCCGCGCTTCTGGTGCAGGAAAATATTCCGGTGGACGAGAACTGGACGCGCGATACGTTTGAGCGCACGCTGCAGGAATTGACTGATCTTAGCGTGAAGGCAGAAGCTTCGAGTTCGTCTTCGTCGAGTGCGCTTGAATCCGCGCACGGCAAGGTGGATTTGATCGTGTGGCCGGAATCGCCGGCACCCTTTTTTACAAGCGATCCGTTGTTTCGTGAACCGGTGACTGAGATGGCTCGTGCAACTCATAGCTGGGTCGTGACGGGCGCCATCGGGAGCACACCCGCGACGCAGAACGGAGCTTCGACGGGCACTTCGGCTACGGAGTTGTTCAACTCGGCTGCGCTGGTGAGTCCGTCGGGGGATTGGACGGCACGTTATGACAAAGTGCATCTCGTGCCTTTCGGCGAATATCTGCCGTTCCCGAAGCTGTTTGCCTTTGCGGGAGGGCTGACCAAAGAAGTTGGAGAGTTCAAGGCGGGAGCGTCGAGGGCGCCGTTGGTCGCAGGGGACATACCGTTGGGAGTTTTCATCTGCTACGAGTCCGTGTTTCCCGACGAAGTTCGGCAGTTTGCGAATCAGGGTGCGCAGGTGTTCGTGAATCTATCGAACGACGGCTGGTATGGGGATAGCGGGGCGTATGCTCAACATTTGAATCAGACGCGAATGCGGGCGATTGAGAACGATCGGTGGATTTTGAGCGCGACGGACACGGGCGTGACGGCGTCGATCGATCCTTATGGACGGACGGTGGCGAGGTTGCCGCGAAAGGAGCGAGGGGCGCTAGTTGCGCCGTATGCACTCACTTCCGTAACCACGTTCTACACGCGGTACGGGGATTGGTTCGCGTGGCTGTGTGCGATAATTTCAGCAGGGGCGCTGCTCACGCGCTTCCCACTCCGCAAGAAAGCGGAAGCATCCTCATGAATCAAGAGTTCGAGCAGGAATACGGGTCACTGAGCAAGAAGGTGCGCGAGCTCCGGGAGTATCTTTGACGCGGGCAAACTCCGTCCGCAACTAAGCGAAATCGAGAAGCAGTCTGCCGACCCGAATTTGTGGTCGAATCCACAACGCTCGCAACAAGTGATGCGGGAGAAAAAGCGGCTGGGACACTTGCTGGCCACCGACGCCGATCTAGCACGCCGCGGCGACGACATTGCCGCTTACTTCGATTTGGCGAAGGAAGGCGAAAATGTCGATGCCGAATTGCGCCGCGAGATTGATTCCCTGCGAGAACTGGTCGACAAGCTGGAGACAGAGACACTGCTCTCGGGCGAGAACGACGCGCTGAATGCGATTGTGACGATTCATCCGGGCGCGGGCGGGACGGAATCGCAGGATTGGGCCGACATGTTGCTGCGCATGTATCTGCGATGGGCGGAGCGGCAGGGATTCGAGACGGTTCTGTACGACTACCAGCCAGGTGAAGAAGCTGGGCTGAAGTCGGCGACGTTCGCGGTGAACGGCGAGTACGCGTTTGGATTGCTGACGAGCGAAATCGGTGTGCACAGGCTGGTGAGGATTTCGCCTTTCGATCAGGCCAAGCGGCGGCATACGTCGTTTGCCAGCGTGTTTGTCTCGCCGGAAATTGACGACAGCATTGAAGTGGTAATCAAGCCTGAGGATATCCGTACCGATACTTATCGTTCGAGCGGCAAGGGCGGGCAGCACGTTAACACCACGGATTCGGCGGTGCGGATCACGCACCTTGCGACGGGACTGGTGGCAAGTTGCCAAAATGAACGGTCGCAACACAAGAATCGCGAGCGTGCGATGAGCATGTTGCGGTCCAAGCTTTACGAATTTGAGTTGGAGAAAAAGCGTGCGGCCACGAAGAAGATTGAGGACTCGAAACTCGACAATGATTTCGGATCGCAGATTCGTTCGTACGTGCTGCAGCCTTACCGCATGATCAAGGATCACCGCACGAAGACCGAAGTGGGCGATGTGGATCGCGTGCTCGACGGCGACTTGCAGCCATTCATCCGGGCGTATTTGGCGGCGCGGCGCGGAGAAAAACAGGAGAAATAGTGGGCGGGAAGCGGGGAAACGCGATTAAGCTTGGTCCGAGGTTTCTGAGAGCATTTCTTTTTGCGGCGGAGAAGCATGCGGGGCAGGTGCGCAAGGCTTCGACAACGCCGTATATAGCGCATTTGATGGGAGTATCTTCGCTGGCGCTGGAGTTTGGCGGCGATGAGGATATGGCGATCGCCGCTTTGCTGCACGATGTGGTGGAAGATTGCGGCGGGGCGCCAATGCTGAAAGAAGTGAAGCGGCGATTTGGGAGCCGCGTGGCGAAGATTGTGGATGGCTGCACGGACTCGGATCGCGATCCGAAGCCGCCGTGGCGCGAACGCAAAGAAACCTATATCCGGCATTTGAAAGGTGCCGATGCGGACACCAAGCTGGTTTCTGCCGCGGATAAACTGCATAATGTGCGCTCGATTCTTTCCGATTACCGCGAGGTTGGGGAATCAATCTGGGCACGTTTCAATGGCGGGCGCGAGGGCACTCTTTGGTACTATCGGGCGTTGCTAAAGGAATTTCAGAGGGGCAAGCCGAACCGGTTGATACGCGAGTTCGAACTCGCGGTGCGGGAACTCGAAGCGAGGGCAAAAGGAAACGTCCTCATTCGGTCCAAGGGGTAAATGATGGGACGCATGATCGATCAAATTCGGGCGTCGAAGCTGCCGTCGAACATGATGCAGTTCGCCGCGCGGGGCGCGTTGTCGGTGCCGCCGGATGAAAATCTTGAAATTCTGGTTTATCTTGCCAAGCGCAATAAGGTGTTTGGCGAACTTGCCCGGATGACGCTGGCGGGGTGGGACGAGAAGGCTTCGCTGGCGGCAGCCTCCGACCCGAAGACGGCGCGGGAGGTGCTGGACTATCTGATTTCGCCTGATAATCTGCGTCCGAAGTTGCTGCCGGCGCTGTTGGAAAATCCTTCAGTCCCGGAGAGTGAGCTCGCGAAGTTTGCCATCTCCGCATCTCCGGAAAGTATTGGGGCCATGCTGCAGAGCGCGCGTGTGCGGGCAGCGGTGGAAGTTCTGAAGTCGCTGAGATCGAATCCTTACCTGAAGGCGAATGAAGCCGCGACGGTTGCTGAATTGTTGGGCGGAGGCGCGAGTGCGAAGGCGACGGATACAGTTGCGGACGCCGCGGCTCACACAGAAGTGGTTGCGCCAGCCCCTGGGCGCGCCGACGAAGCGGCGACTGAGGCAGAGGGAGACGTTCCCGAAGAAGCTGTTTCTGCTTATCTTGCCGAGCACGCCACGGAAATTAGCGCGGAGGAGGGAAAGCCCTTTCAGCCGATCGGCGGGATTATGGAGTTGCTGGGAGCTGACTATTTTCCTGTGTCGGCAGTGCAGGAGATCGCGGGCAGCGCGGAGAAAGCTGCGGCTGCTTCGGCCTCCGGGGCTGCGGCAGCTGCCAAGCCGGGCACGGCCTCGACTTCCAAACCTGCTGCCGGTCTGGCCCGTCAAACTCCCGCTGCACCGAAGCGTGAGAATACACTGCAGAAGATCAACCACCTGGATGTGAAGGGTCGCATCCAATTGGCGCTGAAGGGCAACAAAGAGGAGCGGTCGATTCTGATTCGCGACGGGACGAAGGTAGTGGCGTTGGCGGTGCTCGATGCGCCCAAACTTTCCGATGGAGAAGTGGAAAGGTTCGCCCTACAGAAGAATGTATTGGAAGCGGTGCTGCGGCAGATTCCGCTGAAGCGGCGCTTCATGAAGGATTACATCGTGGTGCGGAATCTGGTGTCGAACCCGCGAACGCCGCTTGATCTTGGATTAGGGCTGATGAAGCATTTGCTAGCGGTGGATTTGAAGAATATCTCCAACAACAAAGAAATTTCCGAAACTGTGCGAAAGCTGGCGCTGAAGATGTACAAGCAGAAATTGGAATCGGCGAACAAGAAATAATAGGGAAGCGAGCCAAACGCGCCCTTCGGTCGCTTGCGCTCGCTCAGAGCAGGCTCCGTGGATTCGCGCGCCTCGCCCAGATCCTTCGCTGCGCAAAGAACGCTTGCTCAGATGACAAGTAGAATGGGTACACTCCCTCAGACAGATCCTGTCACTGAATTATTGAAGCGCGCAAAGACGATCGCGGTGGTTGGACTTTCCGATGATCCGCTGCGTCCCAGTCATGGCGTGTCGGCCTACATGCAGAGCCATGGATACCGTATCATTCCGGTGAATCCGCGGATTGAGTCTTGTTTGGGCGAGAAGGCTTATGCTGCATTGCTCGATGTGACGGAGAAGATCGATATCGTAAACATTTTCCGGCGGCCGGAGTTTGTGGAAGAAGTTGTCGACCAGGCTATCCAACTGAAAGCGCCGGCAATCTGGATGCAGGAAGATGTGATTCACGAGAAGGCCGCGGAGAAGGCGCGCAAGGCCGGAATTCTTGTAGTGATGGACCGGTGCATTCTGAAAGAACATCGGGCACGCTTCCGATAGGCGCGTCCAGTGGTGAAAACCTAAGAACCCGCCTGAACAAATACGACGCTGGCGTCATCGCGCAGTGCTACGCCGGTGGCAAAGGCGCGGACATCATCCAGAACGGTGATTGCGGAAGCACCGGGGCTGGAAACGTGCTGAGCAAGGCGGTCCAATCCATATTCTTCTTCCGCCTGGTTGACGGCCTCGCTGATGCCGTCGCTATAGAAGACAAGGCGCGAACCGGGATATAGAGCCACGGTGCTTTCGGAATAATCGCCGCAACCCAAGCCCAGCGGGAGTCCGCGCTCGGTGTCCAGGAAGCGAGATCCGGTGGCGTCCACCAACAGCGGACGCAAGTGCCCGGCGCTGGCGAATGTAACGTTGCGGGATGTGGGATCAAGTACCGCGTAGAGCAAGGTGACGAATTTCCCTGCTGGGAAGTCTTCCACCAACAAGCCGTTGAGTTTGGTCAGTACCTCGGCCGGACCGCAACAAGCTTCCGCGAGAGAGCGCAGCATTCCACGCGTAGCCGACATGAGCAGAGCGGCCGCTGTGCCTTTTCCAGAGACATCGGCTAAGACCAACCCCCAACGGCCATCGGGAAACGGAATGAAGTCGTACCAATCTCCGCCGATGGCACGGGCGGGGATGCTGAGGCCGGAAACGGCAAAGCCCGGTATGTAAGGAGAGGCCTTCGGCAGAAGAGCCTCTTGAATCGCGCGAGCTTCCTGAGCTTCGCGACTCATCGCCTCACGCTCGGCACGCTCCGACTGGAAGCGGTGCGCGTTGTATATAGCGACGGCCACGTGATCGCACAGGGCCTGAAGAATCCTGATTTGCTGACGGGGAAAGGCGTCCAGATCAGGGTGAGATGCTGTGAACACTCCGACCAGGCGCTCGCCGACGTGAAGCGGGATCGCTACTTCTGAATGAGTTGATTTCTCGCAGGCCACGTAATACTCGTCCTTGCGCACGTCCGGGGCGTAGCGCATCTGGCCAGTGGAGGCAACGTAGCCCACCATACCCTCTTTGCCGATCTTCAGACGAAAACCCTTGCTGTGTACGGAACAGCCGTGGACGCCGCCCAATACCATTTCTCCACGAGCTTCGTCGTAAAGATAGACGGCGGTCTCCAGCAAACCGAAGGAATGCGCTACGTCATTTACGATGTTGTCGATGAGCTGATCGAGGTCGAGAATTGAACTGATCTTTTGCGCAGCCTTCTGCAGTTTTTGCAGGCTTTCTACCTGGGTGTCGACCGGAGGGCGAGCCGAGGGGAATTCGTCGAAGATATTTGCAGGACTGGTGGCCATTGCGCGAGCCCTTAAAGAATCACGATAGAGTTTGGATGCTGGAAGGTAGCGCTAAGACTCTGTGTTTTGGCGAGGCCGATTCGCTGGAGCCCCTTGCAGACGCAGACGCTTGATCTCTTCCATCCGGTCGCGGATGCGCTTCTCGATGCCTGCATTGGTAGGGCGGTAGTAGACGCGATCCCGCAGATTTTCCGGCAGGCATGGCATGTTGGCGACTTTGCCTTCGACGTCGTGGGCGTATTGATAGTCCTTGCCATATCCCAGGCCTTTCATGAGTCCGGTGGGCGCATTGCGCAAGTGCAGCGGGACAGGCTCGGCGGCGGTTTGTTCGATATCGTGCTGAACGTCGCCGTAGGCGGTGTAGAGCGCGTTCGACTTGGGCGCGACTGAAAGATAGACGACGGCTTGTGCCAGTGCGAGATTGCCTTCGGGCATGCCGATGAAATCGACGGCGTCGCGCGCGGCCATGCAGAGGGAAAGAGCGTTGGGATCGGCAAGACCGATGTCTTCCACTGCCATGCGGACGACGCGGCGCGCGATATAGAGCGGATCTTCCCCGGCTTCGATCATGCGGCCAAGCCAGTAGAGAGCGGCATCGGGATCGCTGTTGCGCACGGACTTGTGCAGGGCGGAAATCAGGTTGTAATGTTCTTCGCCGGCTTTGTCGTAGAGCAGAGTGCGCTTCTGGAGTGCATCGCGCACGATGTCATCAGTGATCTCGGCGGGCTGAGTTCCGGACTGCTGCGCCAGTCCGGCGGCGACTTCGAGCACGTTGTAGGCGCTGCGGGCGTCGCCGCTGGTGTAGCTGGCGATTTTCTTGAGGACGTCGTCGGAGGCGCGCAACTTCATGGTGCCGAGGCCGCGCTCCTCGTCCGTGAGGGCGAGCTTCAACAGTTGAACGATTTGATCTTCGGTGAGCGGCTGCAATACGTAGACGCGGCAGCGCGAGAGCAACGCGGAGTTGATCTCGAACGACGGATTCTCTGTTGTGGCTCCGATCAGGCGAATGTTGCCTTTTTCCACGTGGGGCAGGAAGGCATCCTGCTGGGCTTTGTTGAAGCGGTGAATCTCATCGATGAAAACGATGGTGCGCGTGCCGTATTGGCGGGCACGTTCGGCGTCGGCCATGACCTGCTTGATTTCTTTGATTCCAACGAGGACGGCGGAGAATTCGATGAACTCCGCTTTCGTCATGTTGGCGATGATCTTGGCGAGCGTGGTTTTGCCTGTGCCCGGCGGACCCCAGAAGATGAGGGAACCGGTGTCATCGCGCTCGATCTGCGTGCGCAGGGGCTTGCCGGGACCGATTAAGTGTTCCTGGCCGGCGTACTCTTCGAGAGTTCGCGGACGCATGCGGTCGGCCAGCGGCCGGGTGCGATCGGTCGAGCTGGTGTTCGGGATGGGTTGGAAAAGTCCCATGGAAAAACCCTTTCACCACAGAGGCACAGAGAAATTTCAAACCTTCAAAAGCGCTAAAGCACTCTTCGAGTGATGCCCTTGGTTAGCAATGGAACGTCGAAGTTGATTAGCAGGCCGACTCGTTTGCCGCTCAGCAGCATGGGTGTGAGTAGCTGTGCTTCGTGAACCGGCAGCACTCTTTCAACGCATTTCAGCTCTACGACGACCTCCTCATCCACCATCAAGTCTAGCCGGTAGCTACAGTCGAGTTTGAGGCCTTTGTACTCCACAGGCAGGTCAACTTGATGGCGGAAGTCGATTCCGCGTAGATGGAGTTCGTGGCACAAACACTCCTCGTACGCCGATTCCAGCAGCCCCGGACCCAGGTGACGGTGAACTTCGATGGCCGCACCAATGATAGGGCTCGTGCGTGGGTCTTGACTGTTCTCGTTTTGTCCGTGTCTCTGTGCCTCTGTGGTGAACAAATTTACTTCCTTTGCCTTGCGGCTTCGTACAGTACGATGCTGGCGGCGACGCCGGCGTTGAGAGATTCTACTTGCGGCGTGTGGGGGATGGCGATGACTTCATCCATGTTGGCCATCAGGTCGCGCGGCAGGCCGGAGCCTTCGTTACCGAAAAAGATCGCGGCGGCACTTCTTAAGTCTGCTTGATCGATCGGTGTTCCTTTGTGCGAGGAGGTTGCGATCAGGCGCACGCGTAGCGCTCGCAGCTTTTCGGAAACTTCTTCCAGCTTTACTGTTGTTGACTTTCCATGGCGATGAATGATGGGAAGGCGGAAGACAGATCCGGCTGAGGCGCGAACAGCTTTTGAATTAAAAGGGCTGACCGTGCCTTCGCCGAGGACGACGCCGGCGCTGCCGAAGGCTTCGGAGGAGCGGAGGATTGTGCCGAGGTTGCCGGGATCCTGAAGGCCTGCGAGGACGATTATTGGGCCTACTTGCAAGCGTTCCGTGACGTCCTCGAGTGAGAAATCTTTCAGGCGGACGAGAGCGGCTACGCCTTGCGGAGATTCACTGGGGACGAGGCTGTCGAATAATTTATCCGGGAGCAGAAGCGTTTCGACCTGGGCGCCGATTTGAGGAAGGAGGCGCTCGGAGCGGTCCTGGGCGGATTCACGAAAAAAAACTGCGCTGAAACGGAGGCCGCTGCGGATGGCTTCTTCCAGGATACGCAGGCCCTCGATGGCGCAGTCTCCGGTTTCGCTGAGTTCCGCGCGCGAGAACGCCTGGCGCAGCTGCTTGACCAGCGGATTGTGGCGTCCCGCAATGCGGCGGAGCCGGTTCTGCGCGCTGAGAGCGGGTTCTGAAGGGCCTTTCATGAGCGAGATGGTGAGTGCATGATACGCCAGTCACCCACGTCGCCGCGCTTTGCCGTATTATGATAAGTTTCACAGGCAAATAATCCAAGAAGAAGCAGGGCAGGAAGGGAACGCCGTGCGCGCCGAAATCATAAAAATCAATAGCGAGACACCTGAGAGTTCACTGATAAAGTATGCCGCGGAACAGATTCGTGCGGGCGAAGTGCTGGGTATGCCGACGGACACGTTTTACGGGCTGGCGGCCGATCCGTTCAACCTGCGCGCGGTGGATCGCGTGTATGACATCAAGACGCGCTCGCGTCACAAACCGTTGTCGTTGCTGATCGAGAGCGTGGATCATGCGGAAGAACTGGCGAAAGCGCTGCCCGAGGAGTTTTACGCGTTGGCGCGCAAATACTGGCCGGGACCGTTGACTATTATCGTGAAAGCGGGATCGCGGCTGCCGCTGAAGGTGACAGCCAATACGGGGAACGTGGCGTTGCGCGTACCGAATGCGAAGATTCCGCTGGCGGTGGTGACGGCAGCGGCCATTCCGATCACGGCAACGTCGGCAAATCTGAGCGGGGCGGCGGAGTGTACCAGCGCCGAGCAAGTGCACGAGCAACTGCACGGCAGGATCAGCATTATCGTGGATGGCGGAACCTCGCCGCGGGATATTCCATCGACTATTGTCGATCTGACTGATGAGGGGGCGCGCTGGCGGATTATGCGCGAAGGCGCGATTCCTGCCGAAGAAATCTCCACGTTTTTTGCCAACGGATGAAAGACGATCATGCTACCCGGCGTGCGACTGGCCGCTGGTTGCTGCGGCTGGAAGCGTTGGGAGTGCTCGCACTGGCGGCGTTTCTCGCGCTGACGGCAGTTCGCATTGTGCACGAAGGCTCACTGCAGGAAGTGCATTCGGCGGACGCGATTGTGGTGTTTGGCGCGGCGGAGTATTCCGGCCATCCCTCGCCGGTATTGCGGGCGCGGCTGGATCATGCCTTCGATCTTTTCCAGGAAGGAATTGCGCCGGTGGTCATCACGACTGGCGGTGCGGCGGCCGATCCGAGCTTCAGCGAAGGCGGTGTGGGACGCGACTATCTGGCACGCCGCGGAATTCCTGAGCGGAACCTGATTGCGGAGACGCAAGGTTCTGACACGGCTCAATCGGCAGTGCGTGTGGCTGTGATCATGCGCGCCAATGGACTGCGCAGTTGCGTAGCCGTCAGCGATGCTTATCATGTGTTCCGTATCAAAAGGTTATTGAAGCACGAGGGGATTGGTCCGGTGTATGTCGCGCCGAGACCCGATTCGCGCCCGCATGGGGCGGGGCAGCGCCTATACGCGTTGTTGCGCGAGGCCAGCAGCTATTTGTTGTGGAAGCTGGGAGCCGCTTGAGAGATGCAGCTTCTTCGGATCCGCAACAAAAGACGGTTCAGAAGTTAAAAGACGTCAATGCCATTCGTAGTCCGAATTTTGAACCAGTCGTAGTGGAGGTTGTAGCGCATGATGCCGCCGCGGACCTTCATGAACACGTGCTGAATTCGTGTCTCCAGAGCGGTATTGCGGCTGATGGTGTACTGATCATGCCGCGCGCCAATATACTCGGCCCGGCGACGATTCTCACAGCTTTGGTAGTCGCCGCCCTGACGGCAAAGTTCATACCCGTTGCTGTTGTTTTCTTCCCGCAGGGTGTTCACGACCAGATTTTCCTGAATAGCGGCGGCTAAGTCTTCATCATATCTCTCGTACCAGGCCTGCACTGCCGCTTCCGTCTCGGCGGGGGTGTGACTCTCTTTGTACTTGCCGATCGCCGCAATGATTTCGTCGCCGTTTTCGGCGCCCTCCATGCGAAGCCGGGGAAGCGCGTTCGCCGTAGCGTCCATGTCTTCTTCAGTAATTACTTTTTTGGCTCGCACGCTAGTTTGCTTCTTGGAGTTCCGCGCCACAGCCCCGAGAGACTGCTCCGATCCGGTAGATGTCGGCTCTGGCGACGAAGGAGCAACCGGCGACTGCTGGGCAACGGAGACCGACAGGAGAAGCGCAAAAACAAACGCTCGAAGCAGATTCCACCCAAAACCCACGAATGTTGAAGGAAGAATCGTCACGCTAAATCGTATCGGCCGGCCTAAACGGGGAAAAGATGACCAAAGTTTCGGGAAGCGTTTCCCCTTTGTCTACCAGCCGTTTCTCTGCCGCAGGGTCGTGATGTGGGCTACGTGATGGCGTCCGTGCCAGGAATAGAGCGCGAGATTTTTCTCCAGAGGCATCAGTCCCAGTTCGGGATGGCGGAACGTGCGCTTCCAGTCTTCCGGCTTGAGCGATCGCAGAAGGCGGATCCAGCGCGTGTGCAGGGAATCCAGCAAGGTTAGCGAGACTTCCACGGGGGTGGCCTGTGTGTCGGCGAGTTGCGCCCAGCGGTCCTCGGCATAGGGCTTGATCGTCGGCTCCTCTTCGGTGAGCGCAAGTTTGAAACGCACGTACGCGTTGAGATGGCTGTCCGGGACGTGGTGCGCGACCTGGCGGACGGTCCAGCCGTCGGGGCGGTAGGGCGTGTCGAGTTGCTGGTCTGAGAGGCCTTTGACGGCCGCGCGCATCTTGGACGGAGTTTGTTCGATGTCAGCCAGATACCTCTGCCTCTGTTCCTCAGTCGGTGGGCCTTCGTAGGTGAACTTGCCGATGGGATAGCGCAGGTCGGTCATTTGGTCTCCACTTAAGAATACTTTCACACAGATGATTGATAGGCACCGCGGGGTTCAAGAAGACGACGGCGCCTGAAAAATTTCGCAGCCACAAAGGGTAGGAAGCGAGACTCAGGAAATCGAGTACCAAAGTGCAGAGCAGACGGGGGAACCGTTATTGCAACTACAACCCATGGGGTTTCCGGGCGGATGGACCCATTCCCTCGGGCTTCGCATTTCGATTCCTCGTGCTGCGAGATTTGTGCATCAAAGATTCGTTTTTACGCTAAACTCCCACATCTGCGGAGTTTAGGCGGATGGCGGTCAGAAACAGGGATGATGTTCATCCCTGACGAGCGAGAGGAACTATGGCAGCGTCAGTCTGGTCTGGACACTTAACCTTCGGCCTCATCTCGATGCCGGTGCGCTTGTTTTCGGGCGCGCGCAGTAGCGGAATTTCGTTCAACATGCTGCACCGTCCGGATAAGCAGCGGGTGAAGCAGCAGTACATCTGTCCGCTGGAGAATGTGGTCGTGGACCGCAGCGAGATCGTCAAGGGCTATGAGTTTCGTAAGGACGAGTACGTCGTGGTCGAGCCGGAAGAAATCAAGAAGATTGAGCCGCAGACTGCGAAGACGATGGAGATTCTGGAATTCGTGAAGGCGAGCGATGTAGATCCGGTTTATTTCGAGTCGTCGTATTACATGATGCCGGAAGAGGCGGGGCGTCGGCCTTACGCGTTGCTGACCAAAGCTCTGGAAGAGAGCGAGTACGTTGCCATAGCCAAGATCACCATGCACAACCGCGAGTACACGGTGTTCCTGCGGCCGCATGAAGGCGGACTCATGCTGCACACGATGTACTACGCGGAAGAAGTGCGCAAGGTGGAAGGCTTTGGCGCGCCCGACGTGGAGCTGAAAGAAGCGGAAGTGAAAGTGGCGCATCAGCTGATTGAAGCGCTGGCGGACGAGTGGGATCCGGAAAAGTATAAAGATACGTTCCAGGAAAATCTGAAAAAGTTGATTGAGACCAAGCTTGAGGGCGGGGAAGTGGCGGCGGTGGAAAAGCCCAAGAAATTGGCTCCGGTGGTGGATTTGATGGCAGCTCTCAAGCAGAGCCTGGCGCAGATGGAAGGGAAGAAAAAGCCTGCGGCCACGGCCAGGTCGGAAGCGCCGGCTGCGGCGGCTGGCAGTAGGTCTCGGCGTCAGCGTTGAGGTGAGTTGGCGAATCTCTGTCGACCTCGGCGTTCACTCTCCTGATTGTTTTCTGCTGAGTATTCAATCAGCGCACCTGTATTTCCAGGACCATGCCAACTTGGGCCTTAGTGTGCGCATCCCAGAAGTGGAAAGCAACTTCTTCACCACAGAGGGCACAGAGGAACACAGGGTAAATCCTTTTGCTCAGGGGCACTAGCGCGGATTGGGTCCAGCCATTAGAATGTTGAATTCTTCTCACCTTATGATCAGAATTTTCCTGGAGTGGCGCGAGATGGAGTGCGGATGAGTGTTCGACGTGTGGGCCGCTTGGCGGCCATGGTGCTTCCAATTCTAGTTTGGATGGCGTGCGGCCAGGTGTACCGCCCTGTTGTGATCCCATGTTCGACGGGAGGGGTTCCGGGATGCCCGGTGGAAACGAGTCCGCAGCCGAATAATTTCCACGACGTTTTTGGCATCAGCACCAACGCGCCCAACTACCCGGGCACGGCGATGCAAATTGACGTTTCGGGAGATTCCCTCGTTGGGGAGACTCCCTCCAACGACTCCTCCAAGCCCAACCTCGGCGATAATCCTGCTCACATGGCTATTTTTCCCAACAATTCAAGAGTGTTTGTTGCCAGCCCGGGCAGCGTGCTTTCGGGGGGGCTGGACGTAGTTTCGTCGTTTACCCCGGTATTCCAATCCACGCTAGCGACCGGGTTGGGTGCCGTGAACACGATCGATTTGCCGCCGGGGTCGCAACCGGTCTTCTTGAATACCACTCAGAACAACGCGTTGTACGTGGCGAATTTTGGCACGAATTCCGTTAGCGAGATCAATACGACTTCGAATGTGGTTACGAACAGCGCGACTGTGGGAGCAAACCCGGTCAGTCTGGCCGAGACCCCGAACGCCTTCAAGCTCTATGTGGCCAACCAGGGGAGCAACACGGTCAGCAGCCTGAATCCGCTTGATCTGACTCCGAATACCGTGACGGGGTTCACAGGTGTGACGCCAGTTTGGGTGGTGGCGCGCGGCGACAGTCAGAAAGTGTATGTGCTCACGGAAGGCGACGGACAACTGGTGACGATTGATGTCGCCACGGACACGGTCACAAGCAGCCTTCCTGTCGGCCCCGGGGCAAACTTTATTTTTTACGATCCGAACCTGAACCGGCTTTATGTGACGAATCCCGTGACGTCGACGGTCTATGTCTTTTCCGACACGAGTGCGACTGACACGCCCACGCAGTTGACGGCTATTTCCTTCCTCGCAGGGTCAACCCCTTGTCCCAATGGATGCACGCCGGTTTCGGTGACGGCGCTGCTGGATGGCAGCCGGTTTTACGTGGCCAGCTACCAGACGGCCACGACGTGTCCTGATCCGAATGTGACGGGCGCCTGTGCGATCCCTGGCCTGACCGTGTTTGACGCTAATAGTCTGACCGTAAAGTACCCAAGCGCGCCGACTCTGACGTTGCTGAGTTCAAACGCAACCTCATTCGCGGCGAATCAATATGCGGTGGCACCGGTTCCTTCTTGCGCGGCGGCTCCTTTGTACCCTGCTTTGTACTCCCCGAGCACCACACGCTTCCGGATGTTCACTGTGGCCTCGGCCGACAGCAGCCGGATCTATGTGAGCATGTGCGACGCCGGAGCCGTTGCCGTGATCAACACGACTGGCGGCAATACCAACAATCCCGGGACGCCGCTGCCCCCCGATACAGTAGTCACCGACTTGCCTGCAGCTCCGGCAGCTTGCACCCAACCTACCTGCAGCAATACTGCTTTGATTACGACGTTCTCGATTACGTCCAACGTGGTCACGTTTCAGGCGGCAAACACGTTTGCCCCGGGACAGCAAGTTACAATCTCCGGGTTTTCGACTGGGACTTCCTTCAACGGGTCGACGAACGACACTTACCTCAACGGGGTCACCCTGACGGTGCTCCCGACGGGACTATCGAGCACACAATTCGAATGCAACTTCACTCACGCGAATGAGAGCTTGACCACTGATTCCGGGAACGCTGTGCCACAGGCGTCGCCGCAGGCACCGATCTTCCTGATCACTGGGCAGTAGCAAAACATTTCACATAAAGGACACAGAGGATCACAGGCTAAGTCGGGATTAACTTCTGGCGGCTATTTCTTCTTTCTCGGCTTCTCTCGCCGCATAATGGGAGTCGACATACTCATCGAGAATGCCGATGAATTCCGCGACGATGCGATCACCCTTGAGCGTGGTGAACAGGCGTCCATCCACATAGACGGGGGCCTTTGGTTCCTCGAATGTACCGGGCAGAGAGATGCCGATGTTGGCGTGTTTCGACTCGCCGGGGCCATTGACCACGCAGCCCATGACAGCCAGCTTCATTTCTTCCACCCCTACGTAACGGCTCTTCCAGGTTGGCATCTGCTCGCGCAGGTAGGTCTGAATCTGCTCGGCCATTTCCTGGAAGAATGTGCTGGTGGTGCGCCCGCAGCCGGGGCAGGCCGTGACTTGCGGGGTGAAGCTGCGGATGCCGATGGATTGCAGGATCTGCTGCGCCACGCGGACTTCTTCCGTGCGGTCGCCTCCAGGGGCAGGCGTAAGGGAAACGCGGATGGTGTCGCCAATGCCTTCCTGCAGTAGGACGCCCATGGCGGTGCTTGAAGCGACCACGCCTTTCGCGCCCATGCCAGCTTCGGTGAGGCCGAGGTGGAGCGGGTAGTTGCAGCGGGCGGCGAGAGCGCGGTAGACGTCGATCAAGTCCTGCACGCCGCTGACTTTCGCGCTCAGGATAATTTGATCAGCGCGGAGGCCGAATTTCTGTGCCCGGTCGGCGGAATTCAACGCGCTTACGACCATCGCTTCCATGGTGACTTCTCGGGCGTCTTTCGGCTCGGCGAGGCGGGAATTCTCGTCCATCATGCGAGTGAGCAGGGCCTGGTCAAGCGAACCCCAATTCACGCCGATGCGTACAGGCTTCTGATATTTCACCGCGACTTCGATCATGGTGCGGAAATTCGAGTCGCCGGTGCGTCCAATGCTGGCGTTGCCGGGGTTGATGCGGTACTTGGCGAGATCGCGCGCGCACTCGGGATACTTGGTGAGCAGGACGTGCCCGTTATAGTGAAAGTCGCCGATGATGGGCACGCGGACGCCCAGCTTGTCCAGTTGTCCGACAATGCGGGGCACAGCGGCGGCTGCTTCTTCGTTGTTGACGGTGACGCGCACCAGTTCCGAACCAGCTCGAACCAGGGCGGCACACTGCTGCACGGTCGAGGGGATATCTGCGGTGTCAGTATTGGTCATGGATTGCACCACGATCGGTGCATCCGAGCCGACGCACACGCCTCCGACGACGGTGGTCACGGTTTTCCTGCGTTGAATCGTAGCCATGGGAAATTCTATTCTAACACGCCAAAACAGGTTCGACGGAATGGACCACAGGAGGACACCTCGCTGGTCGAATGGCTCGCCGCGCCCTTGCGCAAACCGGACCGACAGACTGAGACCGCCTTATTGCAGGCGGTCCGCTAATCCTGGAATCGTTTTCAGCAAATCGTTGTAGATGACCATCACGGCGAACAGCACCAGGAAAACGAATGCCGCCTGGTAGACGCGTTCCTTGATGCGCAGGCTGATGTCGTGGCCCATGAGGCTCTCGATCAGGAGGAAGAAAATGACGCCTCCGTCGAGGATAGGGATTGGTAGCAGGTTGAAAACGCCGAGGTTCAGGCTGATGGCGGAAGTCAGAAGCATGAGGGGAGTCCAACCTTTGCGCCGGGCGGCTTCTCCAGCAGCTTGCCCGATGCGGATTGGGCCCTCGATAGAACGCACCGAAATCTTTCCCTGCAGCATTTTCTGCACCAGTTCGAGAATCAGCAGGGAAGCCTTTTTGTTCTCCTGTAGAGATAAATGCAGAGCAGCAGGGAAGGAAAGACTGGTCACTTTCATAGGCATGCTGCCGATGCCGATGCGATATCTCTTTTCGACGAGAACAGGCTGAACGGTGAAATCTCTGGTTTGAGTGCCGCGGCGTGCGGTGATCGAGATGGGCGTATCCTTCGTGCTCTCCAGCATTTCGACCATGGCCGCCAGCGCGGGCACGGGCTTGCCATCCACGGCGAGGATCTCGTCGCCATCCCGCAGGCCTGCCTTGTCAGCCGGCATGCCGGGCGTCAAATCGGTAACGCAGACGCAGGGTTCCTTGGCGGCCCACCCGGCAAACCCGATCTGATCGACGCCATAAGGCTCGGGCGCGATGGTCTTGGTAAGAAGCTGGCCGTTGCGGTCAACCGTAACGTCCAAAGGCTGGCCCGGGCTCAGGGCTTCGCGGGTGTCAACCTGCTCCCAGGTCGGATTCTGTATGCCGTCGATGCGGACGATTCGATCGCCCGGCTGAAAGCCAGCCTTGCCTGCCGGGGTGTCGTGCATCACCCAGCCGATCTCGGTGGGGCCGTCGTAGATGGCGGGATACTCGTAGTGCACCATGAACACCCCAACCAGCAGGAAGACTGCCAGCATAATGTTCATCGTGGGGCCGGCGATGGCGATCAGAAAACGGTGCCAGCGCGAATGGGAGAGAAACTCCGCAGGATCGCCGGAGCGCTCGTCCATGGGATTCTCGCCGCTCATTTTGACGTAACCGCCCAGCGGGATCGCGCTGATGCGGTAGTCGGTGTCACCCTTGCGGAAGCCGAGAAGGCGTTTTCCGAACCCGATGGAGAACACCTCGACCCTGACGCCCAGCCACTTGGCCACCGCATAGTGACCAAACTCGTGGATCAGGATCATGAAACCGAGGATGACGACGACGGCAATCAGCGAAATCAGAAAGTCAGGCATAAAGGTGACACGTACTCCGCAATTCGTTAGATTCCAACAACTGAACGCTAGATGAAAGAAGTTGCTCGCGCACGTCCGGCCCCACTCAACTTGCCCACCGCCTTTTGAGCATATCGGCGGGCTTCAGCGTCGGCTTGAAGCACTCCTTCGATCGAACCCAGTTTCCCAGAATTAGATGCTGCAACCGTCCCTTCGATGATCCTGGGAATTTCATCGAAGGCGATGCTGCCCTCAAGAAACGCAGCCACGGCGACTTCATCTGCGGCGTTAAGCGCGACCGTCCTCGCCCCACCCGCCTCAGCCGCTTCATATGCTAAACGGAGACAGGGAAATTTACTCATGTCTGGAGGGCTAAAGTCGAGATGACGCAAGTCTCTGACCGGGAAGCGCATATCCGACTGAATTCGCTCGGGATAGGTCAGAGCGTAGAGGATCGGGAGGCGCATGTCGGTCACGGAAAACTGAGCAAGTATGCTGCCATCTACAAACTCCACCATGGAATGAATTGTCGACTGCGGATGGACAATTACTTCCACTTTCGAGGGCGACATGTGAAACAACCTGCATGCCTCGATTACTTCGAAGCCTTTGTTCATCAAAGTCGCCGAATCGATCGTGATACGCTTGCCCATCTTCCATGTCGGATGATTCAGCGCCTGCTCCACTGTGATGGAACTGAACTCCGAGCGTGGCATGTTCAGAAATGGCCCGCCGGATGCGGTGAGCCAGATACGCTCCACTTCCTCGATCCGCCCGCCTCGGAGGCACTGGTGCACGGCGTTGTGCTCGCTGTCGATGGGCAGCAGAGGCTTGCCTTGTTTGCGCGCCTCGGCTGTGATTAACTCGCCCGCAGCGACGAGGCATTCCTTATTGGCCACACCGACGATCTTTCCGGCTTTCACAGCTTCATACGTGGCCTCGAGCCCGGCTACACCGACGATGGCGCTGACCACGAAGTCCGCCTCAGAATGGGTGGCGATCTTCACGACGCCCGCCGGACCGTAGAGCACCTCGATTTCGCTGAGGCCGGCTTGCTTGAGGCGCGCGCGCAACCGATCGGCATCCGGCTCGGAGGCCATTGAAATTACTCTTGGCCGCCAACGTCGCGCCTGTTCGGACGCTGCATCAAGATTGGCGCCTGCGGCTAGGGCAACGATCTGAAATCGTTCCGGATAGGACTCTGCCACGCTCAGGGTGCTGCGGCCGATGGATCCGGTCGATCCCAGGATGGCGATGCGTCTCATATCAGATAAATTCTCAGGCGAATTCTGCGAGCTGAAGTTCTCGAAATCCTATTTTACGCGTTTCGCTGCGACCGCTGGGGAAGCGGGAGGCGGGTACTTATTGCAAGACACGCCAGGCCGCATAGTACCACAGCACCGGAGCGGCAAAAAGGAGGGCATCGATGCGGTCGAGCATGCCTCCGTGGCCGGGAAGAATTGTACCGGAATCCTTTACGCCGGCTCCGCGCTTGATCAGAGACTCCACCAGGTCGCCAAGCTGCGCGGCAATATTCAGAGCGATGGTCAGCAGGATGATAGGCCACATTTCCGGCTTCTCCAGGCCGAATAGTCCGTCGCGCCGCTGGATCAATCCGACGCGCAGCAAGAACGAACTGATCTGAAGGGCATGGTTGAACAGGAGAATGCCGAAGACTAGACTTGCGGCGAGTGAGGCAGCCGCGCCCTCCCAGGTTTTCTTGGGGCTGATGCGGCGCGCCATCAGGTGCCGTCCCAACCCCCGGCCGACGAAATAGGCGAAGATGTCCCCCGCCCAGACGACCAGAAGAAGGTAGAGTATCCAAAATGCGCCAGCCCACTGCTGGCGCAACTGCACCAGCATTCCCATGGGCAGGGCAATGTAGGCAAAGGCGAAGGCCGACGCCGCCGCTGCCGGATACCCGCCGGCCATCGGCGACCTCCGCATGGTGATGGTCAGAAAAATGAAGGGGGAAATGGCGCAAGCAAATCCCACGCCGAGGACGAACCTGACGGCGGAAAGTTGTGGCGTTTCAACCGCGGCACTTGTGGCCAGCAGAAGAAAAAAGAATCCTACGAAGATGTAAGTCGGCAAGCGCAGAGGGTGGACACCATAGGACTCGGTAAGCTTCAGAAATTCCTGGACCGTGACCAGCGCGACTGCGGCTGCCACTACGGCCACTACCGGCACTGGGGCGCGCAGCACCAGAAACATCACAATCGGAATCAGGACCAGCGCGGTCGCGATGCGTTTCAGCATGCTGGGAGGCTACTTGGTAACCTTCGCTGGTTGGGAGTGCGCGTGCGATTCGCCATGGTTCAATCCGCCGTAACGCCGCTCGCGCTTCTGATACTCGGCAATGCCTTCCAGCAGATGCACGCCGCGGAAATCGGGCCAGAGTGTGGGCGTTACATAAATCTCGGCGTAGGCCAACTGCCAGAGCAAGAAGTTGCTTAGCCGCATCTCGCCGGAGGTGCGCACCACCAGGTCCGGATCGGGCAAGTGCCGCGTGTAAAGATGATTTCCGACCGTGTCTTCGTCAATCCGGAGGTGCTCAAGGCCGCCGTTCTGCGAAGCTGCGTTGACCATGGAGCGAAACGCGTCTACCAGTTCGCTGCGCGCGCTGTAGTTCAGCGCCAGCGTCAGTACTGTGCCCGTATTGTGACCTGTGCTCTTTCGCGCCCAAGCCATGCGCTCCTGCACATCATCGGGGAGTTCCTGCTGTCTGCCGATATATTCCAGGCGGATATTGTTCTTGTTGAGCGTGGGGACCTCGGCCTTGAGGAAGCGGCTCAGCAAGCGCATCAAGAAATCCACTTCGTTCTTCGGCCGCTTCTTCCAGTTTTCTTCCGAGAAGGCGTACAGCGTGAGTGCGGAGATGCCGATGCGGGCCGCCGTCTCGACCGTGCAGCGCACGGCCTCAACCCCGGCGCGATGCCCGGCCACGCGCGGCATGTGGCGCCTCTTGGCCCAGCGCCCGTTGCCATCCATAATGATCGCGATGTGTCTTGGGAGCCGTTCTGGATCAAGCTGCCGGTAAATTTCGGTTTCCTTGCGATCCAGACCGGCGGGAACTCTTGCCTGCAAGGCCTATCCCCTTCCGAATCCCGAAGCTAACACAGCAGGGAAGGGCTTGCAATCGTCGAAAGTTATAGCACAGGCTGTTCGCAGAAAACCGAAGCTGAAAGAAACCGACCCTCTAGCTGTTCGAGGTTTCCTCGGGCACGATCTTCATTTCCAGCTTCTCCGTGTGGCGCAGTACCGTCAGCGAGCAGCTTACGCCCACGCGAACATCGGTCAGCACACGGTGTAAATCATCCACACCCGCTACCGGATGGCCTTCCAGCGCAATGATTACGTCGCCTTCGCGGACGCCTGCAAGTCGCGCCGGACTCTTCTGTTCGACCGACAATACGACCACGCCCGTTTCCTTGGGCAGATCATAAAAGCGCACCACGCGGCGATGCACCGGCACGGTCTGCGCCGAGACGCCGATGTAGCTGCGGCGGATGCGTCCGTCGCGCAGCAGGCGGCTGGCGACGAACTTTGCAGTATTGATTCCGATGGCGAAACATATTCCCTGCGCCGGCAAAATGGTCGCCGTGTTCACCCCCACCACTCGCCCCGCGGAATCCACCAGTGGGCCACCGGAGTTGCCGGGATTGAGCGCGGCGTCGGTCTGGATTACATCGTCGATCAGCCGCCCGGAATAGGAGCGCAGCGAACGTCCTAACGCGCTCACCACCCCTGCCGTCACCGTGGATTGAAATCCGTACGGATTGCCGATGGCGACCACCAGTTGTCCCACACGAAGCCGTTGCGAATCGCCGAGGGCAGCAGCGGTGAGGCCGGGCTCGTCTACACGCACGACAGCAAGGTCGCTCGCCGGATCGTCTCCGATGGCGGTTGCCGGCATGCGGCGGCCGTCTGACAGGGTGACTTCGATGCGGCGCGCGTCATGTACGACGTGGCTGTTGGTGAGAATCAGACCATCGGGAGTGAAGACGAACCCCGAGCCTCCGCCACGCCGTTCGCGCGGCTCGCCCGAACGTGTGCGACCGGCGGATTGATGAACTTCAATGTTCACTACCGAAGGACTGACGCGCCCCACCGCGCCGGTCACTGCCCGGGAGTAGGCATCGAGTAACGAATCGTCGGATCCGGTGGAACTCGCGGTCGGCGACACAACACGGGGAGTTTCATCTTCCCAACTGTTCGCCTCGGGTTGATTCAGCGACGCAGGGTGGGCAGAGAAAGCGGAAAAGACACTATCAGATTCTTCCAGGTGCATGCTGCATAGATGTAAGTCGATCTATTTCGGATTCAGTTGGCCGTGCAGCAAAAAAGCCGGGACCAAGGGATTGGTCCCGGCCGTGAGTTGGCTGGTTTGCCCGGATAAAATTATGTAAAGGGAGCAGCCGGGCTTCGCCTCGGCTCGGACAGCCGATGGCGGGTGTCCCCACATGAATGAGTCCCTTCGCTCACGCGGTCCTTCTTGGCCGCACCGTCAAGTCCCGCACTTGTGTCAGGATGCTCGACATCTGCATTCCGTTCAGTTGTGAAACGAACGGCAGGATCTCCGCGATGAACTGATCTTTCATCAGTTCGCTGATTTCATCCTGGCGGTTCTTTTCCCCGCCACTGAGCAACTCCGGCACGGTCACCTCCAAGGCTCGCGCCAGCCGTTCCAGGGACGACAGCGTGGGCGTCGCTTTCTCGTTTTCAATTTTGGAAACGTAAGTCCGCGGCACGGACATGCGTCCTGCCAGTTGGCGCTGGCTCAAGCCGCTGCGCAGCCGCAGCGAGCGGATCGACGTTGCGAGGTTCAGGTGTCCGCGGCCTATTCCAGGCATGGGCATCATTACCGGTGGCGCCATCACCACCGGCTCGGGCTCGGGTTCCTCGTCCAGGGACGAGTGGCAGCGTCGGCAATTGTTGTTGACCGTACGGAATTGAACCAACAGGCAGTGATCGCAACGGACGACTTCCCGTGAGTCTACCGGGGCAAGGGTCGTGGCCATCGGGTTGTGGGAGTGCCAGAGCCGGCTACTCCTTACTTCTAAACAACGGAACCTAACTATGGGGGAAGAGGTTCCGACTGCAGTGACAATCTGCGGTACAAGGCCTGTGGATGTCAAGGTTAAAATGTATGAAGCTATAAATCTTGCCGGTGAAAACCGAAAGCAAGCGGCGAAATCCCGCAGAAAACAGGGCGAAAGCAATGATTGATCGTGAGTCCGCGTGGTGTTTACTAACTGAGTTCACCCAGTCAGAAAGTTTGCGCAAGCACGCGCTGGCGGTTGAGGCCTGCATGCGCGCTTGCTCCGGTAAGTTTGCTGGCGGCTCAGGGAACTCGGAGTCTTCCGATCTTGGGTTGTCCGAAGAAGACCTGTGGGGCATCGTCGGACTCATTCACGATTTTGATTATGAAAGGTTTCCCAGCCTGGAAGATCATCCTCACAAGGGAAACGAGATTCTCAAAAAACACGGGTGGCCGGAAGTGATCCGGCGGGCGGTCATGTCCCACGCGCAGTACACAGGCGTTACGCGCGATACGCCGATGGAAAAATCTCTTTTTGCTTGCGACGAGCTCGCTGGATTCATCACTGCCGTCGCCTTGATCAAGCCGGGAAAATCCCTAGCCGAGGTGGATACGAAGTCGGTTCGAAAAAGAATGAAAGATAAGGCCTTCGCCCGGAAGGTGAACCGAGAGGACATCGTGAACGGCGCTGCTGCCTTGGGCGTGGACTTGGACGAGCACATCGCATTCTGCATCGAAGCGATGCGGGGGATCGCTGGCGAGTTGGGATTGGACGGGAGCGCGTCAAAGACCGCGTGAGCGATTATGTGTGGAGACGCCCTCGACTGCCCGATCGAGCCCGGAATCTTTCTGCCAAACTACCGCAATGCTTCCGCCACTTTCCCGCTGGCGATTAGGTCCGCGAGCCGCGCGAAGTCTTTGTACATGACGCGGTCTTTCTCCATCGCGGGACACACTGACCGGATCGCCGCATGCGCGGCCTGTCCGCGCTTCGAGGTTTTCAATGGAGCCAAGAAGTCGATCGCTTGGGCTACGGCCATGGCTTCAATAGCCAGCACGTTGCGCGTGTTCTCGACAATGCGCTTCAGCTTGTTCGCCGCCGTCATGCCCATGGAAACGTAGTCTTCCTTGTTGCCCGAGGTGGTGATCGAATCCACTGACGCGGGATGTGCGAGTACTTTGTTCTCGCTGACCAGCGCGGCCGCCGTGACCTGCGGCATCATGAAACCAGAATTCAATCCTGCGCCGTGCGCCAGGAACGGCGGTAGTCCTTCGCTGAGCGCCGGATTCACCAGACGCTCGATCCGGCGTTCGCTGATTCCCGCCAGCGCGCTGAGCGCGATGGCTAGAAAATCCAAAGCAAACGCGAGGGGTTCACCGTGAAAGTTCCCGCCGGAGATTACGTCGCCTTCGGAATTCTTGGCGTCGGTGATGAATACCAAGGGATTATCCACTGCGGAGTTCGCCTCGGTTTCAAACACCTGGCGGCAGTGCGCCAGCGTGTCTCGCACCGCGCCATGCACCTGCGGAATGCAGCGGAGGGAGTAAGCGTCCTGCACGCGGCCGCACTGGCGGTGGGATTCGCGAATCTGGCTGCCTTCGAGCATCTTGCGAAGATTTGCTGCTGTCTTCATCTGTCCGCTATGCGGGCGGGCTTTGTGGATGCGCTCATCGAAAGCAGCGTCAGTGCCTTTCAATGCGTCGCAACACAATCCACCCAACACGTCGGCGGAATCCACCAATATTTCCCCAGCCAAAAGTGCCAGCGTGCCCACAGCAAGCATGCCCTGAGTGCCGTTGATGAGCGAGATAGTTTCTTTGGCTTCGAGCACCAGCGGCTTGACCTGTGCCTGCTTCATCGCGTCGGCGCTAGGAATCAGCGCGCCTGCTGCGTTAATGCATTCGCCTTCGCCGATTAACGCCAGCGCAAGATGCGCGAGGGGAGCGAGATCGCCGCTAGCGCCTACACTGCCTTGCGACGGCACGAACGGGGTGACGTCGCGGTTGAGCATTTCACACAGCGTATCGATGACAATCGCGCGGACGCCGGAGTAGCCCTTGGCCAAAGAGTTGGCCCGCAAGAGCATCATGGCGCGCGTCTCCGCCACGGAGAGAGGATCGCCGACTCCGACGGCGTGGGAGCGTACCAGATTGACTTGCAGTTCGTGAATCTGATCTCCGACGATGCGAACGTCACTGAGCTTGCCCACGCCGGTGGTGACGGCGTAGGCCAATTTGTTGCCAGCGACGATTTCGTCGACCACGGAGCGAGCCCGATTCACGGCTTCGCGCGCGTCGGCGAACAGCAGCACGGGACGACGTTGGTCCGCGACCTCGCGCACCGCCTCCAGCGTGAGATCGTTACCGCTGATGTGAAGCGCGTTCAAATAAGTTTCCTGTTTCCAGCTTCTTGTTTCTAGTGACCAAGTTAGAGCTTTCCCACTACGGCGCGAAAGACTTTCAGATACTTTTCCGGCAGAACTGCGGCTTTCATATCTGCGTCCGTGACGATATGCGTGGTCTCGCCTTCCGCCAGCAGCGTGCCGTCGTCAACTCGGCGCAGTTCATAACCGAAGTGGACCACCGAATCGCGCACATTTAACAACTCAGTGCGGACGAGAACTTCCTCGTCGTAGCGCACCGGCGCGCGATAGCGGCATTTGGCCTCGGCGACGGCGATGAAGCGATGGTCCTGACTCTCCATATCGCGATAGGAAAAGCCCAACTGCCGCAGCAATTCGACGCGTCCCACTTCAAACCAGATGAAATGGTTGGAATGGTAGACCACACCCATCTGATCGGTCTCCGCATAACGGACGCGCAGGCGAGTTTCGTTGACCGCCCGTCCGTGGCCGAAATTCATTTGCCGCTCCAGACGGGCTTGCGCTTTTCGAGAAATGAAACGATGCCTTCGCGGAAGTCGGCGGTGGTGCGGATCGCGGCATTTTCGCGCACGGCCGCTTCAATCTGCGCATCCAGTTCGGCGCGCCCATGATCGCTGAGCAGTTGCTTGGTCGCGCGCAACGAAGCTGGACTGTTCTCCATCAGCAACGCCGCCAATTCCCGGGCGCGTGCCATTAGTACTTCTGGCGCGACGATTTCTTTGATCAACCCCATGCGCGCCGCTTCTTCTGCGCCGAAAATCCGTCCAGTCAACAAAAGATCGCGCGCCTGCTTTTCGCCGACCTGACGCAGCAGGAATGTCGAAACGATCGCGGGTACAAAGCCGATGCGCACCTCGGTGTAGCCGAACTTGGCTTCCGGCACAGCCAGAGCGAAGTCGCACAGCAACGCCAGACCGGTGCCGCCGGCGATGGCGGCCCCATTCACCGCCGCAATCGTAACTTTGTGGAATTCGTAAAGCGTACGGAAGAGGCGGACCATTGTGTCCGAGTCCTTCAGGTTTTGCTCGGGTGACCGGCCAATCAGCGCTTTCAAGTTGTCCAGGTCCATGCCCGATGAGAAGGCCTTGCCCGCGCCCGTTAATATGAGGACAAGCGCTTCCGATTTCTCCACTTCCTTCAAGGCGCCCAGCAGATCGTCAATCAACTCGAAGCTGATGGCGTTGCGCTTTTCTGGGCGGTTCAGCGTGATCGTGGCGACGCCCGAATCGTAAGTGAGTTGGATCGTTTTATAGTTCATGTTTGGATTATTGGTCGCTGACTGAATTTGTGTACCTCGCCCCCATCTCAGTGGTCGCGCGGAGCAAAGCTTCCAGCGGCTTCAGAGGCGGCAACTCTGCGCCACGCTGCTTCAGAGCCTCAATCACTTTCTCGGTTGCAATGTTGCCGACCAGTGCATCTTGCGCGAACGGGCAGCCACCTAACCCGCCAATGGCCGAATCAAAGCGCCGACAGCCGGCGTCGTACGCGGCAAGAATCTTTGCCGCGGCCTGCTCGGGACGGCTGTGCAGGTGCACGCCGATCTCAAGGTAATCGTACTTCGCCATCACCGCGCTTACCAGTTCACTGATCTGTTCAGGGGTGGCCACGCCCACAGTGTCGGCCAGGGAAATCATGCGGAGATTGTCGACCTCCATCAGCGAGATCGCTTCAATCACTTCGTCCACGTTCCACAAATCGCCGTAGGGATTGCCGAATGCCATCGAGATGTAGACCACAACGTCGAGCGCGGCATCGTCGGCTTTTTTCTGGATCTGCTCCAGTTCTTCGAGCGCTTCTTCGGCAGATTGATTTTGATTTTTGCGCAAGAAAGTTTCCGAGATCGAATACGGAAATCCCAGAGTGTGCAGCGCATGCGTATCGATCGCCCGCTGCGCGCCTTTTTCGTTGACCACGATGCCAATGATCTCCACATCGTCGGGCGGATCGAGCTCCTTCAAGACTTCTTCCGAGTCGGCCATCTGGGGCACAGCTTTCGGCGAGACGAAGGAGACTGCATCGATTTGCTTGAATCCCACACTGATCAATGCCTGCAAGTAAGCGCGCTTGATATCGGACGGAATCTGACCCTTCAGCCCCTGCCAGGCGTCGCGCGGACATTCAATCAGTTTGACGGTGTCGGACAATTCACTCACCGCGGAGACACGGAGATCAAGAAATTGTAGGAGCTTCCATGAATCATGTTTGCAACACTCCCACCTTGAACTCTGCCACGTCAGGATTCAGCGCTGCAGCTTCCAGAGCTTGAGTGATAGCATCGCGCGTCTCGATGGGGTCGATGATTTTGTCGATCCATAGCCGAGCTGCGCCGTAGCGCGGATCGGTCTGCTCGTCATACGTGCGTTTTACCGATTCGTAGAGTTCTTTCTTCTCTTCCTCGCTCAACTTCTTGCCGCCGCGTTCCAGTTGCTTCACTTTGATCTCGACCAAAGTTCCCGCCGCCGAGTCTCCGCTCATTACGGCATAACGCGCCGTCGGCCAGGCGAAAACGAAGCGTGGATCAAATGCTTTGCCGCACATAGCATAGTGCCCCGCGCCGAAGGATCCGCCCACGATCACAGCGATCTTCGGCACCACGGAGTTCGATACCGCATTCACCATCTTCGCGCCGGCCTTGATGATGCCGCTCCACTCCGCGTCGCGGCCGACCATGAAGCCGTTCACGTCGTGGAAGAAAACCAGCGGGATCAGATTTTGATTGCAATCCATGATGAAGCGCGCGGCCTTCTCTGCGGATTCCGTATAAATCACGCCGCCGAACTCGATGCGCTTGTGGCCTTCGTGGTCGGTCTGATGGGCGTGCATCTTCTGGTTCGCGACAATGCCCACGGCAAAGCCGCCGATGCGTCCGTAGCCGCAGATGAGAGTCTTACCGTACTCGGGCTTGTACTCGTCGAAGCAGCTGCCATCGAGCACGCGCGCCAGGATATCTTTCATGTCGTAGGGACGCGCGGGAGACGAATCGTAAATGCCGTAAATTTCCTCGGCGGTCATTGCCGGTTCGGTCGGCTTCTTGCGATCCCAGGGTGACTGGCGTCGGTATCCCCACTTTTCCACGATCGAGCGAATACGCGCGAGACAAGCGCGATCGTCCGGTTCGCGGAAATCCACCGTTCCGCTGATGCCTGCGTGCATGGCCGCACCACCCAAATCTTCCGCCGAAACTTTCTGTCCAATTGCTGCCTGTACCAGCGCCGGACCGGCTAGAAATAATCCGCTGCCATCGGTCATCAAAACGTGATCGCACATTACTGGCAGGTATCCGCCGCCAGCCACACACATGCCCATGATGGCCGCGATCTGCGGAATGCCCAGCGCAGACATGACCGCGTTGTTGCGGAAGACGCGCCCGAAGTCGTCTGTGTCAGGAAAAACATCTTCCTGCAGAGGCAAGAAAACGCCCGCCGAATCCACCAAATAAATCGTTGGTATGCGGTTCTCGATGGCGATGTTTTGAGCACGAATCACTTTCTTCGACGTCATGGGGAAAAATGCGCCAGCTTTCACCGTGGCATCGTTCGCGATGATCATGACTAAGCGCGTCTGAACTCGCGCGATACCTGTGATCACGCCGGCGGCCGCGGCTCCCCCCCACTCTTCGTACATACCGTAGGCCGCATAAAGTCCCAGCTCGAAGAAACTTCCGGGGTCAGTCAATAATTCGATCCGCTCGCGCGCGGTGAGGCGCCCTTTGGCATGCTGATTTTCGATCGCCTTGGCGCCGCCGCCTTCGCAAATTTTTTCGCCTTCATTGCGGATTTGCGACATAAGATCAGCCAGAAAGCGCATGTTGGCCTCGAACCTCGCCGACGTAGGGTCGACTTTCGTTGTCAGGATGCTGGAGGCCTGAGACTTGGGGAGGGCGGGAGTTTCGCTGCGATCGGCCATGGGTGAAGAGAGCGGACTGATTACGGTATAACACTCCCGCAGCGCCATGCAACGCGGTACGCTGCAATCAGGGGCTATTCCGGTATACGCGCAACAGACGAGGTCGACAAATAGCCTCCTTATTAGCCTTCGGCTCTTCTGACCCCAAGGGCGCTCAAACAACTGATCTTCAAACTTTGATCCGGCGCAAAGCTTCGGCTACCGGATCATCCACCAGCGCATCCACGAGTCCGATTGCCAGGCCTCGCTCCGCGCTGATCTTTTCCGCGGCTAGAAACATTTCGAGAGCAATGTCTTTGCCCACAAGCCGTGGCAATCTTTGCGTTCCACCCCATCCCGTGATCAGGCCCAAAGCTGCGCCGCGGTGTCCAAACAGCGCGTGGCGGGAAGCTATGCGCCGGTGGCAAGCCAGCGCCAAATCCAGGCCTCCACCCATGCAGTATCCCGAGACGGCGGCATACACCGGAGCCGGGAACTGCTCAATGGACCACATGAGCGCCTGGCCGATTCTTGAAAACTCATAGGCTGCCGGGCCGTTGAGTGCTGCAATCTCTTTGAGGTCGGCGCCCACGGAGAAAAACTTTGCGTTCCCGGTGATTACGAGCGACTGAGTCTTGTTGGCCAGTTCACGAATCGTAGCAGTTAGGGAGAGTACGCATGCTCGTGTTAGTCGGTTTGTCCCGTCCTGGGACTGGAGACGCAGGATGAACGCGCCGTCCTGCTCGTCGAGATGAAAAAAAGATTCGGACATGGGCGGCGAGAACTGAACTTTAGATCTTGGGTGTTCGGGCCCCATCTCCAGGTTCTATTTGCTCTCAGACGACCGCGGCTTGCAGATGCGAAAGACCTAAGGCCTTAAGACCGTCTCTGCATCCACTCCGCCAGACGGCATCCATCTTCTTCCAGCAGGAAAGTTCCGGCGCCGAAGCATTCGCCGAAAATGCGATGCGACTCCTGATCTCGAGCCGCGCGTGGAATCCATTGCTTTCCCACCTGATACTGCGCCGCGGTGAACCATTTCTGTGGCAAGACTTCCACCAATCCTGCCTGCAGATAGAGGACAAAGAGCGCGAATGCCGGATCGTCATTCGACATCGCCTTGTAGCTGGTGGGCACAATCAGTTCATCGACCATTGCCAATTCTGGAGGGACGTCGATCTTGTGCATTCCCGGACCGAGCGCGAGAGGCACTTCGAAGTCCGCAATCGGTGGAGTCTTGGAGTAGATGCGGTCGGAAGATTGCTTGAACCATCCTGCAATCTCGGCGATGTCAAAAGCTGTGAGCTGGTCCGGATCGAAACCGGCAAAACGAATACTGCGGCTTTCCGGACACCAAATTCCGAGACAACTCGGCGATACAACAAAGGGCCGACAGTACGTGTTCAACGCCAGTCGAGGCTTATCCGGTTCCTGCTGCAAGGCTAGTGAAACCACGTATCCAACGGGTCCCTGGTCACCGTGATGCGTCCAAACAAAATGCTGCCCGGAATTGGAATTGAATGCCTGGAAGGTCTTCCAATACCACGGCGCAGGACCAACGGTACGCTCGAGTTGTTGCCGGATGCTGGTGAGATTTGGAGTTGGCATTTTCGGAGAGAAGTTGCTTTTGTGCGGAGCAGCGATGACCGTGATTTTTCTTTGAGGTTGCAATCTGCAACTTCAAAGCGTAACGCCAGCAGCCTTCACATTCGCGCGGATAAACTTCACGATGTCATCCATCGCCGTGCCCGGCTGGAAGATGGCGGCTACGCCAAGTTTCTTGAGAGCATCAATATCCTGATCGGGAATGATCCCGCCAACCAGTACCAGAACATCATCCATTTTGTTCTGTTTGAGTAAGTCCATAACCCGCGGGACGATGGCATTGTGCGCGCCCGAAAGAATCGACAGCCCGATTACCTGCACATCTTCCTGCAGCGCCGCGCTCACAATCATCTCCGGCGTCTGCCGCAGGCCGGTGTAAATCACTTCCATGCCGGCATCGCGCAACGCGCGGGCAATCACCTTGGCGCCGCGGTCGTGACCGTCGAGTCCCGGCTTTGCCACCAGTACGCGAATCTTCAGGTCAGCCATCGCCATTCATTTAACCACAGACGCCGTAGGGGAGCACAGCGCCGGGTGCTGCCCGCTCTCTGTGGTCATAGCGTCTTCGTATCCAGGCTCTGCCACAGATACCAGCAAGCCACGCTGCGGTAAGGCTCCCAGCACTTTGCGATCTTTTCCATCTGCTCGGGGCTTGGCAGCTTGATCTTTTGCTTGCGGTCTTTCTTCGCCGTCGCAGGCTTCTTTCCTGTGTAGGACTTCGTCGCTGTCTTTGCCCGCTGTACGTCGAGATAGTGCTTGTAAATTGCCATGCGTACTCCGAAATCGCCTGTCGGCAGTACATT
This sequence comes from Acidobacteriaceae bacterium, assembly GCA_003138975.1. GTDB lineage: Bacteria > Acidobacteriota > Terriglobia > Terriglobales > Acidobacteriaceae > Sulfotelmatobacter. Next base: position 1,817 of record PLHQ01000184.1, on the reverse strand, counting down.
CTCGCGCTTCAGCGTGAACATCAGAAACATCTGCGCCGTCCATACGCCGATGCCTTTTACCTGCGTCAGATGTTCGATTACTCGTGCGTCCGGTAACTCCGACAGGCGTGCAAAATCGAGCAAGCCCCCAGCCGTCTTTGCTGCGAGATCCTTGAGATATGCGGACTTCTGTTTCGACAATCCTGCACCACGCATCTGTTCATCACTGAGTTTGAGGATGCCCTCAGGCGTAAGCGGCTCGCCGGCGAGCGCCGCAAATCGCTTGAAAATTGTTACGGCGGCCTTGCCATTCAATTGCTGGTAGACGATGGCTTCGGCCAGGCTGTGAAACTCCGGTGGCCCAAACTGCATGCGGCACGGCCCAATACGCTCAATAATTGCGCACATGACCGGATCGGACTTCTTGAGATGGGTGACAGCTCTTCGCATGATTCCATAGGTTTATCACAAAATTATCCGGAGGCGAACAAAACTCGAATATTCTTCGGTGCGCAGACCCTAAATCAGCGCGCCACAGCCGACAGCATTCCCGCCAGGCCTCCGCCCAACACTACCCACGCCGGATTCACTTTCCACTTCCACAGGACCGCCAGCGCCGCAGCGGCAATTACCCACATCGGCCATCCGCGCAAAGCATCGCCTGCCAGTCTTACCGTGACGCCCGCCATCAGCGCAACAGCGCAAACGTTCACGGAGTCGAGAAAACCAGCCATCCACGAGGAGCGGCGAAGCCTGGGCAAGATCGGTCCCAACAACGCGACGTACAGAAACGACGGCAGAAAGATCGCGACCGTCGCCACCACCGCCCCCCAGCCCCCGCCGAGAAGATATCCGATGAAGGTCGCAGTCGAAAGCACTGGCCCCGGCGTGAACTGGCCAATCGCGATAGCATCCAGCACCTGCTGCTGCGTCAGCCAGTGATGATCGCGCACCAACCCTTGTTCAACGAATGCGAAGAGCACATACCCGCCGCCATAAAGCACGGCACCCACCTTAAGGAAGAACCATCCGAGACGCGCCACCGGCACTCGCTTTGCGACGGGCACGCCAGCCGCCACCACCAACGCACCGGGTAGCAGACCTGCTAGCAGCGTTGGCAGCAGAATCGACTTCTTCACAAGAATCAATCCTGCAGAGAGAGTAGTTCCATCAGAAGACGCTGCGCGAGGTAACTTTCGTATCTGCTGCACGCCCATCCCGATCACGCCACCGGCGGCCAGGATCGCCAGCGGGCTTATTTTCACGAGAAACGCTACCAGCGCGAGGGTTCCCAACACGCCCAGCCACGCATCGCGGATCGCAATCTTTCCAAGTCGCCATACTGCGATCGCAATCACCGCGATCACCGCCGGCTTCACTCCCGCCAGCAGAGACTCTGCCAGAGGCAACGTGCCGAAACGAACATACGTCCACGCCACTGCCGCCGTGATCAGCGCCGCTGGAACGATGAAGCTCGTTCCAGCCACCGCCAGCCCCGCCCACCCAGCGCGTGCGAAACCGACATTGATTGCCATCTCGGTAGAGTTCGGTCCAGGGATGACGTTGGTCAGGCCCAGCATGTCGAGAAACCGCTGGCGCGTGATCCATTGCCGCTTGCGGACGACTTCATCTTCCATCAGCGCGATCGCCGCGGCCGGGCCGCCGAAGCTGATCGCTCCCAGCTTGAGAAAAAGCGCGATCAAGCCACGCAGGCGGTCGCCCAACGGGCTTTCGCTGCTGTGGAAGGTAGTAATTGGGTCTGGCTCGGTCAAGCCAGAATTGTAGCGTGATCTTTCAGGCGTCTTAATTGTTCTGGGGCAAAATCCCGGCTACTACCC
>PLHQ01000021.1 GCA_003138975.1 Acidobacteriaceae bacterium | reverse complement strand
TGCCACGCCATACGAATGAAAAGTGGCCCATAGTGGCCAAAGTCGGCCGGCCACCAATCCTGCGAGTCCGTCATCAAGGCATGCAGGTCCTTGATCACGGCATTCAGGTCGAGGCTCTTGAACTCTTCCGCGTAGTTGAACCCCTTGCCCATCGGATCGGACAGGGGCGAGTGCTGGTGAAGGATCTTCAGGTTCAGCTGATTTGGCCACCAATCAGAATTCGTCGTGGCTCCAGCTGCGGTGTGGGTGAACGGGCACTTTGCTTCAGTTGACATGATTGCTCCTTCTTTCAAAGAAATTTGACGAACTACGAACCCATCCTGACTTTCCCTTTCGCGCATTCGCCGATTCTATCGAGACTAGGCTAACGAAAATGTGGGATGAGATCCTTCTTGGGTACAGCGTGTCCTTGCTTAGTTTTTTGCACGGCAGCGGCGACAGAGGCCAAAGACCTCGATCAACGGCTGCGCCAGATCAAAGCCGCCCGGCAGTTGCCGGGATAGCCGATTGAAATCGATGAAATCTCCTTCGATGTCCTGCACCGATTTGCAGCGGGAGCAGACCAGGTGGTGATGAGGTTTGAGATTGCCTTCCACGCGCAACGTGGACGCATGAGGAGTGACCTCTCGCAGCAACCCACACGCGATGAAAAGCCTCAGATTGTTGTAGACCGTGGCGAGAGAAATGGATGGAATGCGACGTCGGACCGCGGCGTAAATGTTTTCTGGAGAATGGTGTCCGTGGGAAGCGATGACGGCCTCATAGACCACCTGACGCTGGTGCGTGACCGCCAAACCGTGCTTCGCGGCCAGCTCACGGAACTGTTCATGGGTGAAGCGCATAATTATCGAATGAGAATCAGTATAAAACGACCGAGAGCAGTGTCAACCGAAATCTTTCCNNCCGAAGATGACCACGGGCCGCATGGAAGCTTTTAGCGATGGGATCATGGGAGAAGTGTGTAGAGCGACTGTCGTTCGCTGGGTCAGCACCCCGATCTTGCGACCCGCTTTGTTTTCTTCCATTTGTGTTCTGCCGGACTCAGCTGCTGAAAATGTCACGTCAGCAGATTGGTAACGACAAGTCGGCTGTGCTCAGGTGAACTTCGGAGTTGTCCAGATCCATGCACAACCCGCGGCGCGCAGGTTCGTCGCTCGGCCGGGTGATCCAGTGCGGGTGCTAGTCTGACGTAGTAACCATGAACAACCCCAACATCCAGGCGGCTTGGAAGTATCACGATGGCACGAAGCACTCCTACTGGAGCATTCGTAACAATCCTCACTTCCTGGACTCGGCAAATCAGCCGCAGCCTTTCAAAATCTATCCTAAGATAGCGCCGTTTCCGCTGCCGCGGGAGGTGCCGCAAACGGGGGTGGCCGCGCTCTCCGCGATCTCAGAGCCAGTGCCTTCGTCGAGGGCTGATTCGGTCCCTGATCTTCAAGATCTGGCGCGCATCCTCTATTTCTCGGCCGGGATTACCAAACAGCGCGCACATCCAGGCGGGGAAATCTACTTTCGCGCTGCAGCCTGCACTGGAGCGCTCTACGAGATCGAGCTGTACGTCGTGACTGGCGATCTATCGGGTTTGGACGCCGGCGTGTATCACTTCAATCCAGCGGATGTATCGCTAGGGCTTCTGCGGAGAGGTGATTTTCGCAGAAACCTGGCTCAGGCGACAGCGACGGAACCCGCGGTGGCTCGCGCACCCGCAACGATTATCTGTACGGGAACATACTGGCGAAACGCCTGGAAGTACCAGGCGCGCACCTATCGCCATTTCGGTTGGGACAACGGCACGCTGCTGGCGAATATGCTGGCCGTTTCTGCGGCGTTGGGGCTGCCGGCCGAGATCGTGCTGGGATTCGTGGACGGCGAGTTGAACCGCCTACTTGATCTCGATACCCGGCGCGAGGTTTCCTTGTGCCTTGTACCGATCGGGCGCAAATTGGAGAGTTCGCTGCCAGCCCTGAGAGAGGCTCCGGCGCTCGGGCTGGAGACGATCCCGCTTTCGGAACGTGAGGTCGAGTATCCCGCCATGCTTGAGATGCACGACGCGTCTTCACTTGAGTCCGAAGAGGAAGTAGCTCGGTGGCGTGGAAAGCAACCGGTGTTTACATCTTCCTCTCCGGCGGGCGAGGAATTTCTGCTGCGCCGACTGCCGGAAGCAGAACTACCGAAGGATACCATTGAGCAGGTAATCCTGCGCCGCGGCTCTACCCGAGCGTTCGATAGAACCGCATCCATTACACTGGACCAGCTCTCGACCATTCTCGATTGTGCCACGCGCGGTCTTCCGGCCGACTTTCTTGAGCCCCCGGGCGTGCAGCTCAACGATCTTTACCTGATCGTGCATGCGGTACAGGGGCTCAAGCCGGGTGCTTACTTCTTCCGGCGCGAGCAGGACACTATGGAACTCTTGCAGGACGGCGAATTCCGCGCCGAAGCGCACCATCTTGGACTGGAGCAGGAGCTGCCCGCCGACGCCTGCGTGGACATCTTCTTTCTCGCCGATTTGAACCGCATCTTGGAGCGATATGGGAACCGCGGCTACCGGGCCGTCCAGCTGGAGGCGGGCACAATCGGTGGCAGGATGTACCTGGCTGCGTATGCCCAGCGCCTGGGTGCAACCGGGCTAACCTTCTTCGACGATGACGTGATTAACTTCTTTTCGCCGCACGCGAAAGGCAAGAGTGTCATCTTTCTTCTCGCGATTGGGAAGCCGCTGAAAAGAAGACCACAGTAGGGCCCGGCTTTTCCTCTCGCGTCGGGACTCGTAAACGTTTGTTCAGAAAGAGATAGTCGTAACTTTCTTGGAAGCTTCCGATCCCGTCCTTCAAGCAATTCGCTTAGAATTAGTCCTCATAAGTCTTAGCGCTGTATCTGAGGCGCCCGCTTCACGACAGGTAGTCGATCGCGGTGCTCTGGGTGGGGCGCTTCAGATACAGCGACAAGTCTGGTTGTGGGAAGTGTTCTTCGCACCAGTTCCCGATTGTGGTTGGATTACAGGTAATTCGAGAGTGATCCGAAATGTAGCGTTAACATCTGGGTCCAATTAGGGTCCGATACGAGTACCTGAGAGTTCCTTGCAACGCCAAAGGTGGCTGCCAGTGCCGTTGAATTTCAAACAGTTACCGTTGAACTGGGCATTGACACGATAGAGGTAAGGAGTCCGAGTCTCGACGCTCGGTCATTCCGCAGAACGCGCGCTCTATTTGCGCTCCGTTTGCGTGCCTAGCATTGCTTTGAGTGGTCTTAGGTGTCATCCGCTGACCTGCATCTTGTTGAAACTACGTTTAAGTGTTGATTCGAGTCCCTCCTGAGGAGCCATTCTTTCGCTGAATTGGCTCGGGTTATGGGTTAAGCGTGGGAACAGAAGGGAACAGTTCATCGCGACACCTGTGTCAGACGTAAACATCAGCACCATGTTGCCAAACATACTCAATCCCGCCGACTAAACAGTGGCTGGCAGTCTGATGCTGTATAGAATCCTCCATTGGTTTCCAGTCTTGCTGGGCTCTTTGACGANNCGAAGCAGTTCGATACACAACAAACGTAGCCACTCCTCGCTGTCCAGCCGGCGTTTGAGCAAGGCGACATCCGAAGGCAATGGGGCGGTTTAATCATTCCTGCCCGTCCACGAGCCGCAGCTCGCTCAAGAGCCGCGCCGCCTGCATGAGAAGATAGTTGCGCTCCGGCAGGCTCCCTGTTTTACCCGCTGCCGCTCGATAGTGTTTAACGGCGCCCTCGCGGTCTCCGGCCATTTCCAGCAGATGAGCTCGAACGGCGTCCAGGCGGTGATGATTAGCGACGCGGGCGTCAGCTTTGAGCGCGTCCACTAGTTCCAATCCCTTTGTCGGACCATGCACCATTGCCGCCGCAATCGCGTGATTCAGCACCACCATTGGGTTGTCGGCCATACGCCTGAGTAGATCGTAGAGCGCCAAAATCTGTGGCCAATCCGTATCTTCGGCTCGGGCAGCTTCATCGTGAACTGCGGCGATAGCGGCTTGCAACTGGTATGGGCCGACCGAGCCTTTCGGTAACGTAGCTGAGATGAGCGTGACTCCCTCGGCGATCTGTTGCCGATCCCAGAGCGCCCTATCTTGTTGCGTCAGGGGGATTAAATCGCCCTCCTTGTTCGTTCGCGCAAGACGGCGAGCATCCGTCAACAACATGAGCGCGAGCAATCCGGCGATCTCCGCATCGTTCGAGAGCAGGGTTCGGAGGGATCGTGTCAGCCGAATTGCCTCACGGGACAGTTCAACTCGCTGCAACTGCGGACCGCCGCTGCTCGTATAGCCCTCATTGAAGATGAGATAGAGCACATGTAGAACGGCCCGCAGGCGTTGTGCTCGTTCCTCCGTCGTCGGCAGTTGGAAGGGAATGCCGGAGTCCTTGATGCTTTGCTTGGCGCGGCTGATCCGCTGTGCCATCGTGGGCTCGGGCACAAGAAACGCCTTGGCGATTTCCGCTGTGGTCAATCCACCCACCGCCCGCAACGTAAGGGCAATCGCCGAAGACAAAGTCAATGCAGGGTGGCAACACATGAAAAGAAGGACGAGCGTGTCGTCTTCCTCCGACGCAGCGTCGATGGTCGTCGTCGCTTCGGGTACGCGGGACGCCTCCAACACCATCTCGCTCTCGCGACGGCGGCGAGCAGATTCGCTCCGAATTTGGTCTGTCATCCGGCGGAAGGCAACCTGCGTCAGCCATGCGCGCGGACTGTCCGGCAGTCCCTCGTCTGGCCATTGCGTTGCTGCGGCAAGCAAAGCCTCCTGAACAGCATCCTCCGCCGCTGCGAAGTCACGAAATCTCCGCACCACGGTCCCGAGCACCTGCGGCGTCAATTCCCGCAACAGGTGCTCGAGCGGAACGTCCAATGGTTGTCCTGGCACGCCAAATTCTCCCACCGGCGGAGTCAAAGCCCTAAATCAGCAAAACTGCTGAGCACTTGTCGCACTTCGATAGGCATGCTCCCTGGAGTTCCTCCTAGACCGGGTGCAGCCGAAGCCCGCGCGGCAATCTTGTATGCCTGTTCTGTGCTTTCCACATCGATGATCCAGTAACCGGCAAGAAACTCCTTCGATTCCGCGAAGACCCCATCCGTAATCGGTTCCCCGTCCTTTCCCGCTCGGACAATCTTGGCTTCGTTGGGCCACCCCAAACCCTCGGTGGCGACAAACACGCCGGAGTCCTTGAGTTCCTTGCTGAAAGCACGCATGAACGCGACGTTCCGCTGCAGGTCCTGTTTTGACCACTTCGCGTATGCATCCCAGTTAGCTTTAGTGGCATTCATCATCAAAATATATTTCACGTCTTCCTCCTTTCGTTTTCTGTCGGCCCTGCGCTTTGATGAGGTAGTCGGAACAGATTACCGGTTCTCGACGTCCCGTCATGATCATTTGAGGGGATGGCTCGCGAACTGCCGCACTTCGATGGGCATGTTGGTCGGCACCCCGCCGGGTCCCGGCGACGTCGAAAGCTGGGCGGCGATAGCATAAGCTCGCTCGGGAGTCGCGACGTCAACGATCCAGTAGCCAAGTAGAAACTCCTTGGATTCGGGGAAGATGCCGTCGGTAATCGGCATGCCCTTCTTCTCTCCGCGCACCACTTTAGCCTCCTCCGGCCCGGTTAGGCCTTGATCGGCGACAAACTCACCGGATTCACGCAAGTCCTTAGCGAGACTCCTCAGGCTTGCCATGTGCGTATCGATGTCCTTCTTGGTCCAAGCACGGTAAGTATCGACACCTGCCTTCGTGCCGGTCATCAGCAAAATGTATTTCATGTGTTTTCCCTCCTGCGTTAGCGCGGACTTCGCGCTTTCATAAGCCAGTCGGAGCAGGTAAGCGACTCTCGACATCCCAGAAGGATATTTTTGAGAAGAAAATCGGGCCGTCGTGATGTCGATTTTGTGCTTCCGGGATCGACATTCTTACAGAGGTGCGAAGATGACGACCGATGCAGTTGTAATGGATGTTAGCCAGGACTGGGCAACCGCCTGCGACGTACAGCAGCGCTTTATGCACCATCCGGGCGTGACGATTGACGCTCTGAGTTACAGCGCGCGCTGCCGGCAAGTTCGCGCCCTCGGCGGTGATTGCTATGGTGTCCTGCCGCTCTCGCACAATCGTCTCGCCCTGGGCGTCGGAGACGCCTCCGGCAAAAGCCTCGCCGCCGCACTTATGATATCGAGTGTCCAGTCCTCGCTTCGTACCGCCGCTTCCTTTGCGGGAAACGACACGGTCGCCGTTCTTCGTGCGGTAAATTCTCACGTACACGCATCTTCTCTCGCTGACCGGTACGCCACATTATTCTACGGAGTTTTCGACGGAACCACACGCACGCTGCGCTACGTGAATGCAGGACACAATCCGCCTCTAGTCATCCGGCAAGATCGCTCGACGATTCGGCTTGAAACCGGCGGCGTGCCGGTGGGCATTTTCCCGAGTTGGAATTATGAGGAGGGCCTGGTGCAGCTTCGTCCCGGTGATCTGATCATCGCCTACACGGATGGGGTGACCGAAGCGGTGAATCCGGCCGGGAAAGAGTGGGGTGTCGAGGGCCTCCGAAAAGCAGCGGCCGAAAGCGACGCGCAATGCGCTGACGACATTGCCTGTGCAATCTTCGCATCGATGGATGAATTTTCACGAGGACACCAGACGGATGACGCCACGGTCATAGTTGCGCGGGTGAACTGAGCTCGTTATCTGCCGCCAAGACTGGTCTCGTCCGATGAATCCTGAATCGTCGCCACGGGCTATACGGAAGTTAGGTCACTCCGGAAGTTAACTGAGGAGAAGCCGACTTCGGGACCGCGACCATAGGTGTTCCGACTGTTCGTTTCCGCCCTCGCCGAATTGATGATATCGAATATGCCCCTGCGCATCCACGAATAGCCGGCCAATATTCGTTCTTGAAAGCACGCCATATCGCATGGTCGTCATCGATCGCGATCGGATAATCGACTCTCATGCCTTTCGAGTACGCTCATGGTGTGTTCTCCTTGATAAGAAATTGTCTGTTGCACGTATCCGATTCGCTCGGATGCGACGTCGTTCGTCAAGTTTCACATCGTTAGAACGACGCGAAACTCTGCCTTGCCGCTCAGCATGCGCGCGTAAGCCTCGGCCGCCTTTTCGAGCGGATATGTTTCAATCATGGGACGCACACCGGTCAGTTCGGCGAAGCGCAGTGTGTCCTCGGAATCGGCTGGCGTTCCCGCGGCCCAGCCTTGAATCGTTCGACTTCCACTGATGAGCTGTATCGGTGTGACCTCAATGGGATCGAATGTCGCACCGATCACCATGAGCTTGCCATTCGGCCCCAGACCGTCGATCAACTCGGACATCGCTTTCGAGCTTGGGGCTGTCGCCAGAATCACTTGTGCCCCGCCCAGCTTTTGCAATGCCTCCGCTGCATTGGTCGATTTGCTGTCGATGTACACGTTCGCTCCGAGCTTCTTGGAGAGCGCCGCGTTTTCAGAACCGCGCCCGATAGCCGCGACCTTATAACCAAACTTGTTCGCGAATTGAATTCCGAGGTGACCCAGACCGCCGATACCCTGCACTGCAACCAGATCGCCAGGAAACGCGCCACTGTGCCGCAGCGCGTTGTAGGTGGTAATTCCGGCGCAGAGCAGCGGTGCGGCGTCGACATCACTTAGACTTTCCGGGATCGCCACCAGTGCCTCCACGGGAGCCACCATGTACTGCTGGTATCCGCCGTCATAGCTAATGCCCGCAATTTTCTGATTCCGGCAATTGCGAAAATCTCCGCGTCGGCACTCCCGACACGTGTTGTCGTGGCCGCCGTGCCATCCGACACCGACGCGCTGCCCCTTCTTCCACTCCGAAACGCCGGCACCCACCTCGTCGACGATGCCCGCGACTTCATGTCCTGGAACGCGGGGATACTGAATTCCAGGCCACAAGCCTTCTTTCGTGAGCACGTCACTGTGGCAGACGCCACAGGCCTGCACCTTGATCCGTACGTGTCCTGCATCCGGCTTAGGAATCTCGCGCTCGACGATCTGGAAATCTGCACCAGGATTGGGCACTTGCGCCGCCTTCATCTGCGTCATCTTCATTGGTACTACGGTGGCTCTGCTCGTTGCCATAAATCCTCCTATGAATTTTCGGCCATGGTGTTCGGTCCCTGCATCAGGAGCCTTACTCTGATGCGCTCGCGTTCTCGTTCCGTGTGTCAGTGGCTGGGCGCTTTGAGGTAGGGGCTTGTCGCGGATTTGGCGTTAGTACCGTCAACTCGCCGACTTGCTCCCTCTTCACGGCACCACGAAGGTGGGCCGCATGATCCATCATCCAAAGCTCGGGAATAATTTCGCCGACCAGTTGTCCATGACAGAAAAGTCGCACCACGGAACTCTCAGAAACCACAATGCCCACCGCCTTGGTCACAGCACTCATGTTGGCGGCGGCAATGTGACGGCTGCCGAGTCCCAGCGGAACGTCCACTTGTGCGGCCACGGCGTCGAGGTAGCGGCACGCGGAAAGGACAATTCCGTCGCGACTCACCACGAACCCGCCATCCAGCTGCGCCAATTCCTTGATGGTTCCGCGGAGATTGAGATTGGTGACGTGGCGTGAAGACTCAGGATGCCCCAACAGCGGATCCAAAATCAACGGTCTGGATCTGGCGAGCACGGCATTCTCATCTCCCAGCGTGAACAGCGTGCCAACGCGCCTTCCCTCTCGACCCTCGCGGGCAATTTCCACTGCGAGCCCAATCAGTGGCTCAAGAACATCCGGATTGTATTCCGTTACTTCGCAAAGAATGCTATCAAACATCCATCGCGCTCCTCGCGTGAGCTAAACACCACTTTGATTTCATCGTCGTCACGACGAACCGGTCAACTATGCGAGTTGTGCACATTAGGTTGGAGCCCCCGCTAACGGCAACCAGACTTGAAAACGCGTGTCACCTGGTTTGGAAGTGACCTGAATATTTCCCCGATGCTTCTTTACAATTCGCTGGACCGTATCCAAGCCGAGGCCCGTGCCTTCCCCAACTCCTTTGGTTGTGAAGAAAGGCTCGAAGATATGAGGCTGCACCTCCTCGGGAATTCCTGGACCGTTATCGGCGATTTCAACCACAACGCAACCGTCTTGTTGGTACGTCCGGACGCGAAGCTCGCCTTTTCCGTGCATCGCGTCAATGGCGTTATCAATAATGTTGGTCCAGACCTGGTTGAGTTCGCTGCCAAAAGAATTCACGAGGAGCGGAACCTGTTGGTAATCGCGCTGCACCGCGACTCCTTGTTTCAGCTTGTGATTCAAGATCGTGAGCGTGGTTTCCAGGCTCCTCACAACGTCTACGTTCAGCACCGGCGCCTGATCCATGTGGGTGTATTCCTTGATGGCGCCGACCAGATCCGAAATCCGCGAGGTGCTACTCTCGATTTCGTGTACCAGACTCGCGATCTCCACTGAAGCGGCGATCCTGACCAGAGCGGCCCGTGCGGTGTCCCCATCAAGGATCGCAAACAACGATTCGACCACCTCGGGCTTGATGTTCCTTCGCGCCAACCCGGCCGCCAGTAACCACAAGTCGTTCTGTCCATGACTGCGCAACAAGGAATCAATCTGCTCTTCCAGGTCGCTGATAGTTAGCGGATCCGGCGGAACTACATCCGGTTGGGTGAACGAAGCTTCCAGTTTTTCGATCTCTGCTTTCTGGGCCGGCGAGAGATCACGCTTTCCCAGTTCGAGGCTCGCGTTCCTGATTTTCGTTAGCATTTGGCGTAGTTGGCTGGCGGCGCGTTTCGCAGCCGAGGCCGGATTGTTGAGCTCATGCGCAAGTCCTGCCGAAAGCTTCCCCAAAGAAGCCAACCGGTCTCTCTGTTGCTCGAGGCGGGTGGTTTCACGGATCCGGTCGGACATCAGGCCCACGAGACGCTTGGTCAGCTCCGGCATTTTCTGTACAAGATCCGGAAACAGCGAAGCAGGAAATCGTAAGGCGTGGCTGTCCGTCACGGCTCGCCCGCTCACCGTAAACCGCTTCATCCTCGAGAACGGCAGTAATCCGGTAACGTCGCCCGGCTCCAGGTCAAAGACGAAGGTTTCGCCCCCAAGCTCGCCCCGCCCCTGAAGTTGCCCCTCAAGAATCACAAACATGGCATCGGCAGGATCGCCTTGGCGGGAGTAGACGTCACCCGCCTTGAGATTCATCTCTTGCGATTGGCTGATGAACCAGGCGATCTGATCGTCTGGCAAATCAGCGAAGACGGGGACGCGAAGTAGTTCGGATTGTTCGACCATTTACACCTTGCTCAAGTACTGATGGATGAATTGCACGGCTACCGATCCTTCACCGACTCCCGAAGCCACCCGTTTTATTGAACCGTGGCGCACATCGCCAACGGCAAAGATGCCGGGCACATTGGTCTCGAGCAAGAACGGATCCCGGTCGAGTGTCCATCCTTTTGTGCGTTGCCCGTCGCGTATAAGGTCAGGACCCGTCAATAGGAAACCGCGCTCGTCCCGTTCGACGACATTTGCCAGCCAATCCGTCCGCGGCGATGCTCCAATGAAGATAAACATCGCACTCGCCGGCACGCGTTCAATCTTTTCGGTATCGGAACAAAGCACCGAAATCTCCTCCAGATGTGTTTCGCCATGCGCCTCGGCCACGCTGGCGTGTGTCCAAAGCTGAATGTTAGGCGTCTCTTGAATCTGGTCGATCAAGTATTGCGACATGGTGCTGGAGAGCGATTTGCCGCGCACAAGAATAATGACGCGCTCCGCGTATCTCGCGAAGTTCATTGCCGCTTGACCCGCCGAGTTCGCGGCGCCGACCACATAGACGATCTCACCCTTACATGACAGAGCCTCTGTAGCGCCGCCACCATAGTAAATCCCCGCACCCCGCAACCTGTCTATGCCCGGAGCTGCCAGGCGCCGCCACTGCACTCCAGTCGCGATCATCAGCGCGTGACAAGAGATCTCGTTTCCATCCGCCAGCTTGATGATTCGGTACGAGCCCTCGGCTCGGGCGCCAACAGCTTCCTGCGACAGGATTTCCACTCCGAAACGCTGGGCTTGCACTACCGCACGCCGGGCCAGATCGCCGCCGCTGAGCCCGGTTGGAAATCCCAGATAGTTCTCAATGCGGGAGCTCATACCAGCCTGACCGCCGGGTGCTTCGCGCTCAATCATCACTGTATGCAGACCTTCAGAGGCTCCATAAACGGCAGCGGCCAAACCGGCCGGCCCCCCACCCACAATCGCCAAATCATAGAAGCTGGTTTGGGCGCGCGTGCGCAGCCCGACCTTCTGCGCGACGTCCGCGGGTACACCCTCAAGAAGCTTCGTCCCGTCGGGGAAGAGCACGACGGGGAGATTGGCCGCCTCAGGACCCAGCGCTTCCAGGAGGCGCTTGGTTTCCGGATCATTGGCGGAAAGCTCGACGTCAATCCACTGATAGGGAACGTGGTTGCGCGCCAGGAAGTCCCGCAACTCATACGATCGGGGCGACCAGCGGGTGCCCAGCAACCGGATCCCCTGGAATGTTGGACGGAAAGAGGCTTGCCAGTCGTCGAGCAGATCATCTAATTGCGGATACAGGTGCTCCGACGGAGGATCCCACGGCTTCAAGAAAAAATAGTTGATACTGGCCTGATTGATGGCGCTGATCGCGGCGTTGGTGTCCGCATACGCAGTGAGCAACGCCCGCTTCGCGCTGGGGAAGATTCCTATTGCCTGTTGCAAGAATTCCACCCCGTCCATGCGCGGCATGCGCTGGTCGGCAAGCAGCAAAGCCACGCTGTCGTTACGCACCTTCAACTGTTTCAGGAGATCGAGCGCGCCCTCGGGCGAATCGCTTCCTATAACCCGGTATTCAGAGCCGTACTGCGAACGAAGATCGCGCTCTATCGCCCGCAAAACATCCGAGTCGTCATCTACGCTCAGCAATATCGGCTTGGCCATTCTTGATCTCGTTTCGGGCTTTTGGGGCAAACAGATGATTACAGACTTCTGGGATGCCCGGACGACTTTGTTAGATATAAAAACTTTGAATTTGGTCGCGCAATTCCTGTAATTAAGCCACGTGAACCTTCCCAGTGAGCATTTCATCCAGGGCAGAATGTTTCTGCGCTGTGTGTCGAGGGACGGCGTCGTGTCAGCGTGGTGCTTGAAAAGGCTGTTTAGACCCATCCTCCTAATCTAATGGCCGAGGACGCATGCCGAATCGTTGCGGAAGTGTCCTCAAGAGTGGAGCTAGGTTGCAGTGTCAGAGGTGGAAAGGCTTGGTGTATGGCTCGACCGGATAGCCCATCGCTTTCCAGGCCTCCAACCCACCTTTGAGGAATTTGATCCGTAAGAAATGCAGGGCACGAGCTCGATGCAAAATTGCTCGACTGGTTTTATCACTGGGGCAGGTACAGTAGACAATCGAGTCCTTCTCTTTCGGGATGAGCGACGGGTTCTCCAGCACTTCTCTTGGGGGAATTCTTTTTGCGCCAGGGATGATCTCAGAGTTGGCCAACAAGTCGAGCGGCTGGCGAACATCAAAGAGAAGTACCTCTTGATTTGCAGCCAACAGCGTGTGGAGTGCCTCCGCTGTGATGCTGTGCTGCTCCATCTCACGTCGGTCTGTTGTGCGTTTGATCCGAATTACGATCAACAGGCACGTCACCGATACGCATATCGCGGTCAGGATCAGTGCCATCTCTCGCTCCTCCAGACTCTCTGATACCAGATTCCGCAGGGACGCGAAAAGATTCCCGGCGCGAGCTTAGCCTGTTATCGGACCCAAAATAGACCCAAGTCCGGATCGGTTTCTCTCGGCCCAAAGAAAGCATTCCACTGTTTCACGCACTTGCTCCCGGAGATTTCGATGGTAGGAGAAAAGGGGAGGCGGTGCTGGACGGGGTGACGGTCCATCGCCGGGCGGTTGCAAAGCAGCGCGGCGGTTTTCCGCCGCGCGCCCACCGCCTTACGACTGCTTCTCCATCGTGAACGAGGTTGTGGTCCCGTGCTGCTTATCGTGGTACTCCGCGTGGATCGACTTGCCGTCGGAAGAAACGGTCATGCGGTAGAGGCCAACGATTTTCCCGTCCCGCTTGTCGGTTTCCTCAATCGTGCGGTCTCCAATCCGCTTCAGCGAAACCATCGTGTGGCCCGGGTCTCCCTGAATCGGATACTCTTTGCCGTCGAACTTCGCGTCATAGCTGTTGCCGTTCAGATCTGACATCTTCAGTCCATCGGCTGTGCCCTGATAGGTCACGGTAAGACCGTTGCTGGAAATGCTATTGACCTTCTCCGTCCGCCACGAACCCGACATCGCGTGCGAGCCGGCCGGGCCCGGGCTCACCCGCGTGGACGTAACCTCTCCGGTCACGGGCTGGGTTCCGGTCGTGTCCGTGAACTTGTCGTTCAAAGTGTTCCCGTCGGCCGAGACGGTCGCCGTGTCGTTGTACATGACTTTCCCGTCTTTCTTTTCGATGATTTCGACCGAACTGGCATTCACGACGTGAACTGCAATCGTGTCATAGTAGGGATGGCCCGTGACCTTCTGATCGTTCCCATCGGCCTTCACTGCGACCTTAGGAACGCAAGTCAGGCATTCATACGTGTTGTTCCTCAAGGAATATTGGTCGGGCTTGGTGGGAAACTTGGCCGTGTCCAGTTTGGTCATCCAGGTCCCATCGAACGGACTTTGGGCAAACAATGTCGCTGACGCCAACAGCACCAGGGCTAACAACAGTTTTTTCATAAGACACCTCTCCGTGTGAGATTCTGACAGCCCAGCAGAAAGGTTCGGCCCGGATCACATTTGCACATCATGTGCTGGGCGGTCGGTTGGACGCGTAATTATAGCAATCGCCTTTGACCCGGTCGAGGAGATCGTTTATGGGGCAATCACAGAGAGCATTGGGGCCAGTTAAACGGTCGCAATCAATTACGCTCCGTCAATGCGAAACGGCGATCAACAGTTACCCATTGGTTAAGTTCTTCCAGGGGGAGAACAAAGCACAAGCTTCCGGAATTATCTCCGATGTGCCGCCAGTTGCTCGGATTGCACCTAGGTAACTCGGTTATTATTAGAACATTGATAACTAGCTGAGATTCTTTTTCCTAAACTTTCGTCCATCTTGACAGCGTCTTGCCCACATGCATACGATGCTGGCGACGCGTTCGATCTTGTTTCCTCGCGCGGTTTCCGGTTTTCCAACAAGCACTCGGGTGGCTTCGTGTGTCTCTGAATTTGACGTCAGTATTGAATCCAACTTCCAACCCAGGAGATATCTATGTCTGTGCCACGCTACACCCTTCTTGCTTTTCTGCTGTTGCTTGTGGTGAGCACTTTGGCGCCAGTTGCTTATAGCGCCCCTTCGTCCAACCCCGCCAACCGAATCGTGACCTCGGTGAACGAATCGGACCTGGTTCAGCTCACTGGCAATACCCACCCGCTTGCTCTCTCAAAATTTGATCAGGGAGCAGTTGCGGATAGTTTGCGGATGGAGCACCTGTTTGTAGTACTACGGCGTAGCCCCAAGCAGGAACAGGCGCTGGAACGTCTGGCGGCTGAACTTCAGAACCCACATTCGGTGAACTACCACAAATGGCTAACTGCCGACGAGTTGGGCAGAAAGTTCGGGCCATCGCGGGAAGACATCGACGCGGTTGTTCGCTGGTTGAACTCACATGGCTTGCAGGTCAACCTGGTTCATAAGAGCGGAATGACCATCGACGTGTCGGGCACCGCTGGCCAAGTGAGTAATGCTTTCCACACTGAAATTCACCGCTATAACGTGAACGGCGAGCAGCATATCGCGAATGCCAGCGATCCAAGAATTCCGGCCGCACTCGCACCTGTCGTAGTCGGTGTCGTCTCGCTGAATGACTTCCTGCCGAAACCGCTGATGAAGAAACCGCGATCGAATTTTTCGTTTCCCTGCACCGGATGCCCCGATGGATTTAACAATACCCAGCAATATGACGAAGCCCCGCCGGATTTCGCCACCATCTACAACGTTGCGCCGCTCTATACGGGGACTAAGCCAATCACGGGAAAGGGACAAACCGTAGCTGTCCTCGAAGTAACCGATATACAGGCGAGAGATGTGGCCACGTTCCGCACGGCTTTCGGTCTCTCGTCGTATTCGGGCACTTTCAAGCAGATTCACCCTGGCCCTGGTTGTGCTGACCCGGGCAAGAACGGGGCGGAAGGTGAAGCTGCTCTTGACGCCGAGTGGTCTGGAGCGGTCGCGCCCGACGCCGACGTCGAAGTAGCCTCGTGCGCCAACACTGCCACAAACTTTGGCGCCTTTATCGCCGCGCAGAATTTGCTGGACACTAGCAGTCCACCGCCCATTATGAGTCTCAGCTATCTAGAATGTGAAGCGGATATTGGGCCTGGACCAAATGGCAATGGTTTTGTCAACGCCCTCTGGCAACAAGCAGCAGTCGAGGGAGTTTCGGTTTTCGTTGCTGCCGGCGACGGATCTGCGGCTGGCTGTGACGACTTCGATACCGCCCCCTACGCAGTCGGTGGCATCGCGGTGAATGGTCTTGCCTCGACCCCTTACAATTTTGCCTCTGGCGGCACCGATTTTGCCGATACCGCCAATGGCACGAACAGCACCTACTGGACTGCGACCAACAGTGCAACCGGAGAATCTGCCAAGTCATATATCCCGGAGATGCCCTGGGACGATTCCTGCGCCAGCAGTGTGTTTTTCACTTATGTGGGATACCCAGATGGAGTTTCCTTTTGCAATAGCTCCATTGGCATGGGATTCCTGGATATCGTTGGCGGCAGTGGAGGGCCTAGCTTTGTATACGCCAAGCCCTATTGGCAGGCCCCAGTCTATGGTGTTCCAGCTGATGGCAAGCGTGATTTACCAGATGCTTCGTTGTTTGCATCTAACGCCTTCTGGAGTCACGCGATCATCCTGTGCATGTCAGACAAGGAAGAGGGAGGGGTTCCCTGCGACTATTCAAAACCCTTGGACGTGTTCTACAACAGCGCTGGCGGAACTTCCTTCACGGCGCCTCAATTTGCAAGTATTCAGGCGCTCATTAACCAGAAGGCAGGTGGTCCTCAGGGTAATCCGGCCCCGATTTATTATGACTTAGCTGCGTCGGAATACGGCAGTCGAACCAATCCCAACACCTCAGCCTTGTCGAAGTGCAATTCCAATGACGGTAACAAAGTGGGAAGGTCTTGCATTTTCCACGATGTAACCAGAGGGAACAATGATGTTCCCTGCTACGGCACCAACAATTGTTTCCTGCCGGCAGGAGAACAATTCGGCGTCCTCTCTGTATCGGACACCTCCCTGCAGGTGGCGTACCCGACACACCCGGGTTGGGACTTCGCAACCGGTTTGGGCAGTCCGAACGTTACGAATCTAGTGAACAATTGGCCATAAGAGTCGTCAAATCCACCCCACGTGGACGCTCAGTGAAGCTCTGTTCTTCATGATGCGCTCCGCGTGGGGAGGATGTATGCTCCGGGAATTGCGATCGAACCCGAGTTGGTGGGGCGCAGATCCATCGCGCGCCGGAAGAACTGATAGGACGCTTGCGTGACGCAGTGACCGTTAGTCCTTAGACGTGTGGGGCATCGACCGGCAGTAACCGATCAGTCCGTCGCATCAGTCTCCAGTCATATTCATAAGCCGTTCCACAAAGTAAGCATATTTGATAGTGGTCCCCATTGGAGCCGATGCGGGGCCAAGCGAACCGGTGCTCGCAACCTTGTCCAAAAACCCTCTTCAAAAAGTTCATTGCCTCACTCCTTCATTCCGGCTCCTCCAGGTATCGAGCCATCGGCTAAAGAATGGTTTGGGTTGACTGTTGAGTAGATCCTGAAGCGTGGATAAGAGAATCTGGGGCGGCTGGGATTTCGACAGGAAGGTGTCCACTGCCTCCAGCTTGCTCGTCGGCAGCGGTCCGTAGGCGGATAACAGCATGATGGGGACATGGGACTTGGCGCGCTTCATCTTCGTGGCAACCACGTCACCGTTCATTCCGGGCATCTGGTAGTCGAGAACCACCGCGTCCACGGAATGTGACTTGAACAACTTCAGGCCTTCGTCCCCGCCGGTCGCCTCCAGGACTTCATAGCCGTGGTTCTCGAGAAACATCTTGCGGCCGATGAGCCCATTCAAGTGGTCGTCAATGCAGAGAATTGTTGCTTTCAGCCGAGACATGACTATTGCACAACTCCGGTTCGGCCAGGATTAGTGTTTTTTCGAAGGTGTACTTCGGTCCCTGGAAGGGCCAAAGTTACCTAATGAAGTGGCGGGCAAATTGATTTGACTACCACTTGAACGGAATTCCAAATTACGAACGTCCAGTCGGGGTGCTGGTTACCGATGCCTGCTTACATCAACCATCGGCGGCCACTTGTTCCCGTTGCTTTCTGAGCGTATACTTCGTCCCGCTGCGAGAAGATAATCCGGCAAAAGGAAAGTGAGGTCAAACACCTCATGAGCTGGAAAAGCAAACTCGTCTTAGGCGTGCTCACTGCTCTGGCGATGATGTTCCTTACATACGCGCTGCCCAGAGGAGGCCCAATGCGCGATGCAGCCGTAGTGCAATTTCCAGTCACAGTTGGAGTGTGGGCGATCTTCGTCCTGCTCTTCGTGAAGCTGAAATAGGCGTACACCGAGACGCAACGATTGACTGGCCTGACGACTGTTGGCTCAAAATCGCGATTGCGCCAACGGCCCGGTCGGCCGGTCGATTTGAAATCATCTTGTTAGAAAATATGGCTGCTCAACAGGCTTCGTCTGTTGTGCTGAGGGGTGGGCAGCCTGACCAGATCACTGAGATCACCAAGCCCTGTGTCTTTCCACCTGCCCATGATCGTGACGATTCTGGTCTAAGGACGATTGAATAGCCGCTTGCAGTTTTTGCTGGTCGTCGTCGTAGAGTCCGACGAACTTGAATGGCTGAAGACTCCAGCTGATGGGACTCAACATTTCCGCTGCGCCGAGCACCGATCCTCTTCCTGTGAGAAACATCAACTTTACTCGGGAGCCCTGATCCAGAGGTCTCGACAAACAGAGCAAGCCGCCAGTGAGAGAGATGACCTGCAATTTGCCTGATACTCGGCGACCGTTTTGGAATCGAAGGACAGCAGGGGTGGCTTCTGCGAAGGATGTTCGCGGGGCGCGCCGTCGGGCGTCCGGTGGGGGAAAGTAAGGCATGTGGGCAAAGTCGAGTATGTGCCCCGTTCATGAAAAATAGGAGATTACGGAAGGACCAGTCTGGCAGATGGGCGCCGACATTTGCTTAGAATCAATTTCACCAGTAATTCTGAGTTAGAGATCCCTATGAAGGGAAAGGGGATAGCAAATCAAGGCCTACTACTGCTTCAGACAACCTGCCAGACGCTGTCCAGTACGCTGCCATCCACCCACTTGACAATAGCGACGGGACGGTCCGCGCGCTGGGGCCGCTGAGGCTTACCTCCACAGATGCGCTCCACTTCCGCCTTGATCTGTTGCAGCGGATGGATGGGAAGCTTCGATCCCTTGACCGCATCCAGCAAATCCTGGCGGCGCGGGTTAATGGCGATGCCGCGCTCGGTGACGACCACATCGATCAATTCGGCGGGCCCGCACAGCGTGGTTACCTCATCCACGATGACAGGG
This sequence comes from Acidobacteriaceae bacterium, assembly GCA_003138975.1. Classification (GTDB taxonomy): domain Bacteria; phylum Acidobacteriota; class Terriglobia; order Terriglobales; family Acidobacteriaceae; genus Sulfotelmatobacter. The sequence goes on along the minus strand of PLHQ01000021.1, from coordinate 21,692 downwards.
ATGCGGTCGCGAAACGAAGGGACGGCCAGGATGGTACAGCCAGCGGCTAGGCAGTTCTGCCAGCCGCCAATGCCGTGCAGAAGGCGACCGTCAGAGTGGGTGACAACGTTGGCGTTGAAGTTCGCATCGACTTCGGTCGCGCCCAGCACGACGGCGTCGACCATGGACGCGAAGTTTCCTTTCCCGTGGTAGTTGTACGAAGTGAACGGAGACGTCGCCACGTGGCGCGGGTTGCTGGCTATTGACTGCACGCCGCTGAGGTCGAAGGTCTGCCCGTCGAGGATGTAGTCGGTAAGACCCTCTTCCAGCAGTTCGACCAGATACTTGGTCGAGCCGCCGCGAACGAAACGTGCCTTCACGCCGGCGTCTTTCATCATTTGCTTGAGGTAGCTGACGAAAGCCAGTGCGATGCCCCCGGAGCCCGCCTGGAACGAGAAACCGTTGCGCATGATGCCGGCGTCACGCAGGAAACGGGCGACGAACTCGGCGATACGGAGACGGTCGGGCGAGCGCGTGACTTGCGTTGTACCGGAGACAATTCTGGCGGGATCGCCGATGGAGTCGACGGTCACGACGTAGTCGACGCTGTTGCCTTGAATCTGCCAGGGAATGCAGGGGAAGGGAACCAGACTGTCGGTGACGGCGATGACGTGATCGGCATAGAGGGAATCGGCCAACGCAAAACCAAGAGAGCCGCAGGCGGACTTGCCATGCGAGCCGTCACAGTTGCCGAATGGGTCGGCGGTCGGGGCGGCGATCACGGCAATATCGATGTGGACTTCGCCGTCCTGAATCGCCTGCCAGCGCCCGCCGTGTGAGCGCAGAACTCCCATGCCGCGCATTTTCCCTTGCGTGCAGTAGTCGCCCAGCGGTCCATTCATGCTGCCTTCGATGTGGTCGATCACGCCAGAGGCCATCAGCTCGATTGCCGCCTTCTGCGAGGGAAACGAGGCGCTGGGAAACCACATGAGATCTTTGACACCCATTCTTGCCGCAGCCTCTAACGCCATGAGGGCGACGCGGTCGCCATCGCGCAGGTGATGGTGAGAAGAAATGACCATGCCATCGCGCAGGCCGCATTTGCGGAGTGCGGTTTCGAGGTCCGCCACGCGCTTGTCACCACTCTCGGGATAGTCGGCTGCGGTCCGGATGGGCGGTGCAGCTTTGTTTCCGCGCGGTTGGTACTTGCCGACGCCCAGGTAGGGAACCTGCGGACGACCGTTCGCGATCTCCGGGACCATGCGCCCGGCGGCGTTGAGAACTAATTCCGTCTTCTCGAGAATGGCCATGAGAACTCTCACCCGGATGATTCAATAATTCACGCGACCAGCCCCATTGCTTGTGCTCGCGCCATTAGCTTCAAGGCTCGCTGTACAACGGGAGGGTCGATCATCTTCGATCCCAGACTTACCACGCCCAGGCCTTTCTGCTGAGCCTCGTTGTATGCGGCGACGATTTTCCGTGCCTTCTCAATTTCGGCCGGGGTTGGCGCGAAGGCTTCGTGAATGACGGGAATCTGCAGGGGATGGACGCATCCCATGCCTTCAAAGCCCATGGCGCGAGAAGTCAAGGCCCACGCGCGCAAGGCGTCCATGTCGCCAACGTCGCCAAAGACCGAATCGATAGCCTGCACACCGGCAGCGTGGGCGGCGTTCACCATGCGTTGCCGCGCGAACAGCGACTCGGCGCCGGTGGCCGTTTTCACGACGCCGAGGTCCGCCGTGTAGTCTTCCAAGCCAATGGTCAGCGCGACAATTTCTCCGCTGGCGGTAGCAATTTCATAGGTTTTCTCGATTCCCAGTGCTGACTCGAGGATCGGCATCAGCCAGATGGGACGAGTGATGCCGTAATTCGCCTTGATCTCCGCGATCTTCTGACTGGCGTCGATCACCTGGCCCGGGGTCTCGACCTTAGGAATGAGAATCAGGTCGGGAGACTCGGGGACGATCTCCTCCAGGTCTTCAAGCCCCAGTGGAAGCTGATTGATGCGCACCATGCGCTCGCACTGCAGAAAGTCGACGGCGCGCAGCGCGTTGCGGACCAGCAATCGCGCCGCATCTTTCTCGCTGGGGTGGACGGAATCTTCGAGATCTAGAATGATGGCGTCCGCTCCATGCAGCGCGGCGTTGATGAAATACTTTGGCTCGCTGCCCGGCACATAAAGCCGCGAGCGCCGCATGCGGTCGCGCGGAGAAGGGTCGGGAAGCGAAAGCCGGTCCGGGAGCACGCGCGTGCCTTCACCCAGTCCTGCGCGCCGGGCTGCGGCTTCAATGCGTGCGGCGATCACGAATGGTAGTGCACCTTCATCGTGGATGGCCACCTGCGCGTGGCGCACGCCGAGGGCTTCGAGTACCTCTTCGGTTTGCCGGCGGATGGCATCGCCGTAGTAGGGTTTGACGCGCGATTCAAGTGCGACGGAGACGCCGCCGCGCTCGAGCGGTTCGATCCGGACGTGCACATCCGAGCGAATCTCCGGGCCCGAATGTCCCGCCTCGCCGGCGTGCTTGGTTGCCGTTTCAACTTCGACACTCATGTGCGTTCTCTCAATCAGCGAACCCGGTTACCATTGCCGGCCGCCACGAATTCAGGCTCCTGTGCGCTCGCCTTTCGATCCAGCTTTGCCAAAACTGCATCCGTCATCTGAACGGTGCTGGCTGCGCCTTGGCTGATTGCCTTGGCGCCGCCGGGAATGCGCAACATGTCATACGTGCGCACCTTGCCTTCCTTTACCACGGCCGCGATGGCGTCGCGAATGCGTTGTGCCTTTTCGGTTTCGCCTAGGTGATCGAGCAACATGACGGCCGATAGGAACATGGCAATCGGATTGACGATGGGTGGATACAGTTCCGCATACTTTGGCGCCGATCCATGCGTGGGCTCGAACACTGCCACTTCATCCCCAATGTTACCTGAGGCGGCGAAGCCGAGGCCGCCGATTAATCCGGCGAAGGCGTCGGAGATTACATCGCCAAAGAGGTTCGACGCGACGACTACGCCGTAGTCTTCGGGATTCTTCGTCAGCCACATAGTCTGCGCATCGATGTTGGTCGATGACAACACAATTCCTGGATACTCCTTCGCCACGGCCTTGGCTTCCTCCTCCATCATTCCGGAAGTTTCGCGCAGCACATTCGGTTTCTCACAGATGGTTACTGACTTGTAGCCATACTTTTTGGCCCAGTCGAATGCAGCCTTGCAGATCTTGTGTGCGGCCGCGCGTGTGATGATGCGCACTGAGATGGCCAGGTCCGGCCCCGCAGTTTCGGCAAACGGTTTGAACTTTGCATGCGTGGCCAAGGCAGCGCGGACCGCCTCCGGCGGATTGGTCCACTCGACTCCTGCATAAAGGCCTTCTGTGTTCTGCCGGAAGACAACCACGTTCACCTGCGGCTCTTCAAATCCGCCGGAGGGCCTCTGGCGAATGAAATTCAGGGGATTGCCGGGAAACGAAATGCAAGGCCGGATGCAAGTGTCGAGATGAAAGCGCTGGCGCATGGTCACGATCGGACTGAAGTAGGAGTAACCCTTGCCCTTGAGTTCGGGCTTGAGCTCAGCCTCGGCTTCCTTCTTGGGCTTGGACGTAATCGCGCCGAACAGCCCGAGTTTGTGCTTGGCTAGCAGTTCGACCGTGCGCTCAGGCAGAGCATTGCCCTCTTTGCGCCAGCATTCCCAGCCGATGTCCGCGTGCATGTACTGGGCATCAAAGCCGACTGCTTTTAAAAGGCGAAGAGCTTCGGGCAGAACCTGGTCCCCAATTCCGTCTCCAGGCATTGTCACTACCGTGTATTTAGCCATGATTTCGTCCTCGCATTTCTTCTCATATTTCTTGCTTATGCCAGTCCCAACTTGGTCGCGACCAGATTCTCGGCGCCTCCCGCAATGACCAGCGATTGCGGCACACTGCCTAACGGCGGGAAGATAAATTTCTCGCCGCGCCAGGCGACGGTGCCGGAAGTGAAATCAATCTCCACGTCCTCGCTCGGGATGATCGTCTTTTCCTTCGCTGCGATCTCCGTGGCGAACTGTTCCCGAAGTCGCTTGGCGAGCGCGGGAATCTCCACGCATAGAAATCCGTTGTTGTACGCGTTGCGCAGATAGGTCTGCGAAAAGCTGGCTGCGATCACCAGCCGAACGCCTTTCGCTTTGAGGCATGTGACCGCTTGCTCGCGGCTCGACCCGGTACCGAAATTGAAGCCGCCAACAACAACGTCCCCAGGGTGAGTACGCGCGGCAAACTGCGGGTCGTAGTTCTCCATGACGACTCGGGCCATCATCTCCGGAGTTATGTCGTCGCGGTAGGTGTAGTCCTTGCCGTAGATGGCATCGGTGTTCAAGTTGTCCTGCGGCAGGAAGACCAGGCGACCTGTCACGTGCTCCGGAAAGCCGGGAAGAATCTCAACCTTCTCGGAATATCCCTTTCCGTTTCCTGAAAATTCCTTGAACCGGCGCGCCGGTACGACATCCGCGAATAAATGCGGCCCGGCGATATATCCCGCGACTGCCGATGCCGCGACGACTTCCGGACTCGCGAGATAACACTGGGCATCGCGCGATCCCATGCGGCCCTTGAAGTTGCGGTTCGTGGCGGAGATCCCGACCTCACCTTTTTCCAGCAATCCCACGCCGAGGCCGATGCACGGTCCGCATCCGGGAGGCAGCGGGTTCGCACCTGCGTCGAGCAGCGTCTGCCAGATACCAAGCCTCTCCGCCTCTTGCTGCACCCAGGCGCTTGCCGCTCCCAGGTAGAGCTTCACGCCAGGCGCGACTCTCTTACCGCACATGACCCAAGCTGCGGCTTCCAGATCTTCCAGCCGCGAATTTGCGCAAGAAATCAGGTAGGCCTTCTGAATGGCTACCTTCTTCTTTTCTATGGCGGCAAGGGATTGCATCACCTGCACGGTGTCGGGCCCGGAGATATGGGGAGTTATCTCTCCGAGGTCGAGCGTAATGCGTGCCGCATAGAAAGCATCAGGATCGGGGTGCGGCGGATTCGCAGCCCAACCGTCAATGCTTTTCAGCGCGAAGCGCTCGATGCCCTGCTCCTGCAGGCGCCGGTGTACGCCGCGCAGATACTCAATCGTAAGCTTGTCCACCGGGAACCATGCCACCAACGGTCCCCACTCGGTGCTCATGTTCGAGATGGAGAATCGTGCATCCATCGACAAACTGGCCACGCCCGGCCCCATGAACTCAATCGCAGCGTTGAGTGCCTCGTCGTGGTTGAAGAGGCCGCACAAGGTGATGATCACGTCTTTGCCGCTGACACCTTGACGCAGCTTGCCCTCCAGCACAACCTGGATGGACCGCGGAATCTGCCACCAGAATTCGCTCGTGGCCCACACCGCAGCCGCATCGGTGCGTACGATGGGCGTTCCAATGGCGCCGAGCGCTCCGTACATATTCGAGTGCGAATCGGAGGCGACGACAAACGATCCCGGCACAACATAACCGCGCTCCACCATGATCTGGTGGCCGATGCCCGCACCTGCGGGATAGAAATCGACTCCGTGTTCTTTGGCAAAGGCCTCGATCGAGCGGTATTTCTTCAGGTTGACCTCATCCTGATTCTGGATGTCGTGATCGAGGGCAAAGACAAGCTGTTTGGGCTGGCAAATCTTTTTCGCGCCGATTGCTTTGAACTTACTCATAACGGCTGAAGTGTTGTCGTGCGTCATCACATGAAAAGGACGGATGGAAACGAAATCACCGGCACGCAGAGCCCGCTTCGGCCCCTCAGCCAGGTNNGGCTTGCGCGATCTTTTCAACGATGGTCTGGGCCATGGTGAACTCCTGGGGCAAGATTGACCGCACTTCAATGAATGGGTCTACACCAATACAGTTTTTCGATGTTTCTTGCCATTCACTCGCGATCTCACTTTGCTTTTGATCTTGGCAGTTTCTTTCTGGGCGTCTGCTTTCATCAGCGCCATCAGCTTGCGGATCGAGTCGCTGTCCTCCAGATTCCAGATCGCCTCTTTCAGTCTTTTCTGCGCTCCGGTCGAAAGCACACCTTCGGCGAGCGCACCGAATTTTTCTTCCACTTCCTGATCCGTGAGTGGATTTCGCGGATCGCCTTTGGGAAAGTCAAGCTGCTTGCTGAACGTGCGTCCATCGGTAGTTGTCATATTCACGATTACTCTTTGTAATGCGGGGAACACTTTCTCAATCTCCGGATCCGCAACCACTTCCACCTTCTTCAGTTGCGCCCGGATCTTCGGGTCCATGATTTTTTCCATGGTGAATTGCACCGGCGTGACCTTCCGCTCTACCAACGCCGCCGCAATCACGTAGGGCAGCGAGTGGTCTGCCGTCTCCCTGGTGTGCGGATCGTACTTGCTGGGATCGGACAGGATATCGGCGGCACGCGCCAACGACCGAATCTGAATCTTCTCCACCTGCTCGGGATGCAGATCGTTCGTCTTGACCAGATCGAGCACGGCCGAGATCGGCGTATGCGTCAGAGCTTCGGTAGGAAATGCCTTCATCCCGCATTGCGTGATGCGCCAAGAGTCGCCGAGGCCATCGGTGAGAAGATTCAACTTCCATTCCGTACCGAAGACGTGAGTCAAGCCTTCCTTGCCGTCCACCACGTGCTCGGGCCCGGAGTAGCCTCTCTCCGCCAGCAGGGCCGCAAACACGCCGCTCTGTGTGGCCATCGGGTCGACCGTGTTTTTCATCATGGTCAGCTTGCCCGCAGTGACTGCACCCAGGGTGCAGTGGCGGCTGGCGGAAATGCCGATGGCGTGCTGAATCTGCTCCCATGACAGGTGGAGGGCTCGTCCGGCGACGATGGGAGAAACAAACGCGGTCAGCGTGGCATGATGCCATCCCCGCTCACGGATACCGGGAAATGCAGCTTCGCAAAAACGCATCTCGAACTCGTGGCCCAAGACCAGACCGACAATCAATTCCTTGCCGCTGCTGCCGGCCCGCTCGCAGCACGCCAGCGCCGCAGGGAAAATGTCGGAGGGATGAGAGGGGTCCTGCTTCCAATAAATGTCGTTGTAATCCATGCATCGGATCATCAGTGCGTTGGCCAGCGCCGCGGAAACGGGATCGATCCGCTCGCCCGTGCCAATCACTGTGGCGGGGCCACGTCCGGCTACCTCGCCGAGAACTTCCAAAGCGATCTTTACGTCGTGCTGCTGATAGCCGCCAAGGGCGCAACCGAAGGAATCGAGGAGAAAACGCTTCGCTTGATAGATCGCGTCTTGCGAGAGGTGCTCATACTGCAGGCCAGCGGCCCAGCGGGACATTTTGGCAGTGACGGTTTCCTTCGGGGCGGCAATCGATTTCGTTGCGGACAAGGAGTTCCTCCTTATGGTGTCACCTTGATGTTCTTGGGATTCTTGAAGGGCAGGAACGCCATGAAGTCAGCGTGATGCACAATGAAAGCCTCGGTGGTGCGTTTGACCAAGTCGCCTTCGCCAGCGTGGGCCGCGATGATGTGGCAGATAGCGTCCGGAACGCCGCACTCGAGCGCCAGTGCAACTCCGGTGAACGGATGCCGCAACGCTTCGCCGCGCTCGCTCTGCCGGCTTTTGCCATCGGGCCCGAGTTCGTATTCGAGCAACTTGCCCACGTCGGCTAGGATCGAACCGGCGATCACTGCATCCATATCGACGGGTAAGGCGCGTCCCATGAATTCGCGCATCGCCCTGGCGCTGGCGCGCGCGATGTGCACCACGCAGCGTTTATGTTCCATGAAAGTGATGGGACAGTTCGGAACCAGCAGCGTGAAGGGAATCTGACTTAGATCTTCCGGCTGGAGAGGACTGCGCTCGAGGGCTTTGATCCAGACCTGCGTCACTTGTTCGCGCAGTTGGAGATTCTCAATCCAATCGAGCTCGGGCCACAGCTGTCTGACGATCTCGCGCACGTGCGCTCCCATCGAAACGCTTTAGCTTATCCCGCGGCGAAAAGGTAAGCGACGACCTGCATCACAGGAGCATGTGACCAAACATACGGACAGAAGTCTCATTTGCTGCTCTCCTTTAGCTTGGAGGGAACCTACTCTTGCCGTATAGATGTTGTCGGTGAAGGAAAAGGAGGCTCACACGTGGCAGCGCAATATTATTACTGCACGCAGTGTCATAAGAAGATTTCTACCTTCCAAAGGCTGTTCGATGCGCTATATGAATTTTCCAAGTCCGATCCGGAAAACTGTCCCGTCTGCGGGAGTGTGAGGGAGTTGCATGTGTCCCTCGACTTTCAGTTAGGCGTGGGTGACGGCGACTTCAAAGTGGTGCACGCGTTTCTTCCCGAAAAGCTGGAGTCCTGGCTGGGCGAGGAGGAAGAGGAAGTCACTTACTATCCGTTCCTCGTTGTGCTGCAAGGGGCTCAGGAGAGCAAACAATTCTACTGGATGCCTTACTGGCACGTGGTCGGCAAGGATGCCCGCTATGGGCAGCATGCCCTTTGCCTGGATCACACGCAGTTCGAAAGCCTGGTGGCGCAGGCGCAGAAGCGGATGTTTGCGGCGGTGTAGAGAGCTCTTCTCTCGGCGCGGCTATCCGAGAACGTGTGCTCGACGTGGCATGAACATCTGGCGAGGGTCAGTCATAAACGTGCGAGCGATCACGTCGAGGGCGCGGCAATTTACGGAATCGCCACCTCTACCCGGTTCGAGTAACCACTCTCTTGCCCGCTTGAGTTCACCGCTGTAGTTGCGTAGTAGTAGGTACTGCCGCTGACTACATTTGCATCCGTATAGGTGGTGTCTGGATCAAGGCTCGAATTGATTCTGGTGAGAGAACCGGTCCGAGACTTGCTCCGGTAAATGTTGTATCCCGAGACCTGCGACGTGCTCGCGTTCCAGGAAAGGGTGACATAAGGCGCGGTACCCGTACCGGCCAAAGGCTCGGACGCTGGGGAATTCTCGGCATTGCTGGCAAACGAGAGCGTAGCTGACTTTTTCCCGCTGTTCTGCGGCGTGAACGTGACGTTCAGGGACAGTTCGTGTCCCGCAGGGATCGTCAAGGGCAGCGCCACACCTGGCACGGCAAACTGGGAACTGCTGCTGGATACCGAAGAAATGGTTACGCCTCCGTCAGTGGCGCTCAGTCCAAGCGTCAACGTCTCGGTGCTTCCCACACCCACTTTGCCAAAGCTGAGCGTGGCGGGGGCAATGGTCAGCTTAGGCTTGCCCTCGGTGCTCACACCGGTACCGCCCACGTCCAGGGTAAGGGTCCGGTCGGAGGCGTTGCTGAGAACGGTGACATGCGCGCCCAACCAACCTTTCGCAGTGGGCGCGAAAGTCACGTTTACCTTAAGGCTTTTTCCTGCGGCCAGAACCGCCGGCAGCTTCGGTTTCGAGACCTTGAACTTGCCATCGCTCGAATCCATGCCCGAAATCGTTACCCTCGATTTACCGTGGTTGGTTACGGTGACGGGAAGAGTTCGAGTCTGGCCCACCACGACGTCGCCGTAATGTAGGCTGGTTGGCGAGAAACTGAGTTCGTTCGCGGCTGCTCGCACGCGTAACGGCAGCATTGTTACCAGGGCCAGCGCGACCGCTGGAACGACAGTCGCGGAGAGGCGGCGAGTTTTCAACTGGGGGAGTGGCACAGGACACAGAACTTACAGGCAACTGGAAAACCGGGGTAGATGTCAGAAGGACATCCGGGCAAACAATCCGCCTCGGGGCGGCGCAGCGCTCGGGCCAAAGCTTCTTGGCGTAGTCCTCTTGGCGTAATCTCTCTCGATTACACAAATCCACCATTTTGGAAACGTAGCAATAGAGGAGCACGGCGAGTCGAGAAGCGTAGGTTGCGGGATATTCGAGTTCGCTGCTCAATGTTTCTGAATCACTCTTGCGATTTGCTCAAAGGCCCAGTCAATCTCCTCACGGCGGATGATGAGAGGTGGGGCGATGCGGATCACCCGGTCATGCGTTTCCTTGCATAGAATTCCTTCTTCTTTGAGCGCCTCGCAGTAGGGGCGCGCCGGGCTGCGGAGTTCGATGCCGATCCACAAGCCCTTGCCGCGAACTTCTTTGAGGTCGGAGCTGCGCAGGGTTTGCAGCAACGTTAGGAAATAAGCGCCGAGCTCGGCGGAACGTTCCACCATCCTCTCCTCGATGAGGACGCGAAGCGCGGTGCGCGCGATGGCGCAGCCCATGGGATTGCCGCCGAAGGTACTGCCATGGTCTCCGGGATTGTAGACGCCGAGAATCTCGCGCGAGGCCAATACGGCTGAGACCGGATAAAATCCGCCGGCGAGCGCCTTGCCAACGATCAGGACATCGGGCGTGATTCNNGCCGCTTCCCGGAGAAATCCTTCGGGAGGAATGACGATTCCGGCCTCGCCCTGAATGGGTTCTACCAGAAAGGCGCAGGTGTTGGGCGTGATGGCTTCGCGGAGAGCACGAGCATCGCCGAAGGGAATCACTTTGAACCCTGGGGTGAACGGGCCGAAGCCATCGCGATATTGCTCGTCGGTGGAAAAGCTCACGATGGTGACGGTGCGGCCATGAAAATTGTTGGCGCAGACAATAATCTCCGCCTGGTCGCGCGGAATGCCCTTGACCTTGTAGCCCCACTTGCGAGCCGTCTTGATCGCGGTCTCGACAGCCTCCGCGCCTGAGTTCATGGGGAGCACCATGTCGAAGCCGGTCAATTCATGGAGTTCTTTACAGAGCAGAGGGAGTTGCTCGTTCCGGAATGCGCGCGAAGTAAGAGTGACCTTCCGGGCCTGCTCCTCAAGAGTTTGCAGAATTTTGGGGTGACAGTGTCCTTGATTCACCGCGGAATACGCAGCCAGGCAATCGAGGTAACGTTTGCCCTCGACGTCATAGACCCAGACGCCTTCGGCGCGCTCGATGACTACGTCGAGCGGATGGTAGTTATGAGCGCCATAGTGGTTCTCGAGTTCGACATAGTCCTGAGTGCGTAAGGGTTTCTCGATATATTGAGTCGTCATAAGATCCTTTCAACGAGTAGAAATAGTTGGAAGCTGGCGGATTCGCGGTCCTCTTGTTCATGGGCCCCAGGGACTCGGCGCGGACTGCTCTTTCTCCAACAGCATGGTCAACAGAGCCATCCGCACATAAAGCCCATTCCTGGCCTGACGGAAATACATGGCTCTGGGATCGGCATCGACTGACTTGTCTAACTCAACCGTGCGGGGCAAGGGATGAAGGATCAGCGCGTCCGGCTTCATGCGCTCAACGGTTGTCGAATCGATGGCATAACGCTTGAGGCCATTCACATCTCGAACGCGTTCGGGGCGGATTCGGGTCTGGTAAACCACATCCACTTCGGCGATCACGCGGTCGATATCAGACTCCAGTTCGTAGCGGACGTTGTGCTCATCGAGATAATCGAGGATGTCCGGCTTCATCTGCAGCTGTGGCGGACTGACGAAGAACATCTTCACCCGTTCAAACTTGGCCAGCAGATACGCCAGCGATCGCGCCGTACGTCCCCTGTCCAGTTCGCCGATGATGGCCACGCTGAGGCCATCCAGCGGACGCTGGCGGTAAATCGTGTAGAGATCGAGCAAGGCTTGGGTCGGATGCTGGCCGCCGTTGCCATCCCCCGCGTTGATTACCGGCACTGGCGAGACTTCCGCGGCGCGGCGTGCACCGTGATCTTCGGGATGGCGGATTACAATCACATCAGAATAACCTCCGATAATCCGGATGGAATCCTCCACCTGCTCGCCTTCCACCTCCGACGAAAACACGCCGGCATTCTCTGTGGACAAGACCCGGCCGCCGAGTCGATGCATGGCAGCCTCGAAACAGAAACGAGTCCGGGTAGAAGGTGCNNCCTCGCGACCGCTCGAATAATTCCATGAGCAGCGGAACCGTGAATTGCTGAGACTCGACGACATGTTTCAAGGCGATCCCGCCTCTTATCGATTCCAAAGCAGGCGGGCCTGGCTTGGCCGGGTTGATAGCTGGGTGTGGCATCATCGTCCTCCCACCGGGAGATGCAACTCGGCGTTCCGCTCGATCTCCGCGAGGTTGTGATCGGGAAAGATGTGTGTTCCAGCTGATCCGAGGACCGCCTGGCACAGATTTTCGCAAGAAGTAATGATGGCTTCCTTGCCGCCGTCGCGGAGAAAACGCAACACGGATTCGATTTTGGGGCCCATGTTTCCAGGAGGGAAATGGCCTGCTCTCGCGTAATCGCCCAACTCCGTCGCGGTGACTTGCCGAAGCGGATGCTGCGTGAGCTTCTTGTAATCCAGGTACACGTAGTCGGTGTCAGTAGAAATAACAAACAGATCAGCGCCGAGGCGGGAAGCCAACAGCGCGGAGGCGCGGTCCTTGTCGATGACGGCTTCCACGCCCTGCAATCTCCCATGCTGCAAGACCACGGGAATGCCTCCGCCTCCGCACGCGATGACAATTACACCCTGCTCGACCAGATCTCGAATGACCTCCAGTTCAACAATGTCAACCGGCTCCGGTGACGGAACGACCCTGCGATAACCGCGCGCCGCGTCCTCCACAATCTCCCACCCTAAGAGCCGCTTGCGTTCCTCGGCGTCGGCGCGCGAATAGAAAGGGCCGATCGGTTTGCTGGGATGCTGCATTGACGGATCGTCAGCCGACACGAGGGTCTGGGTGAGAACAGTGGCAACCGGGGCGTGGAGACCGGCCTGCTGCAGTTCGGTCTGCAACGATTGCTCCAGAAGATATCCGATCTCACCCTGGGTCGATGCTCCGCACACGTCGAGCGGATGACCGGGAACCTGGCTCGCTCCTCGTTCCGAACGCAGAAGCGCCGCCCCCACCTGCGGACCATTGCCATGCGTGAGCACGATTCGGAAACCGCCACGGATCAATCGGACGATTTGCACCGCCGTCCGTCGGGCATTGGTCCGTTGCTCGGCAATGGTTCCCTTTTCGCCCGCGCGAATGAGGGAGTTTCCGCCAACGGCAAGGAGCATGGTCTTCATAAGCGGCCTACGAGTTGTAGTCACTGTTGCTACACGTGCATCAACTCTTGCAACTCCAAAAGTCCCGGCAATTTGACGAATTCGCCTTTCATCAATTCCAGCATGATTGCTTTTTGGGCGTGCAGCCGGTTCTCCGCCTGTTGAAATACTAGCGACCGCGGTGAGTCGATAACCTCATTGGTGACTTCTTCGCCGCGGTGCGCCGGCAGACAATGCAGAAAAATGGCATCCCGCTTGGCGCGGCGGAACAAAGTTCCATCGACCTGATAAGGAAGGAAGATATGCCTGCGCTTCTCTGCTTCGGCCTCCTGCCCCATGCTTGCCCAGACATCGGTATAGATGACATCCGCGCCGGAGGCTGCCTCTTCCGGATCATTGGTCAGCGTGCAAGTGCCACCGGTCTCGCCGCCGCGGTCGCAAGCCCACTGCACGGACTCCGCATCGAGCTCGTATCCAGGAGGCGTGGCCAGCCAAACCTGCGCGCCCAGCTGGGCTCCGGCAAACATCAGTGAACGCGCCACGTTGTTGCCATCCCCCACAAAGGCGATTTTGAGACCCTCCAGATTGCCTTGCGCCTCCCAGATGGTCAGGTAGTCTGCCATCGCCTGGCAGGGATGAACGTAGTCGGTGAGTCCATTGATGACGGGAATGCTGGCGTACCGCGCCATCTGCACCACCACTTCGTGGTCAAAGGTCCGGATCATGATGCCTTGCACCATACGTTCCAGATTCTTCGCCACGTCGTACACAGACTCGCGTTTGCCAAGATTGATCTCGGCAGGAGAGAGATAAAGGGAAAAACCGCCCAACTGCTGGATGCCGACATCAAAACTGACCCGCGTCCGTAAAGAGGGTTTTTCGAAGATCATGGCCAGGGTCTGGCGCCTCAGAGAGTTGCTAAAAGCAGTGGGGTCAGCCTTAACCTGACGGCCAAGAACGAGCAGGTACTGGATCTCCGAGGGCGAGAAGTCTCGGATCAAGAGAAAATCCTTGCCATTCATTTTCCGGCTCCTGCCAGAGCTGGCTCGTGCTCGTGCGTGAACTGGACAAGCATTTCGGCCAGACCGGGCTTGGTGAGTTCTTCCACTTCGTAGGTCACGCGGAGATTCGGCTTGTCGAGCTTGATCACCCGCGCAAGGTCAATGGGAGTAGCGATCAGCACCAGATCACAGGGAGTACGGCGGATGGTTTCTTCCAATTCGTGACGTTGCAGGGCGCTGTAGCCCATGGCGGGCAAAAGGTTCGTCAAATGCCCGTAGCGTTCGTAAGTGCCACGGATGGAGCCCACAGCATAGGGCCGCGGATCCACCAATTCTGCTGCGCCGCATTGCCGCGCCGCGACCACTCCGGCTCCGTAGGGCATCTCTCCGTGAGTCAGTGTGGGACCATCTTCCACAACCAGCACGCGCTGTCCCTTCACCAGTGACGGCTCCGGAACAGAGACCCGGCATGCCATCTCAAAAACAGTTGCCTTGGGGTTGTGCAGCTTGATGTTATGGCGAACGGTCTCGAGGTCCCGCTGGAAGGCGGTGTCGACCTTGTTAATCACGATCACATCGGCACGCCGGAAATTGACCTCTCCGGGGAAGTAGGACAGTTCATGTCCCGCACGGTGCGGGTCGACCACAACGATTTCCAGGTCGGAGGCATAAAAGGGAGTATCGTTATTGCCCCCATCCCACAAGATGACATCCGCTTCTTTCTCCGCCTGCTGCAGAATCTTTTCGTAGTCCACTCCCGCGTAGACCACGGTTCCTCTGCTGATGTGCGGTTCATACTCTTCGCGTTCCTCAATGGTGCATTGCTGCAGGTCGAGGTCTTCCATCTTGGCGAAACGTTGGACGGCTTGCGCCGCCAGGTCTCCGTAAGGCATGGGGTGGCGAATCACCACCGTTTTTCGTCCCTGGCGGAGCAACTCTTCGGCGACCAGGCGCGAGACCGGACTCTTGCCGCATCCAGTTCGCACGGCGCATACGGAAATGACCGGGACCGACGACCGAAGTTGCGTGTGCTCGGTTCCTAGAAGCCAAAAGTCTGCATCCGCGGCCACCGCGCGAGAAGCGAGATGCATCAGGTTCTGGTGGGAAACATCGCTGTAGGAAAACACCACGGCATCAATCTCGTATTCGGCGACCAGCTTTTCCATATCTTTTTCTTCGAGGATGGGAATGCCTTCGGGATACAGCCGTCCGGCGAGTTCCGCCGGATATCGTCGGCCGGCAATGTCGGGAATCTGAGTGGCAGTGAATGCGACAACCTGGAAGTTGGGATCATCCCGAAAGACGACATTAAAATTATGAAAGTCCCTGCCTGCAGCACCAAGAATCAAGATTCTCTTCATAGCTATCCCTCCGGCGGAGATCGTCTTACCTGATATCTTCTCGCCGGTATAGGGCTGCTGCAGTACCGGGAATCACAGCTGAGGGTGACTTTTTGGCACAAAAACGCTGCGGAAAGGGCGGGGGATAGGGTAACTGTGCATCCTTACTTTGTGACGGCGATCACGCCGGAAGTTCTCAGCGCTTTCTCCAGATCATCCGCAGCTTTGCCGATAGCTGCGGCGACGTTCTCCAGTACCTGACCCACCAGGGGAACCTGGGCATCAGCTTCGTTCCATTTTTCCTGATCCATGTATTCACGAACCGCAGCAATCGGCTTGGCTCCGTAACCGGTGTATGCACCGGGAGCGTAGACCTGATGCTTGAACCACGGCCGCTCCGGCAAGCCTTTCTCGGTGAGGAAGGTTCTCTGAATCTGGATTAGCTCCCCATTCAGAGCTGTGGCAGTCCGGGCTGGCAAAGGGATTCCACTGGCCTGCCACCTGGCAAACGCCGCCTGATACCGTTCCGCACTGTTCTTGATCGCCTCGACTCCGTTCTTGAGGGGAGCAAAGTTCATGAACGGTGGAACCTGCTTCGCCGGAGGGGAGACATAGGTTTTGCGCGGGTCGGCTGTCGCCGAGAAGACGCCCTCTTTCAGTTCCAGATTTCGTTCGGTGATTTCCTCCTGCTTGTCTTTCAACAGTTTCTCCAGGTCTTTCACATAACGCTCGATAGTTTCCGCCTCCGCGTTGTACTCGTAGGGAATCAAATCGGCATCGGCCAATCGCATCACCGCAGTTCCACCGGTTTGTGCGAGCGCACGGCCATAGGAAAAATCCGTATCCACAAACTTGGTGTACCAGTAGAAATCGTCATAGATGGAATGGTAGGAGTCGGCATCGTTCTCTCCCCCGTAACCGATGTTGAGAGCGGAGATGCCGGCATGATCCATGAAAGCGGTGTAGTCCGAACCGTCTCCCAGCGCGTTGATCCGCACATCGTTGCTTTTTCTGATCTCAGTCCGCTCCTCGGCGTTATGTGCTCGGGCAATCTGCTGCAGACGCGCCCGTTGTTCGACGGAAATGTGCTTCTCGGGATCTTGAATATCACGGGCTACATCGTTAATGAGGTGCTGCAGGTCATGCGTGCCGCCGGCGCGGAAGAAGCCCCGGCCATTGCTGTCAGAATTGATGTAAGCGACTGCGTGTTTTTGAAGTTCGTCGCCATGAGTCTCGACCCACTCGGTTGAGCCCAGTAGCCCCGGTTCTTCGCCATCCCACGCGCAAAGGATGATCGTCCGTTTCGGATTCCATCCTTGTTTATGCAGCTCGCCGAGCACGCGAGCTTCTTCTAAAACCGTTACCATTCCCGAGATTGGATCGTCTGCGCCATTCACCCAGGCATCGAAATGATTTCCACGGATCACCCATTCATCGGGGGCATCGGATCCGCGCATGGTCGCAATCACGTCATTCACTGGCTTCAAGTCCCAGTTCGAAGCCACTTTGAGATGAACTTTCGCGGGGCCGGGGCCAATGTGATAGGTGATGGGCAAGGCTCCACGCCAACCCTCTGGCGCAACCGGCCCCTGCAAAGCGGAAAGCAGCGGCAGCGCATCTCCCCAGGAAATTGGCAGAACGGGAATCTTGGTAATGGTTTTCGCGTCCTTGATTTCGAGCCGCTTGGCGTCGGGAGTGGCGCCGACTCCGGGAGTCAAAGGATCGCCGGGATAATCCGTATCCATGACGCTGCCGCGCTGCACGCCTTCGCGCGGGCGCCAGCCGCCCTTGGGATAGTCGTCACCATTGAAGAAACCGTCGTCTTTGGGATCGGAGTAGATGATGCAGCCGATGGCCTCGTGCTCGGCCGCAACTTTCGGCTTGATGCCACGCCAACCCTCGCCGTAGCGCGCGATCACGATGGCGCCCTTGACGGAAATCCCCAGACGGTCCAGTTGCTCGTAATCTTCGCGGTTGCCGTAGTTCACGTAGACCAGCGGCGCGGTCACGTCTCCGTCGATGGAGTACGCGTTGTAAGTAGGCAACTGTTCGGCGGTTTGATTGGAGGTCGCGTCGCCTGGAACCGGGGGTTCCTGCAGCTTGGCTCGGAATTTGCTGGGCTCGAGCATTTCAACGGTACGCTCTTTGGGCGTCGGGAAGAGCACTGTGAAGGTCTCGATATGCGCGTCGAATCCCCATTCCTTGAACTTCGCGAGGATCCACCCAGCATTGTCTTTGTCATATGAAGAACCCACGTGGTGCGGCCGCGCACTTAACCGCTGCATGTTCTGACGCAGGTTATCCGAGACTATGCCGGTCTGGAGTTTCTTCTCCCAGTCGCGCTCCGTTTGGGAGGATTGCGAAGAGTAGCCGGCAAGGCGGGCACTCTCGGGAGCGGCAGTGGGCGTCGACTGTGCCACGGCGAGTCGAGCGATGCTCAGCAGTGCCAGATATGCCACAAAAGAGCGAAGTGAATTCAAGAGAACCTCCTCAGAGTGCGGAAGCTGGTTAGAGGAAATCTAAAATCGGAGAGCGACGCCGGAGGACAGGCGAAGGTTACGCCTCTCGAAGTCGGGCGACCCGGTCTTGAGTTCATCGACTTGGTTGCGCCAACTCAGCAGCCGCATCAGTCGCAAATCGAGTCCCAAGCCCAGATCTTCAGCAAAAGACGTATCGGACGTCGCTCCTGTGGAGGCATTTTCCCGTACGCGCACGGCGCCGATCATGGCCTGCCCAAACGGCCGGAATCTTCCAATCGAAGCTCCCCCTCGCAAACCGAACAGGAAATTAGTCTGGCTCACACCGCCATACTGTCCGCTGAAATCAGCAATCGCTCCAAAATAGCGAAGATACATCTTCTCCACCGATGTGTTCCAGCCGCTCAGGTTAGAGCTTGCGCTGGAAAGTGGATCGCAAGCGGTTGAGGTGCCGAAAGCGGGTACTTCGCACTGAGATGCTCCCGCGTGGGTGTATCCGAAAAATACGTTTCCATGATTGGGGACTCGCGCATTCGGGACCTCATCAGCCGGCGCGGTAGATTTCTGGTCAACGAAAGAGCTCACTTCTTGACCATCGCGGGAGGCGCGATACCAGGGGTGCTCTCCGTGAAGCATATTGGCTCCTGAGCGGATTGGATTGAGAGCAACTCGGACGGTGTCAATCAGAAAACGGTTCTGCGTAGCTTCCTCTACACGGCGCACAATCTTCTTGTCTAGGAAGTCTTCGCCGATCAACCAGCCCGTGCCACCCAAGGGCGTCATCACAACGTCGATCTGGCCCACGCCGGTATAGCAATGGTTCGTGTTGCAGGGATATGATCCGTTCGCGTTCCACGGCAACCTGTCTTTCGAGCCATACTTCTCAACTGTGACCTCACTCAAAGGTCCGAGATTCCACTGCGTACTGTAAACGGCATTCCATAGCGCAGCCTTTAAGCGGCTCTTCCAATAGGCCTTGGTCTTGGAGAACTCCAGTTTCTCAGACTTAGGATCATTTTGGATTTGGATGAAGCCGGTCAGAGCCCCTTGAATCGGATGCCCCACATACCCGAACCAATTGGGGTCGCCGTCGTCCCAGCCAGACTGCGTCCACTCGGAGAGCGACTGCTTGTAATCGCGCCAATAATGATTGAAGGGTATTCCGTTTTCAGACACCACCCATCGGAAGTCGGTGTGCACAACGTATGCCTGCTCGATCAAGAGAAAGGTAACCGATTCGGTCAAGGCGCGGCCCCAATGAAAACCCTGCTTGTCGGGTTCCGCAGAGGTTCCGGTGGCCGCATCGTCGGCTGTTGCCGGGTGAAATCTTTGGGCGTCCAGATCCTTATTGTCCAATAAACTTCCCGTCAAAGCATAGCTTTGGAAGGTTGGGATACCTGGAATGGCATCTTTCCCCGCCAAAGTGCAATCTTTGAACGCCTTGAATATTGCGTTGCATCCAGACGGGGGGATCTGGCCGAGACCGCAAGCAGGCCAGAGAAACACGACAGCGGCAAGGACAATCCGGCAACCCTTGGCCCCGTGGAGAATCATGCTATCATGCGCGTTTCTTGAAATCTCACCAAAACTGCTATTTAGGAAAAAGTGGGCGTCTTGAGGCCGACCTGGTTGAAGCCGGTTTTTCTGAGGTCAAGGCAAAATAGTGATTGGGTGTAGACAGAATTGACGATTCGTTTCTGACCTTGTCTTGACCCCGGCTCCAGGCATCAGTAAGCATTCTTGCTGGTAAACATTCGAAACAAAGTCAGGGTGATGATTTGCAGATCGAAGGTTAAACTCCAGTTGCGAAGGTAGTACAGATCGTATTCCACGCGCTTCGCGATTGAAGTGTCCCCGCGCCAACCGTTGACCTGAGCCCATCCGGTGATTCCAGCCTTGAACATGTGGCGAGAGTTGTAACGATCGAATTCTTCCAGGAACCTTTCTACAAAAAAGGGCCGCTCCGGGCGAGGGCCGACGATGCTCATGTCGCCTTGCAGCACATTCAAAAATTGGGGCAGTTCGTCGAGGTTCGTTTTGCGCAAGAATGTACCAACCGTAGTCCGGCGCGGATCTTTTTCGCAGGTCCAACGCGTATCTCCTTCTTCGCAGCTACCTACTTTCATGGTCCGAAACTTGAACATTCGGAAGACTCGTCCGTTCAACCCCACGCGGTCTTGAACAAAGAAGATTGGACCTCGGCTGCCTAATTTTATGGCGAGAGCGATGAGCAGCGTAATCGGGAGCGTGAGCAACATAACAAGCACTGAGAAGGCCACATCGAATATGCGCTTCTGGAACAGGTAAGAACCGGTCTCCGCCAGAGTGGGACGGAGATCGAGCATGTGGATCCCGCCCAAGTCGATCAGTCGGTCGCGGAGGACGACTCCTTCGCCCAGATCGATGACGACCCGCGTGGGGACACAGAGTTTTTCCAGGGCGGGCGCGATCTTCTGGACATCGCTTAGACGAGCGGCAGGCAGAGCAATGATGATGTCGTTGATCGAGTTCCCATTGGAGAACACCGGAATCTGATCCAGTTCATATACGGGCCCGTCTACAGCAACTTCCTGATCTGGAAGCCGCACAAAGCCAACAATCCTGCAGGGGAGCACCTCGCCATGCAGAAGCGACGTTCCGACACGCCGAGCGAAGCGATCGGTGCCAACCACCAGAATCTTGACTTCGTTTCTACCATCCTTGCGCACCAATTCGAGAGATACCCGGAAGGCGATGCGGGTGATGGTCGCCAGCACGAACAAAGCGATCGCACTAATCGCGATCACGACGCGCGAATAACTTGCTTGGCGGTATAGAAATCCAACCGCCATCACTACGGCATAAGTAAATGCCAAGGCTTCCAGCAGTCGCCGGCTTTTCCCACCGGGAGCATACAACTGCTCAACATTCCACAACTCTGATTCTTCGGCGGCAATTGCCCAGACAATGGTGGTGAGCAGGAGAATTCCCCAATAGGAAGGAAGCCCGGCGGGGGCCGTTCGCGAAAGCAAAAGGTTGAACCCGAAGCGCACCTTGACCGCGATAAAATAGGCGCACGCCGGTAACAACAGGGTCAGAATTCTCAAATATAAACGCGCAAAACTAAGGCGACTGCGAATCATACATTCTCACTTCTGCCCCCCTGGCAACGTTGTCGGTTATATTAAATACCCATTCCTGTTAGGTTTGTCTAGCCCCTAGTGATGTCCGCGCAAACACCGAGATGCTCCTCAAGGAGCATCTCGGGAGAATCAACCCCAGACCAAGCGTAATGTTTCGGTGATGGACGCTATTGTTGATTATCATCGTTCTCAAATTGCCGCAGAAAGTGAACTGAAACGAAGGGAGATGTCGATATTGGCACCTGAGATGTCGATATTGGCACCTGAGATGTCGAGATTGGTATGTGGGGACGGCATCACGGATAACTCGCTGCCGGGTTGGCGGGCAGAGTGCGAATGCTGGAACAACCTACAAGGCTCAAACACGATTTGCAAGACTGCCGTCACGTTGTTAAGGAGAGGTTAGGCTGAATCACAGGAAAAAGCCAGCGCTCGTGTTGCAATAAGGCCAAAATGCTAGTTTTTCGGACTCGTTGGCACGTCCACTCATTAGTTTGAAGGCTTCCGCGAAAATCCCTTGGGCCAGAACGAGAACTGCACCGCGGAGGTCACATTTGACTGTTTTGTCGATACAATGACCGGAAAATTCCACATCTCGTATTGCACGGACGCGGAGAGGCTGAAACTCGATCGCGGCCAAAACTCCGCGCGGACGTTCGCGTCGGCCAGCGTGCCGCCGTTGGGAATAAATTCATGGCTGACTTTCTGATGCCGGAATCCAAATTGGAGTTTGTTGCGCGGGCTGAACCAATATGTGGTCCAGGCCTGAGCGCCCTGCCCCTGGCGTCCGATCCAACTCCCCATTAAGTGACCGGCATTCTGAAAACCGGTGATCCAAGCTGCATCCCAGTAAAACGCGCCGAA
>PLHQ01000002.1 GCA_003138975.1 Acidobacteriaceae bacterium | reverse complement strand
CGGTTCTCCGAGTTGGTTATAAAGTAAGCGTCCGGCGGTGGCCGTCTGGACAGAGGTGTAATTAGAAGTCATGCTCGCGATGTGGACGCAAGCGATAGTGTCCACTTGGAGCGATGATGGACACCTACACTGAACCAGTGATAGCGAAGCGGCGGCACCGAGGGTTGGAAGAGAAGCGGCGGATTGTCGAAGAGACTTTGGTGGAGGGGGCGTCGGTAGCGTTGGTGGCGCGAACGCACGGAGTCAACGCCAACCTGGTTTTCAACTGGCGCAGGCTGTATCAAGCAGGACGATTGGGAGGATGCGACAGAGCCAAACTGTTGCCGGTCAAAGTAACTGCGGAGAGTTCGCCTCGGCGGACAGGTGCATGGCGTGAACCTGGCTCATCGGTAGGATGCTCGGTGGGCACGATTCACATCCAACTGCAGCATGCGAAGGTGCACATCGAGGGCAGTGCGGACCCGGTTTTGTTGCGCGTGTTGTTGGAGTGCTTGCGGGCATGATCGGGGCACCGACGAACACGCGGGTTTGGATTGCAGCGGGAGTGACCGATCTGCGGCGGGGGTTCACCGGGCTGAGCGCGCTGGTGCAAACCAAGTTGGAACAGAGTCCGTTTAGCGGTCAAGTATTTGTGTTCCGCGGACGACGTGGTGATCTGATCAAGTTGCTGTGGTTCGATGGAGATGGGCTGTGTCTATTTTCGAAGCGGCTGGAGCGCGGACGTTTCGTGTGGCCGCAGGCAACGAGCGGGACGGTTTCGTTGACGCGGGCGCAGTTATCGATGCTGCTGGAAGGCATTGACTGGCGGCGACCGGAACGCACCTGGGATCCGCAACTGTCGGTGTAACGTGCGAGGTTCTTTTGCACAACTTTTTTTTCGCGGAGGAGATGGTAATGCGAAAGTCCATGCGATACTCCACGCATGTCAGTCACGACGCTTCCCGATCTGAACCTGTTGCCCGCGGAAGCGTTGAAAGCTCTGGTCCTGGCGCAGCACGAGCAACTGCTCTGGCGCGAAAGCGAGATCGAGCATCTGAAGTTGCTGATCGCCAAACTGCAGCGCATGCAGTTTGGACGGAAGTCGGAGAAGCTGGCGCGCCAGATTGAGCAACTGGAGTTACGGCTGGAAGATCTGCAAGCGAAACCAGCGGAGAGTGCAGGGCAGCTGGAGAGTCAGTCTGCGGCCACGGCATCTCCCCTCCTTATTAGTAGTACTCCTGCAAAACCAGCCCGTCGGCCGTTACCCGAGCATCTGCCCCGTCAAACGCAAAGGCATGAACCGAAGGAATCGGCTTGCCCGGATTGCGGCGGTGGGTTGCGCAAGTTGGGCGAAGATGTTTCCGAGATGCTGGAGTGCGTGCCCGCGAGCTTCTTCGTGGTTCGCCATGTGCGGCCCAAGTTGAGCTGCACGAAGTGTAACCACATCGTGCAAGCGGCGGCTCCGAGTCGACCCATCGAACGCGGTGTAGCCGGACCCGGACTGTTGGCCCACGTGCTGGTCTCCAAGTATGCGGATCACTTGCCGTTATATCGCCAGTCGGAGATTTACGAGCGCCAGGGCATCGAGTTGGAGCGCTCGACACTGGCCGACTGGGTGGGCGGAACCAGCCGGCTGTTAGAACCGCTGATCGAAGTGCTCCGCCGCTACGTGACAGCCTCCGGCAAACTCCATGCTGACGACACGCCGGTGCCGGTGCTGGCTCCGGGGAATGGCAAGACCAAGACGGGGCGCTTGTGGACTTATGTTCGCGATGACCGTCCGGTGGGTGACATGGCGGCGCCGGCGGTGTGGTTTGCCTACTCGCCGGATCGCAAAGGCGAACATCCCGAGTGGCATCTGCGCGAGTTTCGTGGCACGCTGCAAGCCGACGCCTACGCCGGATTCAATCAACTGTACGAAACCGGCCGCATCCAGGAAGCGGGGTGCTGGGCGCATGTGCGGCGCAAGTTCTTCGATCTGCAAGAGGCGCACGCTTCGCCGGTAGCGAGCGAAGCGCTGGAGCGAATCGCAGCCCTGTACGGAATCGAGAAAGAGATTCGCGGACGGCCAGCGGAAGAGCGACAACAAGTTCGCAACGCCCGTGCCCGACCGTTGCTCGAATCTCTGCGACAGTGGTTCGAGGCGACGCTCCCCAAGCTTTCGCGCAAGTCGGATACGACGGCGGCGATTCGCTACGCCCTCTCCCGCTGGGATGCGTTGCTGCGTTATTCGAACGACGGGCATATCGAGATCGACAACAACGCGGCGGAACGCGCTTTGCGTGCGGTCGCCTTGGGGCGGAAGAATTATTTGTTTGCGGGATCAGATACTGGAGGAGAGCGTGCGGCTGCCATCTACAGCTTGATCGGTTCGGCCAAACTTAATGGCCTGGACCCGGAAGCCTATTTACGCGAGGTGTTGTCGCGCATCGCCGACCACCCCATCACTCGCATCGAGGAGTTACTGCCTTGGAACATCGCCGTAAGCCTGGCGGTCGCAAGCCAACCCGCAGCCTAGACCGGAAGGCCGTCACAGATAACTCCGCCATTGTTTCGTTGTCTCTGCCCAACATTGCGGACCTGATTACGTATGGCGAGATCACCGTCGGCGTGCTAGATCCGGTCGGCTGCGTCGCTGTGGCCACCGACGGACATAATAGCCTGGCCATGCTGGTCCGCCGCCAGGACGAAACCTTGGCCCAGTTGCTCGCCCGTCTCGACCAAGCCATCGACAAAGCGCTCACTGAAAATATTTACACCGACGAAATTAATTAATCTGCCCCGTCCAGGCTTTCCTAAATTCGCAAGTGTCCACATCCTTCCTTCGTGGACACTTGGAACGACTCACACACATTGTCAATACGGCCTACTCCGAACGCTTACGTTATAAATAAGGTTGCAAAGTG